>NZ_JBKZCD010000001.1:0-310653 GCF_046938665.1 Lactobacillus delbrueckii subsp. bulgaricus
CCTGGTGCACCAGGACCCGTTGTAATAAAAGCAAACTTGCTTACTCTTTCTTTTGTTTTTTCTTTCCGCAGGAATTATTTTTCAAAGAAACGATAGTTCGGATTATCTCTATTTCTGCTGGCAAAAAAGATAAAACTTTTTCTATTTTCTTTTTCAAAATAAAAAACAGACCCTGAGGTCTGTTAAAAGATTGGCTGCTATTTGCCTAATATAGATAGATGCTTACTTCAGTTCACTAACAATTTTCTCTAAGCATTCTTTGGCTTCTTCTGGCAGCGGCGTCTTTGGGTGCTCACCGTTGTACGTGTTCAGCCAGTCCAGCCGGTCCTGCATCCGGGCTCTGAGATTCTGCTTGTATTCAGCGGAGTCCAGGTCAACCGGATAGTCAGCCAGCGGCATGTAGCTGACTCCGGCAAAATCGCCAAAGGCCTGCCACTGGTCAGTATCATCCACCAGCTTTTCAATGATCTCTAAAGTCAGTTCCTTAGGAATGTTTTTCCCGCAGAAGGCATCCGTGTTTAAAACGTAGCATTCCGCTCCCCGCTTGGTAAAAAGCTCCTTGAAGTCGCCATAGTCGCCCCCAACTGGGTAAGCTCTGAAGGGATCCGCAAATGGTTCGATGACCAAAGTATTCATGTCAAAACCCTTTGGCAGATTCTCAGCTGACGTCCGCTTGGTGGCTAAAGTTAAGCCCAGGGTTGTAGCCAAAACCGGATCCGTCACCTTCAATACCGGCGGCAAAGAGTTGTCCTTCATGATCCAGAAGAGGGCCGTGATCGGATTTTCTTCCACATCAACCCGGTTGGCTGAAGTATACCGGCTCTTGATCACCCGGCCGTTATTGTTCCGGAGGTCTTCCGTAACCAAAACTTTCCGCCCTGCTTCATCCAGGGTAACCGCGCAGTTCATCACAGTCGTGTAGTACTTGGTCTCGTGGTGACCGGCTGGATAGTCGTGAGTCTTATCAAAGTAGGCCGGCTCCAAGGCTACCGAGCTGCCGTCTTCTCTTGAAATAATAAAGGCGTCGTCGTGCAAAACAGTAATATCATACTTGCCGTCATGGTCAGCGTGGGTCAAGGTTGACTTACCTGAGCCCGACAAGCCGTAAAAGGCAAATACCTTGTCTTCCTTGTCTTCAAAGTGGAAGGCTTGCTCGCCCCCGTGGCAGGCAGCATAGCCGTGCCGGTGGGCCAGGGCCCAGGCCAAGGTCAAGGTTCCCTTCTTCAGCTCACCAAAGTAGCGTAGGCCAAACACCGCGGCGCAGTTGTGCGGAGCGTCAAAAATTGCCAGTCCGTTTGGATAAGCCGGATCCTTCACGTTCGGGTCAAAGTAGAAGTACAAGTCCCCTTCATCATAAAGCTTGGATTTTTCGTACATCTCAGCCGCCTTTTCATCAAAAAAGCGGAAGTTGAGCATGTAGCTGAGCAGGTTGAAGGCCTGGTCCTCCGGCAGCAGCAAGTGGGCCTTTAAGCTAAAGGACGGGTCCAGCCCAACCAGGACCGTCGTCTTCAAATACTTCTGCTCATGGCCGGCATAAATGTCTTCATACAAACAGTTGGTCAAAGCAGCTGCGTCTTCCTCTGGATCATCGACAAAGTGCCGGGCTGATGCCGTCCGGCCCAAAATCTTGCCGTGGTTGTAAACCAATTGCTTGGCCCCGACTGGCAGACCCAAATCACTGGTGTGCAGGATCGGCAGGTCAGTCTCAATTACGCCAGGCTGACGCTTGGCCAGTTCATATGCTTCCGCTACACTCTTGACTTCATGGACATTGTTGCCGTAAAAAGCTGATTCAATAGTCGCCCGGACCCGGCTGAACTTGCTGTTCGCCTTGACCAGTTCACTCTGCTGATAGCGTTCCCGTGTACTCATGATCTCTTCCTTTCATCATCAAATCAATTATCATAAAGCGGTTTCAACCGTTTTCCTTTATGATAGCACAGGTATGTGAAGGAGTGAACTTTAATCTGCTAATTTTTGGTAAAAAAAGACAGCAGCCTGAGAGCTACTGTCGAAAATAGTATTCTTTATTGTAACTTGTTCTTTTTCAGCTTAGTTTTCGCCGCGCACGAACTTACTTGCTTGAATACCAGCTTGCCGGCCAAAGACTACAGTTTCAGCAACTGAGTTACCGCCGATCCGGTTGTTACCGTGCAGGCCCCCGGAAACTTCACCAGCGGCGTAGAGGCCTTCGATCACCTTGTCGTCCTTGCCCAAAACCTGGGTTTCAGGGTTGATGTGCAGACCACCCATCGTGTAGTGGATGGCTGGGTGAATGTGGATAGCAAAGTATGGCGCAACTGAAATGTCGCGGTCCATCCCGGTAGTCCGGCCAAAGGCTTGGTCGTCTTGGTCCTTGACTGCTTCGTTCCAGCTGGCAACAGTTGCTTCAAGACCAGCAGCGTCAACGCCGATCTTGCCAGCCAGTTCTTCCAAAGTAGCCCCATGTTCTACCAGGCCGATGTGGTCGTAGAATTCAACTGCCTTAACGTGGTCGCGGACGCCTTGGTCAAAGATGAGGTAGGCACCGTCTTCATTCAAGCCAGTGATAGCTGCTGAAACGACCTTCCGGGTGTCCAGTTCGTTGATGAAACGCTGGCCGGCCTTGTTGACCAAAATAGCGCCTTCGCCCCGGACAGCTTCCCCGATCAAGAAGGTCTTTTCACCATCAGTTTGCGCGGTTGGGTGAACTTGGATGAAGTCCATTTGCACCAGTTCTGCACCGGCTTCTTCACCCAGGATCAGACCGTCACCAGTAGCACCGGCTTGGTTGGTCGTCTTGTAGCCTTCCAGGTCTGGCCGGTACTTCTTGATGATTTCCTTAGAAGCGCCGAAACCACCAGTTGCCAGGATAACAGCCTTGGCCTTAACTTGCCGGCGGCCGTCTGGGCCAATGATGTCGATGCCAGTTACCTTGCCCTTTTCGTCTTGCAAAAGCTTAACAACCTTGGTCTTGTTGAAGACTGGAATCCGGGCTGCTTCAATGCTCTTCAACAGGCCAGTGATCAGGTAGCCGCCAACTGGCGCCATAGATGCCGGCCGGTGAGCCCGCTTCTTGCTCATCCCACCGGTAATCGTCAAGTCATCCAGCTCAACGCCGTATTGCTTCAGCCAGTCGATTGCCAAAGCAGCGTGATCAACGAAGTAGCTCAGCATTGCTTCATCGTTCAAGTTGCCGCCGCCCTTAAGGGTTTCCTGGTAGAAGTCGGCCTTGTTGTCGATGATGCCGTGCTTGAATTGAACCAGGGATTCAGCCGCGTTCATCCCTGATGAAGCCTTGCTGGTGTTCCCGCCCAAAACTTCGTTCTTTTCAAAAACAGCCACGCTGGCGCCGAGTTCATGTGCCTGCAAAGCAGCTGACAAACCGGTACCACCGGCCCCGATAACTACTAAGTCGTAGCTTGGGTTGACTAAATCAATTGGACTGGACTTAAATTCGTATTTTGCCATGATAGTTCCTCTACTCAATTATTTATTACTTACCTCCACATTATAAACCATTTTTTAACTTTTTAAAATTGAAAAGGCTATTTTTTAAAAATGTAAATTCTTTTTCTTACTTTCAAAAAGACAAAAAGAAAAGAATCTCCTGCAAAGAGAAGATTCTTTCCAAAAATTTCTTACCGGTGCTGGTGGTTCAGCTTCTTGGCCAGGAAGTCGCCGACCACTTGCACGATAAAGATCATGATGACGACCAGGACAGTGGCCAGGAAGGTCACGTCGTTGGCAAAGTCGCGGTAGCCGTACTGGATAGCGGTTGTACCCAGACCACCAGCCCCAACGGCCCCGGCCATGGCGGTCAAGCCGATCAAACTGATGATGGAAACAGTTGACACCCGGATGATTTCTGACCGCGTTTCCTTGAGGTAGACGTCAAAAATAATGTCCCAGTTGCTTGCGCCCAAGCTCTGGGCTGCTTCAACCTTGCCCGGATCCAAGCTTTCCAAAGCGACCTGGACCTGGCGGGCATAAAATGGGAAGATCCCTAAAGTCAGCGGAACCAAGGCAGCCGTGTCCCCGATTTCCGTCCCGACAATCAAGCGGGTCAAAGGTGAAATGAAGGCCAAAAGGATGATGAAAGGAATGGCCCGCAGAATGGAAATCAGCTTGTCGCAGAAGTTGAACCAGAACTTGTTTTCCAAGATCCCGCCTGGCTCGGTCAAAACCAGGATGACCCCGAAGAAGAGGCCCAGGACCCCGCCGAAGATTGACGGCCAGAAGGTCATGTAGATGATCTGCAGAATGGAGGTGCCCCAGCCGGTGTCCCCGGTCCAGCCCAAGTTGTAAATATTCGGGAAGTTCTGCGCGATCCAGTGTACCAAACCATTAATCATAAGCGGTTACCTCTTTCGTCTAATTCCGTTACCGTGACACCCTCATCGTTTAAG
The DNA here is from genome assembly GCF_046938665.1 of Lactobacillus delbrueckii subsp. bulgaricus. Taxonomy (GTDB): domain Bacteria; phylum Bacillota; class Bacilli; order Lactobacillales; family Lactobacillaceae; genus Lactobacillus; species Lactobacillus delbrueckii_C. Next base: position 4,389 of record NZ_JBKZCD010000001.1, read on the forward strand.
AACTTCAAGGTTGCCTTTTGCTTGTCCGCATCCCCCTTGACCGTGACTAACAGGGTCCCGACCGGTTCGTCAGCCAGGACTTCCACATTGCCGTAGAGCATCGAAGCTTCCACGCCGACCTCCCGGTAAAGCTCGATGATGATTGACTTGGCCACATTGTTCAAGCTGTAAACCAGCTGGTAGAGGGCTTCGTTTTCAGCCAGGCTAATGTTGAGGCTCTTCAAGGTGTCAACTACAGCCAAAGAACCGCCGACAAACTTCTGAGTCAATTCAGCCTTTGGCGCCAGGAAGACATCCCGCAAGTTGCCGTTTTCGACAACCCGGCCGTTTTCCATGACCGCCACCTTATTGGCGATCTTCTTGACCGCGTCCATTTCGTGGGTGATCAAAACGATGGTCAAGCCCAGTTCCCGGTTCAGTTTCTTCAACAGGTCCAGGATCTGGATGGTCGTCTGCGGGTCCAGGGCACTGGTTGCTTCGTCTGACAAAAGGATTTCCGGATCGTTAGCCAGGGCCCGGGCGATCGCCACCCGCTGCTGCTGGCCGCCGGAGAGCTGGGCCGGGTAGGCATTGGCCTTGTCTTCCAGGTCAACCAGCTTCAGAAGCTTGTGGCATTTTTCTTCCAGCTCATCGTCAGACAGGTCTGAGTGCTTGAGGGCAAAGGCGATATTTTCAATGACGGTCGTTTCATTAAGCAGGTTGAACTGCTGGAAAATCATCCCGATCTTCCGGCGGCGGGCCTGCAAGTCCTTGCCGCTGATCACCTGTTTACCGTCTTTGACAAAGTCGACACCCCCAACCACGACGTCTCCGGCCGTTGGCTTTTGCAAAAGGTTGATGGTTCTGACCAGGGTTGATTTCCCGGCCCCTGAAAAGCCGACGATCCCGTAGATGTCGCCTTTTTCGATGTGCAAAGTCACATCCTGCACGGCCTGCACATCGGCAGCCTTTTTCCGCTTAAAAGTCACACTGACGTGGTCCAGTTGAATAATGCTCATATGATCAAAGCTTCTTTCTAGGTTAAGTTAAAAATCTTAGAACTTGGCATCCCAAGCCGCAACTTGCTTGCTACCGTAGTACTTCTTGTACAGCTGCTTGGTCTTTTCAGTCTGGTAAGCCTTAACGACTTCCTTGTAAGCCTTCTTGTTCTTGTCCTTCTTGCGGGCAACGATGATGTTGATCCATTGGTATGAGTCCTTGTTGATTGGTTCAACGTAGATGGTTTGCTTGTCGCCCAGACCTGCCGGGTTAGCGTAGTCGTTGTTGACAACAGCAGCGTCAACTGACTTCAGAACTCTGGCAGCTTGTTCAGTCGCAACTTCTTTGATCTTGAAGTTCTTCGGGTTGCTCTTGATGTCAGCAACTGAGTACAGCTTGGTTGCGCTGGTCCCCTTCAGGGTGATCAGGCCGGCGTTCTTCAGAACCAGAAGCGCCCGGGCTTCGTTGGTCGCGTCGTTTGGAATGGCGATCGTTGCCCCCTTAGGCAGGGACTTCAAAGACTTGTACTTCAGTGAGTAAAGGCGGATTGGCGCAATGTAGGTCTTGCCGATGGCAACCAGGTTGCTCTTGTTGGCCTTGTTCCAGTTGTTGAGGAAGTTGTAGTGCTGGAAGGCGTTAAGGTCCAGGTCCCCTGACTTCAAGGCGCTGTTTGGCTGGTTGTAGTCAGAGAAGTTCTTGGTCTTGACAATGATACCATACTTCTTCTTGGCCGTGGCCGCTACACTCTTCCAGATGGCCCGTTCAGCCTTGGTTGCCCCGACAGTCCCGACGGTTACCGTCACCGTCTTGGCGCTTTGCTGGCTGCCCTTCTTGCCAAAGGAGAAGAAGGCGATAACGGCAATGACCACAACGGCCACGGCAGCGATAATAATGTTTCTTTGTTTCTTTTTTCTCATGATTAATACCTCCAGAAACACAGCAGCAATCCCGAAAAAGCGGCAGTCAAATTTGAACGGAAAAGAAAAAGCGCCTGCCCTTGATAAAGGACGAGCGCTCGTGATACCACCTTTAGTTCATTCATTACTTGCGTAATAAATCTCACCAGCTGTCTCTGACAAATAGAAACAGCTTGCTTGTTTAACGAGAGCAACCCCGGCAGCGGCTAAATATCACCGCGGCATATCATTCCAAGCCCATGTTCACCGGAACTCTCCTGGCGGCTTTCACCATCTGCCGCCTCTCTGTAAAGGATCGTCACCCGACTACTCTGCTTTTCGAGATAACTTTTCTTAACTTGATGCTCTAAATTTATCATTATTTTTTAAGCAAGTCAAGCCTTTTTCTAAAAAAACTGTTAAAGCTCGTCCCGGTCCTTGCCATAAGCGGCTAAAAGGTCCCGCAGCTTGGCATCTTTTCCCTTCTCCGTCAGCACGTTGCTGACTTCTTTGATTCCATCGCAGATCCGCGACATGATTCTGAAGAGGGTCATGCCGGCAAAGAAAAGGACGACAACCGTGAAGACAGCCCGGCCTGACAAAGGACTCAGCTTGAAGAAGTCAGGGATGAAGATAATTGACAAGATGATGCAGACCACCGACAGGGCCAAAACGCCCAGCTTGTACTTGTTAAGTGGCCGGGAGATCCAGAAGAGGACCATCAAGCCCACCAGGACCAGGAGAGCCGTTGACGCGGTAGCAACTTCATTGTCCCCGATATTGGTAAACTTGTTGGTCAAGACCAGGATGCTGACGGCCAGCCAGTCGGTAATCCCGCCTGGAATCGACTTAGTCAGGATATTGACCGTGAAATTGCCCCGGATCCGGGAATGGTTCTTTTCCAGGGCCAAAAGGAAGGAAGGCAGGCCGATCGTAAAGCTGGAGATCAAGGTGATCTGGGCCGGCTTGATCGGATAGTTGATCGTCAAGATCAAGGAAAAGACCGCCATCAGCAAGGAGAAGATGTTTTTGACCAAAAAGAGGCCAGCTGAACGTTCAATATTGTTGACCACCTGCCGGCCTTCATTGACCACCTGGGGCATTTTGGCAAAGTTTGAGTCCAGCAAGACCACCTGGGAAGCCTGAACCGCCGCGCTATTGCCTGAAGCCATGGCAATGCTGCAATCAGCTTCCTTCATGGCCAGGATGTCGTTAACCCCGTCCCCGGTCATGGCCACGGTCTTCCCGATCTTCTGCAGGGCCTGGACGAATTCTTTCTTCTGCTCGGGCTTAACCCGGCCAAAGACATTGTATTCAGCCATGGCCTGCTCATATTCGCCTGGCTTGATCGTCTGGGCATCGATATACTTCTCTGCCCCGGCAATCCCGGCCTGGCCGGCCACCCGGGAAACGGTGACCGGGTTGTCCCCGGAAATAACCTTGATTTCCACCCCTTGCTTGGCAAAGTATGCAAAAGTCTCCTTGGCCTCTTTCCGGATCGGATTGGACAAAAGGACGTAGCCCAAGACTTCAACTTCCTGGGCTAATTTCTCTTTTTCATCTGCCAGTTCTGCCGGATACTTGGCAAAGGCCAGGACCCGGTAGCCTTCTTCCGGATAGCGGGCAAATTCTTCCTGGCAGGCTTTCAGCTGCGAGCGCAGGATCATTTCCGGTGCCCCCAGCAAAAGGGTGTAGCCTGCAAAAACCGCCCCGCTGTACTTGTTGACTGAGGTAAAAGGAATAATCCTTTTGGCATTGACCAGGGGCTGATCCTGGCCAAACTTCTGGCTCAAGGCCTCAGCCGTGATATTGTCGACAGGCATGTTGGAAACGTAGGCGGCAAGCCGGTCTTCCAAATCATTTCCCGGGTAATTTTTGGCCGGGACGACTTTTTCCACCGCCATCTTCGGCTCAGTAATCGTCCCTGTCTTGTCAACGCAGAGGACATTGACCCGGGCCAGGGTTTCCACGCTCTTCATGTCGTGCAGCATAACCTGGTTGCGGGCCAGGCGCATGGCGGCCAGGGCCAGGGCAACCGTCGTCAGCAGGTAGAGCCCTTCCGGGATCATGCCGATAATAGCTGCTTCCATGGAACTGATGGATTCAGCAAAAGACCGGTGGTTGAGGAAGTAGGCCTGGGCAAAAAGGGCTAGCCCCATTGGAATAATGATGATGCCAACCCACTTGATCAAGCGGTTGATGGCCCGGATCATCTTTGACTCTTCTCCCCCGCCCATAGCCTTGGCCTCCGCCGTTAATTTGGCGATGTAGGATTCGCTGCCTACCTTGACCAGCTGGGCCATGACTTCGCCGGAAACGACGAAAGAACCGGATAAGAGCTCGTCGCCAACTTCCTTGGCAATTTCATCGCTTTCCCCGGTTAAAAGGGATTCATTTACCCGGACGCTGCCGTCGACCACCTTGGCGTCGGCCGGGATCTGGTCACCAGCTTTCAAGAGGACCAGGTCTCCTTCAACCAACTGGTCGATTGGCACCTGCCGCCTTTTTCCGCCTCTCAGGGCTAAAAGCTTGGTCTGGTTTAAGACCTGCAGCTTGCTTAAAACAGATTTTGCCCGGATTTCCTGGACGATCCCCACGATCGTGTTCAAAATGATCACCGGCAAAAAGGTCAGATCCCGGATATCCCCGGCAATCAAAAGCAGGATGGTCAAAACCAGGAAGATCAAGTTGAAGTAGGTAAAGGTGTTTTCAACGATGATCTGCCGGTTGGTCTTGAACTCATCATCAATGGCGGTGTTGACCTTGCCGGCCGCGCTTTTCTGCGCGACCTCCTCCTCGGTCAAGCCCGTCTCCAAATTTGTTTTCATAACACTCACATCTCACTTTTCACTGCTTGCCTGCTATTTTTTACGCAGGTAAGTCTCAAAGACATAGTCATACTTATTCTTGCCGTCTGCCTGGTGGGCTTCACTCTTTACCAGGGCAAAAGCCGACCAGTCAAGGTCTGGCATGTAGGTGTCAGCGGGAAAAATTCCCTTGATTCGGGTCACTTCCAGCTTGTCAACCTGGTCAGCCAGCAGGGCAAAGAGGCTGGAGCCGCCAATAACGCAGACTTCCCCCGCCTGCTCCTTCAGCCAGGCGGAAACTTCTTCTTCGCTTTTCAGCTGCAAAACCCCAGCTGGCAGGTCTAATTTCCTGCTGGAAAGGACGACATGCTGCCGGCCAGGCAACAGGCCCGGCAAGGACGCAAAAGTCTTTCTCCCCATCAGCATGGGGTGGCCCATGGTTTTTGCCTTAAAATGGGCTAAATCAGCTGGCAGGTGCCAGGGCAGGCGGCCCTGGTAGCCAATGGCGCCTTTTTCATCTTCTGCCCAAACGTAGCTAAGCATTTCTTCACTCTTTCTAAACGGCGACCGGGGCCTTGATTGTAGACCCGTGCTGGTAGTTGACCAATTTAATATCAGCCATTTCAAAATCAGCTACTTTTTTCTTCTCTGGATTCAGCCACAAAGTTGGCGCGTCAAACGGCGTCCGCTTCAGCTGCTCTTCCACTTGGGCAAAGTGGTTCTTGTAAATGTGGGCATCCCCAATAGTGTGCACAAACTCGCCCACTTCCAGGCCGGTCTCCCGGGCAATCAAGGACAAGAGCAAAGAGTAGCTGGCAATGTTGAAGGGCACGCCTAAGAACATGTCGCCTGAGCGCTGGTAAAGCTGCAAGCTGAGCTTGCCGTCAGCCACGTAAAACTGGAAGAGGACATGGCACGGCGGCAGGGCGCTGGAAGGAACGTCTTCCGGGTTCCAGGCCGTTACGATCAAGCGGCGGGAGTCAGGATTGGTCTTGATCTGCTCAATCACGTCCGCGATCTGGTCGATAAAGCCGCCGTCCCGCTTACCCCAGTGCCGCCACTGGGCCCCATAGACGTCACCCAGGTTGCCGTATTTTTGGGCAAAAGCTTCATCATCCAGAATCCGCTGGCAGAACTTTTGCATTTCTTCGTCATAGACTGCCTTAAACTCCGGGTCCTTTTGACTCCTGAGGCCAAAATCAGTCATGTCCGGGCCCTGGTATTCCGGGCTGGTCACCCAGTTCTTGAAGGCCCATTCGTCCCAAATGTGGTTTTTATGTTCAAGCAAGAAGCGGATGTTGGTGTCCCCCCGCAAGAACCACAAAAGCTCACTCTTGATCAGGCCGAAAGGCACCCGCTTGGTCGTCAGGATCGGGAAGCCCTGGCTTAAGTCAAAGCGCATCTGGGCCCCAAAGAGGCTTCTGGTCCCCGTCCCGGTCCGGTCATTTTTGTCATTGCCTTCCGTCATGATCTTATTCAGTAAGTCTAAATATGCTTGGTCTTGATTTGCCATTTCCTTGTCCTTTGCAAAAACTTTTTACTTCGCTTTACTTTAAGTCTAACAGAATTTTTTAGCTGGTGTTAATCTTTACAAAAAGCTTTACAGATGGAAAAAGCCCCGGCAGAATTTCCCTGCCAGGGCTTTGATTTCTCTTCTTGTTTTAATTAATTTACCTTGAAAAAGGCCTTTTTCCCGGACAGGGTCCGCTCAATATCGGTCATGCTCTGGAAGAACATATTCTTGACCGCCATCTTGGTATAGTAGGCTGAGTGCGGGGACATGACCACGTTTGGCAGGTTGATCAGCTCCGTGTACTCGTCCGGCAGGGAACCCACATCCTCAAACTTGCGGCCGAAGATTTTTTCTTCCCCTTCCAAAACGTCCAGGGCGGCCCCGCCGATTTCATGGTACTTCAAGGCCACGATCAAGGCCGCGGTATCGACCAGTTCACCTCTTGACTGGTTGACCAGGATCGCGTCGTCTTTCATCTTGGCAAATTCATTGGCGCTGAACATGCCCTTGTTTTCCGGAGTCAGCGGAATGTGCACCTGGACGATGTCGCTTTCCTTGATCAAGGTCTTAAAATCGACGAAGTCCAAAAAGGGCTCTAAAGAAGCATTGTAGACCGGGTCATAGCCGATAACTCTGGCCCCCAGGGCATGGTACATTTCTGCCGCGGCTGCCCCGATCCGGCCCAGGCCGACGATGCCGACCGTCTGATTGAAGATTTCATCACTCATCAGTTCCGTTGGCCGGGTGAAGTCTCCCCGCCGCATCTTCCGGTGGTAGTAGCCCCACTTGCGCAAGAGGTACATGGCCCCGGTCAAGCCGTTTTCCGCGATTGCCCGCGGTGAATAAGCCGGCACATTAGCAACGGTAATTCCGTATTTAGCTGCCGCTTCCAGGTCAATATTGTCCGCCCCCACCTTCCGCAAGGCCAGGTGCTTGACGCCGCCAGCCGCCAAGGTCTCAAGGTCAGCCGCCGTCAAGGGCTCCGCCTGCTGGGTCGAAACCGCATCAAAACCCTTGGCCAGCTCTAAATTATCGGCCGTCAAAGGGCTGTGGGTATAAGAAATTTCATCATCTGGGTGCTGGTCCTGCCACTCTTTTAAAAAAGCTTCTTCCACCGGCGTAATGCCGAACAAGTATGCCTTCATCTTTTTTCTCCTCAATTAACTGACAAATTTTGTCAAATATCTTCTCGTTTATGCTGATTCTGGTATCCTAGGTTAAAAGCCTGGTGCTTTTTATATATTATGACAAAAAAATTAAAAGATAGCTAGAGTATTTTTTAGATATCGCTTTTTTTAACACTCCTGTAATTTTTAACTAAAAAGCCAGAAAAAGGCAAAAAGCTTGATAAAAAATAGAAACAGAAACAATAGAAAGGACAAAATCCATGAATGAAGATAATGACTCCCGCTATATCCAGCCCCGTGACAGCCTGGAGGCCATGGAACTGATCCAAAAGCTCTTCAACCAGTACCGGCGGGCTCCCTTGACTCCCGAACTTCTTGCCTACCACCAGAACCTAATCGAACGCCTGGAAGGCGACATCCACCAGGCCGCTGAAGCAGAGGGCCAGGCTAAAAGAGTCCAGGAACTGGACCGGATGATCAAATTGATGAAGGACTGGACCGCCATCCGCCTCTCTGGCCGGCCCTTTAACGCCAAAATGCGCCACTTCCGCTTCCTGCCAGAGGGCGGCCAGGTCAAATTCAAGCGGCATCCCCACAAAATCAAGGCCAGCTCCAGCCACCGGGCCAGCCGGCATTAAAAAAACGAGACCAAGCGGTCTCGTTTTTGTTTGCATATCTTAATTTGCTAACTACCAGCTACTTAATGTAGGCGTACTTGTAGCTCCACTGGGTACCAGCATTGTTGTGGATGATCCCCTTGACCTTGCTATTTTGCAGGTAGGCGGTCGTCTGCTGGTAGATCGGGCTGACTGCCTGATCGGCGTTGGCCACTTGGGCTGCCTTAACCAGGTCCTGCCAGCGCTTGTTAACGTCGTTGGCATCAGTCGTCAAAGCCTTATTGATCAAGCTGTTGTATTCCGCATTGTTCCACTTACCGTAGTTGTAGGAAGTCCCCTTTTGCAAGATCTGCATGAAGGTCATCGGGTCGCTGAAGTCCCCGCCCCAGCCGGAGACGTAGATGTCGAAGTCCCCGCTTGAAGCCTTGGTGTAGGCGTTCTTGCTTGGAATGGAGTTAACCTTCACGTTGATGCCGGACAAAACCTTAGTCCATTGGGACTGCAGGTACTGGGTCAGAGCGTCGGCGTTGGTGCTCTCGTTTGAAGCCAGCAAGGTCAGGTTCAGGTTCTTTAAGCCCAGTTCCTTCAAGCCGGTCTTCCAGTACTTTTCAGCCAGCTTTTCATTATAGTCAACGGTATTCGCCACCTTTTGCTCCTTGGCAAAGTCTTCCTTGTTAGCCGGGTCATAGGCCAGGCCGGAAGCCACGAAGCCAGTTGGCACGCTTGACCCGTCACCGAAGACCTTGCTGGTCAGAATCTTCCGGTCCAGTGACAGAGACAGGGCCAGGCGGATATTCTTGTTGTTCAAAGCCTTCTTAACTGTCGCGTCCTTGGCCTGGAAGTTGTAGGCCAAGAAGGCAACGTAGGAATATGGGTAGGTCTTGAAGTCCTTGTTCTTCTTCAGCTGCTTAACCTGTTCACTGGATAACGGAGTGAGGTCCAGCTTGCCCTGCTGGTAGAGCTGGTAGCCGGTGTTCGTGGTCTTAACGACCTGGTAGCTGATCTTGCTCAACTTGACTGCCTGCTTGTCCCAGTATTGGTTGTTTTTGACAAAAGACCAAGTATCATTGGTCCCCTTCCAGCCGGTGATCTTAAATGGGCCGGAGTAAAGCATGTACTTGGAGCTGGTCGCGTACTTCTTGCCCGTCTTCTTGATAAAGGCTTCGTTTTGCGGCCCAAAGAGCGGGTAAGCCATCAAAACTTTGAAGTAGGCAATCGGCCGGTTGAGCTTAACTTGCACGGTTTCCTGGTTCAAAGCCTTGATGCCCAGGCTGGACGGATCCTTCTTGCCGGCAATGATTTCATCGGCGTTCTTGATGCCGGAGAAAAGATAGGCGTAAGGCGAAGCAGTCTTGGGGTTGATCGTCCGCCGCCAGGAGTAGACGAAGTCCTGGGCGATAATCTTTTCCCCGTTGGACCACTTGGCATTAGACCGCAGCTTGAAGGTCCAGGTCTTGCCATCCTTGGATACAGTGCCGGACTTGGCTAAGCCGGCGGCTGGCTGCCCGTTCTTGCCCAAACGGTAGAAGCTTTCAAAAACGTTCCCCGTCTGCCCGTAGCCGGTCGCCTTGCTGATGTCGATCGTATCCAGCGGAGCGGTCGCGCTAAGCTTTAAAACCTGCTTGTCCTTACTTGCTGAGCTTGAGCTCTGCTGACTGCCGCAAGCGGCCAGCAGGAAGGCGGCACTGACGCTGACGGCGGCAAGGGTGAATTTCTTGATCTTTTGCATTTTTTCCTCCTGAAACAAAAAAGCAGCTGCTCCCTAAAGGAAACAGCTGCTTCATTTGCCACTAAGCTAACAATTACTTGGCAAATCACTTGGTCTGAGCTAAATCCAGTTTAGGCAACACAAAACAGTCGTATGACATAAGTGACATACAACAAACGCACATAGTTTGGTTTTCTTGCATTGCAAACATGATTTAGCTCCTTTCTCAATTTGATTTAATTCAATCTTACAGACTCACTTACTAAAAGTCAACGATTTTTTATAAGATTTTTCCTAATCCTTAATTGTCAAGAAGTCAGGCAGATCCCGGCGGGGAGCCTGGTAGCCGTTGACGTACTCATCTTTGCCATAACCCAGGCCGATTCCCATAGCCAGGGTCTGGTCTTCTGGAATCCCCATAATTTCCCGGACACTGGCTGGGTACTTGACCAATTCATAGGCCGGCATGCTGTCAATCCCCTTTGCCTTGGCGGCAAGCGCCAGAGTCTGGGCAAAGGCTCCCAGGTCATAGACTGACCAGAGGTTGGACTGCTTGGGAATAGTTAAATAGGCAAGCGCCGGGGCATAGTAGAGATTTTTCTGCAAAATATTAGTCCTGAGGTCCAGCAATTCCGGCGTGTTCAGATATTCCTGGCTGGCCTGATTGTGCCGGGCCATGTTTTCTCTTGGATAAGGATCCCAGTCCTCCCGGTGCCAGGTCTCCCAGTCTGGGGATGCCGCCGTCCCTGCTTCAGCCAAAGCCAGGTGGCGGGCATGGATCTTTTTGGCTGTTTCCCCCATAGCCAGATAAACCCGCCAGGGCTGGGAATCTACCCAAGACGGAGCGAGGCCGGCCAAGCGGATTACTTCTTCCAGGTCTGCCCGGCTGGGCTCCTTGCCTTGGTCAAAATAGCGCGTGCTGTGGCGCTTTTCAATTGCATCAATCGCGTCAGTCATTTTACACCTCTCTTAAATATTGATCATTTTTGTCCTTGTTTTTTGTAAGTATAGTTCAAAATTGACTGAATAGCAAAAATATCGTTATAATTGACTCAAAAGCAGAACTTTTATTTCAATGGAAAGCAGGATATGGACAAATGGGTTTAACCTTTAAAAGACAAGACGACTTAGACAAGCTCTTCGACAAATTCGCCAGCGTTCCCGACCCGAAGAAAGCCGCTTCCGGCAAGGGCAAGGAAAAGAAAGACGACAAAGCTGCCGGCAAAGAGGCAAAGTAAGCCGCTTGTTGGCGGCTTTTTATATTTTATAAAAGTCGCTAAATTTTCCGGTAAATCTGCCCATCCCTGCCCTATTTAGGCTAAAATTAACTTGTAAGCATTTGCAATTATTTTCTTTAAGGATGTGAGCATCTTGGACAACAGCAATTTGCTGACCTACCTGGAATGGCGCGGCGACATTCCCTTGGAAAAGTCTCCTTTCAACGAAATCGACGCTTTAGTCTTAGCAATTTTTTCTTATCTTAACCTGGAAAAGTACATCCCTTCCGGCAACAAAGAAGTGACAGTGAGCGAAATCGCCGAGAAATACTTCGCCTCTTCCTTCACCGGCCTGGACGCCAGCCAGTACCAGGAGCTCTTCCACTTGATGAGCGAAGCCGACCGCTTTAAGGATGCCCGCTTGTCCCACTTCAACACCGTTTTGACTGACCAGTGCCAGTTCAGCGCCTTGAAAATTGTCCTTGAAGACGGCACCCACTATGTGGCCTTTAGAGGGACCGACGACACCCTGGTTGGCTGGCGGGAAGACTTTGAGATTTCTTTTAAAGAAACCAAGGCCCAGATCTTAGGTGCCCGTTACCTCAAGGACCTCCTGGCCGGCGACTCAGCTGACTACATCCTGGGCGGCCACTCTAAGGGGGGCAACCTGGCTGAATACGCCGCCTTGAATCTCCCAGAAGACTACCGGGCCCGGATCAAGGCCGTCTATACCTTTGACAGCCCCGGCCTGGCCAGCGAAGCCGGAGTCGACTACAACGAGGACTTCTTGCAAAGGGTCCTCCGCCGCTACGTACCCGACTTTTCGATTATCGGCCGCCTCTTTGAACCAAGAGAGGTCGACCCGGTCATCGTCTACTCAACCAATGGCAATATCGCCCAGCACGATACCTATTCCTGGCAGATCAAAGGCAGCCATTTCGTGACCCGCAAGCGGCCCAATCCTGAGTCCCGGGTCTACAACCAGCTGATCAACCAATGGATCGGGTCAGCCAGCCTGGAAGAGCGGGAAGCCCTAACCCAGGACCTCTTTGATGCCCTGGCGGCCAGCGGATCGAGCAAGATCAACCAGCTGGCCAAGAACGGCTTCGGGGGCTTCGGGGCCATCCTTTTGTCGGTGACTAACTCCTCAAGGCGGACCAAATTCATTTTGGGCAACCTCTTTTCCTCGATCTGGCAGTTGATCAAGAACCAGCAGATCGGAGCAGCCTTGTTCAGCCGGGACACCATGGCCGGCTGGCTCCTGGTCCTGCTCGGCATCATCAGTCTGACAGCACCTAACTATGCCTTCAAGGCCTTCGGGGTGCTAGCTGCTGTCGGGGGGATCATTTTCAGCGTCAACCATATCCTCACGGTCTCAGTTTCGGCCTTTAAGCCGCAGCAGAAACGCTTCTTCCTAATTACCTACCTGGTCTTGTTCGCGGTCTCTATAGCCCTTTTATCGAGCAACCAGCTCCTGGTCTTTTTGGCTCACTACTTCCTGGGGGCCTTCCTGCTCTTTTACGCCTATGGCCGCAGCCGCAAGATTATCTTAAGGCGGCAGACCGGGGTCTTCCGCATAATCATCACCGGGGCGGAAGCCATCATTTCTTTTGCCCTGGGGATCATCGTAATCATCAACCCAGAATACTTCAACCACCAGTCGATCATCGAAATCGGGATCCTCTTGATCATCTACGGAGCCTTCAAGCTGGTGGCTGAGCTCTTCAACCACCGGCCGCAAATGCCGAAAAAGCACCGGTAAACGCAAAATGCCCAAAGGAAAATCCTTTGAGCATTTTTGTTTTGTCTGCTATTCTTCGTCCAATCTGGCTTGGATCCAGTCCTTGACCTGGTCAACGTTCAGCTTAGTCACTGATGAAAATGGCAGGAAAGTCACATTGTCCTTATTCAAGTTCAAGTGCTTTCTGAAGGCTGCTTCAGTCTTGTTAAAAGCATTCTTCTTGATCTTATCCATCTTCGTGGCCACTACTAAAATCGGCAGGTTGAGATACTGGGCATAGTCATACATGGCAATGTCGTCGGCGGTCGGTTCGTGGCGGCCATCGATCAGCAGGATCAAGCCCTTGAGGTAGGCCCGGGTTTCCAGGTAATCCTGGATCATTTCCCCGAACTCTTCCCTCTGCTTCTTGGAGACCTTGGCATAGCCGTAGCCCGGCACATCGACCAGGTAAAAGTCAGCTTGGTCGCTGTCCACCCGGTAGAAGTTCAAGGTCTGGGTCTTGCCCGGCGACGAGGAGGTCCGGGCCAGGTTCTTTCTTTGCAAAAGGGTGTTGATCAAGCTGGACTTGCCCACGTTTGACCGGCCAGCCAGGGCGATTTCATCCAGGCCGCCTTCGGGGTACTGGCTGGCTTTAACCGCGCTGACGGCAAATTCTGATTGGTTAATGATCATCGGCAACCTCTTCCAGTTCGCGGCGGACCACCTTCGGTTCGCCCATCCCGGTAATTGTTTCCGGCGTGATAATGACCTTGCTGATGTCGCTTTCGCTCGGCGTCCGGTACATGATGTCCATCATGGCATTTTCAATGATGGTTCTAAGACCTCTGGCCCCCATCTTCCGTTCAATAGCCAGGTCAGCAATCTGCTTGACGGCGGCAGGTTCAAATTCCAGGTCAACCCCGTCAAGGGAAAGCAGCTTCTGGTATTGCTTAATCAAGGCATTCTTTGGTTCAGTCAGGATCCGGACCAAATCAGCGCTGTCCAGCCGGTCCAAGGTAGTGATAATCGGAATCCGGCCAATGAATTCAGGGATCAAGCCAAACTTGACCAAGTCCCCGGTCGTCAAGAAACGGTTCCAGTTGTCATCATCAACCTTGCCAGATTCTTGTTCTGCCCCAAAACCGATGGTCTTCTTGCCCAGCCGGTTCTTAACGATTTCTTCGATACCGTCAAAAGCCCCGCCGACAATGAAGAGGATGTTGGTGGTGTCCATCCGGATCATTTCCTGCTGCGGGTGCTTGCGGCCGCCCTGCGGCGGAATAGAAGCAATGGTCCCTTCCAGGATCTTCAAAAGGGCCTGCTGGACCCCTTCACCGGACACGTCCCGGGTAATCGACACATTTTCTGACTTCTTGGAGATCTTGTCAATTTCGTCGATGTAAATGATCCCCCGCTGGGCTCTCTCCAGGTCGTAATCGGCATTCTGGAGCAGCTTAAGCAGGATATTCTCGACGTCTTCACCGACATAACCGGCTTCAGTCAAAGTAGTCGCGTCCGCGATCGCGAACGGCACATTCAAAATCCTGGCCAAAGTCTGAGCCAGGTAGGTCTTGCCGGACCCGGTTGGCCCGATCAAGGCAATGTTTGACTTCTGTAATTCGGTTGAAGAATCAACATCCATTTGACTGATCCGCTTGTAGTGATTGTAAACCGCTACGGACAGAACCCGCTTGGCCCGGTCCTGACCAATCACATACTGGTCCAGTTCTTCTTTAATTTGCATTGGCTTGGGAAGCTCGCGCGCTTCCTTCAGTGAATCCAGACGCAGCTCATCATCAATGATCCGCTTGGCGAGTTCAATGTCCTCGTTGCAGATGTATACGCCGTTACCGGCAATCATTTTCTTTACTTGGCTGGCAGACTTGCCGCAGAATGAGCATTTCACTTCTTCTGGATCTGTAAACTTAGTAGCCATGTATTCCCTCCTCTATTTGCTAAAGACTAGATTAGCATAAATACGGGCAACTTGCGCGAAATTAGCCTTGTATTTTTCATCAGCCTTGGCAAAAGAAAACCCCAAAAGGGGCAGTTGCCACTTCTGGGGGATTCAGTCTATAGACAGGCGATTACTTGTCTTCTTCGTCTTCGCTGCCTTCTTCAAGCTTAGCCTTAGCTACTTGCTTAGCGCTGTCAGTGATCAAGTCCATTGCCTTGCGGACGTTGATGTCGTGAGCCAGCATTTCGTCGCTCAAAGCGTTGCGAACTGCCTTTTCGCTCATGTTGTAGTTGTCAGCCAGGTCCTTGATTTCAGCGTCGATTTCTTCCTTGCTTGCTTCGAAGCCTTCCTTGGCAACGATTGCTTCCAAAACAAGATTAGTCTTAACGCGTTCAGCAGCGTTTGCTGACAATTGGCTGCGCAGTTGGTCTTCAGTCGTGTTAGTCAACTTGAAGTAAGTTTGCGGGTCAATCCCTTGACGTTGCATGTCGCCCAAGTATTGGTTGAGTTGGTTGTCAACGTCTTCTTGGATCATCACGTCAGGAATTTCTTCCACAGTAGCGTTCTTGACTGCAGTAGTGATCGCTGCTTCTTGGATAGCTGCCTTGGCTGCTTCTTCCTTTTCGGACTTCAGTTCAGCCTTGATCTTTTCCTTCAATTCGTCAAGGGTTTCAACTGAGTCGTCAACATCCTTGGCAAATTCGTCGTCAAGTTCTGGCAATTGCTTTGCCTTAACTTCGTGGATCTTAGTTGCGAAGTGAGCTTCCTTGCCAGCCAGGTCCTTTGCGCCGTAGTCTTCTGGGAAGGTTACGACAACGTCAACTTCTTCGCCGGCGCCGTGACCAACCAGTTGGTCTTCAAAGCCAGGAATGAAGGTGTTTGAGCCCAGTTCCAGGGAGTAGTTTTGTGCTGAGCCGCCGTCAAATTCAACGCCGTCAACAGTACCAACGTAGTCGATGGTTACAGTGTCGCCGTTTTCAGCCTTGTCGTTCTTCAAAACCATTTCAGCGTTTTGTTCTTGACGCTTAGTCAATTCAGCGTCGATGTCCTTTTGGTAAACGCGGGTGTTTTGCTTTGGTACTTCAATTTCAGTGTATTGGCCAAGTTCAACTTCTGGTTCAACCGTTACGATTGCCTTCATTTCCCAGGCCTTGTTCTTGTCCATTGATACAGGAACGATTTGAGGTTGGCCAACTGCCTTGATGCCAGTTTCCTTGACAGCAGCGCTGTAGGCTTCTGGCAAAGCAAAGTTCAAAGCGTCTTCGTAAAGAGCTTCTTCACCGTAGTATTGGTTGAAGATTACACGGGAAACGTGACCCTTACGGAAGCCAGGTACACGCAAGCTCTTCTTTACGCGGTCAAAAGCCTTGTCCAGGCTCTTCTTGATTTCATCTTGAGAAATTTCAAAAGAAAGTTCACCAGTAGTCTTACCGGTAGTTTTCCAGTTAGCAGACATTAATCAAATACCTCCAATGTCTATTTTGAGTTTGCTACTTTGCATACTTAAATATCTTACCTTAAAGACGGTCAAAAAACAATCAAAGTACTACAAAATAGGGCTTTTTTGGATAAAAAAAGGCGTTCTTCTGAGAAGAACACCTTTTTACACTGTTAGAACTAAAATTCAAAAACTAAAAATTAGTCGTCAATTTCAGTAACTTGGCCGGCACCAACAGTTCTACCACCTTCACGGATAGTGAACTTAGTACCAACTTCGATAGCGGCTGGCTTGATCAAAGTAACTGAGAATTCAGTGTTGTCACCAGGCATAACCATTTCAGTACCTTCTGGCAATTCAATTTCACCAGTGATGTCAGTGGTGTGGAAGTAGAATTGTGGACGGTAGTCTGAGAAGAATGGAGTGTGACGGCCACCTTCGTCCTTGCTCAAGATGTAGACTTGACCCTTGAAAGTTTCGTGGGTCTTGATTGAGCCTGGAGCTGCCAAAACTTGACCACGAACGATTTGGTCACGGTCGATACCACGGAGCAATACACCAACGTTGTCGCCGGCTTCACCCAAGTCAAGAGTCTTGTGGAACATTTCCAAACCAGTTACAACTGAAGTCAAGACCTTTTCTACCAAACCAACGATTTCAACGCTGTCGCCAACCTTAACAGTACCACGGTCGATACGGCCTGAAGCAACAGTACCACGACCAGTGATAGTGAAGACGTCTTCAACTGGCATCAAGAATGGCTTGTCAGTTTCACGTTCTGGAGTTGGGATGTATTCGTCAACAACGTCCATCAGTTCTTCGATCTTCTTTTGAGCTTCTTCGTCGCCTTCAAGAGCCTTCAAAGCTGAACCACGAACTACAGGAACATCGTCACCTGGGTAACCGTATTCTGAAAGCAAGTCTCTTACTTCCATTTCAACCAAGTCGATCAATTCTGGGTCGTCAACCAAGTCGCACTTGTTCAAGAAGACTACGATGTAGTTAACACCAACCTGACGAGCCAACAAGATGTGTTCACGAGTTTGTGGCATAGGACCGTCAGTTGCGGCAACAACCAAGATAGCACCGTCCATTTGAGCGGCACCAGTGATCATGTTCTTGATGTAGTCGGCGTGGCCTGGGGCGTCCATGTGGGCGTAGTGGCGCTTTTCAGTTTCGTATTCAACGTGGGCAGTGTTGATAGTGATACCACGTTCCTTTTCTTCTGGAGCTGCGTCGATTTGTGAGTAATCTTCAGCTTGTGCCAAACCCTTCTTAGCCAACACAGTAGTGATAGCTGCGGTCAAAGTAGTCTTACCGTGGTCAACGTGGCCAATAGTACCAATGTTAACGTGTGGCTTAGTTCTAACGTAATGTTCTTTTTCTGCCATTAAAATGACCCTCCTGAAATTTTACAAGAAGTCCGTTGAGACAAAACTAACGGATGATTCTCTGTTGAATATTGTACTACTTTCCTAAGAAGTACGCTAGTAGCAATAGCGCAACTTCTTGAAAATATCCAAAAATGATTATACTAAATGCCGGCAAAAAGTAAAGTGATTTGCAAAAAGATTAATCACTATTTTTCTGATAGATTTTTTCCAGCAATTTCTGGCTGTCCCCGCCCCGCTTTTGCCGTAAAAAGCCGGTCAAGTCCCGGGCAAAAGCATCGGGATTAGTCACGTAATCTCCCTGGCAGGGATAAAGCTGGCCAAAAGCGAAATTTCCTTCCGCCAGAATCAAAGGCAATTCGCTTGGGCGGTTTTGGTAGCGGCTGGCCAGAGAAGCGATAAATTCCCGGTAAACCGGATCCTGCTTGAGCAAATCCGTTTCAGCGGGCACAAAACTCTTCAAGTCCCCCAGGATCATAACCTGCATCTCTTCTTTAACCCCCAGCTTGACCAGGTCCTCGCACACCGCCAGGCGCAAGGCGTAGTTAGCCAGGGGATCCAGCAAAAGGCTTCTGGCAAAGGCCAGGTAGGTCGGCAAATCCAGCTTCAAGAGCTGCTCGTACTGGCTTTGGCTGACTGCCTGCTTTTGTCTAAAAGCAAGCAGGATTTTCTCTTGTTCTTTTTTGTCTGCTGGCAAAACCGGGAAGTCGACCTCTCCCTCAGTCAAATGCTTGACCTGGAGAGCCTCGATCAAAAAATTATTGGCCGCCAGGACTTGTCCATACTCCTCCAGCACTTTATCCCGGGAAAAAAGATCAGGCAATGCCTTGATAAGGGCATAAGCCTGATCTTCTTCCTTGTTTAAGCGCAAAAGACAGGACAAGTCCAGGGCCAGGTCCTCGTCAAAGCCCAGCCTCAAGGCCTCCTCCAAGTGCCCGCAGGCGGCCTGGTAGTCCCCTCCTGCTTCAGCCTCTATGGCCAATTTCCGCAGGTTCTCTTGGCTAACGCTTGTCATCTGCCTTGCTGTCCTTCTTCTTATTCTTGTTTACCGGCTTCTTGCCCTTAGCGGCTGGCTTCTTGCCAGTCTTAGCGGACTTGTTTGCCGACCGGGTCTGCTTCTTGCGGTTGTTCTTCTTAACCGGCTTTTCCTTAGAGCCTTCAGCCGCGTCTTCAGCCTTCTTCTGCATTGCCCGGTGCCGGTTCTGGTTGACTTCCATGACAACTGGCAAAACGACCGGCCGGCGGTTGGTCTGCTTGTAAAGGAACTTCTCCAGGCTGGAGCGCATATCTTGCTTGAGTTCAGTCCAGTCAAACTTCTTGTGTTCAAAGTTGGCCTGGATAGCATCCTTGATGACCTGGATAGAGTCATTCATCAGCTTGTGGTTGGCCTTGATGTAGACAAAGCCCCGGCTGGTGACTTGCGGTTCAGACACGATCTTCTTCTTCTTGCGGTCAATCGTCACTACCGCGATGAAGATCCCGTCATCTGACAAAACTTCCCGGTCGCGCAAAACAATGTTGCCCACGTCGCCGACCCCGGAGCCGTCGATCATCGTGTCTTCACCCGGCACGGCATCCCCGCGGAAGAACTGGCCGCGCTTAGTGTCGTATTCCAGGCAGTCCCCGTTTTGGGTAATGTAGACGTCGTCCGGGTCCATCCCGGTTTCAACGGCTAAGTCCTTGACTGCTTCCAAAAGCCGGTAGTCCCCGATGACCGGTACCAAAATCTGCGGCTTCAAGAGGTCGATCAAGGTCTGCAGGTCCCGGCCAGTCGCGTGGCCGGAAGTGTGCATGTTGCGGCCAAGTTCGATAACCGTGCCGCCTGCCCGGTAAACCATGTCACTGGTGATGGCTACCGTGGTTTCAACAGCATGTGACGGGGTCGTGGCAATAAAGACCAGGTCCCCTTCGTGGATGGTGATCATCCGGTGGCGGTTGTTGGCCATCTTCTGCAGGGACTGGAGCGGTTCACCCATCCGGCCGGTTTCCAGGATGACCGTCTTTTCATCCGGCACGTCCTTGAGTTCCTTGACCTTCATCAAAAGCCCGTCTGGCACTTCCAGATAGCCCAGCTTCATGGCCGTGTGGACAATCTTAGCCACGTCCCGGCCAGTCAAAAGGACCCGGCGGCCGGTAGCAGCAGCGGCGTTAAAGACCTGCTGGACCCGGTTCAGGTTGGATGCCTTGCCGGCCACGATGATCCGGCCCTTGGCGTTTCTGAAGACATTGGTGATGTAAGTGCCGACTTCGTTTTCGCCAGCATTCGGTAAAACAGCTTCAGCATTGGATGAGTCCGGCAAAAGGGCCAGAACGCCGTTTTCCGCGATTTCAGCCAGCCGGGTCATGTCAGTGCGGTAAGCTGGCCGGGCTGACGGGTCAAACTTAAAGTCACCGGTGTAGACGATCTGCCCTTGGGGAGCATGGATGACGATCCCCAAAGAGTCGGGCACTGAGTGAGTGGTGTGGAAGAAGGACACGCTGGCATTCTTAAAGTCGATTTCCGTATCGGCGTCGATGACGTTGAACAGCTGGTTGTTCCGCCGCTTGTTTTCTCTTTGCACGTCGATCTTGGCCAGTTCAATGGTGAGTTTTGAACCAAAAACCGGAATATCCCAGTCTCGCAAAATGTATGGCAAGGCCCCGATGGAGTCAGCGTGGCCGTGAGTCAAAAAGATCCCCGCCACTTGGTCGCCGTATTGCTTGAAGAATTCCATGTCCGGAATTACCACATCGATCCCGAACAATGAACTGTCCGGGTACTTGAGGCCAGCGTCCAAAACAAAGATTTCATCGTTTACCTGAACGGCAAACATGTCCTTGCCCTGCTCGCGGACCCCGCTTAGAACCATTATTTTTAACTTGTCTGACATAAAGCTCTCCTTTTCGTAATCATGTTAAATTAATTCTTTGTCTGATAGATGCTTTATATGGATCTGTCGATCAAAACGCTTATAATCTTTTTAATTTTAACATAAAGGGCATGAGCATGATAGTCACTAAGCCCGCAAAGGAAAAGAAAGAAAAAATGAAGCTGAAAACAAAAAAAGAAAAGAGGCCGGGAAATCCCAGCCTCTTGGTAGGTCTTTGATTAACGACGCAGACCCAAACGAGCGATCAAAGCACGGTAACGTTCCAAGTCGTTTTCTTGCAAGTAGCGGAGCAAGTTACGACGGTGACCGATCTTCTTCAACAGACCAACGTATGAGTGGTGGTCGTGTGAGTGTTCACGCATGTGTTGAGTCAAGTTGTTGATGTCTTCAGTCAAAACAGCAACTTGTACTTCTACGGAACCAGTGTCGCCTTCGTGGGTTGCGTATTCCTTGATGATTTCGTTCTTTCTTTCTTTTGAAACTGCCATGTTTCTGCACCTTTCTTTAAAAAAATTGCCCCGGACAGCGTCAGCCGTTAGGTGAAACGTAAAGACAACGTCCGGGGTTCACATAACAAATATAATCATACCCGATTTTTTGGAAAAAGCAAGTAAAATTTCTTCTTGCATCTGGCGCTGGCTTTCAGTATAATAATTTAGTGAATTTCAATCAGTTATTGGAGGTGAACCTAATGCCACAAATCAAATCTGCTATCAAGCGTGTTAAGACTCAAGCTGTTGCTAACGAACGCAATGCTGCTCAACTCAGCACTATGAGAACTGCCGTTAAGAAGTTTAAGGCTGCTCAAGCTGCTGGTGCGGACAACGCCTCCGAATTACACGTTGCTGCTATCCGTGAATTGGACAAGGCTGCTTCAAAGGGCTTGATCCACAAGAACAAGGCTAACCGTGACAAGAGTCGTTTGGCTAAGCTTGCTAAGTAATTAAACTAGCAATCAACAAAAGAGCGAGAAACAATCCGTTTCCCGCTCTTTTTCTTTTCTCTTTTTTGCCTAGCAGGTCAGGATAAAAGCCTTTAAAAAGCGGCTGCCCTGGTAGACCCCGCTCTTGTAGCGGTAGTCCAGCTGGATCAGCTGGCCCAGCATTTTCTTCAGCTGGCCAACCTTCGCCCTGGACTTCAAGGCGGTCTTGACCCGGTAGGGGTGGGCGGACAATTCCTTGGCAATCTCGCTTTCACTCCGCCTTCTCTGCCCCATCACCTTTACGCAGAGCAAAAATTCAACCTGGCTGAAAAAGACCGCGACCAGCTGCAAGGGGTAAGTCCCCTCCCGCAGCTGCCCGTCCAGGCGGTCGATTGCCTCCTGGTAGTCCCCTCTTAAGGCAGCCTCCAGAATAGCAAAAACGTTCTGGTCTAAGCTAAGGTCGATATTCCGGTCCACCAGGTCCCGGCTGATTTCCTGGCCATCGCTAATTGCCTTCAGCTTGTTGTAATTGCCCAGGGCCGCGTCCAAAACCTGGTCGCTTCTCTCCATGAGCAAGTCCATAGCCCCCCTGCCAAAGCGGTAGCCTTCAGCCTTGACTAAGGCCTGCATGACCCGGCCGCTTTCATAGCTTTTGACCGCGGTTGAGACCGTATTGAAGCTCTTTTCCACCTGCTTGGTCAGTTTCTTGCGCCGGTCCAGCTTCTCATAGCTGGCGACTAAAACGATCACGTCATCGATCTGGTCCAGGTGACTGAAGATTTCCAGCAGCCGGTCACCTTGCTGCTTGTACTTGGCCGGGAACTTTCCCGTCAAAAAGATGGGGTTCTTGACTAAGACTAATTTTTGCTGGCTGAAGAGGCTGGCTTCCGCCAAGGCCGCGATCAAGTCGTCCAGCGGGTCGCTCTCACAGTCAACCGTCACCTTCTCCAGGCCTTGAAAGGCTGCCTGCTGGACATAGTTATG
Source organism: Lactobacillus delbrueckii subsp. bulgaricus (assembly GCF_046938665.1). GTDB lineage: Bacteria > Bacillota > Bacilli > Lactobacillales > Lactobacillaceae > Lactobacillus > Lactobacillus delbrueckii_C. Next base: position 26,534 of record NZ_JBKZCD010000001.1, read on the forward strand.
GGCCAGATAGTCATTTAAAAAAGCGTCCGGTCCCTGCAGCAGGACATTCGGGTTTCCCGCCTGGCTGTTAGGAAACAGGGATATCAAATTTGGCAAGCCGCTTTCCTCCCTCTAAAAGTAAACTCTTTAATAATGATAACACACCCGCCGCCCTTCCAGAAAACTGCTGAAGTATTCCCTGATGCCGTAATGCCAGCTGATCATCCCTTCCGTTTGGGTATTGAGATAGGGAATCCCCAGCTGGTGCAATTTGGTTAAGGTTTCCGGCTTGGGGTGGTGGTAGCGGTTGTTCCGACCAGCGGAGATAAAGACTAATTTTGGCTGGATTGCCTGCAAAAAGACAGTTGAAGAGGAAGTATCGCTGCCGTGGTGGCCAAGTTTGAAGTAGTCAATTTTTAAATCGGGAAACTTCTTAATGATTGCCTCCTCGCCTGCCTGGTCCAGGTCCCCCGTAAAAGCCCAGCTTTTCCCAGCCAGGCGGCAGGTAAGCGACAAGGAGTCCTTGTTTTCCCCTTTTCCCGCTACTTCCGGGTGCAGAACCTGGAAGTTGATCGCTTCTTTCACCTCCATCCCGGCCTTCAGCTCAACCAGCTTGGTCTTCTCTACCCGGCCGGCTATCCTGGCCCTAAAACTCGGATTTTGAATAAGACCTGCTCCCATATAGAGGCGCTTAACCGGCATTTCCGCGAGCAGGGGGCCCAGGTCACCAACATGGTCAGCGTCCTGGTGGCTGACGAAGACCCCGTCGATCTGGTTGATTCCCTGGGCTTTAAGCAAAGGAATGGTAATCCGGTCGATCTGGGGCTGGCTCTGTTTCTTTTTGCCAAAAGTCAGCTTGCCCCCGGTATCGATCAAGTAGACCCGGCGGCGGATGGGCGTCGTTAAAAGGATGCTGTCACCCTGACCCACATCGATAAAAGAGACCTGCCCTTCCAAGGGAAAGTGGATGCTGACAAAAATTAAGAGATAGACCGCCGCCAGAATATGGCGGTATTTCTTTTTCCGCGTGATGAGATACAGGAAGGTTAAGGCAAAAAGCAGGGCCAGCTGCCAGGCCTTGACCTGGCCATAAATCAGCTGGCCAAAGCCGGTTTTCGCCACATTAGCCAGCATCCCTTCCGCCGCCTCCAGGATTTTTTCAAAAAAAGCCGTCAAACCTGGCGGAGCCAGCAAGGCTAGGCCGGTCAAGGGCATGACGATATAGTTGAAATAGGGCACGACTAAAATATTGTAAAAAATCGTGCAGACATTGACCTGGTAGAAAAAGTAGAGCAAAAAAGGCGTCAGCAGGCCGTTCAGCCAAAAGGCCTGCTTAAAGTTCGGCAATTTCGCCGTCAAGACCAGGCCCAGGGCTAATACATAAGTCAAGATCCCGCCGGTTTCCAGCAAAAGGCGGGGAGTAAAAAGCTGCTGACAGCAATAAGTCAAGCCCAGCAGGTCAGCTCGGCCGATCCGCCGGCCCTTAAAGGCTAATCCAGCTGAAAAAACATAGCTGAGAGTCGCCCGGATAAAACCTGGCTGGCCCGCGCTTAGGAAGACCTCAAAGGCCAATAGAGCGCAGGAAGCGGCAAAAACTTCCTCCTTGGTCATGTGCAGGCAGCTGCCGAAAACCGCCAGAGCAAAGACGTAGATGCCCACATGCATCCCCGAAATGCTCAAGATATGAATAACCCCCAGGTCCCGGTAGGTATTCAAGTTGGCTTGGTTGTCCCTAGCCGGATTTTCCGCTAGCAGCAGTTCACTGGCAAAAAAGGCCAATAGGCGGGGCAGGCGCTTCAGATAAGCTTGAATTTTCCAGCGGAGGCCATGCAGGCGGGTAAGAAGACTAGCCGGCGCCAGCTTGACCTGATAATGAGCCAGCTTGACCTGCCGGTAGACATGCTGGCTGGCCAAATAGCGGCGGTAGTCGAACTGGCCAGGATTGGTCGCCGGCTCTATTTCACTGACCGCGCCGCTAACTTCAGTTAAGTCGATGCTTTGCCCGTTTTCCAGCAAGGCCAGGGCCTCCCGGCTTGCCGGCCCGTAAACTTGCACTTTCTGCGTGGCCGTCTGCCCCCGTCCGCTCAGCCAGCCGTCGGTAATTTTCACCTGGTCGGGGTACAGGCGGATGTCGCCTGCCGGCTCACCCGGCTTAACCTGGTCCTTAGCCAGGACCAAAGTCAATAAGAGCAAGAAGGCCAGGGCGAGTTTAAACAAACCGCCATATTTATCCTTGAGCAAAAAGAGCAGGTAGAGCAAGGCGGCCAGGGCAAAAAGCTTCCCCCATTTTTGCAACTGGAAGATCCCGCACAAGCTGACGCTGGCCAAGGCCAAAAGAAAGTAAAAGCCGGCTTCTAGGCTAGATTGTAAGCTGGTCCTTAATTGCCGCAAAGGTCTTGTCGCCAATTCCCGACACCTCTTTCAACTCGTCAATGCTCTTAAAAGATCCTTTTTCCTGCCGGTAGGCAATGATCTGCTCGGCTTTCTTCTCCCCGATCCCGTTCAGCTTCTGCAGATCGCTGGCTGTAGCCGTGTTCAAGTTGATCAAGTCACCAGAAGCTGCCCCGGAAGTTGAAGAAGAAACTGATGAGGATGAGGCTGATGCAGAAGGAGAAGAAGCTGGAGCAGATGCTGCAGCAGAGTTAGCGGTCTGGGCCGCTTCCGCCTTGTCCCCCTTGCCGGGGATGTAGATCTTGTCTTGGTCTTTTAAAAGCTGGCTGCGGTTGATGGCTTTCAATTGGGCATCCTTGGTCAAGCCCCCGGCCTTTTCAATCAAGTCTTCCAGCCGGGCACCGTTTTTCAGCCGGTAGACCCCCTGGTGCTTGACCGCTCCTGAAATGTCGCAGACTACTTCAGTATTTGCCGCAGAAGCCGCCGAGCTGGCGCTGGCCGCCACTGAACTGACACTGGAGCTTTGCCCGCTGTTTTCACTCATGCTCTGGCTGCTGGACAAAAGAGCAGAATTGTCAGCAGCCGGCTGCCGGTTGGCATAGTAAAAGCCCCCGACCGCCAGCAAGACGATTACGATATACATTTTCTTATCCATAAGCCAGGCAAGCAGGTCCTGCAGCTTTTGCTTGCCTGCCGTTTTTTCATTTGACTGATTCATTTTTATCACCTCAATAACTAGTACGCCAAAAATAGTCTTTTTTCCCAATAAATAAAAGAAAAAAGAAAAAGACAAAAATTACTGAGGCAAAAAGAGAACCGAAGGCTGCCTTCGGTTCTCTTCTTAACTATTCAATTTCCTACTTGTAATGCTTTTCTAGGTATTTCAAGGCGTCGTCAAAAGTTGCTACCGGCACGATCTTCATCTTCGTGCCCAGCTTCTTGGCAGTTCTTTTGGCCACCGCGTAGTTGGTCTGGGACTTCTTGACCCCAGTCTGATCAGTTGGGGCGAAAAATACTTCTGCCCCTTCTTTATCCGCGGCCACGACCTTCTTGTCCACACCGCCGATAATGCCGACCTTGCCGTTTGCGTCGATCGTCCCCGTCCCGGCTACCTTGTGGCCCTTGGTAAGGTCCTTGCCAGTATAGTTTTGGTAGCAGGCCAGGGAGAACATCAGACCAGCTGACGGACCGCCAATGTCGCCCGTGCTAATCGTCGTCTTCGGGCTGACTTCCACCTTGACCCTTTCCACCATGCTGATCCCGATCCCCGGCTTGCCAGTGCCTTTTACCTTGACGATTTTCCCAGTAAAAGTCTGCTTCTTCCCGGACCGCAAAACCGTAATCGCCACCTTCTGCCCGATCTTCTGCTTCTGCAGGTAGCTCATAAAGCCCTGGACAGACTTGAACTTGTGCCCATTAGCCGCTACGATCGTGTCCCCGATCAAGAGCTTCTTTTTAAAGCTCGAAGTGGACTGCAGGTCCATCACATATACGCCCTGGTATTTCAGCTTGGGTTTAAGCCCGGCCTTCTTGGCCGCGTAATAGATGGCCGTCTGCTGGCTGGTCTGCATGTACCATTCCTGCAGCTGCTCATATTGCTCCGTGCTTGATCCCCCGGTCACTTCATCCATGGTCAGGCGGTCTTCATAAGGCTGGGTAAAGGACCATAAATAGTCGCCCAAAACCGCCCGCCGCTCGCTTACGGTCACGAAGTAGAGGTTGTTTTTAGCCTTGACCCCGGTCGTCTTTAAATAATTGCCGACCGGCAGGGCATCCCCGGGCGCCTCAATCACGTATTTGGTTGGCAAAAGCAGGACCAGGGCCAGCAGGATAACCGCAAACAAGCCGACCAGGGCCCGGCGCCACTTCTTGCTTTGTCCGTCTTTCTTAACTTTCACTTTGCAGCTTCTCCTTCAAGGCTCGGGCAGCCTTTTTGGGCAAAAAGCGGTCCAGCTCGCCGCCAAACATGGCGATTTCCTTCAGCATGCTCGATGCCAAAGCACTGTTGGCCGCCTCAGCCATAAACAAAACAGTCGGCAGGTCCGGGGCCAGGTCCCGGTTCAGCTGGGCGATCTGCTGCTCATAGAGAAAATCGCTGCTGTTGCGGACCCCGCGGACTAAGACCCCGGCCCCCAGCTCTTTAGCCAGGTCCACCGTCAGCTGGCCAGGCCGGGCCAGGACCTCAACATTGGCCAGGCCTTGGTCTTTTACCGCGTCCTGGATCAAGTCCACCCGCTCATCCGGCGTAAAAAGCGCCTTTTTTGAGCTGTTGGTCATCACTACGACCAAGAGGCGGTCAAAGACCTTCGCCGCCTGCTCAATTGTATCCATATGCCCGTTGGTAATGGGGTCAAAACTCCCCGGAAACAGCGCTGTCGTCATCTATTCTGCCCTCTGGTAAATTCTTACGATCGTCTTGCCCATATGGTGGTCTTTCAATAGGTCAAAGCCATCAACCGGCGGCAAGTCTGTCTGCTCATCAGTTTCCACGACAATTTTTGCCCCCGGCTTAAGCAGGTCCAGGGAAGCCAGAGCCGTCATGTCCTTGACCATCTGCTGCTTGGCATATGGCGGGTCCAAAAAGACCAGGTCAAACTTCCTTTCCTGGTCAGCGAAGACCTTCAAGGCCACTTTCGCCGGCATGGTGAAGACCTCAAAGCGGTCTGGCTCCTTGGTCAAGTCCACGTTTTTCCTGATGATCTGGCAGGCCGGCCGGCTGACGTCGTTCAGCACCGCATGCTCGCAGCCTCTAGAAACTGCCTCAATCCCCAAAGCCCCGCTGCCCGCGTACAGGTCCAGGACCTCTCCTCCAGCAAAAAACTGGCCCAGGGAGTTGAACAAGGATTCCTTGACCTTGTCGCTGGTCGGCCGGGTCTTCTGGCTCTTGAGGGTAAATAAGTTCCGTTTGGCGTATTTTCCAGAAATAATTCTCACTTAATCCAGTCCTCTTTATCTGTCTGATTTAACTTCTCTTCGGCCTCCTTGGCCATGTCACTGATCTGCTGCTCAATCTTCTGATTGTCCAGGTCCAGGGCATCATTTTGGGAAAATTCAACCTTCTTGACAAAGCTGAAGGTCCGCAGCTTGCTTGCCGTTTCTTCCGCCTCTGCCTGGTTAACGTAGAGAATCAAATAGTGCAGCTTTTTGGAAAAATAAACGATGTCCCCGAACCGGCGCAGCTTGAACTGATCATTGTTGACATTACGCAAGTAAACGATCAAGCTGGTCCGGCTGGCAATCTCTTGGTCAGCTAATTCTTGGTTAATACTCATCCTCTGCTTGCACCTCCTGTCTGATTTTTTCTTCCGCGGTAACATTTAAAACCAGGCCGATCGCTGCCGACAAGACCCAAAGTGAGGACCCGCCGTAAGAGATAAAGGGCAGGGTCACCCCGGTGATCGGCATCAGGCCTAAGACCGCGCCAACATTAAATAAAGTCTGGAAAAAGATAATCGCGGTCACCCCGAAGCAGATCAAGGTGGAGTACTGAGACTGGGCCTTGACCCCCCGCTCCATGATCAAAATCATCAGGTAGAAAAGCAGGCCCAAGACTATTAATGCGCCAAGAGAGCCAACTTCTTCGGCAATGATCGACAAAATAAAGTCGGTATAAGGTTCCGGCAGATAGCCCCGCTTCTGGATACTGTTGCCCAGGCCTAAGCCAAAAAGGCCCCCGTTATGGATAGCGTAATATGAATTGACCAGCTGGGCCCCTTCATTGGCAGCCGTCTTAAATGGGTTTAGGAAGGCAATAAAACGCTTGTAGACGTAAACATCCTGCAAGAAGCTCGGATTCCAGGCCACGATCAAGCTGAAGCCCCCGACCACCAGAATGGTGATGCCGATGATACTCAAGAGGGCGTAGCCGGTCGGGATCCCGGAAACTGAATACATGATCAGAACCAGGCAAAAAAGGATGGCCGTCCCCCCGAAGTCGGGCTCAATCAAAACCAGGACCATTAAAAATCCTGCCACCAAAGCTGTCGGCAAAAGCTGGGAAATAATATGCCCGCGCACTAACCGCCCGTCGGCCTTAGCCAGCATCCGGGCCAGATACAAGAGCAGGACCAGCTTGGCTAATTCCAAGGGCTGGATGTTGATCGGGCCCAGATTGATCCAGCCCTTGGCCCCGTTGACCGCCTGGCCAAAAAGGCGGACATAGATTAAAAGTCCAATCACAATTGCCAGTAGCCATAAGAGCAGCTTGCCCCGCCTTAAGTAGTCCAGGTTGATGCTATAGCAGGCCAGGCAGATCAATACCCCGAAAAAGGCGTAGATGAGCTGCTTTTGCCCGTAAACCGTAGCCTTGAAGCCATTGATCAGCAAGATTTCTGAACTGGCCGAATAGACCGCGATCACCCCGATTGTCATCAAAAGCAAGTAGACGATGAAGATCCGGTAGTCGAAATATTTGAATGTCTCTTTTATTTTGGCGGCCGTGGCAGCAACTTTATTTTTCTTCACGTTTTTCCCCTTCTAAAAATAATCGTCGCTTTTCATTATAAAACAAAAAAGCCCCTCCTCCTATAAATAGGGGGGGAGACTTACCAAAAAACTAACAATTAGTTGGTCTTGGCCTTCTTCTTGTCAAATTTTTGCCGTTCTGAAGTGTTCAAGATCTTCTTCCGCAGGCGCAGGCTTTCTGGAGTTACTTCACAGTATTCGTCATCGTTCAAGAATTCGATTGATTCTTCCAAAGTCAAAGTCTTTGGCGTTCTGATGGCCGCAGCGTGGTCCTTACCGGAAGCACGGGTGTTGGTCAGGTTCTTGCCCTTGGTTACGTTAACAGCGATGTCACGGTCACGGGAAGATACACCAACGATCATCCCTTCGTAAACTTGCACGCCGGCACCGATGAAGAGCTGGCCGCGTTGTTCAACTGACTGCAGGGAGTAAGTAGTTGACTGACCTTGGTTGATGGAAACCAAAGCACCGTTGCGCCGGCCTGGGTTCCAGTTCTTAACGACTGGCTTGTATTCGCTGAAGGTGTGGTTCATGATCCCGTAACCACCAGTTGCGGACATGAATTCGTTGTTGTAGCCGATCAAGCCACGGGAAGGAACTGAGAATTCCAACCGGGTCTGGCCGTTGCCCTTGGAAACCATGTTCTGCATTTCACCCTTGCGTTGGGACAAGCCGTCGATAACTGAGCCGACGTATTCGTCCGGTACGTCAACTTGAACAGCTTCGTATGGTTCGCACATTTGCCCGTCAACTTCCCGGTAGATAACCTTTGGCCGGGACAGTTGCAGTTCGAAGCCTTCCCGGCGCATTTCTTCAACCAGGATGGACAAGTGCAGTTCCCCACGGCCTGAAACAGTCCAGGCGTTCAATTGGTCAGTTGGTTCAACCTTCAGGGAAACGTCAGTCCGGGTTTGCCGCAAAAGCCGTTCTTCCAGCTTGGCTGGGGTAACCTGGCTGCCTTCCCGGCCGGCAAATGGTGAGTCGTTGGCCACGAAGTCCATTTGCAGAGTCGGCGGGTCAATCCGCAGAATTGGCAAGGCTTCTGGGTTTTCCTTGGAAGCAATGGTTTCACCGACGAAGATGTCGTTGATCCCGCTGATGGCGATGATGTCACCAGCCTTGGCTTCCTTGATTTCGTTTCTCTTCAAACCGAAGTAACCAAAGAGCTTGGTCACGCGGAAGTTTTGCTTGGAGCCGTCAAGCTTCATGACAGTAACTTCGTCGCCGACCTTGATCTTGCCCCGGTAAACGCGGCCGACACCGATCCGGCCAACGTAGTCGTCCCAGTCAAGCATGGTGATTTGGAACTGCAAAGGTTCGTCTTCGTTGTCAAGCGGAGCTGGAATGGCCTTGATGATCGTGTCGAAGACCGGGTCCATGGTTTCTTCCTGGTCAGCCGGGTCGTCTGAGTAGCTGGAAGTACCGTTCAAGGCAGAAGCGTAAACAACTGGGAATTCAAGTTGTTCGTCGTTGGCGCCAAGTTCGATGAAGAGTTCCAGAACTTCATCCAGAACTTCAGCTGGACGGGCACCTGGACGGTCGATCTTGTTCACGACAACAACTGGCTTAACGCCGGCTTCCAGGGCCTTTTGCAAAACAAAGCGGGTCTGCGGCATTGGGCCTTCGTAAGCGTCGACCAGAAGCAGGGCACCGTCAACCATGTGCATGATCCGTTCAACTTCCCCACCAAAGTCGGCGTGGCCTGGGGTGTCCAGGATGTTGATGGTCGTGCCCTTGTAGCTGACCGCGGTGTTCTTTGACAGAATCGTGATCCCACGTTCACGTTCAATGGCGTTGGAGTCCATTGCCCGGTCTTCCAGGTTCATGTGTTCTGGTAAAGTGTCTGACTGCTTAAGCAGCTGGTTAACCAGGGTAGTCTTACCGTGGTCGACGTGCGCGATGATCGCGATGTTTCTAATGTTTTCTCTTCTCTTTTGATCTGCCAAAAATGTTTCCTCCCCGTTCCTCATAAAAAGAACTGTGACAAAAGCACAGTTCCCTTTAGCCTTAGATAGCAGGCTGGCCGAAGTAATGTTTATATTTTTTACAATCATCTATTGTACAACCACTCTTGGGCCTGGTCAACAAATTTCCTTTAGTTTACATAGGCTTTTCAGAGAATGTTTAACCATAGCAGGCCTTTTTGTGGTAAAAATATATTAGCGATTATTTTAAAAGGAGAACCCAAATTGATCTTAATGAAAGATATTGTCCGCGACGGAGATCCCGTTTTGCGGCAAGTTGCGCAAAAATTGACTTTTCCCTTGTCAGACCACTACCGCAAGCTGGCCGATGACATGATGGAATACCTGGTAAACTCACAAGATCCAAAGATTGCCGCCAAGCACCAGCTCCGGGCCGGGGTCGGTCTGGCTGCCCCGCAGGTTGGTGAAGGCGTGTCTATGGCTGCCCTGCTCGTGCCAGACGACAAGGGTGAAATCATCTTTAAGGAAGTTTACGTTAACCCGGAAATCATCTCTGAATCCGTCCGCAAGACCTGCCTGGGCGAAGGCGAAGGCTGCCTGAGCGTTGACAAGGTCATCGACGGCTATGTTCCGCGGCCAAACAAGGTTACGATTCACTACTGGACCGTTGACGGCGAGGAAAAGACCATCCGCCTCAAGGGCTACCCAGCCATCGTCTCCGGCCACGAAATCGACCACTTGAACGGCCACCTCTTCTACGACCGGATCAACAAGGAAAACCCATTTGCCCTGGATGAAGACACTATCGTCATCTACTAGGCTCAAGAGTCCAAGCCAGCCCGCTTCGTCCTGGCTTGGGCTTTTTTGCCTCCTTTGATCAAGTATGTTTCTATACTTGCTTTTCTAATTATGCTAAACTTTAATTAGCTATTGAGTATTTTTGGCAAAATTTCTCAAACAGAGATCAAATTACAATTAAACAATAAGGAGATTTTTTATGATCTACAAAGTTTTATATCAAAAGGACAAGATCGTTAACCCACGCAGAGAAACAACCCAGACTCTCTACATGGAAGCCGACAACGTTGTCCAAGCCAGAGCCCTCGTTGAACAAAACACCCCCTACAACATCGAGCTCATCCAAGAATTAACCGGCAACTCCTTGAAGTACGAACAAGAACACGCTGACTTCAAGCTGACTGCCTTCGGCCAAACTGACAGTGAAGATTAAACAAAACGAAGTAGCCGTTTTCGCGATCGGGGGATTACACGAAATCGGCCGTAACATGTACTGCGTCCAGTACCAAGACGAAATCGTCATCATGGACTGCGGCATCAAGTTCCCGGAAGATGAGCTGCTGGGGATCAACTATGTCATCTCCGACTACTCCTACCTGGTCAAGAACCGGGAGAAGATCAAGGCCCTGGTTGTCAGCCACGGCCATGAAGACCACATCGGCGGGATTCCCTTCCTGCTGGAAAAGATTCCGGAAATTCCAGTCTATGCCACGCCTTTTGCCCTGGCCCTGATCAAGAGCAAGTGTGAAGAACACGGGATCCTGGACCGGACCGAGCTGCATGAAGAGCACGAAGACACGGTTTTGACTTTTGACAAGCTGAAGGTAACCTTCTTCAGAACCACCCACTCAATCCCCGACACTTTGGGGATTGCCGTCCACACTCCGCTGGGCGCGGTTGTCTTTACTGGCGACTTCAAGTTCGACTTGACCCCGGTCATGAACCAGCCGGCTCCTAACTTCCAGAGAATGGCCCAGCTGGGCGAAGAAGGCGTTTTGGCCCTCTTGAGTGACTCAACCAACGCGGAAGTGCCGCAGTTTACCAAGTCTGAACGCTTCGTTGCCGGCTCTTTGCACAACATTATCACCGGCATCGAAGGCCGGATCATCTTTGCCACTTTCGCTTCCAACCTTTACCGGGTGTCAACCGCCATTCAAGCCGCGATCGACACCGGCCGCAAGGTGGCGATTTTTGGCCGGAGCATGGAGAACGGGATCCAAAACGGGATCGACCTGGGCTACCTGGACGTGCCGGAAGGCCTGATTGTCGATGCTGAAACAATCAACTCCCTGCCGCCGGAAAAGGTAATGATCCTCTGTACCGGTTCCCAGGGTGAACCCCTGGCCGCCCTCTCCCGGATTGCCAACGGCACCCACCGGCAGATCAAGTTGAAGCCGCATGACACTGTGATCTTCTCTTCCAACCCGATTCCAGGCAACACCTTGAGCGTTAACCAGCTGATCAACAAGCTGATGGAAGGCGGGGCCAATGTGGTCCACGGCCGGGTCAACAATGTCCACACTTCCGGCCACGGCGGCCAGGAAGAACTGAAGCTGATGGTCGAACTGGCCAAGCCGAAGTACATGATCCCGGTGCACGGTGAATACCGGATGCAGGTTGTCCACGCCCACCTGGCCCAGCAAGCAGGCGTGCCGGCAGAGAACACCTTCGTCTTGAAGAACGGTGAAGTGGTCTGCTTCAGCCCTGAAGGGGCCAGAATCGCCGGTGACATCCACGTCAAGGACGTCTTCGTCGACACTTCCGGTGCTGCTGACGTCGGCAACATCGTGGTCCGTGACCGGCAGATCCTGTCTGAAGAAGGGCTGGTAGTAGCCGTAGCCACGGTTGACTACAAGCACAAGCGGGTTTTGGCAGGCCCTGACATCCTCAGCCGGGGCTTTGTCTACATGCGTGAGTCCCAGGACTTGATCAACGCGGCCCAGAAGCATGTCTACCATGTCTTGAAGACGGAAATGGCCAAGAGCGACAAGCCTAAGGACAGCGAAATCCGCAAGGCGATCATCGAGAACCTGCAGGACTTCCTCTACTCCCGGACTGAAAGACGGCCAATGATTCTGCCAATGCTGGTTGAAAAGAAATAAAGCTTGATAGCAAAAAAGAACTCCTTCCGGAGTTCTTTTTTTATTGCTTGAAGAGGTCATTAAAGGCCTCGCTCATGGTCGGGTGGGTGTAGATCTGGTCACGCAGGAAGCTGTAAGGCAGCTTGGCCTTCATGGCCAGAGCGATCTGGTTGATCAGTTCATGGGATTCCAGGCCGTACAGGCTGGCCCCCAGGATCTGCCCGCTTGCCGGGTCAACCAGGGCCTTGAACAAGCCCCGGCTGTCCTTGGCGACTTTGGCCTTGGGAATGGCGGCAACTGGCAGCTTGAAGAGCTGGTAGTCAAGCCCGGCCTTTTGGGCGGCTTTTTCATTAAGGCCAACAGCTGACAGAGGCGGGGTGATGAAAACGCTGGTCGGCAGGATTTGCCGGTCACTGACTCTCCGCTTGCCTGCGCCAAAAAGCTGGTCCTTGACAATTCTGAAGTCATCTAGGGAGACATAGGTAAATTGCGGTCCGCCCTTGACATCGCCCAGGGCCCAGACCTGGTCAGCACTTGTTCTTAAGCGGTCATCAACCTTGATATTGCCCCGGTCGTCAGTTTCAATCCCGGCTGCTGGCAAATTAAGATCAGCCGTGTTGGCCCGCCGGCCGGCAGCGACCAAGACTTTGTTAGCAGCAGCCGTCAGTTTTTCTTCGCCTAATTGGTAGTCAATTACGACCTGGTCAGCTTCGTCGCTGACTTTTTCGACATCTGCGCCTAAGATGAATTTAACCCCGGCTCTTTCCAGGTCAGCCTTGACGGCGGCTTTAATATCGTCATCTTCTCTTGGCAAAAATTCCGGGCTGTGGTCCAAAACAGTCACCTGGCTGCCATAATTGGCAAACATGGCCGCGAATTCCAGGCCGATGTAACCAGCCCCTAGGATCAAGAGCTCTTTTGGCAGGCTGGTCAAGTCCATGGCCTGGGTGGAATCCAGCCGCTTCTTGCTCTCTTTTAAACCAGGAACTGGCGGCAAGACCGGGCTGGCCCCGGTGTTGATGAAGATCCGGTCGCCCTTAAAAATCTGCTTGCCAGACAGCCCCGTGACTTCGATTTCTTTTTCGCCAATAAAGCGGGCCTGGCCGTCAAGGACGGTCACCGTCTCTTCTTGCGCCAGCATCTGGTAGTTTTTCTCCCGCAACTGGGCCGTCATCTCATTTTTGCCAGCGACTGCTTCCGAAAAATCGCTACCGGCTGCCCCTTCCAAAATCAGGCGCTTGGACGGCAGGCAGGCGATGTTGATGCAGGTGCCCCCGTACATCTTGGCTGACTTTTCCACCAGGAGGACTTCTTCGCGCTGCTGACCCAGGAACTTGGCCAGGGTCTTGCCCCCCTTGCCAAAACCGATGATAATATTTTTGACTGTCTTCTTTGTTGCTTTTTCTGTCATTTTTTACCCAACTTCCTCAAAAATTAACTAACTTTTTGTAAGTTGCTTTTAGTATACCCCATCGCCTTCCTCTTGTCAGCAATTTACTTACAAAAAGTAACTTTCTTAATTTTTGGGCAAAAAAGAAAGACCAAGCTAAGTGGTCTTTCTGGCAAAAACTTTATTAAGTTAGGCTCCTGGCCCCTTGGTCCGGACGATTTCCGCCAGATTCCTGCATCCCTGAACCAGGTCCTCCATGCCAACCATGGGGGAAATCTCCGCCCGGCTGATCCGGGCCCCGGTCAAGATGTAGTCTTCGGCTTTTTCTCCTTTATCCAGAGTATTCTCTGTAGAGTCACTACTCTCTTGCTTACTTTGTTCTTCTGGCTTAAAGCGGTCCTTCAAGAGCCAGACCAGGTTAGTCCGCCGCTCATTGCCCTTGACCCGCATGGCCTGGGCAAAAGCCTGCTCTTCTCCGACCATGACCAGCTTCTGGGAAGCCCGGGTGATGGCCGTATACAAAAGATTGCGCTTGAGCATGATATAGTTCTGCATAGTTAAGCAGAGAATGACCAAAGGAAATTCTGACCCCTGGGACTTGTGGATGGTGATGGCATAGGCCCGGGTCAGGTTATTCAAGTCCGCCTGCGTGTAAGCCACTTCCTTGCCGTCAAAATTGACCAAAAGCTTGACTTCGTCATCCTCGTCTTCCAGCATTTCCGGGTCAACGGCCACGACCTTGCCAATCTCGCCGTTGTAGATCCCCCGCTCCGGGTCATTTTGCAGCTGCAGGACCCGGTCATGCAGGCGGAAGTTCTCACCATGGGCCTCAACGGCTTTATCATTGCCCTTTTCCGGGTTGATCACCCGCTGGAGGGTGTCATTCAGACTGTTGATCCCCCCGTCGCCCCGGTACATGGCCCCCAGAACCTGGATGTCGTCAGCCGCAAAGCCGCTCTTTAAGGCTGCCTGGGTGATCTGCTCGACGGCGCTAGGCACGGCATGGGGCCGGCAAGGAATAAAGGAGTAGCTGGCCGTCTTTTGCAAGAGAACAGCCGGGTTGGCTCCTTCGTTGACCGCATGGGCCAGGGGAATGATTGTTGAATCGTCCTTTTGCCGGTGGACCACCTGCAACTGGCAGGTCGGTATAAAGTCCGCCTCGATCAAGTCAGCGAAAACCTTCCCTGCCCCAACGGATGGCAATTGGTCCTTGTCACCGACAAAGACCAGGTGGTGAACATTGCTGATGGCGCTGAGCAGCTTTTCAAAGAGGTAGATGTCGACCATGGACATTTCGTCGACGATCAGGATCTCCCCTTCCAATTCATTCAGCTCCATTTCCTCGCTGTTATCGATCCCCAGGCCCAAGAGGCGGTGGATAGTCTTGGCCGGATAGCCGGTGACTTCTCCCATCCGCTTGGCTGCCCGGCCGGTTGGCGCGGCCAGGAGAATCGCTTCTTCAGCTTCTTCTTCGTCCATGTCGGCCAGGTCCTTTAAGACCAGCAGGATCCCGTCAATGATGGTCGTCTTCCCGCTCCCGGGTCCCCCAGTCAAGATGGAGACCGGACTGGTTACCGCGTTTTTGATGGCCTGCTTTTGCTCAGGGTCATAGCTGATCCCCAGCTTCTTTTCGGCCCGCTTGATAGCCTGGTCCAAGTCCTTTTCCCGGTAGTCCGTTTCCTTGCCCTTGGCTAAAAGATCTTCCAGGTCGGTCACGATCTCGCTTTCCACTTGAAATGGGGCCAGCAGGCTGGCCCGGCCTTCTTCCACGACGACCTTTTTCTTGTCCTGCAGGTCGTTAACTGCTTCTGCCAGGCGGTCAAAATTTATATTTGTCAGTTCCTTGGCGGCTGGCAAAAGTTCTTCCAGTTCCAGGTAGGTTTCCCCCTCCATGGTCAAGGCCTGGAGCAAAACCGCCAGGATACTGCCATCAGCCCGCTCCAGACTGTCAAGGGCAATTCCAAAGCCAATTCCCAGGTGGTCGGCCTGCTTGAAGGAATAGCCGGTTACCTCGCCTAAAGGCAGGTAGGGATCGGCCTGCAGCTTTTTCAAGGTCTGGTCATGGTACTTCTGATAGAGGCGGCCGGCCACCTTGCGGGGAATCCCGTAACTGGCCAAAGTCATAGCCAGGTCGTCAAAGGAATCCATCTGGGCCAGGCCGGACAAGAGGCTGTCTTTTTGCTTTTGGGAAAGATCCAGCTTGGCGATCAAGGCTGGATCAGCCTGCAGGCTCTTTAAGCCCCCGCTGCCCAGCTGGTCAACAATTTTTTCCGCCGTCTTGGGCCCGATGCCAGGGAACTTGTCAGAAGACAAGTACTTGACCACCCCGCCAGTCTCTTTCGGTAGGGCCGGCTGGCAGCCAGTCGCTTGAAACTGCAAGCCGTACTTGGGGTGGGTGACCAAGTCACCGGTAAAGTTGTATTCCTGGCCAAGCTCCAGGTCCCCGAAGGTCCCCGTCACCTTGATTTCATCATCGTCATAGCCGGCCAGAGGCTGACTTACGGCGACCAGCAAGATCTTGTACATGTTTTGCGCGTTTTCATAAATAACGCTCTTTACTTCACCGCTAAACTCGGTCATTTCCTGCTCCTTATTATTCTTTCCCAGCCCCTGCCTTTCCCTGGCTCAGCAGCTTCAGCAGGGACTCATACTGGTCTTTGGCTTTTTGGTAATATTTGGGATCCTGCTTTTTGGACTTGGCCAAAAATTCTTCCGCCTGCTCCCGGTCCTGGCTGAAATAAGTGAGGCCCAGCAAAAAGTTCAGCTTGCTGCTTCTCTGCCCTTCAGCAATTTCCAGGTAGCTGGCCCGGGCTGCTTCCAGCTCTCCTAAAGCCAGCCAGATGTCCCCGATGAGCTCTTTTACCCGGTCGTCACTTTCTTTGATCGACAGGGCATAAGCCAGGGCCTTCTGGCTCTGGCCCAGCTTGAGGTAGACCAGGGCCTTTTGGTACATGGTCAGGTCATCATCCGGAATCTGGGCCAAGCGGGCCAGGGCCTGGTCAAAGTCGCCCAGGGCGTAGTCACAAACCGCCAGGTCATAGGTCAAGGCCTGGGGATCTTCCGCGATCCCCCGGGCCTTGGTCAAGAGCTCCCTGGCTTGCTCAGCGCTGCCCTGGTCCAGGAGGTAGGTGGCCAGCTGCAGGTAATTGGCAGTTTCCCGGGGATGATGATCGATTTTTTCAATCAAGGCATGAATTGCCTGGTCGACTTTTCCTTCTTCATAAAGCTGATTGATCTTCTGATCCATTACAAACCATCCGTTTCTGACATCTTATGCTCTAAAGGAGTAACGTCTGACCACTTGACCAGCTTGAAGGCAGGGCCCTTTTCCTGGCTGGCCAAGACTGAAACGCTGGTATTGTAGATAACCCCGTTTTGTCTGAGATTGGCCAGGTCATAGCCTAAAAGCGCCCCCATGATGGCTGACAGAACTGCTCCGTGGCTGACCACCAGGACCTTGTCGCTGTCTTTGGGGTATTTTTTGGCCATTTCCTGGCCGAAATCCAGCCCCCTGGCCATGGCATGCTCATAGCTTTCCCCCTCTACAACAGTATTGTCGTATTTGTCCGGGTGGTGCCAAAAATTGTCGATTTCCTGGGGATAGAGCTTTTCGGCCTCAGCGTACTTCATTCCTTCCAGCTTGCCCAGGTTCATTTCCCGCAAGCGTTCATCGATGTGCAAGGGCAGGCGGATCCCAGCCGCGTCAATCAGCCCTTGGGCCGTCATTCTCGCCCGGTCCAGGGGGCTGGCGTAAACCGCCTTAAAATGCTCCCCTTGTAAATAACGTCCTAGCTTCTCAATGTCGGCCAAACTTTCCGGCAATAATTTTGAATCACCCTGCCCGCCCTGGAAACGCTGCTCCAGGTTCCACTGAGTCTTGCCATGTCTTACAAAATATATTTCCATGATTTTTATCGCCTCTCGTAACTATCGCTATTTATTATAGCAAAAGACGGCCCCGCTAAACACGAACAAGGCCAAGTCCGCCGGGACTTGGCCTTGCCATTAAACTAATTGCAGCTTTTTGTCATCCTTGAAGGCAGCGTCAATGTTTCCGCCGCCCAGGCATTCCTCGCCATTATATAAAACCAAAGCCTGGCCCGGGGTAACTGCCCGGGCTGGCTCGTCAAAGTAGACATCAGCAGTCTTGCTGGCCGCGTGGTACTTGACCGTAACGCCAACGTCGCACTGCCGGTAGCGGAACTTGGCGGTTGCCTTGAATTCCGTGTCCTCCTCAGGGTTGCCGGTAAAGAAAGTCATGCCGGAAGCCTGCAGGCGGTCAGCGTAAAGGCGGGGGCTGTCATAGCCCTGCTCCACGATCAGCTGGTTCTTTTCCAGGTCCTTGCCCACGACAAACCAGGGAGCGGTTGACTCCTTGGTTGAACCCAGGCCCAGGCCCTGCCGCTGGCCGATCGTATAGTACATGAGGCCGGCATGCTGGCCGACAACCTGCCCGTCCGGGGTTACCATGTCCCCGCCTTGGGCTGGCAGAAATTCGCTGAGGAAGTGCTTGAAGTTTCTTTCCCCAATGAAGCAGATGCCAGTTGAGTCCTTCTTCTTGGCGTTAACCAGGCCGGCTTCTTCGGCAATCCGCCGCACTTCCGGCTTGGTCAAGTCCTGCAGGGGGAACATGACCCGCTTGATCTGCTCTTGGGTCAATTGACTCAGGAAGTAAGTCTGGTCCTTGTTGCCATCCTTTGGCCGCATCATGTGGGTTACCCCGTTTTCATCGACCATGGTCTTGGCATAGTGGCCCATGGCCAGGTAGTCCGCGTCCAGGTCCAGGGCATATTCCAGGAAGGATTTGAACTTGATTTCGGTGTTGCACATGATGTCGGGGTTAGGCGTGCGTCCAGCCTTGTATTCCTTCAAAAAGTACTGGAAGACCCGCTCCCAGTATTCTTTTTCGAAGTTGATCGAATAGTAAGGGATGCCGATCTTGTCGGCTACCTTTTTGACGTCTTCGTAGTCTTCAGTTGCCGTGCAGACACCATCATCATTGGTGTCATCCCAGTTCTTCATAAAAACGCCGACGACGTCGTAGCCCTGCTGCTTGAGCAAGAGGGCCGAAACTGATGAGTCGACCCCGCCGCTCATGCCGACAACGACTCTGATCTTGCTATTGTCAACCATTAAATCAATCCTTCACTTCGCTTAAAATCTTCCGCTCCTCCAGGTCCTTCAAGATGTAGTCCAAAAGTTCAACCGTCGGAGCCAGCTGCTTACTCTTAAAAATGTTTACCTTCTTCAGGCCGCTTGGATCCGTAACGACCATAGTCAAGCTGGTCAAGTCACTCTTGATGGTCATCTTCAGCTTGGTCGTCGCGTTGTAAGGCGATTCGTTGTAAAGCGGGTGCTCATAGACAAAGTTGCCCCGGGGGGTCTTCTGGAAGCCGGCGTCAATCAACGCATACAGCTTCACGTCTGGGTTAAGCATGAACTTCCGCTTGTCGCCATTGATCATCACAGTATTAGCCATAAAGTAAAACCTCGCTTATTAATTGTAAGTAAATTCCGTAAAAAAAGCAACTATTTAGACTTCCCGCTTCCGGTCCTGCAGCTTGCGGGCCACCTTCACCAGGGCAGCCGCGAAAGCTTCCACTTCTTCAGCCGTGTTGTAGCGGCCAAAAGAAATCCTAATCGATTCGCTGACCTTTGGTGAATCCTGGCCAAACATGGCCGTCAAAACGTGGGACGGGGTCAGGCTGCCGGCCGTGCAGGCCGACCCGCCTGAAACAGCGAAGCCAGCCAGGTCCAGGTTGGCCAAAAGGACATAAGTGGACAAACCGTTTAAACGGAGATTCAAGACATGGTGGGAAACCAGGCCGGTCAAGGGGCTGTTGACCTCATAGGCCACCCCGCTCTCATCCAGCCGGCTCAAGATGATCTTCTGGAAATCAGTGTACTTGGCCTGCAGATCAGCCTTGCTTTCTGCCTGAACTTCCGCTACAGCCTGGCCAAAGCCGGCAATCCCCGGCACGTTTTCCGTACCGGCCCGCCGCTTCAGTTCCTGGTCACCGCCGTAAATCCGGTTTGGCAGGCGGATCCCGTCTCTTTCATACAGGAAGCCCAGGAATTTCGGCCCGTTGATCTTGTGGGCTGAGGTTGACATAAAGTCGATTCCCATTTCTTCCACGTCCAGGTCGATGTTGCCCAGGCCCTGGACAGCGTCAACATGGAAGAAGGCCTGGCTGTCCTTGACGATTTGGCCGATATCCTTGAGGGGGTTGATGCTGCCGACTTCGTTGTTGACAGCCATGACTGAGACCAGAATCGTGTCTGGTCTGATGGCCTCGCGGAGCTGGTCAAGGGAAATATGCCCGTCTCTGTCCACGTCCAGGTAAGTCACCTCATAGCCCAGCTCTTCCAAGTGCTGCATGGACTTTAAAACTGATTCATGTTCGATCTTGGTCGTAATCAAGTGCCGGCCAACTGCTTTTTGCATTTCCGCCACGCCAAAAATTACCGTATTGTTGCTTTCAGAACCGCCGGAGGTAAAAATAATCTCCTGGTCTTTGGCATTGATTGCCTGGGCGATGGTGTGCCGGGCCTTTTCCACGCTGTTGCGGGCCTTCCGGCCCAGGGTGTGGGTGCTAGAGGCATTGCCGAAGTCATTGGCCATTTCATCAGCAATCACGTCAATGACGGTCGGTGACATCGGCGTGGTTGCCGCGTTGTCAAGATATACCTGCTTCATTAAAAATCATTCTCCCTTAAGTATTCCACGATCAGTTCTGCCGCCTGGGCACCGACCTTTCTGACAAAGGCTGCAAAGTCGTTGTCGGCGTCTTCATCCCCATTGTCAGAGATGGCCCTTAAGGCGACCAGCGGAACGTTAAAGTGGTAGGCCACTTGGGCAAAGGCTGCCCCCTCCATTTCCACGCACAGGGCAGTTGGGAAATTGTCCAGAATTTCATCTTTTTGCGCCTGGGAGGAGATGAAGGAATCCCCGGTCACGACCAAGCCTTCCTTGTAAGCTACGCCCTTTTTGCCCAAAAAGTCCTTGAACTTGTCTCTTTCCGCGCTGTCCAGCTTAAAGCGGGCCGGCTCCTGCGGGATTTGCCCTTCGACATAGTTGCCCGCTGAAGTATTGTGGGCATCGTGGTAGGCGAATTCGCTTGGTAAAACCAGGTCCATCCGCTGAACCTCTTTTTGCAAGGACCCTGCCGACCCGGTCATGATGACCAGGTCGATCTTTTCCTTGGCCAGGAGGCTGGTCAGGTTCATGGCTGCCTGGACCTTGCCGATCCCGGTCAAGCCCAGGTAAAGATCGTTGCCGGCAACGGAAAAATGTTCGAATTCCGTTGAACCGAACATTTCTTTTTTACCTGAGGAAAAGTATTGATGATAAAATTCAGCTTCTTCAGCCATTGGAACAACGATTGCAATTTTCATCGGTAATCCTCAATTCAGTTTAAAATTTCAATAAAATCACCCAAACCAGGATGATCAAGAGGCACACGACCAGGATAGCAAAATTCAGCCTTTTTTTCAGCCTTTCTGCCTTCAAGGTCTTCTGGTCCTGGTCCTGCTTAAAAGCAGGAAAAGCAGCTGAATCAGCTGCTTCCTGTCTATTTGCCTTTTCTGCTTGCTCTGCCTGGCGGCGGCGGTAATCGGAACGTTTCTCTGTCATAGTCTAACCTTCTGAACCGGTCAGCAGCATGTTTTCCCATACGGAAATAGCATAAATGGTCTTTGCGTCGACAATTTTGCCCTCTGTCAACAAGTTCTTTAACTCTTCAAGGCTGTACCATTCTGCCGTCAAAAATTCATCCTCGTCCAGGTCCAGTTTGTTAGCCACTGGGCTGAGCGTGTCACAGTAGAAAAGGTACAGCTTTTCATTGCAAAATCCTGGTGAAGTATAGAATTCGGCAACCTTTTCCCAGTATTCGGCTTTCAGGCCGCCTTCTTCATTTAACTCCCGCTTCATTGCATCCAAGGGACTCACGTCGCTAGCATCAATCATTCCAGCTGGAATTTCGAGAGTCAGTTGCTTGATCGCTTCCCGCCATTGCGTAACCAGGAGCATCTTTTTTTCATCGTTGATGCAGATGGCCGCGGCAGCAGGCCGGTGGTCGACCAGCTCTCTGGAGGCGGTTTTCCCGTTTGGCAGCATCACGGTTTCAACATGCAGGTTGATGAAGCCGCCGTGGAAAGCCTCCTTCGTTGAAATTTCAGTTTCCTTTAAATCCATATGTCATTCCTTTGCTTAGTCTTTGGCCAAGTAAACGTTGATGCACTGCAATCCGTGTTTACCCTGGGCAAGCTGGTATCTCACCCGCTGGCCGACTTCAAGCCTCTTATAGCCCTCCTCCTTGATGGCAGTATAAAAGACAAAATATGATTTGTGATTTTGGTCGTCTTCGATAAAGCCGAAACTTGCATTTTCGGCAAATTGTTTTACAAGTCCGGTCCGCATTAGTCTTCCAGGCCTTCTTCAAGTACTTCCGGGTGGTCGCCGGCCACGATAGATGCGCAGCGGCCGCACAGTTGCGGCAGACGGCTGTCAGCGCCCAGGTCAGTCCGGTACATCCGGCAACGTGGGCAGACTTCGCCTTCGGCCCGGCGGACAAGTACGCTGGCCTGGTCAAATTGCTTGGCTTCAGCCGGTACTTCCCCTTGGCCCATGACCAGGTTGGACACGATCAAGATTTCCCGGAAGTCTTCCCCAGCCAGCTTGTCCAAGGCAGCCTTGGCTGCTTCGCCTGGGTAAACCGTTACGCTGGCTTCAAAGGACTTCCCGATCAGCTTTTGGTCCCGGGCTTCTTCCAGAGCCTTCAAAACATCGTCGCGGAGCTTCATGAACTCGCCCCAGCTTTCCTTCAAATCGTCAGCGTCAGCGTAGTCTTCGATTTCAGGGAAGTTGGACAGGTAGACGTCTTCTTCATTTTCCTTCAAGTAGCCCCAAACTTCGCCCATGGTGTGCGGCAAAATTGGTGCCAGGATCTTGGCCAGCTTGACAGCGGCATCGTAGATCACCGTCTGCATTGACCGGCGGGCGTGGCTGTCCTTGCCTTCGATGTAAAGGACATCCTTGGCAAAGTCCAGGTAGAAGGCGGACAGGTCGTTGGTAATGAACTTGAAGACCAGCTTGTAAACGTCAGCGAAGTCATACTTATCGTAGTTGACGATGCTTTCGGCAACTAAGTCGTTAAGCTTGACTTCCAGGTACTGGTCGATCTTGCGCAGGTCCTTGTAAGCTACCCGGTCCTTTTCCGGATCAAAGTCGGCGGTGTTGGCCAGCATGTAGCGGAAGGTGTTTCTGATCTTCCGGTAGCCTTCTGAAACCTGGCGCAGGATGTCCATTGACACGCCGACGTCGCCGGAAGCGTCAACAGAAGCAACCCAGAGGCGGATGATTTCGGCCCCCATTTGCTTGATGACATCGTTAGGAGCGATCGTGTTGCCCAATGACTTGGACATCTTCCGCCCTTGCCCGTCCAAAGTAAAGCCTTGAGACAGGACTGACTTGTAAGGAGCTACCCCGTTGGTAGCCACGCTGGTGATCAAACTGGAGTTGAACCAGCCCCGGTATTGGTCGCTGCCTTCCAGGTACATGGAAGTCGGGTAGTGAACGTCTCTGCCCAGAGCCTGGATCCCGCTCCAGGATGACCCGGAGTCAAACCAAACGTCCAGGATGTCAGTTTCCTTGGTGAACTTGCCATTTGGTGAGTGTTCTGAAGTAAAGCCTTCTGGCAAAAGTTCTTCAACCGGGTGGGTGAACCAGGCGTTGGAGCCTTCCTTGGCAAAGAGGTCAGCCACGTGTTCGATGGTTTCATGCGTCACGATGGCGGTGCCGTCTTCAGCGTAGAAGATTGGCAAAGGCACGCCCCAGGCACGTTGGCGGGAAATTACCCAGTCGCCCCGGTCCTTGATCATGTTGTAAAGGCGGGTCTTGCCCCAGGCCGGGTAGAAGGTGGTCTTTTCAATCTGGTCCAGGATCTGGTCTCTGAACTTGGAGATTGAGGCAAACCATTGCGTGGTTGCCCGGTAGACTACCGGCTTCTTGGTCCGCCAGTCGTGAGCGGCGGAGTGGACAAAGGTGCTGTAGTGCAAAAGGTTGCCGGCAGCCGCCAGCTTGTCCTTGACGATTTCGTTGGTGTCAGTGTAGAACTTGCCTACCAGGTCCGGGTCAGGGATTTCTTCAGTGAAGCAGCCCTTGTTGTCCATTGGGGACAAAACGTCAAAGCCGTAGCGCATGGCAGTGTTGTAGTCGTCTTCACCAAAGCCGGAAGCGGTGTGGACCAGGCCGGTACCATCATCGTCAGTAACGTAGACAGCTTCCATCAAAAGGCTGTCGCGGCCTTCGATGTAAGGGTGCTTGGCCACCATGTATTCCATGTCCGTCCCCTTAAGGTGCTGAACAGTCTTGTAGCTGTCCCAGCCCAAGATTTCGGCTACGGCGCTCAAGCGGTCAGTACCGACAACGTAGCGGCGGTCGCCAACTTCAACAACTGAGTAGTCAAACTTCGGGTTAACGGCAATCCCTTGGTTGGAAGGAATAGTCCATGGAGTGGTCGTCCAGATCAGGAAGTAGGTGTTTTCTTCACTCAGCTTGCCCTTGCCGTCCTTAACCGGGAAGGAAATGTAAATTGATGGTGATTCCACGTCGTGGTATTCGACTTCGGCTTCCGCCAAAGTTGATTCACTGGACCAGGACCAGTAAACCGGCTTCTTGCCTTGGTAGATGTAGCCATTTTCGTACATCTTGCCGAAGACCCGGATTTCTGCGGCTTCAAATTCCGGCAAAAGGGTGATGTAAGGGTGGTCCCAGTCGCCCATGACGCCCAAGCGCTTGAAGTCGGTCCGCTGCTTTTCAACCTGCTCCATGGCAAACTTCCGGCACAATTCCCGGTAAGCAGCCCGGTCCATGGTCTTGCGGTCAACGCCCTGCTTGGTCAATTGCTGCTCAATTGGCAGGCCGTGGGTATCCCAGCCTGGAACGTAAGGAGCGTAGTAGCCTTCCATGTTCTTGCTCCGGACGATGATGTCCTTGGTGATCTTGTTCAAGGCGTGACCCATGTGAATGTTGCCGTTGGCAAATGGAGGGCCGTCGTGAAGGTCAAATCTTTCATGGCCTTCGTTAAGCTTCAAGCGTCTTTCATAAAACTTCTGGTCTTCCCAGTTCTTTTCCCATTCTGCTTCCCGCTTGGGCAGGTTGCCCCGCATTGGGAACTTGGTCTTGCCCAGGTTCAGCGTATCCTTAACCCGCATATAAAAAAATCCTTTCGCTAAAATAAAAAGCCTCATCCTAAAATAGGACGAGACTATCGTGGTACCACCTAAATTGAGCCCCGAAGGGCCCCACTCCTGCCGGCTTATCGTGCCGGCCCCCGCTCAGACCAATCGGCAGCTGATCGCTCGCCGGCTTGTGTTAATCTTCCACCATCATTAACTCGCTAAGGTCGCCTTTAAGCAGGACTGTCAGTCTGATTTATTAATCGTAATTATGCAAGAGATAAAAAAACAATGAAAAAAGTTTTCTATCTACAGTAAAAGAGTTTAAGGCATCAACCGGCCCTTTGTCAAATATTTATTGCCTTTTTGCTGGCCAAAACTGGCCTTCCACCCGCAGGCGGCCTTTTTTGCTGGGCTGGACAGACAAGAGCTTGACCCGGCCAAAGCGGCGCAGGCTCAAAATGTCGCCAACTTTCAACAGGCTTTCACCTTTTTCTTCTTCATGCCAGTTTAAGCGGACCTCGCCGGCCTCCAGGGCCTCTTTAACCTGGCTGCGGGACTTATTGCTTAGAGCTGCTAAAACCGCGTCCAGGCGCATGGAGGAAGCCACAGCGGTAATGAGCTCGGAATTGTCTTCTGCTTCCAGGCGGTCTTTTAAGGGCTTCTCTTCCAGGCGGACCTTGACTGGCCCCATCCGGTCGATTTGACTGGCAAAAAAGCCAGCCAGTTCTTTTTCCGCGAAAAACTGCCACCGGCCTTGCCCATCCGTGATGATATCGCCAAAAGTATCTGTTTTTACCCCGGAATTGGCCAGGCTGCCCAGAATCTGGCTGTGGCGGAGACTGGCAAACTTTTGCGGATATTCAATTTCAAAAAGCTGAACCTGGTAGTCATCTGGGCGCAGGTTCTCCCATTCCAGGCTGATGTAGAGCCGGCACTTTTCCGCTTCTTCATAGCCGCCAAAAGCCTGCACGATGGCTTCCCCGCCGGCGATCGTCTCCATGATCTGCCTTTGCCGGGGGTCCAGGAAGTCCGTTAAAAAGGCCTGGCCGGTAAACAAGAGGCGATTAAAAAGACCAACAAATTGGTCAATTGTTGGTCTTTCTTCAATTGCAAAATGTGGGTAAAAGCTGCTGGCCTGGCGCTTGTCCATCACAGGAAGATCCTCCCTAAAATATTAAAGAGCCAGCCCAAGGCAACGCTTTGGACAAAGTAGATCACAAACAGTGCAATCATTGGTGAAATGTCGATGCCAGTCGCGTAGATCAAGCGCAGGATCGGCCCCTGCCGGAAAAGGTTGACGAAGGGGTTGACGATTCGGTCGATCCAGCGGCCGGCCGCTGATTCGCTGATGGCCGGAATCCAAGACATAAAGGCATCAATAATGATCAAAAGGCTGTAAGCTTCACAGATGAAGTAGAGCAGCCGGTACAAAAAAACCAAAAATGTTTGCATTAACCTAAAGTATCTTTCTTATCAAGCAGTTCAGTGATCTTGCCGTCAGTTTCAAACTTCGGCGGAGTAGCCAGAAAGATCTTGTCGCCGACGCGCTGGATTTCACCATTGAGGGCGTAAACCGTCCCGGTGATGAAGTCGACTACCCGGCGGGCAGAAGCGTCGTCCATCCGGCTGAAGTTGATGATGATCGCCTTTTGGTTGAGCAGGTTCTGGGCTACTTCCTTAGCGTCAGAATATACCCGCGGTTCGTAAAGGACGATCTTGCTTGGGCCGCTGCCAGCCTGGCCGGCCTTAATGGACACGACATTGCTGTCACGGCTGTTAGTTGGCCGGTAGCTGTTTTGCATTTCTTCTTGTTCGTCGTAATTTTCCTCGTAGGCGTCTCTTTCCTCGTAGGAATCGTTGTCGCCGAAGCCGAAAAAGTCCTTAAATTTGTTGTTCATTTACTCTGCCTCCTTTACCGGTCCCGGCGGTGCTTGAAGAACGGAATATCGTCGTCATCATCGTCGTCGTAATCGGTGTTGATGTCAATTTGGGAAATGGCGCTGCTTGGGTCAGCATCCAAAGCCGCTTCCTTTTCTTCAGCCTGCCGCTTTTGTTCTTCCGGGTTTTGCCGTCTTGAGTAGTCATCGTCGTTGAGGCCCCAAACGCTGATCGGGTCCATCATGGCTGGCTTCTCTTCCTTGACCGGGCTGGCCGGCTTAGCTGCTTCAGCTTGAACTGGCGCTTCTTGAACAGGCGCAGCTGGAGCGGCTTCTTCTGGAGTCAAGATCTTAGGCGCAGCTGGCTTTTCTCTAGGCGCGCTCACTTGGTGGCCGCGGCCTGGCAATTGCTTGGAAGCAGCTGCTTCAGCTTCGTCATCAATCCCGGTAGCGATCACCGTAACCACGACTTCATCGCCCAGGTTAGGGTTGATGGCCGTACCGAAGATGATGTTGACGTCTTCGCCGGCAGCCGTTGAAACGATTTCTGAAGCATCCTGGGCTTCAAACAGGGTCAAGTCCGGACCGCCAGTGATGTTCAAGAGGACCTGCTTAGCCCCGTCGATGGAAACTTCCAAAAGCGGTGAGGAAATCGCCATCTTGGTTGCTTCCACCGTCCGGTTTTCGCCGCTGGCCCGGCCGATCCCCATCAAGGCTGCCCCCTGGTTTTCCATGACCGTCTTAACGTCAGCAAAGTCCAGGTTCACGTAGTCAGTTGAAGTGATCAGGTCGGAAATGCCCTGGACACCCTGCTTGAGGACATTGTCGGCTTCCTTGAAGGCTTCCATCATCGGTGTTTTCTTGTCAACGATTTCCAAAAGCCGGTTGTTGGCAACGATGACCAGGGTGTCAACGTATTCCTTCAGCTTGGCAATCCCCTCAGCAGCGTTTTTAGACCGCTTAGGACCTTCAAAGCTGAATGGGCGGGTAACCACCCCAACCGTCAAAGCGCCGGTTTCCCGGGCAATTTTGGCGATTACCGGGGCTGCCCCGGTACCAGTACCACCGCCCATGCCGGCAGTGATGAAAATCATGTCCGCACCCTTAAGTGCGTCTTCAATCGTTTCTTCGCTTTCTTCAGCGGCCTTTTGCCCGGTTTCAGGATGTGAACCTGCCCCCAAGCCCCTGGTCAGTTTCGGCCCCAGCTGAATCTTAACTTCAGCGTTGTTGCTGTTCAAAGCCTGTACATCAGTGTTGGCCGCGATAAAGGAGACGCCTTGAACGCCGTCTTCAATCATCCGGTTGACGGCATTACCGCCTGCCCCGCCAACGCCAATTACTTTGATAACTGCGTTGTTGTTGTCATCTGAATCAAAAGTAAAATCCAAAGCCATCTACGTTTACCACCCTTAATCAAAGAACTTTCTGAAAAATGCAGCTAAGCCCTTATTTTTATTTTCGTTATTATTAGTCTTTTCTTCATGTCGGGTTTCAGTGTCTACTTCCCCATCATGCTTAGTCTTATTATAAGCTAATTCAGTGTCATTTTCAGCTTTCCGCGTCACTCTTTTAGCATTTTTTTGACTATTTCCGGCACTGGCCGGCCGCTCGTTTGAAGCAAGAGCTGAATCTTGATAAATCACGGTGTTGGCCAGGTAGCCGATATCGCTCAGGTTGTTGGCATAGTTGACGATCCCGTAGGCCACTGAATAAACCGGATTGCGCAGGCCAATCTGGGCTGGCTGGTAGATCTTGGCCTTAACGTCATAGTCAGCCGCTACCAGGTCATCAATCCCGGCCAAAAGAGCGCTGCCCCCGGTAATAATAACCCCGGCCGGCAAAGACAGGGCATCATGGTTGTAAAGGCCCCGGCCCACCCGGCGCAAGATCTGCTGCAGACGGGCATTGATGATCTCACTGAGATACTTCTCGCTGACCAGGTTGTTTTCGTCCCTGCCTACAGCCTTGACCGCGAATTTTTCATTTTCTGAAGCCAGTTCCGGGTCGGCATAGCCATAATCCCGCTTCAAAGCTTCAGCATCGCTCATGGTCGTTGACAAAACCACGGAAATGTCGTGGGTAATGTCGGCCGCCCCCTTCAAGTCGACGGTAGCATACTTGATCTGGCCATCGCGGATGACCGTGGCGGTCGTGCTGCCGCCGCCCATATCCAGCAGAATTGCCCCGAAGGTTCTCTCTGCCTCATCCAGGGCTACGCTGGAAACGGCCATCGGTGCCGGAACAAAGAAGTTGTTCCGGATGTCGGCGTGCTTCAAGACCGTGTTGATGTTGTGAATCTCCGCTGACGGCGCCGTCATTACCAGCCCCTGCACGAGAAGTGAACGGGCAATCATGGTCCGCGGGTCGTCAACGTCCTTTTCCCCGTCGATCAAAAAGCGGCTGGGGAAGAAGGCCACTGCCTGCCGGTCCTTTTTCTTGGCAGCCTTGATAGCCGCTTGCATGACCCGCTGGACGTCTTCATTAGCGACTTCCTTGCCGGAATCAGAAATGTTGACCAGACCGGTTGTACTTTCCAGCTGCAGCATGCTGACTGGCAAGGCTGTCACTACCCGGTTGATCTTGCTATTGGTCTTCTCGCTGACCTGCTGGATAGCGTTTTTGACAGATTCAGCAACTTGATCGATATCAACGATCTTGCCATGCCGCATCCCCCGCGTAGGAGCGGCGACTGCCCCGTAAACCTGCAGCTCTTGATGAGCGGCGTCGGCAACAACGACTTTGATGCTCGTGGTCCCAATGTCCAAACCAACTAACAAAGTTGAATTATCCAAGTTTCCTTCCCCCAATTCTAATATATAGATAATATCATAATTCTTTAAAGATACAAAACTAAGACAAGCCGTAAGCCTTTTTTTCCGCGCTAGTCAAAGGGCGGGTAAAGGCACCGACTTCCATGTCAATGACACTGTTGGTTGTCAAATCCTGTTTAATCGAGTTATAGTACTTAACCTTGGATTTTATCGTCTCAGTGTTGCCGATTATCACATTGCCATCTTTCATGACCAGAATCATCTGGGTTTTGCGCCTGGTATTGCCAGACAGCATCTTGACCTGCTTTTTGAAATATTCAGGAAAAGAGTTAAAAATTTTAAGGTTGGTCTTCAAGGCCACCTGCTTGCTGTAGCCGATAAAAAGCGGCTTGTCATGGTCGACCTCGCTCCAGGCCAGGCTCTTGGTGCCCAGGTCCCCGCTAGCGAGAATCTTCCGGTAGCTGGACCCGTCTTTAATATAGCCGATCACTTTCCGCTCATGCACCTGCATGTTCAAGGTGTTCAGCCCCTTGACCGATAAAGTGACCGAAGCCACTTCAGGGTATTTAGCGGCCAGCTTCTTGCTGATCTTCTTTTGCCCCCGCAAGGCATCAACGACCTTGTCAGAAGCCTTGATCTGGGCCACTTCAACCATGCTTTTGCCATCCAGGTCATCAGCTCCGAGCACCCTGACCGTTGATACGTCGGCTAAAGGCGAGACGTAGTAGGTTAAAAAAGCGATGGCCAAAAGGCAGACGGTCATGATCGAACCCAGCCGGGTAAGCAGGCCCCGCCGTCGTTCTTTCTTAAGCGAAGTAAGCTGGCTCGACAATTTGCGTGTTTCCTGCCCCTGGCCAGGTTCGTGGCGTAAGAATTTAGAGAGCTCCTCTTCTGGGTCTCTGCGGGTTATCCGTTTGCGAGCCATTGCTTCCTCCTAATCGTTTATTATCAGTTCTTCTTGGCAATTTCCTTCATGACCTTGATGACCTGGTCAGATGCATCGGGCACGCCCAAGGCCTTGGAAGCCTGCCGCATTTTTTCGGCATAGCTCTGGTCCAAAAGCAGGTGGTCGATGGAGGACACGAAGGTATTTTCGTTCAGATCATCTTCCGCAATCACCAAAGCCGCCCCGGCCTTTTCCAGGTCCATGGCATTCTTCATCTGGTGGTTGTGGGTCACGTTAGGACTAGGAATCAAGATGACTGGCACGCCCAAGGCCGTGAACTCAGCCAGGCTGGTTGCCCCGGACCGGGAAACAACACAGGTCATTTCCGGCAAAAGGCCCGGCATGTTGGCGATATACGGCACGACCTTGATGGAGTCGCCGTAGTCAACATCAGCCAGCTTTTTCTCAATCGCGTCATAGTAGTAAGTCCCGGTTGCCCAGATCACTTGGTAAGGCTTCTTCTTCAGCTCCATCAAAGACTTGAGCATGACCCGGTTGATGGCCAAGGCGCCCCGGGAACCCCCGAAGACCAGGACAGTCGGAATCTGGGGGTTAAGGCCCAAATCGCCTGCCAGGTCAACTGGCTTGGCATTTAAGCTCAAAACCTGCTGGGAACGCGGGTTGCCGGTCTTGACCAGCTTCTTTTTTTCTGGAAATTCCTTGGCCGCGTCGTCAAAAGTATAGCAGATCTTGTCCACGTAGTGGCCTAAGAACTTGTTGGCCACCCCGACCACGGAGTTAGACTCGTGAATCATGGTCGGAATCTTCATCTTGCTGGCTTCGTAGACAATCGCCCCGCTGACGTAACCGCCAGTGCCCAGGACAACGTCCGGCTGAAAGTCAGTCAGAATTTCCTTGGCCCGCTTGGTCGCCTTTAAAAAGAGCTGGATGGTCTTAACATTGTTCAACAGGTGCTTTCTGTCAAAGCCTTGGATGTCGATGGTCTTAAAGTTGACCCCGGCGGCAGGCACGATCTTGGATTCCAGCCCCTTCTTGGTGCCGACGAACAAAATCTCATCGTCTTGGCAAATGCCTTCTTCCTTCAGGCGTTCAATCAAGGCCATGATGGGATAAATGTGGCCGCCAGTGCCGCCACCAGAAAAAATAACTCTCATTTTATTTCTCTTCCAATTCTTTTACATACTTGACAAAATATTCGCCGCGTTCTTCAAAGGTCTTGAACTGGTCCCAAGAAGCGCAGGCCGGTGAAAAGAGCAGGACGTCGCCGGCTTCAGCCAGCTTGGATGCTGCCTTAACCCCTTCATGCAGGTTGTCAACGACCACGATGGTCTTGATCCCGGCCTTTCTGGCCGCGTCCGCCAGCAAGTAGCGGGTTTCCCCGTAAGTTACGATGGCCTTGACGTGCTTTTTAAACAGATCAACCAGGGAGTCAAAGACAAAGCCCCGGTCCAGGCCCCCGGCCAAAAGGACTTCCGGCTGCTTGAAGGACTGGATGGCCACGGTGGCTGCTTCAATGTTGGTTGACTTGGAGTCATTGTAGACCTTGACCCCGTCAAGGGTGGTCACATACTGCAGGCGGTGTTCAGCCCCGGTGAAGGTGGACAAAACGGCTGCGATGTCGTCCTTGCCCGCCCCCATCAAGCTGCTGATGCCGATGGCAACCAGGGAGTTTTGCAAATTGTGGATCCCCGGC
The DNA here is from genome assembly GCF_046938665.1 of Lactobacillus delbrueckii subsp. bulgaricus. Classification (GTDB taxonomy): domain Bacteria; phylum Bacillota; class Bacilli; order Lactobacillales; family Lactobacillaceae; genus Lactobacillus; species Lactobacillus delbrueckii_C. Next base: position 57,991 of record NZ_JBKZCD010000001.1, read on the forward strand.
AGCTTGATGTCGGCAATCTTCATCATCTTTTCTTCGCCATGCAGCAAGTAGTCCTGGCCGATGTAGAAGTCTGCAGCTGGATCATTTTCACTGAAGGTCAGAATCTTGGCCTTAGTTGCCTTTTCTTCTTTAGCCAGGATATCCTTTTGGTCAAAGTTGGCCAGGAAGTAGTCGCTATCCTTTTGGAAGCGGCCAACGTTCAGCTTGGCGTCAACATAGTTATCAAAAGTCTTGTGGTAGTCCAGGTGGACATTGTTATAGATGTCAACGATGGCCGCTACCCTTGGTTCAATGTCAGTTACCCCCATCAGCTGGAAGCTGGACATTTCCACGACCAGCAGGTCGTCTGGGCCGGCCTGGTTTAAAACTACTTCAGAAATCGGCCAGCCAATGTTGCCGACCGCGTAAGCGTGGTGGCCCTGCTTTTGCAGGTAATGGTCCATGATCTGCTGGGTCAGCATGACCGTGGTTGTCTTGCCGTTTGAACCAGTGACGCAGACATAAGGCGACTCACTGGCGCTTAAAGCAACTTCAGGTTCAGTGATGATGGGAACCCCTTTTTCGCTGGCCTTGGCCACCATCGGGTTCTCGTAAGGGATGCCGGGGTTTTTAACCAGGTAGTCAAACTTTTCCTGGTCAAACAGGTCAACCGGGTGGCTGCCGCCAATGACTCTGACGCCCAGGTCAGCTAACTGCTTAGCCTTCGGGTCAGCAGCCAGGTCGGCTTTGTCATTTAAAGTCAAACGCGCGCCCAGCTTAAGGAGCAGCTTGCTGACCGCGAAGCCGCTCCGGCCCAGACCTAAAACAAGAATGTTTTTACCAGCATATTTATCGATTTCTTTCATCGTTAATTATCCCCAAATCATCAAGTAAATTCCGCTGCCAACCAGCCCGACCAGCCAGAAGACCAGGTCGACCTTCCATTCAGACCAGCCCAGCATTTCAAAGTGGTGGTGGATTGGCGTCATCTTAAAAATCCGCTTGCCAGTCGTCTTAAATGAGGCAACCTGCAAGATAACGCTGGCCGTTTCACAGACAAAGACGATCCCGACCAAAAGCAGGGACCATGGCCGGCCCAAGAAGATGCTGACTGCCGCCAAACCGCCCCCAAGGGCCAGGGAACCGGCATCCCCCATGAAAATCTTGGCCGGCTTGTGGTTGAACATGAAGAAGGCTGCCAGCCCCCCCATTACCGCCATACAGAAGACCAGAACGCCGAAGTTCTGGCTCTTGAAGGCCAGCCAGGCGTAAGTGCCGTAAGCGATAAAGGACAGACCGGTTGCCAGGCCGTCCAGACCGTCAGACAGGTTGACGGCATTTGAAAAGCCAACCAGCCAGAAGACTTCAAACAAGGTAAAGAGGGCCATGTTCTTGACCAGCCCGGCAAAAGGCAGGTAAAGGGCGAAGTCAAAGTTGTCACTGGCCGCCAGCAAAACGATTCCCGCAGCCACGAGCAGCTGCAGGGCCATTTTTTGCCAGGCTCTCAAGCCCAGGTTCCGCTTGAAAAAGAGCTTCAAGCCGTCATCCAAAAAGCCGATAACCCCGTAGCCCAACAGCGCAACTAACAAAATCCAGACTGTCTTAGACAGCTGGCCCTTGTAGGCACAGATGGCAACCGTTGCGACCGCGGCTGAAAGCACGAAGACCGTTCCCCCCATGGTCGGCGTCCCCGACTTCTTTTCATGCCACTTAGGCCCTTCACCGCGGATCTGCTGGCCTTCGTCGTGGCTTCTCATCCAGATAATCAACCATGGCAAAAGCAAGGCGCTTAGTACCAGTGAAATCATAAAAGCAATCAAACTTGCTTGCATCGATCTATTACTCCTTTAACTCTACTTTCAATTTCGTCCCTGATTTAACTACCGTCCCCTGGGCCAGGCTCTGTGACTTGACCTTGCCGCTGCCTGACAGCTGCAGCTTGATGCCGGCCAGGGAGGCGTAGGCCTCAAGCTGGCTTTCACTCCAGCCGGTCAAATCCGGCAGGCTGATCTTGCCGCTAGTCAAGACAAAGACGGTGCTGCCAACGGATACCGTTTCACCGGCCCCTGCCTTTTGGCTGAGGACCTTGGAAGCAGTCCCCAGGCGGACCAGGGAAAGACCATTTGCGGTCGCGGTCTTTTTCGCCTTGGCATAAGTCATGCCAGTAAACTTCGGCACCTTGACCACGGCCGAAGCTGACTTGTCCCCCTTGTTCAAAAGAACCAGCCGGCTCATCATCGGCTTAAAGATCTGGGCCAGGATGGTTTCGGCCCCGCTGCCCAGCTTGCTTGGCTGCTTCATGGTCAAATAGATGCAGTAGCGGGGATTGTCAGTTGGGGTAATCCCCACGACTGAGAAGACATAATTCCGGTCCCCGGTCATGTAGCCGCCAGTTGACTTGGCAATCTGGGCCGTCCCGGTCTTGATCCCGAAGTCCTTGCCCTTCATGTAGTAGGTGTGGCCGGTCCCGATTTCCTGGTCCAAAACCTTCTTCATATTCTGCATGACTACTTTTCTGGTCTGGGCCGTAAAAATCTTCTTGCCAACCTTCTGGACCTTGTAGCTCTTGATCGTCTTGCCGGAAGAATCGGTGATTTTTTCCACCAGCTGCGGCTTAACCATCTGCCCGTTGTTAGCCAGGGCACTGTAAACCTGCATCATCTGCATGACATTGACCGTGACCCCTTGGCCAAAGGAAGTTACCGCCTGGTCGACCGGGCTGGAGAAGGACAGGCTGCCGGAAACTTCACCTGGCAGGGTAATCCCGGTCTTGTGGGTGATCCGGAACATCTTGAGGTACTTGCGCCAGAGCTTGGCCCCCATCTTCTTTTCCAGGTAAACCATCCCGACATTGCTGGAGCGCGGGAAGGCCTGGGAGAACGGAATCGTCCCCCAGCCGGACTTCTGCCAGTCGTAGATAGTGGAGCCGGAAACGGTGATTGACCCTGACCGGTAATAGGCCTTAGGGTTGTAGTTGCCGCTGTTGACCGCGGCGGCCAGAGACAGGATCTTGAAAACAGAACCCGGCTCATAGCTGGACTGGACCAGGAGGTTGCTGCCTGCCTTGCTGATTCCGGCCTTGGTCTGGGAGTTGAAGGTTGGCCGCTGGGAGGCTGCCATGATCTTCCCTGTCTTCAAGTCTTCAATAACAGCAGTCATGGCTTTCGGCTTGTAGTTCTTCTGTACCTTGCTCATATAAGACTCCAGGGCGCTCTGCAGCTGGGAGTCAATCGTCAAATAAAGATTGTCCCCGTCTTTAGCCGCCTTATAGGAGTGGGACCCGCTTGGCAGCTGGTTTTCTGAAGAGTCGACCATACTGGTCTCGTAGCCGTTGGTCCCCTTGAGGATCTTGTTGAAGTAGGCTTCAAGCCCGGTCACCCCTTCCAGTTCCGTCGTCTGCGTCTTGGAATTGGTCTCAGAAACCGTATAGCCGACCACGTTAGAGGCGAAAACCCCGTTTGGATACAAGCGCGACGGCGTTTCCATGAACTTGATCCCGGTCAGGTGCATGGCCTGGATTTTCTTTTTCTCAGTCAAGGTTAAACCGGATCCGGCTGTCCCGAACTGAACCTGGAAGGTGTTTTTATTCTTCGGCTTCAAGTACTTGAGGATCTTTGCCTTGGAAAGGGGCAAAACCGTGGCCAGCTTCTCAGCCGTTTTCTCCTTGTCCTGAACATAGAGCGGTTTCTTATTGGAGTCGACATAAGTCTTGTCCAAAATCGCGTAGACCGTGTAAGTGTGGGAGTCCTGGGCAATGATCAAGCCGTTCTTGTCATAAATCGTGCCCCGGTTAGCGGTCAATACGGTGTTGCGGCGGTAGATCGCGGCAGTTCGCTTGCTGATGTCCTGGCCATCAATCGTTTTTGAAATCGACAAATAAAGCATGCGGCCGGCAAAAAAAAGAAAAACCAAAGCAACGACTAGCTCTAGAATTCTCCCAACTGTAAAGCGATAGCCGTGTGCTCTGGATTTTATTTTTCTTAAATTAGTGGTCTTCTTCATTAGCGAATTGTCCTAATGTTATTTTCACGCAACTTCAGTCCTTGACTTTGGGCGATCTTGTTCAAGCGGGTATTTGATGACAGCTCACCGATTTCCTGCTGCAAGTCAGCTGTTGCGTTCTTTTGCTTGGTAATTGATTCCTTGACGTTGGTCAGCTGCCGCTGGGCGTAAGTCGCCGAAACGCTAGCCGACACGTTCAAGGTAATCAAGACAACTGCCCCAAGCAGGCCCAAGACTGCCAGCAGCTTCTCAAAAGCTGAGTATGGCACCTTCTGCGGGTCAACCACCAAACGAGGACTTTTCCGGGCTTCCTCTTCTGGTTCGTAATTGTATTTTCTAACTGTGTTTCCAGCCATTGTGGTCCTCTTTATAACTTCTCTGCTACTCTTAACTTTGCACTGTGTGATCGGTTGTTTTCCGCCAGTTCTTCCTCGCTGGCCGTAATCGGCTTGCGGTTGACCAGGCGTAAAGTTGGCTTGATCCCCTCGGGCACAACCGGCATCCCGCGGGGAATTTCAACTTCTGAATACTTCTTGAAAGTCTGCTTGACGATCTTGTCTTCCAAAGACTGGAAGGTGATGACTGAGATCCGGCCGCCGGGATTGAGCAGGCTGATGGCTTCTTCCAAAGATGCCCGCAAAACGTCCAGCTCGTGGTTGACTTCCACCCGGATGGCCTGGAAGCTCTTCTTGGCCGGGTGGCCGCCGCTGCGGCGGGCTGCTGCCGGAATTGCTTCCTTAATGATCTCCACTAACTCAAAAGTAGTTTCAATCGGCTTGACCCGTCTTCTTTCAACGATCTTTCTGGCGATCTGCCGGGAAAACTTCTCATCACCGTAGCGGTAAAGGACGTCAGCCAGCTGCTTTTGGTCATACTGGTTGACCAGCTGGTAAGCATCAAAGTCCTGGCTCTGGTCCATCCGCATGTCCAGCCTTGCGTCAAAACGGTAGGAAAAACCACGTTCAGCCTGGTCCAATTGCGGAGATGAAACACCCAAATCGTAGTAGATACCGTCAATGCCGCTAATCCCCAGCTTGTCCAGCTCCTCTTTTAAGTGGCTGAAGTTGTTGTGGACCAGCTGCAGGCGGGGCTGGCTGTCTTCTTTTAAAAAGGCAGCAAAATTGCTCTGGGCGGTGTCAATCGCGTACTGGTCCTGGTCGAAACCAATCAGATTTCCTTTATCCAGCTTACTAAGCAGGTATCTTGCATGCCCGCCCCCGCCGAAGGTGGCATCCACGTATGTGCCGCCGCTTTGTGGGGCCAGGTTGTCGATTGTTTCGTGCAATAACACGCTAGTATGCTTAAATTCCATCTTTATAACTCGATATCGTCCAAATCTTCCGCAATTTCATCATAACTTTCGTTGGCTTCGTCAGAATACTCTTCCCAGCGCTCCTTAGCCCAGATTTCAATCCGGTTGGAGACGCCGACAATGACGCATTCCTTGGCCAGGCCGGCGTGCTTCTTCAAGGTGGGGGACAAGTTGATTCTCCCCTGCTTGTCGAATTCGCCTTCCATAGCACCGGAATAAAACATCCGGGTAAAACTCCGCGCGTTCTTCTTCGTCAAGGGAAGCTTGGCCAGTTTGGCCTCGATCTTGGCCCATTCCGTCAAAGGATAGCCAAAAATGCAGCCTTCCATGCCCCGGGTAAAAACCATGGCTGGCCCAATCTGTTCACGCAGCTTGGCCGGGATAATCAAACGGCCTTTGGCGTCCAAATTGTGCTGGTATTCGCCCATGAACATGGCAGGCTCCTCCCTTCTGTTAACAATTTACCACAAATCCCCACTTTAAACCACAATATCTGAAAAACACAAGCAGATTTCCGAAAAAATTAAAAAACTGCCAGCCGCCCGAAGCGGCTGACAGTAATTTGTCAGATCATAACGACCAAAAGCAATCCGCAATACCAAAAGAAACTGCAGGCATCCAGGTAGGACCAGAACTGGCGGAACATTTTCCCCAAGGAAATGTTCTTGTTGATCATGGCCCATCTGATGGCGGCCAGCAATATCAATATGAAGTAAAGCAAAAAGCCGGCCGGTAAAAAGGATGGCACGCCCTTTAAATTGGTTATCAGCTGGCAGGCGTAGATCAAAAAGAAAGGCATGACGTCATAGCCTTTAAAGGCAGCTTTAGGCCAGATCAGGTTGACCAGGTAGGCGCAAGCCAGGCCAAAGACCGGCAATAAGAATATCATCAGCATAATTTTCCTCCATCTGCTAGCTAGTTTAGCACATTTTTATTTTTTCTCTTAAAGTGCAGCAAGGAAATTGCAAATCGCCGCCAAAAAGGTTATAATCACTCTCATATAGGAGGCTTCTATGGCACGTAAAAAGAAAAAGTCAACATTTCAAAAGATTGAGAATTTCATGGTAGTCTTGATGGCTTTGATCACGCTCTTTGGCGTGGCAGCCTCTGTTCTTTACTACTTAACTGCCCAATAAACCGGCAATACGCTCAAAAGCGGTCAGCTTCACGCTGGCCGCTTTTTTTATTGCTCATTAATACCGGTAATTGTCCAGGTCAACCAGGAAGGGATAAGATCTGGCCAGCTTGGCCCAAAGCCAGTAAGTTGCCAGGCTGATCCCGGTCGTCCAGCCGGCCGTGTACAAGAGGCTGAAGCCGATGTCCTTCAAGGTCAAGTCAGTCCAGCCGATCAAACGGAAAACCAGCCAGGTATAAAGGCAGCTGACGGTAATAGCCACGATGTTGCCCAGCAGGCGGAAAACGAAGAGTTCAGGAAAGACCCGGGCATACCAGCGGCCAAAAGCCGACAGGGCCGGCAGGATAAAGGTGTAGATCCCGATGATCCCCCAGAAGTAGAGGTCGGCAACTACCCCGGCCGCCAGGGCCAGCCAGATTTCCTTCGCGTTTCTTTCGTCTTCATAGGCGATGATCAAAACGGCGATTGGCAGGAGCAAGAGTCCCGCCCGGCCGTGCTGGTAAGTCAAGGCCGGCTGCAGGTAAACGGACAGGGTCCCCTCCACAACCAGGGCCAGGTAAAGGGCGATGGCCAAAACCCATTGCTTGAAAATCCGCATTAGCCAGCCACGCTCCTTTTGACGACCGTTACCACGGAGGCGTCGCTCAAATTGCCGGCTGGCTTGATCTTGATCAAGTCAGACAGGCCAAAGCTGTCCTTGGTGGTTTCCGCCACCGTCCCGATCAAAAGCCCCTTCGGTGAAGTCCCGCCTAGGCCGCTGGTGTAGACCTTGGTTCCCTTCTTCAGCTTGCTTGAGCTGGAGGCCTGGGTAAAGGTCAAAGTGCCGTTTGACTGGACGCTGATGATCCCGTGCAAAACCTTGCCCGTGTCTGTCGTGGCTTGCACGGCAAAACGGTTGGCTGAGCTGTCAGTCGTGGTGATCAGTTCTACCTTGCTGGTGGCCGCGTCGACTTCCAGGATCCGGCCAATCACGCCGCCGCCGGACATGACCGCCATGTCCTTCTTCAGGCCCGAAGTCTTGCCCTTGTCAATGGTCAAGACTTCTGACCAGCTGTCGCTAGCGCGGGAAATTACTGAAGCAGTCGTGGTCGTGTAGCCGGTCAAGGTCTTTTTAATTCCCGCGGCAGCTTTCAGCTGCTTGTTTTCCTTTTCCAGGGCAGCATTTCTGGCTTCGACCTGGGCCAGCTCAGCCACCTTATTTTTCAAGTGACTGTTTTCATCAGCCGCGTTCTGCAAGTCCTTGACGCTGTCGATTCCGTCAGTAAACCAGGAGACCGGCACGCTCACGATTCTTGAGCCCACGGAGACGATGTCATTGCCCAGGCGCTGGATCAAAAGCGGCGCGCTCAGGTTGTTTCTCAGCATCACCGTTGAGCCCAGCAGGGCTGCCAAAACCGCCACGGTCCCGAAAGCCGCCAGCATTTTTCTGTTTTGAAAAAAATTCTTCATAAACACCCATCCAATATAAAAACCGGCCCGGAGGCCGGTTTTCTTATTTCTTATCTGCTAGTCTTCCGCATTACGTCCAGGTGCTTCAAAGATTCACCGGTACCGATTGCTACACAGTCAAGCGGATCTTGAGCGATGAAGACAGGCACCTTGGTCGCGTCAGAGATGACTTCTGGCAAGTTCTTGAGCAGGGCACCACCACCGGTCAGGACGATACCATGGTCAATTACGTCTGCGGCAATTTCAGGAGAAGTCAATTCCAAGGTTTCCTTGATCGCAACAATGATGTCTTGAACAACGTCTTGAATAGCAGTTGCAACGTCAACGGCACTGATTTCCAATGACTTTGGCAAGCCTGACACCAGGTCCCGGCCGCGGATGGTCATTGATTCGATTTCCTTGGCTGCTTCAACAGAAGCTGAACCGATTTGGATCTTGATGTCTTCAGCGGTTCTTTCACCGATCAGCAGGTTGTACTTGCCGTGCACAAAGTTGGTGATTGCTTGGTTGAACTTGTCACCAGCCTGGCGAATGGAAGTTGAAGAAACGATCCCGCCCAGGGAAATAGTGGCTACGTCAGTCGTACCACCACCGATGTCAACGACCATGGAACCAGTTGGTTCCATAACCGGCAAACCGGCACCAATAGCTGCGGCGAATGGTTCTTCAATCACGTAAGCTTCTCTGGCCCCGGCCACCCGGGCAGCGTCGATAACAGCGCGCTTTTCAACTTCAGTAACGCCTGAAGGCACGCAGATCATGACTGAAGGCTTGGAATTGCCGACCGTCTTGCCCATAAAGTACTTAAGCATGGCCGCGGTTGTGTCGTAGTCAGCGATAACCCCATCCTTCATCGGGCGGATAGCCACGATTGAGCCTGGAGTTCTGCCGATCATTTCCTTGGCTTCTGAACCAACTGCAATAACTTCGCCAGTCTTGGTATTCTTGGCAACGACTGAAGGTTCACGCAAAACGATGCCTTTGCCTTCAACGTAGACCAGGGTGTTGGCGGTACCCAGGTCAATACCGATATTCTTTGAACCTAATCCAAACACGGATATCTCTCCTTATTTACTCGCTTAATCTTGCTTAATTATAGCATAATGCCCGTGAAAGTCATGGATTGGTACAAATTTTAGCTAATTTTAAAACAATTCCCGCTCCCGCAGGCTCAAATATTCACCCCCGCCGATGATGAAGTGATCCAGGAAGGTGATCTTCATGATCTTGCTGGCTTTTTTCAAGCCCTTGGTCAATTCCAGGTCATTGTCTGACGGGGTCAGCGCCCCGCTGGGATGGTTGTGGGCCACGATGATGCTGGCGCAGCCGTAGACCACCGCCCAGCGGAAGATTTCTCTGGGATGGACCCAGGACCGGTCCAGGGTGCCTTGGAAAAGCATTTTTTCCCCCAGGAGATTCTGCTGCTGGTCAAAATAGAGGACCCAGAACTGCTCCTGCTTTTGCCCCAGCAGTTTATTAGCCAGGTAGTTGCCAATCTTAGAGCTGCTGGCCCAGTCAGAGCTGCGCCGCATGTCAGTCCGCCGCAACCGGTCCATGGCCACCTCGATGGTCAAGGCCAGGTCATTGGGGCAGTCCGGTCCTGACGCGTAGTCCAAGATGTCCTTAAAGCTGGCAATGTGCTTTTGATCCAGCAGCTGCAACAGGTCTTCCAGACTCTGGCAGGGCAGCTGGTCAAAGAGCAGCTTGAGCAGGTCACGGTCACTTTCAACATAATAGTAGTTTTGCGTAGTTTCGGTCATTTGTATTTCCTCCTTATTTTTACGCTCTACTACTAATTACGCCAAAAACTAGGAAATTTTTTTCAAAAAGTCAAAAAAGTCCGGACAAATCAGCTGGGCTCTGGCCCGGTCTTCGGCTGAAGCGGGCTTGATGTCGGGAATCATGACGCAGTCGATCCCGGCATTTTCCGCCGCTTCGACCCCCATGCTGGAGTCTTCAAAGATCAAAAGCTGGTCTTTACCCAAGCCGCTGCGCTCTTGGGCAGCCAGGTAGAGGTCCGGGAAAGGCTTGGACCGGAGCTTTTTCTCAGCAACTTCGTCATGGGTGACGATAAAGTCAAAGCTGTTCCGGCAGCCGGTCACCCAGAGATTGTGGTCAACCACGCTCTTATAGTTGTTGCTGGCGATCCCGATGGTTAAGCCCAGGTCATTGAAACGGTCCAGGGCCTCCTTGACCCCGGCCTTCAGCTTCAGCTTGCCCTGGTCGGTCCACTCCCAGACCAGGTCGTCGGTCCGCTTGACAAAAGCCTGGCGGATCTCATCGCTTGGAAAGTATTTTTGATAAAAGGCATCCATGGCCTTGACGCTGGCTCCAACCAGGTCCAGGTAAGCATCATCGCTGATGCCCAGCTTGTATTCCCGGGCGGCCTGGATATTGGCCTGCCAGTAGAGCTCTTCGGAGTTGACCAGGAGGCCGTCCATGTCAAAAATTACTCCCTGCTTGTCCGTCTTCAAACCTGCAACACGCATATTTTCCCCCTTCATGCTCAAGCGCTCTGCAGAAGCTGCAAGACCGCGCTGACCAAGTAAAATGAACCCGTAACCAAGATCAAGTCCCGGTCTCCAGCTTCCGCCATCACTTGCTTTAATGCCTGGCCCAAATCACCCTCATAGGCAAATTTTTCCTGGGCCCAGGCCGGGAAGTCAGCTTTTTTAGCTGCCCGCGGGTAAGCCAGGCTGGTCAAGGTGACTTTTTCGTCCTTCAGCAAAGTCAAAAAGTCGCTTAAGTCCTTGTCCTTCATCATGCCGGCTAAAACCAAAAGCCGGCCGCCTTTTTCCTTGGCCAGGCGGCGGGCATATGGCAAAAGTTCGCTTCCAGCCTGGACATTGTGGGCCCCGTCCAATAAAAAGCTGCATCCCGCCTTTTCCAGGCGTTGGTAGCGGCCAGGAACCGTGGTCTGGGTCAAGGCGGCTTCAGCTGCCTTTTCACTTAAAGCAAGCGGCAAAAGGGCAAAAGCTGCCAAGGCCATGGCCGCGTCTTTAGCTTCTGGCCGGGGCCAGGCCGGCAACTGGTAATTTTGCCCGGCAACTGCCAGCTCATAGCCGGCTTTTTCTTCCTTGACCTGGAAGTCCCGGCCCAGCCAGTAAGCAGGACTAGCTGATTTAGTTATTTTTTCTTCAATGATCTCCTTTACGCTGGCCGGGATGTCACCGAGGATGACCGGGACAGCCGGCTTGATGATCCCGCTCTTTTCTTTGGCAATATCAGCCAAAGTCGGTCCGATGATCTGCTCATGGTCAAGGCCGATAGTGGTAATCAAGCTGACCACTGGCGTCATCACATTGGTCTTGTCATGCTCGGCCCCGATGCCGACTTCAATAACCGCATAATCACATTTTTGCTTGGCAAAAAAGAGGAAGGCCATGGCAACTTCATATTCAAAGGTCACCAGGGCAAAATCTGCCTCTTCTTCCCGCAAGCGGCCGACCGCGGCTTCAACTTCATTTGCTACTTCCAGCAGGTCCTCATCCGCGATTGCCTGCCCGTTCAGCTGGATCCGCTCGTTAAAGCGGATGATAAAGGGCGAAACAAAAAGGCCAGTCTGCTGACCGGCCTTTTGGAGCAGATTGCTCAGGTAATATGCAGTTGAGCCCTTGCCGTTGGTTCCAGTAATGTGGCAGCACTTGACCTTGTCCTGGGGACCCCCCAGAGCCTTGAGCACCCTTTTGACATAGGTTAGGTCGCTCTTTTCGTGCAAGCGCGGCAAATGATAGAGGTAAGCGGTAAGTTCATTAACTGTCTTAAATTTCACGTCTTTAACGACTTTCTTTCAATTCCTTGATGCGGTCGCGCACGCCGGCCAGCTGGCTTTCGTATTCGGCCAGCTTGCCCTTTTCCTTTTCAACCACGGCAGCTGGCGCGTGGTCAACAAAGCCCTTGTTGGCCAGCTTCTTGCTTGCCCGGTCGACTTCAGCTTCCAGGCGGGCTTCTTCCTTGCCCATCTTGGCGATTTCTTCGTCCAGGTCAACCAGTTCTGACAGCGGCACGAAGATCTGGGCCCCGGCGATCACAGCCGTCTTGGCTAACTTCGGCGCCTTGATCTTGCCGGAGATTTCCAGCTTCTTCGGGTGCAGGAAGTTTTCCACGTATTCCATGTTGTCCCGCAGAATTGCTTCATTCTTTTCGTCATCCAGCTGGATCAAGATGTCGATGGCGCTGGACATTGGAGCGTTCACTTCCATCCGGATGGTCCGAACAGCCTTGATGATTTCAATCAAGAAGGCCATGTCTTCATCAGCCTTGGCATTGTCAAATTCAGCGTGGGCTTCCGGGTAAGCAGCGGTCATGATGGACTTGCCTTCATGCGGCATGGACAGCCAGAGCTTTTCCGTCACGAATGGCATGATTGGGTGGATCAGGCGAAGGATCTGGTCCAGAATCCAGGTCAAGTTGGCCTGCTTTCTGGCCTTCAGTTCTGCGTCGTCGCCGTAGAGGGCAACCTTGGAGATTTCGATGTACCAGTCACAGAAGTCGTTCCAGATGAAGTTGTACATTTCCCGGCCGGCTTCCCCGAATTGGAATTCGTCAAAGAGGCGGTTAGTTTCCTTAACGGTGTGGTTCAAGCGGTCAAAAATCCAGGCGTCAGCCAGGTCAAACTTGCTGGTGTCCGGCTTTTGGGCTGGCTTGGCATCTTCCGGCAGGTTCATGATGACGAAACGGCTGGCATTCCAGAGCTTGTTGATGAAGTTCCAGGCAGCGTCCATCTTGGTGTAGCTGAAGCGGGTGTCCTGGCCAGGCGCGGTCCCGTTGAGCAGGAACCAGCGCAAAGCGTCAGCGCCGTACTTGTCGATGACGTCCATTGGGTCGATCCCGTTGCCCAGGGACTTGGACATCTTCCGCCCCTGCTCGTCTCTGATCAAGCCGTGCAAAACGACATTGTCAAATGGCCGCTCGCCGGTGAAGTGCAAGCTTTGGAAGATCATCCGGGAAACCCAGAAGAAGATGATGTCGTAGCCAGTTACCAGGGCGTTGGTTGGGAAGTAGCGCTTGAAGTCAGCTGAGTCTTCATCCGGCCAGCCCAAAGTTGAGAATGGCCAGAGGGCACTGGAGAACCAGGTGTCCAAAACGTCCTGGTCCTGGTCCCAGTTTTCAATGTCTGCTGGCGCTTCTTCACCGACGTACATTTCCCCGGTCTGCTTGTTGTACCAGGCAGGAATCCGGTGGCCCCACCAGAGCTGGCGGGAGATGACCCAGTCGTGGACGTTTTCCATCCACCGCTCCAAAGTGCCTTCAAAGCGGTCAGGCACGAAGTTGACTCTGCCTTCACCCTTTTGGTTTTCCAAAACCTTGTCAGCCAGTGGCTTCATCTTGACGAACCATTGGGTGGACAGGCGGGGTTCAACTTGCACGCCGGAGCGTTCAGAGTGGCCAACTGAGTGAACGATTGGTTCAACCTTGATCAAGTAGCCTTCAGCCTTAAGGTCTTCAACCAGCTGCTTGCGGCAGTCAAAGCGGTCCATGCCGGCGTACTTGCCCGCCTTGTCGTTCATGGTCCCGTCATCGTTCATCACGTTAATCCGCGGCAGGTCGTGCCGGTTGCCGACTTCAAAGTCGTTCGGGTCGTGGGCGGGAGTGATCTTAACCAGACCAGTCCCGAATTCCGGGTCGACGTGCTGGTCTTCAATGATCGGGATTTCACGGCCAACCAGTGGCAGAATCAGCTTCTTGCCTACCAGGTCCTTGTAGCGCTCATCCCCTGGGGCAACAGCCACGGCCGTGTCACCAAACATGGTTTCCGGCCGGGTAGTAGCGATTTCGACGCTGCCAGAGCCGTCAGCCAGCGGGTAGTTGATGTGGTAGAAGGCCCCTTGGTCATCCTGGTGGACAACTTCGATGTCAGACAAAGCCGTCCGCAGCTTCGGGTCCCAGTTGATGATGTATTCGCCCCGGTAGATCAAGCCTTCATTATAGAGCTGAACGAAAACCCGGCGGACAGCCTTGGACAGGCCCTTGTCAAGAGTAAAGCGTTCCCGGCTGTAGTCCAGGGACAGACCCAGCTTTTGCCACTGGCTCTTGATGATGTTGGCGTATTCGTCCTTCCATTCCCAGACCTTTTCCACGAACTTTTCCCGGCCCAGGTCATAGCGGCTAACCCCTTGTTCACGCAGACGGGCTTCAACCTTAGCCTGGGTGGCGATGCCGGCGTGGTCCATGCCTGGCAGGTAAAGGGTGTCGTAACCCTGCATCCGCTTGTAGCGGATCAAGGTGTCTTGAATTGCCGTGTCCCAGGCGTGGCCCAGGTGCAGCTTACCAGTAACGTTTGGCGGCGGGATAACGATTGAGTAGGGCTTGGCCTTCTTGTCGCCGGATGGCTTGAACAAGTCTTCGTCCAGCCATTCTTGATAGCGGCCAGCTTCAACCTCTTGCGGGTTGTATTTTGGTGCTAATTCTGTCATAAATTTCCTCCAATAAAAAAGTCCCAGACAAGTAAATGTCTAGGACGATATATAACCGCGGTACCACCTAAATTGAGCATAATGCTCCGCTTAAACGCGGTAACGGCGCGGGTACCGGACCGGCTTACTCCTGGTTCAGCCGGCCAGCGAATCAAGCTACCAGGCGCCTTCCGGTCTCTCAGCTTAAATGACCTTTCTCTGTCATGAAGCGCCACCTCTTGATCTTGGCTTTGTCACAAAGTATAGCATAATTTTTTCAGCCATTAAAGGGCAACTTGCTTTAAGGCCGCCAGCTCTTCTGCTGTCAAAGGCCGGTAAGAGCCAGGAGCTAAATCAGCCGGCAAAGTCAAAGGCCCCATGCTCAGCCGCTTAAGCTTTAAGACCTGCATCCCCTGGGAGGCAAACATCCGCTTGACTTGGTGGTATTTGCCTTCGGTAATGGTGATCTCGATTTCTGACTGCTCCTGGTCCTGGTCTTGCCGCAAGATCTTCAGCTGGCCCGGCTTTAATTCCGTTCCATCTTTTAAAGTGAGGCCGGCCGCAATTGCCTTGGCCGTTTCTTTGTCGGCTACTCCGGCCAAAAGCGCGTAATAGGTCTTAGGCACATGGTATTCCGGAGCCAGCAGCCGGTGGGCCAATTGGCCGTCATTGGTCAAAAGCAAGAGGCCGGTCGTGTCCTTGTCCAGGCGGCCCACTGGAGCGATCTTTTGATAGCGGTCCTGGTCTTTTAGCAGGTCCAAGACAGTCTTTTGCCGGGAGTCTTCCGTTGCCGACAAGACGCCAGCTGGCTTATTGAGCAAAAAGTAGTGGTACTGCTGGTAGACAACCGCCTGGCCATTGACCAGAACTTCCGCATCCTCTTTTACCTTCTGCTTGGCTGACCGGCAGATCTTCCCGTTGACCATCACCTGGCCGGCTTTAATGATCTCATGAACCTGGGACCTGGAGCCCACCTTCATGTTGGCCAAAAATTTGTCCAGGCGCAGCATTAAAGCAGGTCCGCGTCTTCTTCAGCCAGGTCGTCAAGGAAGCTTTGGCCCGGGTAGATCGGAGTAACCTTGACCCCAGCTAAGGCCCGCTCAAGCAAGCCGTCAACGTCCAGGCGGCTTTCATATTCCCGGGCCTTGTCGATCTTTGGCTTGGTCTTTGGCCGCGGCGGGGCAAAGATGGTACAGCAGTCTTCAAATGGCTGGATGGACAAGTCAAAGGTCCCGATTTCTTCAGCCTTGGCGATGATTTCAGTCTTGTCCATGGTGGCAACTGGCCGCAATACTGGCGTGGTCGTCACGTCATTGATGGCGGCCATGGATTCCAAGGTTTGGGAAGCCACCTGGCCGACTGATTCCCCGTTGAAGATGGCCAAAGCGTGCCGCTTTTCCCGAATAATGTCGGCCAGACGCAGCATGAAGCGGCGCTGAACAGTCATCAAGTAGCCTTCAGGCAGCTTTTCCTTGATCGTTTCCTGGATTTCAGCAAAAGGCACTTCGATGAAGTTGATCCGGCCGCTGTACTTGGCCAGAATGCTGGTCAGTTCCTTGGCCTTGGCCAGGGCCTTTTCAGAAGTGTATGGCGGTGAGAAGAAGTGGACCATTTCGATGTTCACGCCCCGCTTCATGGCCAGGTAGGAAGCTACCGGAGAGTCAATCCCGCCGGACAGCATCATTACTGCCTTGCCGGCCGTGCCAACTGGCATCCCGCCTGCCCCATGCAGGAGCTGGTTGGAAATGTAGGCTCCGTCCTGGCGGATTTCCAAAAGCAGGACCATGTCCGGATGCTTCATTTCCGCCTGCAGGCCTTCCATGTGGTTATAAAGGTAGTCAGCCACCATTTGGTTCAATTGGTTAGTGTCGTAGATAAACTTGTGGTCGCTTCTTCTGGTATTGACCTTGAAGGTCATGCCGGTCTTGTAAGTTGCCTGCATCAGTTCCAGGGCAGTTTTTTCAATGGCTTCCAGGCTCTTTTCAGTCTTGATGACTGGGGAATAGGTCTGGATCCCGAAAACGACCTTTAAGCGGTCATTGACCGGCTCAAAAGGGGTCCCGTTCAAGAGGATGTGCATCCGGTCGTGGTGGGTCTGGATCTTCAGATCCGGAAAGTCGTGCAAAACCTTCTGGACATTGCCAGCCAGGCGGTTAATGAAGTCTTTCCGGTTCTTGCCCTTGGTGGACAGTTCGCCGTAGCGAATCATGATTTCTGTGTATTGCAAATTTATTCTCCTAAGTGGTTGATCTTGGCAAAGTGCTGGTAAATCTTGGCAAAAGCCGCGATGAATTCGTCTGCTTCTTCTAAAGTATTGCTTTCGTCAAAGCTGAGCCGGACGGCACTGGTCGCGATTGAATCCGGCGTCTTCATCGCCACCAAAGTGCTGGCTTCATCCGCCTTCTTTGAGGCGCAGGCAGAAGTGGTGGAAATAAAGATGTCCTGGTCTTCCAAGGTGTGAACCAGGGTTTCACCCCGGATCCCCTCCAAGGCAAAACAGAGGATGTGGGGAGCAAAGTCCGCCTTCAGTGGAGAGAAGATATGGATGCCCGGCTTATCAGCCAGGTATTTGCTGATCTTTTCCTTAATGGCGTATTCTCTGTCCGCCTTTTCCTTTTCGTCCGTCAAAAGCAGGCGGGCTGCCTTGGCCATGGCCGCGATGGCTGCCAGGTTTTCCGTCCCGCTTCTTAAGCCCTTTTCCTGGCCGCCGCCTTCACACAAAGGCATCAGCATCCGGCCGCGCTTTTTGTACAAAATGCCGATACCGCGCGGGCCATGGAACTTGTGGGAAGAAAAGCTCATCATGTCGACCCGGGAGGTGAAGACCTGGTCCCAGATCCCCTTGCCCAGGGCCTGGACATTGTCAACATGGAAGTGGACGTTCGGGTAGTCTGCCAGGATTTCAGAAATTTCCTTGATCGGCTGGATGGTCCCGATTTCGTTGTTGACGCCCATGATGGAGACCAAGGTCGTATCCTTGTCCAGGGCCGCCTTCAAATCTTCCGGATTGACCCGGCCTTCCTTGTCGACTGGCAGGCGGGTAACCCGGAAGCCCAGGTTTTCCAGTTCGGTAAAGGTATTAGCTACTGAGGCATGCTCAACGGATGAGGTAATGATGTGCTTGCCAAATTCCCGCTTGGCCCAGGCCGTCCCCTTGATGGCCGTGTTGTTGGATTCCGTCCCGCCGGAAGTAAAGAAGATTTCGTCGGTATTTACTCCCAGTAAGTCTGCAACCTGCTTGCGGGAAGCTTCCAGCAGACCATGGGCCCGGTCGCCCAGCTTGTGCAGGCTGGAAGGGTTGCCCCAGATCTTGGTCACCACCTGGCTGTAGGTCGCTAATGCTTCAGGTGCCATCTTGGTCGTGGCACTGTTGTCAAAATAAATCACGCTTCTTGCTCCTTAAAAAAGCGGCCATTTTAATGACCGCTTAATTACAAATGATATTCTATTTTAGTCCAAAAGCCGCTTGGCTTCAATCAATAAGTTCTTTTTGCTCTTGATAATAGGAATTTTCAATCCGCTGGTAGCTGCCTGGCTCAGCCCGCTCCACCGCCGTGGCAATCGTGTCCAGGGCATCCTTGTAGTTGTAGTCCCGGTCATACAGCTTCATGGCATTTCTGCGGGCCCGGACGACAGTTTCATTGTCCAGGAACTTGTTAGAATACTGCATGGTCAGTTCAAAAAGATTGGCTGAGCTGATGATGTCTTCCGCTTCTCTTTGCAGGCGGTCAACGTCATCTGAGATCTGCACCAGTTCTTCAGAAATCTTCTCCATGTTGATCCGGACCTGGTTGAGCTCCCCACTGGTCTTGCTGATTTCATTAATGACCAGGGTGTACATTTGCAAAAAGCCTTCCGGGATCCCCGGCAAATTCTGCCGGCTGAGGTGGCGGTAAACCAAAGAGACCTGCTGCTTGAATTCCTTGATTGACCGCTGGGCCACTTCTTCCGCTTCATAGAGGCCGTCAACTGCTTCCGACAATTCCTGCTGGCGCTTGCCAATCTCCTGCAGGCGGCCCAGGATCTTGATCCAGTCGTCCTGGACTTCAGAGTAGACGGCCCGGCCGTCAGCGATCCGCTGGCTGGCCCGGATGTAGTCAGAATCCATCTTGTGGACTTCTCTTTCAAGCTCCCGGCTTTCGTCCAGTTCCCCGTGGGTCAGTTCATAGCTTTCGTCGATATGGCGCAGTTTCTTGATCAGCTGCTGGCTGACGGTCTGCTGGTGGGTCAAGAGCCGCTGCAGCTTGTCCTGGTTCTTTTCCACAAAAGGCCGGGCCTTGTATTCCTTCTCCAGGATTCCGTAGAGGGTCTTGATTTCCTTTTCGACCTTCTTCATCCCCTTGCTAGTCTCTTCTAAGTCCAGCTGGGCCAAAGCCGCCAGGGACCGGTCGATCTGGTCGTTGCTTTGCTTGATTTCCAGCAGAACGTCCAGGCTGCCGAAGCCGTACTTGGCATCCCGCATTTCCTTATAGCCAGCCGCGATTTCATCCAGCTGGTCGGCAAAAACGGTCTGCAGGTCGTGCTGGTCCTCTTTAACTTCTGGCAGCTTGGTCTTTAAGGCCGTGAGATCCGCCCGGATCTTTGACAAGACCCGCTTGGCCTCGACATGGTCGCCCTGGGCTGACAGGTTCTTGGCCTGGGCAAAGTCTTCCTCCATGGCTGACAGGCGGTTTTCGATTTCTTCCAGGGCCATGCTGTAGTCAAAGGAATCGGCCAGAATTTCCTTGCGGATTTCCCGGTAGCTCTGCATCAATTCGTCATATTGGACCTTGTTTTCCCGGTTCGATTCCAAAAGCTGGGTGAAGACGTCAGATGAATTCTTGACATCTTCAGAAACAGAGTCAACCAGTTCTCTGGCCTGCTTAATGCTTTGGTGGGACTTGACCAGGCGGTAGCGGGCATTTTCGTCCGCCCCGTCTTCAATCAAGCGCTGGATTTCCGGAAAAAGCTCAGCCGCCTTCTGGTAGCTCTTCTTCCAGGTATTGAGGGTAGCCAGGCTTTCCCCAGCCAGTTCCATTTGGTCCAGCTTGCCAATCGCCCGCTCCAAGTGCAGGTCTTCCATATTACCCAGCTCATTGTCGAGCTCTTCAATATCGCGCAATTGCCGGCGGTTGATCAAAAGCATGGCCATGACCACTACGATGATCGTGATAATTAAAGTGATGAGTAGTAGAGATTGTGTTGATGACATATCTTTCTCCTCCGAACTAAAGTTAATTATACCAAACTAGCTCCCGAAATATTTCTACTTTGCCAGACTTTCTGCGTTTTTTTCTTGCTTTCCGGGCCTAAAGCCCTTATAATGGTCAACGTGTAAAATATTTGCAGCCATAAGCGACAAGAACGTCAACATCCCGGGACGTTTAGTGAACGAGTAACCCACGCTGCACGGGCGAAAATGTAAACTCGGGATGCACGAATGTTGAGCTTATATTGTGATTATTTTACTCCAACAATTTTTATTATTTTTATTGGAGGAATTTTAATATGTCAAGATACACTGGTCCAAGTTGGAAGCGGTCAAGAAGATTGGGTATTTCTTTGTCAGGCACTGGCAAGGAACTTGCTCGTCGTTCATACGCTCCAGGTCAACACGGTCCTAACCAACGCGGCCGTCTTTCAGAATACGGCATGCAATTGCACGAAAAGCAAAAGCTGCGCTGGATGTTCGGTTTGAACGAACGCCAATTCCGTACTTTGTTTGCCCGCGCTGGTAAGATCCGTGAAGGCCAACACGGTACCAACTTCATGATCTTGCTTGAACGTCGTTTGGACAACGTTGTTTACCGTCTCGGCTTGGCTACTACCCGTGAACAAGCCCGTCAATTGGTAAACCACGGCCACATCACTGTTGATGGCAAGCGCGTTGACATTCCTTCATACGAAGTTAAGGTTGGTCAAACCATTAGCTTGAAGGAAAAGTCAAAGAACCTGCAACAAGTTAAGGACGCTTTGGAAGCTGTTGCTTCACGTCCATCATTTGTTTCATTTGACGAAGACAAGATGGAAGGTCAATTGGTTCGTTTCCCAGAACGTGACGAAATGGAACCAGAAATTGACGAAGCCCTGGTTGTTGAATACTACAACAAGTTGCTGTAATCTCAATTCGGCTTCAAAGTCTTTCCCAGTTTTGGGAAAGGCTTTTTTCTTGCCCAAAAAGTTCAGTTATAATATGCTTTAGAGCCAGAAAAAGACAGTTTTAATTTTTAGAAAGGACCAAGCCATGACTGAAGATTTAGCCAAAAGAGTCGAAAACGCCGCGAATGGCATTACTCCGCAGACCAAGCCTGACGAGCGGCGGCGCTTTTTGGGTTCTTTAAGGGAGCGGGTTTTCGTGCGTATGACTATCAAGGACTGTGAAGACGCCAAGTTGACCAAACTCTTCATGGACCACTTCGCCGACTACAAAGGCTACACCATTTTGATCAACGCCAACACCCCCAACCCGGCCTTTGTCGGCCAGATTGAAAGCCGGGCCAGCAAGGAGCAGGTTCCCTTCTGCCTGGTCAATGACGAAAGTGCCAGAAAAGGCGATGATGATTCCGCCATCCTGGTCGTCAGCAAGGAGGCCATCAACCGGATGCGGATCGAATTGACCCAGGTCTACGCCCCGCCCCTGCCGGCTGAGAAATTGCCTGCTCCAAAGAAAAAGGGCTTTTTGGCCAGATTCTTCGGGGGCAATAAATGAAGCCCTTAGCCTACCGGATGCGGCCCCAGTCCATCGACCAGGTCGTCGGCCAGCAGCACCTGGTCGGTCCTAAAAAGATCATCCGCCGGATGGTTGAGGCCCGGCAGCTCTCGTCCATGATCCTGTACGGTCCGCCCGGCATTGGCAAGACCAGCATCGCCAGCGCGATCGCTGGCAGCAGCAAGTATGCCTTCCGCCAGCTCAACGCGGCAACTGACGGGCAAAAGGAACTCTCCCAGGTCGCCGCTGAAGGCAAGATGAGCGGGACGGTCGTTCTGCTGCTGGATGAAATTCACCGGCTCAACAAGGTCAAGCAGGACTTTCTTTTGCCGCTGCTTGAATCCGGCCAGGTGATCATGATCGGGGCAACCACGGAAAATCCCTACCTGGCCATCTCCCCGGCCATCCGGTCCCGCTGCCAGATTTTTGAACTGAAGCCATTGACTGAGGAAGAGATCTTGACGGCTGTTGACCGGGCCCTGACCGATGAAGAAAGAGGTCTGGGCAAGTACCATGCCCAGCTGACGAAAGAAGCGGGAGAATTTTTGGCGCAAAAGGGCAACGGAGACCTGCGGGCCACTTTAAACAGCCTGGAGCTGGCAGTTTTGTCGACCAAGCAGGAACTGGAAGCTGAGGGCAAAGATGCCTCCTCCTTCACGGTCACCCTGGATGACATGGCGGATTCCTTGCAAATGAAGATCCAGAACTTTGACGCTGACGGGGACGGCCACTACGACCTCTTATCCGCCTTTCAAAAGTCCATCCGGGGCTCAGATACTGACGCGGGCCTGCACTACCTGGGCCGGCTGCTGGAATCAGGTGACCTGGTCTCAATCTGCCGCCGCCTTAGCGTGATTGCCTACGAGGACATCGGCCTGGCCAATCCCCCGGCCTGTGAGCGGGCTATTTTGGCCGTACAGACGGCCCAGCAGCTGGGCCTACCGGAAGCCCGGATCCCCCTGGCCAACGCCGTTATCGAGCTCTGCTTGTCTCCTAAGAGCAATTCTGCGATGACAGCCATTGACACGGCTTTAGCCGACATCCGCCAAAGCAATGTCGGTCAGATTCCCGACCAGTTGAAAGACGCCCACTACAAGGGGGCCAGCAAGCTGGGCCACGGGACTGGCTACCTCTACCCTCACGACTATCCGGGCGACTGGGTGGCCCAGGCTTATCTGCCTGACCGCCTGCAGGGCAAGCAGTATTTTGCCCCTAAGGGCGAGAGCAAATTTGAAGCGGCTTTTAAGAGCCAGTACCAGCGCCTGCATGACCTGCAGAAAGCGGGCCTTAAGAGAAAATGAAAGCGCTACATTTTTACTTGACAAAGGCTGCTGGGTTCTATATTATAATAAGTGATCTGAGTTGATCGTCAGAAAGCTTATTTGTAATTAGTTGACCGATCAAACTTAAGGACGTGGTGGCCTGTCAGTAACTACTGAATCGGAATGCTGCTCACGCAGAATCCATATTCACTGCGCGACGGGCCGGATTTTGTGAATTTTTTACGGGATCAACAGCGCCATTTATGCTTTGGTCAACTCGGATTTTCTTAGACAATAATAGCGGTCCTTCGGGCCGCTTTTTTGTTTATTCCTGCTGCTAGCTTACTCAGTGTGTTTTCACTTCTTCTGAAAACTAGAAAGTTTAACCGATGCTCTACATCCGTATTTTCATGATTATTTTTATCGCCTGCCTGCTGCTGACTGCCTGGTACCTCTGGCACCGGAGAAATGGCGCCTTCCTGGTCTTTGACGTCTCCAGCTCCCCGGAGCTCCACAGCTTGATGACCATCTGCGCTTGGACGCTTCTAGCGATCAGCGTCTTGGGAATCGTCCTGCTCTTCTTTGACAACAAGTATCTCAACTTGATCACCCTCTTTTTAGGCTCAGCGACGATTTTTATCTTCGCCCTCCTGCTTTCGCAAAACAATCAGTAAATTTATTAAAATGCTTTCATTTTTTTGGTAAAATAGAGACAGGAAGAGGTGGCAAAAATGACTAAACAATACCAATACAAACATATCCAAGTTGCCGTTGACGGTTCCAAGGAAGCTGACCTGGCTTTCAAGAAGGCCGTAACGGTTGCCAAGCACATGAACGCCAGCCTGGAAATTCTCCACGTTATCGACACGCGGTCCTTCCAGAACGTTTCCAGCTTTGACTCTGCCATGGTTGAGCAGGTTTCTAACGACGCCAAGAAGAAGATGGAAAAGTACTACCAGTCTGCCCAAGACAGCGGCGTCAAGGAAGTCCACTACTCCATCGAATTCGGCTCACCAAAGGCCATCATCAGCCGGGAATTCCCGAAGAAGCATGACATCGACCTGATCGTCGTCGGCGCGACCGGCTTGAACGCCGTTGAACGCCTGCTCATCGGCAGCGTGACTGAATACGTCACCAGAACTGCTGACTGCGACATCCTGGTCGTTCGGCACAACAAGGCTGGCTTGGACTAAGTCCAGTAAAATAAATAAAACCGCCCCGGTCGATTGACCGAGGCGGTTTTCGTTTGCTCTCAAAAATTCAGTTAAAAGTCGCCAGCCGTGCTGAACATGTAGTCCTTATTGTGCCACTTCATCGAGAGGATCAAGCCAATCCCGATCATGTTCCCGATCAAGGCTGACCCACCCTGTGAAACAAATGGCAGGGGTACCCCGGTAAGGGGCAGTAAATCAATGCTCATGCCGATATTTTCAAAGACGTGGAACAAAATCATCATAATAATCCCTGTGGACACATATGAATAGAAGGCGTTCTTGGTCGAGAAAGTGATCTTGACCATCTGCACGATCAAGACGAAGTAAATCCCGATCAAAGCCACCCCGCCGACAAAGCCGAAGCTTTCGCCGACCACGGAGAAGATCATGTCTGAGTTCCGGACTGGCACGTAGACTTTGATATTGTTAAAGCCATTGCCAAAAATCTGCCCGGACCCAATCGCCTTCATGCTCTGCCAGAGCTGGTAGGCGCTGTTGGAGTTGTCACCCGACGGGTCACTCCAGGACTTGATTCTTTCCAGCTGGTAAGTCTTGAAGTAGTGGCGCAGAATTGTCTGCCCTTCACTGGTAAAGACCAGGAGGATGACAGCGACGCCCACGACCACCATGAGCAGAAAGACCGGGATGATGATCTTCCAGGAAATCCCTGAAACCAGGAGAATCCCCGCGGTAATCGCGACAAAGACCAGGGTGGTCCCAAAGTCAGGCTGCAGCATAAGCAGCATGGCTACCGGCAGGAACCAGGCCATGACCTTGCCGATCAAGAGCCAGTCATTTCTGAGGTTGTGGGCATAGCGCGCATTGTGCTCTCTGACGACCCGGGCCAGCTGCAAGATAAAGGCCGGCTTCATGACTTCCGAAGGCTGGAAGCTGACAGGTCCGACGACAAACCAGCTCTTGGCCCCGCTGCTGGCAGCCGTTGTCCGGTCATACAGGAAGAGGACCGCGACCAGCATGAGGATCCCCAAGCCATACAGGTAGGGGGCCAGCTTAAAGATCTGCTCGGCGTCAAAGCGAACGATGAAGGCCACCATTAGCCAGGAAACCGTGTACCAGACAATCTGCATGGCCACTGTTCTGGTTGGCGTCCCATAGGTCGAGTCATTGACTGACGCGTTGTAAATTGAATAGAAACTGACGAATGACAACAAGACCACGGGAATGATAACTCCCCAGGCGATGCGGTCATACCATTTACTTTCTTCTTGAACTTTTGCCATTAACTATCACTTTATTCGTAAAAATTATTTTTCGTGCAAGGTGAAGTAGGCCAGCAGATCGTTGATGCCGGCATCAAGGCTCTTGGCAAACATCACGTTCTTGGACTTGCTGCTGGTTACCCGGAACTTGCCGTCAACCTGCTCGATCAAGCCGATCTGGCGCTTCTTTGGAATGACTACTTCCCAAGTCGGTACCCGGCGGCCAGACAGTTCGTTGACCTCGATCCCGATGTTTTCTTGATTTCTTGACATATTCCCTCCTCGTTAGTGACTGTGGAATTTTCTGGCAATAATTTCGTCCTCATATTCTTCTGGGTGGGGATTGCGCAAAAGGGTAAACTTGTCCGGTACTGGATCCACCCCGCCGCGGTTAAAAGGATTGCAGCGCAGGATCCTTGCCAGGCCCATCAGCAGTCCCAAAAGCGGACCATGCTTTTCCAAAGCAGTGATCATATAGCTGGAGCAGGTCGGGTAGAAACGGCAGCTGTCCGGCAAAATTGGTGAGATTGCCCGCTGGTAAAAGCGGACTAGAAGAATCATTATTTGACGCATTATTAGTGACGTTCGTGCTTTTCAATATGCTGCAGCAGGATGCCAGTGCCCAAAGCAACTGATTCAAGCGGTGATTCAGCGATCAAAACCGGAACCTGCAGGCTGTCGGCAATCAGCTTGTCGATATTCTTCAGCAAGGCGCCACCACCAGTGATCATAATCCCGCGGTCGATGATGTCAGCGGACAATTCCGGCGGCGTTTCCTGCAGAACCTGCTTGGTAGTGTCAATGATGCTTTGCAGGCCTTCTTGCAGGGCCTCAGTTACTTCAGAGCTGTTTACCTTGATCTGCTTTGGCAGGCCGTCAATCGTGTCCCGGCCGCGGACATTCATGCTTGCGTCCGGGTCTGGATCAGTAGCCGCACCAATTTCAATCTTGATGGCTTCCGCCGTCCGCATCCCGATCAAGAGCTGGTGGTTAGCCTTGATGTAGTTGACGATGGCCTGGTTCATCCGGTCCCCGGCATAGCGCAGGGACTTGGAAGTCACGATTTCACCCATGGACAGGATGGCGATGTCCGTCGTCCCCCCGCCGATGTCGATGACCATGTTGCCTTGCGGCTTGAAAATGTCCAGGCCGGCACCAACAGCAGCTACCTTTGGCTCATAGTCCAGGTAGACCTTGCCGCCGCCTGACTTTTCCGCGGCTTGGATGATGGCCTTTTGCTCAATTGAAGTTACGCCAGTCGGGGTGCAGACCAGAATGTTCGGCTTGCTCATGAAGCCCTTGACGTTCAGCTTCTCAATAAAGTATGAAAGCATGGCTTCAGTAATGTCAAAATCAGCGATTACCCCGTCCTTTAAAGGCCGGATAACGCGGATGTTGCCAGGAGTACGGCCAACCATTTCATAAGCTTCAGTGCCGACAGCGACCACCTTGTTGGTGTTCGTATCCACGGCAACTACAGATGGCTCGTCGATCACAATGCCCTTGCCGGAAACGTTGATCAAAACGTTCGCGGTTCCCAAATCAATACCAATATCTTTTGACACGTCTATTTCCTCCATAACATATTAATTTTAATTGTACCATAAAAGCGCTCTGTATAGCGGCTTCCGCTTAGCTTTAACCGATTCTTTAAAACAGGTTAGACAATTGTAATGAAGTATCTATCAAGGCGATCAAAAATTGGCCGACCGTATAGCCCAGGGCAATCGCCGTAAAAATCAGGAAGACCTGGGCTTCAAATACCCGGCTGGTCCGAATGATTTTCTCAATTCTGACGGCTTTGATCGCCTGAAAGGCTAAGGCAATGCAAACAAAGTAGATCACCAAGCTGATGATTGCGTGAATTCCAAGTTGTCTCATAATAAAATCTACCATAAAAAAAGAGCGGAATAAATCCGCTCTTTTCCCTTATTTGTGCAGCGCGTCGTAAACGTGAATCCGGTTTACAGCCCGCCGCAAAGCAATTTGAGCCCGTTCCAATGACTGCTCGTCGTGCTTTTCCTTGGCTTCCTTGATGTGCGCCTCGGCCCGCTGCTTGGCAGCTTCAGCCCGACTGAGGTCAATGTTGCGCGCGCGTTCTGCGTTGTCGGCAATAATCGTTGCCACATTGTTGGCGAATTCGATGATCCCCCCGCTGACGGCGATGTGATCAACCTTGTGGTCGACATCGGCGCCGCGTTGAACCCGGACTTCACCAATTGTCAGCGGAGTTAAAATCGGCAGGTGGTTGTACAAAATCTGCCGGTCGCCGTCAATAGCCCGCATTGAGACGGAGCTGCCACGGTGAGAATAGATTAACCCGTTTGGCGTAACGATATTGATCTTAAACAGTTTCTCTGCTTCTGCCATGATGCATCAACCTACTTTTCTAATAAGGCTTTTGCTTCCGGATCGCTTGGGGTAACCCCCATCTTTTGCGCCTTCTTCAAAACGTCTTCGATCGGGCCAACGCCTCTGAAGGCATCTTCAGGCAAGTCGTCAAGATGGCCGTCGAGGATCATCTTGAAGCCCTTGATCGTTTCCTTGATTGGAACGTATGAGCCTGGAACACCGGTAAAGACTTCGGCAACGAAGAAGTTTTGTGACAGGAAGAACTGAATCTTACGTGCCCGGGCAACGATCAGCTTTTCTTCATCTGACAATTCATCCATACCCAAAACGGAGATGATGTCTTGCAGTTCGCGGTAACGTTGCAGGATGTGCTGAACCCGGGTCGCAACGTCGTAGTGTTCCTGGCCGACAATTTCAGGGTCCAGGGCACTGGAAGTTGATTCAAGTGGGTCAACGGCCGGGTAGATACCTTGTTCTACCAGGCTACGTTCCAAGTTGGTCGTCGCGTCCAGGTGGGCGAAAGTAGTCGCTGGCGCAGGGTCAGTGTAGTCGTCGGCTGGAACGTAAACGGCTTGGATAGAGGTGATTGACCCCTTCTTAGTGGAAGTGATTCTTTCTTGCAATTGACCCATTTCCGTTGCCAAAGTTGGCTGGTAACCAACGGCACTAGGAATCCGGCCCAGCAAGGCGGAAACTTCAGAACCGGCCTGAGTAAACCGGAAGATGTTGTCGATGAAGAGCAGCACGTCCTGGCCTTCAACGTCTCTGAAGTATTCAGCGATCGTCAAACCGGTCAAAGCGACCCGCATTCTGGCACCAGGCGGCTCGTTCATCTGCCCGAAGACCATGGCGGTCTTGTCTAAAACGCCGGATGCCTTCATTTCGAAGTAAAGGTCATTACCTTCACGGGTTCTTTCCCCGACACCGGTGAAGACGGAAATACCGTTGTGTTCCTGGGCAATGTTGTGAATCAATTCCTGGATGATCGTGGTCTTGCCGACCCCGGCACCACCGAACAGACCGACCTTACCACCACGAAGATATGGTTCCAGCAAGTCGATAACTTTGATCCCGGTTTCCAGGATTTCACGGCTAGTAGTTAATTCATCATACTTAGGTGCTTCTTTGTGGATCCCGGAGCGAGGGTGGTCAGCTGGAAATTCTGGACCACCATCAATCGGTTGACCTAAAACGTTGAAGACCCGGCCCAAGGTATCCGGACCAACTGGCACGGAAATTGAGCTCCCAGTATCTTCAACCTTCATCCCACGACGAAGGCCATCGGTAGATTCCATCGCGATGCAGCGCAAAACGCCATCGCCTTGTTCAAGAGTAACTTCAAGGATAATCGAGTCGTCGTCTGACTTGATGACCTTCAAGGCATTGTTGATGTCTGGCAGGTCTTTGCCAATTGGAAACTTGACGTCGACAACAGGGCCGATTACTTGAACGATTTCACCTTGACTCAAACTTCTACCTCCTTTTCTCTTATTCAAGTGCATTCGCACCACTGACGATTTCAGTCAATTCAGTAGTGATTTGTGCTTGTCTTGCACGGTTCATTTGCAAACTAAGACTAGAAACAAGGTCCTTGGCATTGTCCGTGGCACTCTTCATGGCCGTCATTGAACTTGCGTGTTCGGCGGTCTTGGCGTCCAAAATAGCGCCATAGATTTCCGCCCGCGCGAATTGCGGCAGCAAGGTTGCCAAAACGCTGTCAATGTCAGGGGCAACTTCGAATTCAATCTTCTTGCTTTCCTTGGCTTCCATGGTCCCGATGTCAAGGTCGACGATCGGCAGCATCTTTTCGGCCCGGAAGGCTGAAGACAAAGAATTCACGTGGTGGGTGTAGCAAACATACAGTTCGTCATAAACGCCGTTCAAGTACATCTTGATCGCCGTTGAAACGATTGGCAGGGTTTCCTTGAAGGTTGGCACGTCTGAAACACCGTCTTTTTCGTAGACAACGTTCAGGTTGTTCTTCTTGAAGAACTGGGAGCCAACGCTGCCGACTGACAGGATCTTGGACTCTCTGCCCTGCAGCTTGTCGTCAGCTACCAGGCTCATCATCTGCTTGATGACTGAGCTATTGTAGGAGCCGACCAGACCACGGTCACCAGTTACTACCAGGTAGCCCACGGAGTGAACTTCCTCACGGGGCTTGATCATGTCAGAAATGATCCCCATCCCAAAGACGTCATCATAGTCGATGGAGTCAATGTTGTCTTGCGTCAGGCGGTAATTAGCCTTGTTCAAGTGGTTGATCACGCTGGCACTCATCAGCCGGGACACGGTTTGGTGCAGCAGCTGGTTGTATTCCTGGTAGCCCTTGTCTCTTTTTTCAGTCTGATTCAGTTTAGCTGCTGAAACCATGTGCATGGCTTCAGTAATCTTACTCGTTTGCTTGACAGAAGCAATTCTCTTCTTCAATTCAAGTAAAGATGCAGGCATATTCTACCTCCTAGTTGTTACTTGATGAAAAGCTGGATGCAAATTGTTGAAGAGCTTCTTGAAGCTTGTTTTCATCTGGCAATTTGCCAGTTGACTTGATTTCAGCTAACAGATCAGCATGGTTGGCGTCAAAGTCGGTGTAAAGTTCTTGTTCAAAGCGAGCAATATCATCGACTGGCACCGCGTCCATAAAGCCATGGGTCAAAGCGTAAAGCAGGACAACCTGCTTTTCAACGGCAACCGGCTTGTGCAGCGGCTGCTTCAATACTTCGACGGTCCGCCGGCCGCGGGCCAGCTTGGCTTGCGTTGCCTGGTCCAGGTCACTGCCAAACTGGGCAAAGCTTTCCAGTTCCCGGTATGAAGCCAGGTCGGTCCGCAAAGTACCGGCAACCTTCTTCATGGCTGGGATCTGCGCGGCCCCGCCGACACGGGAAACAGAAGCCCCGGCGTCGATGGCTGGACGCGTACCGGAGAAGAACAGGTCACTTTGCAAGAAGATCTGTCCGTCAGTGATGGAAATAACGTTGGTTGGAATGTAGGCGGAGATGTCCCCGGCTTCAGTCTGAATGAATGGCAGGGCAGTCAATGAGCCGCCGCCCAGTTCCTTGCTCAGCTTGGCACTCCGTTCCAACAAACGTGAGTGCAGGTAGAAGACGTCACCTGGGTAGGCTTCACGGCCAGGTGGCCGGCGAAGCAGCAGGGAAAGTTCACGGTAGGCAACCGCCTGCTTGGACAAGTCGTCGAAGACAACCAGGACGTCCTTGCCGGCGTACATGAATTCTTCCCCCATCGCGGTCCCGGAATATGGCGCGATGTAAAGCATTGGTGCCGGTTCTGAAGGACCAGCTTCAACCACGATGGTGTAGTCCATCGCCCCCAGCTTCTTCAAGGTTTCAACTTGTGCTCTGACAGTTGATTCCTTTTGACCGATTGAGACGTAAATACAAATTACGTCCTGCCCTTTTTGGTTCAAAATGGTGTCGATCGCTAAACTGGTCTTACCAGTCTTACGGTCACCGATAACCAGCTCACGCTGACCACGGCCAATTGGCACCAGCGCATCAATGGCCTTAATACCAGTTTGCAAAGGCTGGTTAACTGACTGACGCTGCATAACGCCTGGCGCCTTTGACTCGATTGGCCGAGTCTTGTCAGTCTTGATTTCGCCTAAGCCGTCAACTGGCTGGCCCAGTGGATTCACAACCCGGCCAATCAAAGCATCCCCAACTGGAACTTCCATAATCCGGCCAGTTCGCTTCACGCGGTCGCCTTCACGGATGTCGTCAAACTTGCCCAGAATGATGATACCGACATCATTGCTTTCCAAGTTTTGGGCGATACCGTAGGCGCCATTGTCGAACTGCAAAAGCTCACTTGACAAGACATTGTTCAAGCCGTGAGCGCGGGCGATACCATCGCCGACGTAAGTTACGACACCGACTTCCTCGATGTCCAGCTTATCGTCGTAGTGTTCAAGTTGCTGCTTGATTAAAGAGCTGATTTCTTCCGCTTTAATGCTCAATGGTTTCACCTCTTTATAATACTTACTTTGTTAACACGGCGCGGATTTTCTCCAATCGATGCTTTACTGAGCCATCGATCACGCGGCCTTCAACCTCAAGGACCACGCCGCCGATAATTTCTGGATCAACTTCATTTTCAAGATTAAGTACCTGCAAGCCATATTTCTTGGCATAGCTGTCCGCAAGGCGCTGCAGCTGATCTTTATCTAGCTTCAATGCAGTCTTAGCGACACCCGTTCCGATGTGGTTGGCAGCATTGTACAGGTGAATGTAGTAGTCAATGATGTCAACCAAGTTGTCAAAACGATCATAGCTAAGCAAGAAGTTTAAAACTTCTTGCAGCTCTGCAGAAAAGCCCTGTTCAACCGCCGTCAAAAGACTTTCCTTTTGCTTGGCGTCCAAAACAGGATTGCTCAGAACCTGGACAAAACGGGGCTCTGCTTGAACTGCCTGCTTCAATTCAGTCAGTTCGCTGTACATGAGCTCAGTCTTGCCGCTGTCTTTGGCAAAGTCAAAGATCGCTGTTCCGTAGCGTCTTGCCGTTTCTTCTCTACTTAAGGCCATTAATCGTTCAACCCCTTAATGAACTGATCAACTAAATCTTTTTGATCAGCAGCAGATAAGTTCTTAGCAATTACCTTTTCCGCAATCGTCACAGAAAGATCAGCAACTTCGTCGCGGGCTTCGTTCAAGGCATCAGTCTTAGCTTGGGCTGCATCTGCCTTGGCCTTTTCCCGGATAGCGGAAGCTTCATCGTTAGCTTCGCTGACGATTTGCTTGCCGGTCTTTTGCGCATTACTCTTGGCATCGGAGAGAATCTGGGTTGCTTCTTGTCTTGAATTCTTCAAGGCTGCTTCCCGTTCATTGGCCAAAGTTTCAGCCTTCTTGCGGTCGCTAGCAGCTTGATCCAAGTCATCAATGACTTTCTGACGGCGCTTCTCCATCATGTCCTTTACCGGGCCCCAGGCATAATGCTTGACGGCCAGCAAAAGGATACTGAATACGATTAAATACCAAAGGGTATTAATGATTGAGATTTCAGCGCCGGCGAATACTGGTTGCAATTCCATCGACAATCCTTCTCTCTCAATTTAGTAACTAATGTAATTTAACGACTGGTTAATTCAGGAACAAAATCAAGAAAGCGATAACGATAGCCAGGATTGGAACGGCTTCGATCAAACCAACACCGATGAACATAGTTGATCTCAAGTTACCAGCACTTTCTGGTTGGCGGGCGATGCTTTCGATCGTCTTTGAGATAACCTTACCGTTCCCCCATGAAGCAGCCAAAGCAGCAATACCAGCAACAAGTGCAGCAGCTAAATCCTTTAAACCTGTAGTCATAATAAAACCTCCGAAAAATTATTCTTGTGTAACCTTCTTGCCAATATAAACCATAGAAAGGGTTACAAAAACATACGCCTGGATAGAGCCAATGAAGACAGAGAAACCTTGCCAGATCATTGCGAGCGGCGCAGCCAGGATTCTGGTTACAATCCCCATGCTTGGCCCCAGCTGGTTCCCGATCAGGGTCAGCAGGACTTCACCCGCAAAGATATTACCGTAGAGACGCAGCGATAACGTCAAGAAGTTGGTAAATTCTTCAATGATGTTAATCGGCAAAAGAAAACCGACAGGACGTGCATAGTTCTGCAGGTAGCCCTTCGTGCCAAATTTCTGAATCCCGAAGGTAAATGACAGAAGCAAGGTCATCATCGCGAACGACATCGTCGTCACTGGATCAGCAGTTGGTGATTTGATGACCATATAGTCACCGACTTTCACTTCCAAGAACAACCCTAGTTGATTCATGCAGAAGATGAAAAGGAACAAAACAAAGGCGTAAAGAGACAGATGTTTTTGCGCAGCCGGGTCTTCGACGTTGTCCTTGACAATCCCGTCGGTGAAATCGATCAGGTATTCCAGAACATTTTGTTTCTTGTTCGGTTTCATTTCAACTTTACGTGAAAGAGCGTAACAAATGGCAAAAACCACAATTGCCATCAAGGTCGAACCGATAATGCCGACCAAGTCGACATTCAGTCCGGTACCGTTAATATTGAAGACAAGTGATTTCTCCAATTCTTCGTGACCTCCCTTCTTGTGTTGAATTCTTCGAACACGTCATTTATTGTACACCAATAAAAATTAATTGGAACTTTTGCAATCGCTTTTATAGCGACTTTTTTAATTATTTAGTCCCAAAGATCCGGTCACCTGCATCCCCTAAACCTGGGAAGATGTAGCCGTTTGGCAGCAGCTTGTCGTCAAGGGCAGCCGCGTAGATATCAACGTCCGGGTGTTCGTCTTGCACAGCCTTAACGCCTTCTGGAGCTGCAACCAGGACAGCCAGCTTGATGTCAGTCACGCCCCGCTTCTTCAAAGCTTCAATGGCCAGGTTGGCGGAACCGCCAGTAGCCAGCATCGGGTCAACGACCAGGCATTCACGTTCCGTAACGTCCTTAGGAACCTTGAAGAAGTATTCTACCGGCTTCAAGGTTTCTTCGTCACGGTACATGCCAACGACACCGACCTTGGCTGACGGAATCATTTCCAAAACCCCGTTGACCATGCCCATGCCGGCACGCAGGATCGGCACGATAGTCAATTTCTTGCCGGCCAGTTCCTTTTGCACCGTCTTGCCCATTGGCGTTTCGATTTCAACGTCTTGCAAAGGCAGGTCGCGGGTGATTTCGTAGGTCATCAGACCGGCGATTTCGCCAACGATTCTCCGAAATTCATTTGATCCAGTTTCCTTGCGGCGAATGATCGTCAGCTTGTGCTGAATCAACGGATGGTTTAACACAGTGAACTTTCCCATATAGTTCCTCCATTCAAAAATACCATGTCATCTCTATTATAAATAAAAAAAGAAATGGTTTAAAGCCATTTCTTTTTTAAAAACGTTAAATCGTCCAGATTAGACATGATGCCTGCCGGCAGCCTTGTTTAAACGGTTCATGTAGGCCAGGCTTTCCTCGCCCTGATTAAAGCCCTCTACATAAATTTTTTCAATTTCTGGCCGGTCGTCAAAATAGCGCAGGCCGGCAAACAGGTTGTGGTCAGCCTCCGTCAGATTTTTGCCTAAATTGAACTTATTTTCCTCAGGTACAAGCAAGTTTTCCAAAAGGTCACTAGTTGCCATAACCCCGCAGGAAGCATCCAGGTCCAGCTTGGCAAAAGTTTCCACCTGGTCGACCACGTAAACCTGGGCGCTTGGCGCGTAGTGGCGGTACTTCATCCCCGGCGCCTTCGGCACGTCTTTGTCACTTACCTGGCCCCGGTTGATCAAAACTTCTTCGCCTAAAACCTGACTGATTTCTTCTGGGGTGATCTTGCCTGGCCGCAAAACGACCGCTGGGTTAACTGACAAGTCGACGATGGTTGATTCCAGGCCCACTTCAGTTTCACCGCCATCAACAATCCCTGCAATCTTGCCCTTTAGGTCATGATAGACATGCTGGGCCGTGGTTGGGCTCGGCTTGGTTGAAGTGTTGGCTGAAGGCCCGACGATTGGGTAGCCAAGCTTGGCAATCAAGTCATGAGTCAGCTGGTCATCCGGGCAGCGGAAGGCAACAGTTGGCAGGCCCCCGGTTACTGATTCCGGCAGGGCCCCTTCTTTGGCCAAAAGCAGGATGGTCAAAGGACCAGGCCAAAAGTGCTTGATCAACTTCTCTGCCCGCTCCGGCACTTCCTTAGCGTAAGGCCGCATCATGGCTTCGTCAGCCACGGTCACGATCAAGGGGTTGTCGCTAGGCCGGCCTTTGGCCGCGTAGACCTTTTTGACTGAATCATCCCGGGTGGCCAAAGCCCCCAGGCCATAGACCGTTTCAGTCGGAAAGGCAACTAATTCCCCTTCCCCAAGCAGGCGGGCTGCTTCATCTAATTGTTCCCGTTTAAAAATCTTGGTTTCCATTATTTCTGCCACTCCCCAAACAGCATCCGCGGCTTGCCGGCCATGTCCCGGCGGAATTCCACCTTAAAGTCCGGCAATTTTTCGGCAAACAGGGCCTTCAGCTCATCTTCCTCGCTAAAGCCGAATTCCATGAAGAAGCGGCCGCCCGGATTTAAGTGGTCTCTGACTTCTTCAGCGAACTTCCGGTAAAAGGCCAGGCCATCCTGGCCGCCAAACAGGGCTTCTTCCGGCTCATTGGCCAGAACGCTCTTGTCCATCACGTTCTTCTCGCTGGGCTTGATATAAGGCGGGTTGGAAATGATCAGGTCAAACTTGCCCAGGCCCAGCAAAACATTGGCCTTGCGGGTGGTTACGTCCAGGCCGTAGTCCAAAAAGTTCTCTTCACTGATTCTGAGCGGGGTATCCTTAACGTCACTGGCGTAAAAATGCAGATCCTTGATCCCCTTGCTTTCAGCTTCCTTGGCCAGGGCCACCGTAATATTGCCTGACCCGGTCCCCAGGTCAAGGACAGTGTCGCCGTCTTTTAAATGCGCCAGGGCCCATTCAACCAGTTCCTCAGTTTCAAAGCGGGGAATAAGCACGCCTTTGGCCACCCGCAAGCGGTAGCCTAAAAACCAGGCATAGCCCAGGATATACTGGGGTGAGTCCCCTTTAGCCAGGCGCTTCATGTCCTTTCTGGCTTGCTTGACTTCAGCGTCAGACAATTCCATGTCCTGCTTAAGCTGAAACTGGCTTGGCGTCAGGCCCAGCCGCTCAGCCAAAAGAAAGTCGATTTCCTCGTTCCGGGCGCTTTCAGCCAGTTCACTGGCCTCAATCCGCATTTCTCGTAAACTCTTAGGCATTTTCTGCCAGCTCCTCTAATTGCTTGGTTTGGTAGTAAACCGTCAAAGCATCGATGACTTCGTCCAGTTCCCCGTTCATGATCCGGTCCAATTTGTTCAAAGTGAGGCCGATCCGGTGGTCAGTCACCCGGTTTTGCGGGTAGTTGTAGGTTCTGATTCTTTCTGACCGGTCACCAGTGCCGACCGCGTTCTTCCGCTTGGCGTCGTACTTGTCCCGGTTCTGGCTTTCGTAGTAGTCGTAAACCCGGGACTTCAAAATTTCCATGGCCTTGGCCCGGTTTTGCTGCTGGGACCGCTGGTCCTGCATGGCAACCACAATACCGGTTGGCAAGTGGGTCATTCTGACGGCACTGGAAGTCTTGTTGATGTGCTGACCGCCCGCACCGGATGACCGGTAGACGTCCACCCGGATGTCCTTTGGATCAAGGTCAATGTCAACCTGTTCATATTCTGGCATGACGGCAACGGTAGCAGTTGAAGTGTGCACCCGGCCGGCTGATTCAGTTACTGGGATCCGCTGCACCCGGTGGGCCCCGTTTTCATATTTCAGCTTGGAGTAGACCTTGTTGCCAGTAATCATGATAGCCACCCGCTTGTAGCCGCCAACTTCAGTTTGTTCGCTGTCGACGATCGAGACGTTCCAGCCCTGGTTTTCCGCGTACTTTTCATACATCCGCAGCAGGTCGCCCGCGAACAGGGAAGCTTCATCCCCGCCGGCTGCCCCCCGGATTTCCATGATGATGTCCTTGTCATCGTTAGGATCCTTTGGCAGCATCAAGATCTTGATTTCATCTTCCAGCTGGCTGATTTCATCTTCCAGCTCAGAGTTTTCCATTTTGGCCAT
Source organism: Lactobacillus delbrueckii subsp. bulgaricus (assembly GCF_046938665.1). Taxonomy (GTDB): domain Bacteria; phylum Bacillota; class Bacilli; order Lactobacillales; family Lactobacillaceae; genus Lactobacillus; species Lactobacillus delbrueckii_C. Next base: position 94,578 of record NZ_JBKZCD010000001.1, read on the forward strand.
TTCAACCAGCTCGGCATCTGAACCGTCAGCGATGATTTCCTTGTTGCCGGCAATTTCTTCCTTGTCGGCCTTGAACTTGCGGAACTTCTGCACGACTTCCCGCATGTCAGCTTCTTCCTTGGTAATTTCCATGTAGCGCTTGGTATCAGCGATGACTTCCGGGTCGGCCATCATTTCCTGAATTTCTTCATAGCGCACTTCCAAGCTTTCCAGCTGTGCCATTACATTATCCATTTAATCAATCCTTCCAAATAAAAACTAGTCTCTTGCCTGATCGGGGTGGAAATAGTGGAAGCGGCAGACCGGGTAGTAGGCCTCGTCGCCGCCAATCTGCACCTGCTCGCCCTCATAGACGGGCAAACCGTCCTTGTAGCGCAGGGCCATGGTTGCCTTGTGCCCGCAAAAGTGGCAAATTGTCTTCATCTCTTCTATTTTATCAGCATAAAGCAAAAGATACTCACTGCCTTCAAAAAGATGGTTCTGAAAATCATTCTTCAAGCCAAAGGCCATCACCGGAATGTGCAAGTCGTCCACGACCCGGGCACACTGGATGACCTGGTCCTTTTTTAAGAACTGGGCCTCATCGATCAAGACCGCCGCTAAGGGGTGGCCGTCAGACTCCTGCTCTTGCTGGTTCAAAGCCGCGATGTAGTCAAAGAGGTCCAGGTCCGGCTCAATCGGCTGGGCGCTGCGGCTGAGCCCGATCCGGGAAGCCACCACGCCGCGGCCGGACCGGGTGTCAACGCTGCTGGTCAATAAAGCCACCTTGCGTCCTTGAATCTCGTAGTTGTGGGCAACCTTCAAGATTTCAATCGTCTTGCCGCTGCCCATCGCTCCGTATTCGAAAAAAAACTGTGCCATATTCTCCACCTTTGTATTAATCTCGCTCAAATAAGTATAGTGTATTTTGCAAAAGTTTAAAAGCTCCGCATTTTAGCCGCTAAACTTTCCGTCTTATGGTAAGATTTATCATAGTTTTAATGCAGAATAGGAAGTTAATCATGAGTTTTAAATCCAACATCGCAACTTTTGCCGGCAAATCCTCTTACTGGTTCCTGCACAATGTCTTAAAGGGCGGGACCAGCTTTCCCGGCAAGCTGGCCATGAAGCTTGACCCAGATGTCCTTGAGCAGCTGGGCAAGGACTACGAGACCATTATCGTTACCGGGACCAACGGCAAGACCATGACCACGGCCCTCATCACCCAGACCTTGAAAGAAAAATACGGCGATATTTTGACCAACCCGTCCGGGTCCAACATGGCCCAGGGGATCGTAACCGCCTTTTTGGCTCATGGCCAGAAAAAAAGCAGCCGGAAACTGGCCGTTTTGGAAGTCGATGAAGCCAACGTCAAGGCCGTAACCCAGTTGGTCCACCCCAAGGCCTTTGTCCTGACCAACATTTTCAGAGACCAGATGGACCGCTACGGGGAAATCTACACGACCTATGAAAAGATCGTCGACGGCATCAAGCTGGCGCCAGAGGCAACCATCATCGCTAACGGGGACGCCAGCATCTTCTCTTCAGTCGACCTGCCGAATCCAAAAGTCTTCTTTGGCTTTGAAACTGACCAGGACAAACCGCAAAACGACCTCAAGGCTGCCGTCAACACTGACGGGGTCCTCTGCCCTAAGTGCGAGCATATCCTGCACTACCACGCAATTTCCTATGCCAACCTGGGTGACTTCTTCTGCCCGAACTGCGGCTACAAGCGGCCGGATTTGACCTACAAGCTGGAAAAAATCAGCGAGCAGACCCCGAGCCGGATCAAGTTTACCATTGAAGGCAAGGAATTCGCCATCAACATCGGCGGCACCTACAATATTTACAATGCCCTGGCCGCCTTTGCCTGCGCCAGAGAATTCGGCGTTTCCGCCAATGAAATCGCGGCGGCTTTTGCCAAAAACAAGCGGATCTTCGGCCGCCAGGAACTGATTCACTACCAGGGCAAGCAGATCAACATCATCTTGGTCAAGAACCCGGTTGGCTTAAACGAAGTCCTCAGCCTCCTGGACACGGAAAAAGACCACTACAGCCTGGCTGCCCTCTTAAACGCCCACCACGCTGACGGCATCGACACCAGCTGGATCTGGGACGGGAACTTTGAAAGCCTGGACCGGGACAAGATCGACCAGGTCATCGTCGGCGGCGAGCGGCACAAGGACATGGCCTTCCGCCTGGAAGTTGCCGGTTTTGACCCGGACAAGATGATCATTGAAAGCGACTTTGACCAGCTGCTGGCCGCTTTTGCAAAGGCGCCGACTGACAAGATCTACATTCTCTCAACCTACACGGCCATGCTGCACCTGCGGCAGGTCTTTGCCGACAAGGGCGTCTTGAAGAGAAGGATCAACTAGCATACGCAAAGCAAGTAAGTAAAAGAGTAAATAAAAATCCCGCGGTCAGCCGCGGGATTTTTTAAATTGCCGTGGTTAAGACGGCGACTACGTTGATCAAGGCAACCAAGCCGGCAAAAAAGGCAACCGCCTTGTAGGTCGCGTTCTTGCTAAAGGCAAAAAGCAGGCCCTCGATTAGGGCCACGGCAAATGCCGCGATAGCGGTGATGGCATAATAAGGCGACATCCGGCTGTTAAAACGGCCCAGGATGATGATGACCAGGCCATAGACGGCTAAAAGCAGCCAGCCCTTTTGCTTATTGCTTAATTTCATGTGATTTTGCTCCTCTTTCTAGCTAGCGGTTTTCCTGCAAAAAAGCGTTGATGATCCGGCTGCGCATGGTCAAAAAGATCTGATTGTGCCGGGAAGGGTGAACTCGGTTGGTCAAAAGAATCAAGCCGGACTGCTTGACCTGGTCAAACAAGACCAAAGTGCCGGTAAAACCGGTGTGATAGATAATGGGATAGTTTTCCTTAGGGTCAAAGACCAGGTTCCAGCCCCAGGACCGGGCTTTTAACCCCGCCGGCGTCTTGACCTGGTAGAGGTCTTGGATTGTTTCTTTCTTTAATGGTAAAAGGTCACTGACCCCCATATAGCCCTGCCCCATTTTGACCAGGTCGCTGACAGTACTAAACAGGCCAGCTGACCCGCACCGCCGGCCTAATTGCTGGCCCTTAGGATCATGGACAAAGCCTTGAATGACCTGGCCGTCAACTAGTTCCGTTGGCACGCACTCCTCTTTTGGCGGGGCAAAAGTCGTTTCAGTCAAGCCAGCTGGCTGGAAGATCCGCTCGCTGGCCAGGTCCTGGACTGCTTTGCCCGTAATCCGCTCTAAAACCAGGCCTAAAAGAACGAAGTTGGTGTCTGCATAGCGGACCACCCGGTTAAACTCGCTGGTCACTGGCAAGCCCACGATCGCCCTCATTAATTCCGGGCCGGACAAGGCATTCCGGTTTTCAATCCAGCCCCGGATGCCAGATGTGTGGGTCAAAAGATGGCTGAGGCGGACCCGGCCGTCCTTAAATTCCGGCACGTATTTTTGCAAGGGGTCAGCAAAGTCAACCTTTCCCTCTTCCCTCAGCTGCAAGAAAGCAGCCGTCGTGGCCAAAACCTTGCTGCAGCTGGCTAAGTCATAGTAGGCAAAAGGGCTCAGCTGGCTTTTAGCCGGATAGATGCTGGCAAAGCCCAAAGTCGAGGCAAAGACCTGGTCCCCTTTCAAGAGGGCGTAGTTGACTCCGGGAACAATTCTTTCAGAAACCAGGCTTTCAATCAGCAGCTGGGTTTTAGGAAAATTAAGCAAGCGGTGACTCCTTTCTAAAAGGCCCGTGCGGGCAATTAGCTCTATTATACGGCAGTTTTCAGCCTTTCCAAGCCAGCCTGAAAAAATTTTAGACTTTTTTTGCCAGGAGCCTTGACTTTTTCTTGCAAAGAAAGCATAATAATGAATGTCGGTAATTCGAACACAAACTTCGCCCGTTGGTCAAGTGGTTAAGACGCTACCCTCTCAAGGTGGAGTCATGAGTTCAATTCTCGTACGGGTGATTTACTGCGATGTAGCCAAATTGGTAAGGCAGTGGACTCTGAATCCATAATGTTCCGGTTCGAGCCCGGACATCGCAATAATACCGAAAGGCAAGTTCCTCTGGAGCTTGCCTTTTTTCTTGTCCTTTTCAAAGCAAATGAAAAAGTGCTAGCTCTGGTCTAGCACTTTTTTCTTCTTTTCAAATCTACTTAGTCACATAGGCTTCCTTAAAGTTCCACTCGCTCCGCTTGCAGATCCAGCCCTTGGCATTTGACCGGATCAGCCAGGCATCGTCCTCATAGTAAAGCGGGATGACCCCGGCATCGTCAAGCAGGATGCTTTCCGCCTCACTCATCTCCTTGAGCCGCTTTTCCTGGTCATTGGTGTTCTTGGAAGCAGCAATCAGCTTGTCATACTGGCTGTTCTTCCAGGAGCCATAGTTGGAGCTGTTCTTGCTGGTCAGAAGTTCCAGGAAGGAAATCGGGTCACCGAAGTCAGCGATCCAGTCTGACCCGCAGATCTGGAACTGGCCGTTTTCCCGCCGGGCCAGGCGGGTCTTGAAGGGAACACTGGTGACCGTCAATTTCAGCCCTGGCAGCTGGGTTTCCAGCATGCTCTGCAGGGCTTCGCCGGTCTTCTTGCCCCCGTCGCTGTCACTGGTCAGCAGGTTCAAGGTCAAGCTGGACTTGCCGAGTTCACTCAGGCCCTTTTGCCAGTACTCCTTGGCCTTGCTTGGCTGGTACTTGTAGAGGTCTTTGGCCGAGGAAGAAATCATGCTGGTGTAGTCTTCCCCGTCATATTCAGTCAAGCCCTTGGCTGTGTAAGTATTGGCCACCTGGTTGTTGCCGCCTAAAATCCGGATCAGGTTCTCCCGGTTGATGGCCAGGGAGATGGCCTTGCGGATGTTGCTGTTGGCCAGGTTCGGGTTCTTTTCGTTAAGTTCCAGGTAGTAGGTCCCCCCGTTGGAGAGGCTGTAGTAGTTCTTCTTGCCCTTGAACTGCTTGGTCAAATTGGAGTCCAGGCCCAGGGCGTCAATCTTATTTGACTGGTAGAGGTTGTAGGCGGTAGTCGCCGTCTTGTTGACCGTGAAGCTGATCTGGTCAAGCTTGACGCTCTGCTTGTCCCAATAATCCGGGTTCTTGACCAGTTTCCAGGACAGGTTGGATCCCGTCCAGCCCTTTTGAACAAAAGGCCCGTTATAAGCCATGTACTTGGAAGCCGTCCCGTACTTGTCCCCGTATTTCTTGACGGCTTTTTCCTCCTGCGGGAAAAAGACTGGGAAGGCCATGAGGTCCTTAAAATAGGCCATCCGCTTCTCTAAAGTGACGACCAGCTGATACTTGCCCTCAGCCTTGATCCCCAGGCTGGAAACCGGCTTTTTGCCGTTTTGGATGGCATCGGCGTTCTTGATCCCGGAAAAAAGATATGAGTACTCGGCCTCAGTCTTGGGATTGACGGTCCGCCGCCAGGAGTAGACAAAGTCCTGGGCAGTTACTGGCGTGCCGTCATTCCACTTGGACTTGCGCAGGTTAAAAGTGTAAGTCAGCCCGTCCTTGGAAACCTGGGCGCTAGTGGCCAGGCCCGGACTTTGCCCGTCCTTGCTGTTTCTGTAGAGCCCTTCCATTGAATTGATCATCTGGCTGAAGCTGACCACGTCCGTGGCCTTGGACGGGTCCATCGTGGTGATTTCCCCGCCGACTGACCAGTTCAAATCCTGCTCCTTTTGACTGCTCTCCTGCTTGCTGCAGGCTGTTAACGTTAAAGCAGCTAAAGCAAGTCCAGTCAAGGCAATTTTTCTTGATGACATCTTCCTTTACCCCCTCTTACTAAAACGGTAACATAAGCAATACTCTGTTTGCTCCCCTTAAATTGTAGCACTTAATCTAATTCTTTTATCATCTTTGACCAAAAAATGTCAAATTGAACAAAAAAAGAACAAGATCCGCGGATCTTGCTCTTCTTAGTTTCATTTACGAAAGATTACAGGCGGCTTGCCAGTTCGTCGTGCAAGTCTTCGTAGCCTGGCTTGTTCAAAAGGCCGAACATGTTGCGCTTGTAAGCTTCAACCCCTGGCTGGTTGAATGGGTTGATCCCGTTCAAGTAGCCGGAGATAGCAACTGACAGTTCGAACCAGTAGATCAAGTAGCCCAAAGTGTGCTCGCTTTGGTCAGCGATGTTGACAGTCATAACTGGAACCCCGCCGTCAGTGTGGGCCAAAACAACGCCTTCGTAAGCCCGGTCGTTGACATAGTTCATGGTCTTGCCGGCCAGGAAGTTCAGTTGGTCCAGGTTGCTTTCGTCGTTTGGAATTTCCACGTCAGCCCGTGGGCCAGCAACGCGGACAACAGTTTCCATCAAGTTCCGGCGGCCTTCTTGGATGTATTGGCCAAGTGAGTGCAGGTCAGTGGTGAAGTTAGCACTTGACGGGTAGATGCCCTTTTGGTCCTTGCCTTCTGATTCACCCATCAATTGCTTCCACCATTCGCCAAACATTCTGATGCTTGGTTCGTAGTTTTCCAAAAGTTCAGTGGTGTAGCCCTTGCGGTAAAGGATGTTTCTCAAGGCAGCGTATTGGTAAGGTGAGTCCTTGCTTAGGTCAGGGTCAGTGAAAGCAGCCCGGGCATCAGCGGCACCTTGCATCAAGGCGTCGATGTCGCAGCCGGCAGCAGCGATTGGCAAAAGGCCAACAGCTGACAAAACGCTGAAACGGCCGCCGACGTCATCTGGAACTACGAATTCTTCGTAGCCTTCAGCGTCAGCTTCGGTCTTCAAGGCACCCTTTTGGCGGTCAGTGGTTGCGTAAATACGCTTGGCTGCTTCTTCCTTGCCGTACTTTTCAATCAACTTGGCCTTCAAAACCCGGAAGGCAACTGAAGGTTCAGTGGTGGTACCGGACTTGGAGATGATGTTCAAGGAGAAGTCCTTGTCGCCCAGCCAGTTGATCAAGTCTGACAAGTAAGTGCCTGACAGACTGTTACCGCAGAAGACAACCTTAGGATAATCGCTCTTTTCAGCCATGTAGAATGATGAGTTCAAGAATTCAATGGCTGCTTGGGCACCCAAGTATGAGCCGCCGATCCCGATCCCGATCAAAACGTCGGAGTCGCTTTGGATCTTCTTGGCTGCCTTCTTGATGCGGGCGAATTCGTCCTTGTCATAGTCAACTGGCAGGTCCAGCCAGCCGCGGAAGTCGTTGCCGGCACCAGTGCCTTCACGCAATTCCTTGTCAGCGGCGTTAACCATTGCTTGCATTTCCTTCAGTTCGTTTTCGTGAACAAAAGGAGTCAATTTACTACTGTCAAAACTTACTACACTATTCATTGATTTATGCTTCCTCACTAGAAAATGTTAAATAAATCATTCACAAGATAATAATATCATTGTTGCCCTTTCATTGCTAGTCTTTATTGGGATTTTTTACACAAATTTGACCTAGCAAAAAGTAGAGCCCGTAGCCCAGCAGGACCCCGCAGGCATTGAAGAAGACGTCGTCAATGTCGCTGACCCCTGTCATGAGCAAAAACTGCAGGATCTCGATCGTCACCGATGACAAGACCCCCAGGAAAAAGACCCGGCCAAAGCAACGCTTGACTTGCAGCAGATTGGGCAGCAGGGCCCCGAAGGGTACGAAGGCTAAGATATTGCCCATAGAGTTATAGTAAAAGTCGACCTTGCTCTGGGCATAGACTAGTTTCCAGGTATTCTTCATGAAGACCAGGTTGATATTGCTGAGCGGCCGCGTCCAATGGAAATTCAGTTCCCAAGGGAAGTAGGATGACCTGAAGGTCGTCAGCATCAGCACCAGGAGAAAGTAAAAGACGAAGAGCCAGAGGCCGAATTCTGACCAGAGCCCGCGCCTTTTACGGACAGCCAAAAGCCAGATGACCCGGACCAGGGCAAAGAGCAGGAAGTAAAAAATTGTCTTGTCCAGGCCCTGCAAGGTCAACTTGATCAAGGCAAAGTGATTGATCCGGGTGGCGTACTGGCTGGCTAAATAATTGTATAGAGGTGCTAAAAACAACATGCTCGCTGGGTCCAATCTACTAAGGTCTGCTTACATTATACAAGCTTTTTTGGGGGAAGAATTTTAAGAAAGCAATAACTCTGGGGAAATATTTGTCTATTTTTGCCACAACCTTTAAAATTAAGACAGTAATAAAAGGAGAAAGACATTGAAACACAGCAAATTTCTCGGCAAATTTCAAAGCCGGACTGGCTTTTTGGCCCTCCTGGTCATCTGCTACTGGCTGAAATACCTCTTTGTCGCCTACTGCGACTTCAATCTAGGCCTGGCCAATCCCCTCCAGCACATCATCATGTGGTTCAGCCCCCTGGGCATGAGCATCATTTTGATCAGCTTGGGCTTTTACTTTTCCAAGCCTCTGGCCTCCTATATCGCCATGCTGGCCCTCGATTTCGCCAACACGGCGCTTTTATTTGCCAACGTCCTTTACTACCGGCAGTTCACCGACTTCATTACCGTCAAGACCATGGCCAACTTCAGCAAGGTTTCCCAGGGTCTGGGCAAGTCCAGCGCGGCCCTTTTGGCGCCTAGCGACATTTTAATCTGGCTGGACCTAATCGTCATCGTCATCCTGCTGGCGGTAAAAGTAATCAAGATCGACCAGCGGTCATACGGCTTTTCCAGAACTTTTGCCATTACGTCCTTCGGCTTCTTCGTTTTGGGCCTCAACATGATGGTGGCTGAATGCAACCGGCCCCGCCTGCTCAAGAACACTTTTGACCGGACTTACGTGGTCAAGTACCTGGGCATCGACACCTTCACGGTTTATGACGCTATTAAGAACGAATCCAGCTCGACCGTAACCAAGAATGCTTCGACCAGTGAATTGAACAAGATCATCAACTTTACCCAGCAGAATTACGCTCCGGCTAATTCCGAATACTTCGGGGCGGAAAAAGGGAAGAACGTGATCATCATCCACCTGGAGAGCTTCCAGCAGTTTTTGATCGGGATGAAGGTCAACGGCAAGGAGGTTACTCCCTTCCTTAACTCCCTCTACAAAAACAAGCACACCCTGTCTTACAGCAACTTCTACCACCAGGTTGGCCTGGGCAGAACCAGTGACGCGGAAAATATGCTGGAAACCAGCACCTACGGGATCTCTGACGGGTCACTCTTCACCTCATTAGGCTCCAGCAACACCTTCCAGGCTGCCCCGCAAATCTTGCGGGTAAACAACAACTACACCTCTGCCGTCTTCCACGGCAATGTCGGCAGCTTCTGGAACCGGAATGACGTTTACAAGAATATGGGCTACAACTACTTCTTTGACAAGAACTACTTCAGTCAGGAAAGCGGGGACAGCTCCGGCTACGGGCTTAAGGACAAGCTCTTTTTTGCCGAAAGCGTCAAGTACCTGGAAAGAATGCAGCAGCCCTTCTATGCCAAGTTCATCACGGTCACCAACCACACGCCTTTTGAACTGGCCACGGCTGACCAGGATCCAAACTTCAAGACCAGCTCAACCAGTGACGCGACGATCAATAATTACTTTTTGACTGCCCACTACCTGGACCAGGCCTTGAAGGAATTTTTCACTTACTTGAAAAAAACCGGTCTCTATGAGAAGTCGCTGATCGTCATCTACGGGGACCACTACGGCTTGAGCAATGAAGAATACACTACCCTGGCGCCTTTGATCGGCAAGGACCCGAATGACTGGTCCAGCTACAACACCGCCCAGATGCAAAAGGTACCTTTCATGATCCACGCTTCCAATTTAAAGGGCGGAATCAAGTCAACCCTGGCTGGTGAAATCGACGTCCTGCCGACCATCCTCCACCTGCTAGGCATCTCCAGCAAGCAATACGTCCAGTTCGGCACGGACATGCTGTCCGCTGAGCACAAGCAAATTGTCGTCTTCAGAAATGGGACGGTCATCAGTCCGAAATACGTCTTGATCGGGGGCAAGACCAGCAAGGGCAATGTCTATGACGCCAGCGGCAAACTTTTGACCAAGCTGACCAAAAAGCAGAAAGCCGAAGTCAAGAAGCTGGCTGCTTATAGCAAAAACTCCCTGGCCTACTCAGACACCCTCAACAACAAGAACCTGCTCCGCTATTACACGCCAAAGGGCTTCAATCCGGTCATCCCGAGCGATTACAACTACAGCACCAACTACCAGCAGATGATGGACTTGATTGAGCAATTAGGCAAGCAGTCAACCGCCCTCATCAGCCAAAAGGGCGACACCAGCAAGCTTTACAAGACCGATGCCAGCCAGCTGGCCAAGCGGCAAAGCGAGATCACCCAGATCCCGGAAAGCGTCCTGTCCTCATCCAGCTCCATGAATGAGAGCACGACTGCAAGTTCCTCCAGCTCTAGTAGCAGTTCCAGCTCAAGTAAAGTCAGCAGCAAGAAAACTGAATAGAAGAAGCAAAAAGCTTACCGGCAGCAGCCGGTAAGCTTTTTTAGTCGCTATTCTTTATCTTTGGACTCTTTCTTGTCCTTCTTGTCATAGTGCTTCTCATGCCCCTGGTCAAAGAGGGTGATCATGAAGGTTGAGCCTTCATGCGGCTTGGAAGTAACCTTGATTTCCCCGCCGTGCTGGCGAACCAAAGAGAGGACAATCGACAGGCCCAGGCCGGATTCACCGGTGCCGCCGTAGCGGGCCCGGGCCGGGTCAGCCTTGTAGAAGCGTTCGAAGATATACTTGCTCTGCTCCTGGGTCATCCCGATTCCGGTATCCTGGACGCTGAAGTTCGCCCCATGCTGGAAGCGCCGGCCCCTAAGCGTGATCGTCCCGTTATTGGTAAACTGGATGGCGTTCTGGGTCAAGTTGACCAGCATCTGCTTGAAGCGGTCCTGGTCAGCATAAACCGGCAAATCTTCCGGAGCGTCAAGGATAATCTTGTCCCCGTTCTTGGCCGCGTTCTGGGTCAGCTGCTGCTGAACGTCGTTCATGATCGTCCGGGCATTGAACTGGGACTTCAGCATCTGGATCTTCCCGCTTCTGATCTTTTCGTAGTCCAGGTTTTCGTTGACCAGGCGGATCAAGCGCTTGGTTTCCCGGCTCATGAGGTCAATGGACTCTGGAATTGATTCTTCTGGGATGGCATCATACTTCATCCCTTCCAAAAGGCCATTAATCGTCGTCAGAGGCGTCCGCATTTCGTGGGCCACATCCTGCATGAACTGGTCCCGCCGCTCTTCCTGGGCCTTGACTTCTTCATTTGAGGCTTTCAGAGACCGGACCATTTCATTAAAGTTTTCGGCCAGGTCATCGATTTCATCGGCATGGCGGTGGTCAACCTGGACGTCCAGGTCACCGTCAGCAACCTTGCGGGCAGCCAGGGAGAGCTTCTTGATCCGGCTAGTTTGGTAGTAGGCCAGAATAAAGCTCAAGATCAAGCTGACCGCGAAGGTGATCACCAGGGCTCTGGCCAGGTTTGCCTTGGCCTGACTCACGGTCTGCAGGACATCCTTGACCCGGGAACCGATCATGATGGCCCCGACGACCTTCTTATTTGACCCGGATCCTTGGACCTGGGGAACCACGACCCAGGTATAGCTTTCAGCGGCAAAAAGGCGGTTGCTCCGCTTTCTTAAGCCATCGCGCTTTACCCGGCCCTGGATTTTCGGGGCAAGGTCCTGCTGCTCGCTGCTGTGGTCATCCTTGATCCGGACCACCTGCCCCTTCTTCAGCATCGATTTGGCTGACTTCTTCAAGATGTCGTAGCCGCCAAGGGGATAAGTCGTCTTAAAGTTCTTGTCCATCAAAAACAGTTTAAGATTTTCATCCCGCATGACGAAGGAAAACTTCTGCAGGAAATCCGCGGAAAAAAACGGCGGTGAATTCTTGCTCTGCGTCTTTTTAGAGTACAGCTGCAGGGTCGAAAGATTCTCGGCATAACTTTCCAAGCGCGTATAGTTGCTTTGATAGGCCTGTTCCTTCTGGTAGTTGATCGTTGAAAAGCCAATGATCATGACCGAGGTTAAAATGACTACCAAAAAACTCAGAATATGCTGATAAATCAGTTTCATGCGTTAACCTGTGAATCGTCAAACTTGTAGCCCACGCCCCAGACGGTTTGAATGATCTGCGGGCCGGACTTTTCCAGCTTCTGGCGCAGCTTCTTGATGTGGGCGTCAACAGTTCTTTCTTCACCGAAGTATTCGTAGCCCCAGACAAGTTCCAGGAGCTGTTCCCGGGAGAAGACCTGCTTTGGCTTTTGGGCCATGGTGTAGAGCAGGTCGAATTCCTTTGGCGTCAAGCCTTCAACCCGGTTTTCATCAAAGTAGACTTCCCGCCGGCTCTTGGAGATCCGGATGTGGTTGGTTTCCAAGTCGAAGTCGTTGCTTGGGATGTTCTTCGGCAGGTTTCTTGGCTGCCCTTCCAGCATTACCCGCCGGTGCAGGGCCTTGATTCTGGCGATCAAGGCGATCGGGCTGAATGGCTTGGTTACGTAGTCATCAGCCCCGACACCCAGGCCGAGAACCTGGTCAGATTCGCTGTCACGGGCCGTCAGCATAATAATCGGCACAGTTTCAGAAATCCGGCGGATTTCCTTGGCCACTTGAATCCCGTCCTTCTTTGGCAGGTTCAAGTCCAAAGTGATGATGTCAAAGTCCCGCGGGTGAGTCTGGAAAATTTCGACTGCTTCTTCACCGTCGTAGGCGGAAACTTGTTCCCAGCCTTCCTTCTTGAAGAACAATTCCATCATTTGTGAAACTGACTTGTCATCTTCTACCATTAAGATCTTCATGTTTTAACCTCTTACCGAAAAATTGTGCAATCCGCACTTAATATTATAATCGTAGCAAAAAAGTATCAAAAGCCGCCAATCATTCTGTGAAAAAAACTCGAAACTTAACTCACAAGTTTGGGGCTAATTGACTAAATTATATAGTTTTTCACTTAATTTCTAAAGGAAAAAGTTTTTTAATCATCGCCGCTAGTCAAGAATTTGTAAACCGCCCAGGCAAAAAGTGCTGTTGGCAGCAGGCCTGGGGAAAGGTCGACCTTGAGCTTGGTCCTGCCCTTGTCATTGACTTTTTGGCAGCTGTAAGCTCCTAGCAAAAATTCTTTGAGTTTCATAGTTGACCTCCCGCACTAAAAAGTGTATTTACAGTCAAAACAATAGCTTCTACTCTTTTAATTATACTCTTGATTCCTTTGCGATTTATTGCATTTGTTATTTTATTCCAAAAAACAAAAAAGACACGTGTATCAATCACACGCGCCTTCTTCAGACAGATGGAGATGAGGGGAATTGAACCCCTGTCCAAACGCATCCCGTCACTAATCTCTACGATCATAGTCATATTATTTCAGCTTCACCGGGGCAAAACGCCATATGACAGGGCCAAACAGCCACGGCTAACCTGTTAGTCTCTTCTCGCTTATTCAGGTGTGATAAGCAAGCGTATCCCGTAAGGTTGATACCGCAAGACCGCCACGGGCAGGCAGTCTATTGGCAGCTGGGCTGAACTAAGCAGCTACAGCGTATGAGTTTTCGTTTGCAGTTAATTTAAACTGTTTAACGTTTTAACGTAGACGTAACCTACGAATCGCAACCAGCGCGGGTCTGCGCCTGTCGAATCCCAAAACATCCCCAAAATAGAGAACATGATCATTTTAGCAAAAAATGACCATGCCCTCAAATATTCTGCTTAAAAACTTTTACTTAAGCTTGGCCAAACGGACAACGTCACGTTCGATCATCAATTCTTCGTCAGTTGGAATAATCAAACCAGCCAGCTTGGAATCTTCCTTGGTGATGAAGCCTTCATTAGCAGCCTTGTTAGCTGCGTCGTCAAAGTCAACGCCCATGAAGGACAATGCCTTCATGACCCCTTCACGGACTTCATCGTCGTGTTCACCGATCCCGGCAGTGAAGACAACCGCGTCTGCCCCGCCCATTTCAGCAATGTAAGAGCCAACGTAGCGGACTACCCGGTTAACGAAGACAGCATCAGCCAGCTTGGCCCGCTTGTCCTTGCTTTCTCTGATGTCCCGCATGTCGCTGGAGACGCCGGAGATGCCCAACAGGCCTGACTTGTGGTTCAAAATATCGATCATTTCATTGAAGTCAGTGATGCCTTCCTTCTTCATGATGTACTGCAGGACTGACGGGTCAACGTCACCTGACCGGGTCCCCATGGTTACCCCAGCCAAAGGTGAGAAGCCCATGGAAGTGTCGTAGCACTTGCCATCCTTAACTGCAGTAACTGAAGCGCCTGAACCCAGGTGGCAGACAACCAGCTTAAGGTCCTTGAGGTCCTTGCCCAGGAGTTCAGCAGCCTTGCCGGAAACGTAGCGGACGGAAGTGCCGTGAGCACCGTACTTGCGGGCCTTGTACTTCTCGTAGTATTCGTATGGCAAGGAGTAGATGTAGTGTACTTCATCCATTGACTGGTGGAAGGAAGTGTCAAAGACACCGACTTGCGGCACGTCCGGCAGGATGTTCATGAAGGCTTGAATGCCGCGGCCTTCTGCAGGGTTGTGCAGAGGAGCGTAGTCAGTCAAGTCAAAAATCTTGTGGATGTTGTCCTTGTCGATGATTGCTGAGTCTGGGAACAATTCCCCGCCGTTCACGATCCGGTGGCCAACGCCGACAATTTCCTTGACGTCTGCAATAACGCCATATTCTTTCAGCCAGTCAAGCAGGGTTTGTACGGCTACTTCCTGGTTTGGCAGGTCAACTTTGGCTTCATGCTTGGTCCCATCAGCCAACTTCATTGAAAAGGTTGAACCATCGATACCAATACGGTCGCCCAGCCCGGAAGCTAAGACACTCTCATCAGCTAATGAGAATAGCTTATACTTAAATGAAGATGAACCAGAGTTGATTGCTAAAATCTTATCCATTATTAAAAAACTCCTTTTACTCACTTCACAAACTTAATTATCTTTCTTAGTATACCACTCGTTCAGTTTAATATTAAGGGCTACCAAAGATTCTTCCTTCTTCAGATTTTCAAGCTTTGTGAGCAAAACTTCCTTCGGCGGCTTGCTTTGGCCGTGGTTTTGGAAGATAAGGATACTTTTTTGACTTATCTTGCTTTGGAATAAGCTGCTTGGCAATTGCACGATCGCCTGCAGGTAGACCTTGCTGGCCAGCCAGGGCATAAAGTCAGCCCCAACCGTACCAGTCAGCATGTTCTGCGGGACTAAAAGGAAGGCGAAGCCGTCTTCAGCCAGGTTCTTGACGATCTGCTCAACGAAGAGGACGTGCGCGTAGGCGTGTCCTTCCTTGGTCCGGAGGTCAAAGTTCTTGGCATTGTCGTCGTTAGCGTAAAAGCCGATCGGCAGGTCGCTAACCACTACGTCTGGCTTGACTGGCCAGCCGGTCAAGGCATCCTGGCAGTAGAAGTTGGCTTTTAACCCCGCCAAGTGGGCGGCCACGTCGGCCAAGTTGAGCATTTCTTCATCATTATCCAGGCCAACCAGGTCAAAGCGGTCTTCTGAATGATTCTGGGCAGCCAGCTGCTGGTCAACGGAGAAAAGCAGGTTGCCGCTGCCCACTGCCGGGTCCAGCAGGACTTGCTTTTTCTTAGGCAGGAGCTTGTCCATAAACAGGGTCAAGACCGTGGCTAAAAGCGGCGGAGTCGGCATCTGGTTGGCATCCCGGCCGTCATCGTTGATGGCCTTAAGGACCAGGAGGCCATAGACCTGCTCTTTCTGGGTCTTGGACCAGTTCTTGTAGTCCAAAGCCGCGTAGCGTTCTTCAAGCTCAGCCACCGTCTTTTGGTCCGGGGCTCCCATTTCCACCCGGATTTCCCCGCTTTCCAGGTTGTCAAAAGTTTCCACCAAGGCATCAGCCAGGGATACGTTCAAGGCTTCTTGCAGGCATTCGACTGCTTCCAGAGTCTGCCCAAACAGTTCTTCAATTCTATTCATGACTTAGTCCACCCTTCTTTGCAATACATACCAATTCTAATGATTTACAAGGAAGGGTGCAAGAAATTTCACCCGCCCCAGAGGTAATTTGCCAGCAGCTGGTTGATCTTAATGACATGCTGATAAGCATCCAGGTAACTGTCAATCAACAGAATTGTCGTGGCTAGCAGCAGCACGCTGGTCAGCAGGGCGCTCCCCCTTTGCCGGTTTAGCTTGATCTGTTTTCTGATCTTCAGTCTTTTTCGCCTCCTTTTCTTTTTCCGGTGCCTTGTCGACTTTAAAATACAAAATTGACCTTTTCCCCTTTTCATTGATATGGACCTCCATCAAGCCGTCCTTGGCCGCGAACGTTGCCCCCCAGATTGGCAGCAGGGTCATATTGCCGCCGTCTGGTCCGGATCTTCTGACCCGAAGATTATTGCCTTTATTATCCATTTCCAAAACGTAGCCAGCTTTATCTATCTTTTCTTCCCCCGTCTTGTCTTTCTTTTTCTCTTCTTTGATAAACATGATCTTCAAAGGATTGGAATTCTCCAGATCAATATAGGTCCGCTGGCTGTCCTTTTTCAAAAACTTGGCGAACTGGACATAAGAGAAGACCAGTTCATTAGGATCGTGCCGGTCTTTTTCAAAAAGGGTAAAAAGCTTAAGGCTAGAGGACAAAAGAGACAGGCAAATCACCGTTACCAAGAGGGCGACCATGGTCTCCAGCAAGCTGAAAGCCTTACTTCTGGCAAATCTTCTGCTGGGTTTCATCATACAGGTCTCCTTTGCCGGTCAAGACATACTCATGGTCCCTGACCTTGACCCGCTTGACCGGACACTCCTTCAGCATCCGGTAGGCCAGGGCCTGGTTGGCCCTTTGGCTTGATTCTTGCTCTAGTTTCTTCAGCCCGCTAAGGCAGGTCACCGCGGCAGTTAGCGCAATACAGACAATCGCCAAAGCCACTACCGCCTCCAGGGCCAAAAAGCCTTCCTGTTTACTTTTCATTGATCTTCCCCCACGGCAGCAAAAAGGTATATGCCTTTTCATACTCTTTTTTCCCCTGATCGTTTTTTATAATCCTTAAGGTAAACGGCTGGCTGGTGGTCCCGTCACTGGTGATGTTGAGGCCGGTTTTACCGCTAAAAGAGGTATAAACCGTAACTCCATCTGGAATCTTAAGACTCTCATGCCGGCCGTCTTGAATGACTTCCAGCTTGCCCTGGCTGCTTTGGTTGTAGATCATCACCCTTTTTCCCGTAATGGCGGCTCTTCTGATTTTCTCTTGAAAAAGTCCCGCCGCCTGCCGGCAGAAGCGGTCAAAATTGATCTTGTCCTCAAAGCCTTGCAAGCTCATCTCCCCGATGCCCAGCAGCATCCCCGCGACAGCCAAGGTAATCACCGTCTCCAGCAGGCTGAAGGCCTTCTGCCTCATTCTCCGCCCTTGGCGAAGTCACCGATCGCCAGCTTCTTATCCTCAGCCTGCTTCTCCTGCTTTTGCGTCAAGTAGTGGGCATCCACCATTTCCTGGAAAGAGGCCGGCTTCTTGCCCGTATTTTCTTCATATAGCTCCACCTGGGTCTGAATGGTCGTGGTAAAAGCATCGTTAGTCCGCTTGTCGGCTTGGTCCTTTTGGGCCAGCAAATTTGGCGAGATCAAAAGAACTAAAGTCGCGATAATCGCGACCACGATCACCATTTCAATTAAGGTAAAAGCCCGCTGGCGCTTTGGCCAAAACCGTCTTAAATGCTTCATTTCCTTTTTTCCTCCGCAAAACTAAAGCTGCTGCATGCTGTCGTATATCGGCAAAAGCAGCTTCAAATACATCCCAATAATGCACAAGCCGATCAAGATAAAGCAAACCGGCTGCACGTTGACGATTAGCTTGGACAGCTTCTGGCGCAGGCGGTTGAACAAAAGCCGGGACAAAAGCAGGCACTGCCGGCTCAGTTCCTCCCGTTCACTGCCCGCCTGCAGCAGCATCAAGAGATCCTGGCTCAAAAATGGCTCCTTCTGGATGACCTCTTCCACTTTCTTGCCCCGCAGGATCGCGTCTCTTGCCCGCCGGCCCACTTCTTCTTGCAGTGACCCCGGCGCCTGCCGGCAGGCAAAGTCACACATCTGCTGCAGGGAAAAGCCACTGGCCAAGAGCATGCCCAGGTCATAAGAGATCAAATACTGGCCATACAAGGCCACCACTGGCCCGAAAACCGGCCAGGCCAGAAGCTTTTTAAAAGACTGATAGTCCTGCTTCTTCATGTAAGCTGCCGCGATAACGACTAACATGATGACCAAAACCAGCAAAAAGACTAAAATCAGCAAGAGCAGGTCCCCCTGCTTAGCGGAACTGCTAGCAAACTCTACCGACAAAAAGTTCTGCATAAAGATTAAAATCAAGGTCATCATCCCTGCCAAAACGACCGGGTAGGCCAGTTCTCCCTCCAGCTTCTTGACCTGCTCATTCTTCATCCGCCCCAAAAGGGCCAGCTGGGCCAGGGATTCATCCAGCCGCCCTTGGCTAAGTGCCATGTCCAGCTGGGTCACCGTTGTCTTGTTAAAGCCCAGGCCCGCCAAAAGCTGACCCAGTTCTTCTCCCTGCCGCATTTTTTCATCCAGCCGGGCCAGCTGCTTTTTCCGCTTGGGCCAAAGCAGGGGCAAGAGCTGCAAGCTCTTGGTCAAGGAAAAGCCGTTTTTTAAACAGTTGGCCAAAAAGGCCAAGAGCTCCACCTGCTCACTCTGCTTCAGCTTAGCCGCCTTTATATTGCCTTGCCACATCCGCGCTTATCTCTCCTTTCTCCACCAGCCTGCTCAAATTTTCCTCCCAAGCCGCGAAATTCCCCCTGACGGATTGCCCCAGAGCCGCCAGCAAGTCCTCCCGGCTGGCCAAGTCCAGCAGGCAGGCTGGCCCCTTTTTCCCTGGCAGCAGGCGCTGGTAGGAAACCGCCGTCAAGCAGTTGACCAGCTCATTATTTTTAACTCCCAGGCTCTCCAAGCGGGAAATGGTTTGGTAGGTACTTTTGGCATGCACTGTGGCTAAAACCAGGTGGCCGCTTAATGCCGCGTCAACCGCTAAATGGGCCGTCTCTTCATCACGGATTTCACCGATGATCAAGACATCCGGCCGGTGACGGAGAGCCGCCTTTAAAAGGCTGGCATAGCTGATCCCAGCCCCGGCATTGACCTGGGCTTGAAAAAAGCTCTCCTCATACACTTCCACCGGGTCTTCAATCGTCATCACCATTTTCGTCTGGCTGAGCTTTCTGGCCAGTTCATACATAGTCGTGGTCTTGCCCGACCCCGTTGGCCCGCTGGTCACGATCATCCCCCGCCGCCAGCAAAGGTCCACCAGGTCCCTGAACTGGTCCGGGAAAAAGTACCGGCTCTCCCCCAAAGCATAGATAATCCGGATGACCAATGAGTCCTCGCCCCGGTAATCACCCACGCTGGAGAGGCGGAGCCAGTAGTCTTGCCCCGCCAAATTAACAGCCATGCTGCCGACCTGAGGGCGGCGGTGTTCAGCAATATCCATTTCGGCTTGGTACTTAAACCAGTTGATCAGTTCATTTCCCGCCTCCCGGGTCAAGTCTGGCCTTTCCTCCAAATCCCCGGCCCGCAGGCGAAGTTTATAGCCGCCCTTTTTCGGCAGGAAAAAGATGTCACTGGCCCGGATCCTAACTGCTTCTTCCAGCATTTGCCGGGCTTTGTCTGCAACTTCCACAAGGTCCTCCTTTCTTTTTCCTCCTCCACTTACTAGTACGCCAAAAGTGGCGATTTTTTTCTGAGAAGTTTGCTTTTTTCAAAAAAATCGCAAAAGAGCATAAAAAAACGCGGCTTTCCTCAGAAAGTCGCGTTTTGTATAACTTATTTACAGCTTAATTATTCTTCGTCAGCTGCAGCGGTGTAAACGTTGGAAACGTCATCGTCGTCTTCCAAAGCGTCAACCAGCTTTTCGAATTGTTCCTTCTTGTCTGCTGGAACTGGAGTGGTGTTTTGCGGCACCATAGTCAGTTCAGAAACTGCCAGCTTGTAGCCGGCCTTTTCCAAAGCATCGCGGACAGCAGTGAAGCTCTTGGCGTCAGTGTAGATTTCGTAAGCGTCGTCGC
This sequence comes from Lactobacillus delbrueckii subsp. bulgaricus, assembly GCF_046938665.1. Taxonomy (GTDB): domain Bacteria; phylum Bacillota; class Bacilli; order Lactobacillales; family Lactobacillaceae; genus Lactobacillus; species Lactobacillus delbrueckii_C. The sequence continues at coordinate 114,450 of NZ_JBKZCD010000001.1, forward strand.
TGGTTTGCAGGTCGTCGCCGCCGGCTTCCATGACGTCCATCAGCATTTGGTCTTCATCCGCGTCAGTAGTTGACCGGTCGATTACAATGTAGCCCTTGCGGTCGAACATGTAGGCAACTGACCCAGTAGCACCAAGGCTGCCGCCGTTGCGGGTGAAGGCCACGCGTACGGATGAGGCAGTCCGGTTCTTGTTGTCGGTCAAGGCTTCAACAAGGATGGCAACACCACCCGGTGCGTAACCTTCGTAAGTTACTTCATCGTAGTGTTCGTCTGAGTTGCCTTCAGCCTTCTTGATGGCCCGTTGGATGTTGTCCTTTGGCATGTTGGCAGCCCGTGCCTTGTCCATGACCAAACGCAAGCTTGGATTACCTGAAGGGTCAGGACCACCACTCTTTGCAGCCATGTAAATTTCACGGGAGAGCTTTTGGAAAACCTTCCCTCTCTTAGCGTCTTGCGCATTCTTGCGGCCTTGAATATTGTGCCATTTTGAATGTCCTGACATTTAGGATCCTTCTTTCTGTAATTAATATAATCAACTTTTTTATAATAACTCAGGAAGGGCAGAAATTCAACGGTTTCAGCCCCTAAATGGCCGACTTTTTTCGCTCCCTGCCCTGCTTGACTTGATAAAAAATCACCGCAAAAACAATGGCCAGCAAGGCCCCGCTGGCATCCAGCATCACGTCATGCACGCTGGGGGTCCGGTCCCCGGTCAGGAACTGGTGGAACTCATCCATGGCCGCGAAGGCAAAGGCGCTGGCCCAGACAAAGAAGGGGCCGGTCCATTTGATGACAAAAACTCGCCGCAGACCCAGATAGGCAAAAAGGCCATAGAAGAAGTAGCTGGTAAAGTGGGCCAGCTTCCGGACCACGAACTGGGTGAAGCCAGCTGCCCCGTCAGTCTTGACATTGTGCCAGACTCCGCCGTAATAGATATTGAGCCGGTGAATCAAATCTTCCAGCCAGCCCAGGTAGGTATGGATAAAACCGGCCTTCATCTTCTGCTCATGGTAAGTCATCGAGCTTGAAATGAAGAGCATGACCAAGACGGCCAGGGCCAGGAGGAGGTAAATCTTTTCTCTTTTGCTAAACTTAAAATCATTCATGTCGTTTATTTTACCATTATTTTCGTCATTCTTATTGACTTTTGGCTGTTTTTCCCGTATTCTAATATGATTTGCAGGCAAGCTGCAGATCTTGAAAGGAAAAGACATGAAGAAAACACACAGACAGTTAATTATCTGGCCAATTTTACTTTTGGCCACTCTCTTTTTAGCCGGCTGCGCCAAGGATGAACAAACTTCCAAGAGCCAGATCAAGATTGTAACTTCGACCAACATTTATGCCGACATCGCACAAAATATCGTTGGCAAGTATGGTAAGGCTACCGCCTTGATCGCCAACGGCAACTCTGACCCCCATGACTATGAGCCGACGACCAATGCGGCCAAGACGGTGGCTGACGCCGACATCATCGTTGCCAACGGGATGGGCTATGACAGCTGGATGGGCAACCTGGCCGCCTCTAATGGGAAGAAAGCCGTCAAGGTCGGGGAAGACTTGATGCAGCTGGATTCTAGCGCCAACCCTCACATCTGGTACAACTTAAATATGCCGAAAAAGTACGTCGCCTACCTGGTCAAGAAGCTCAGCAAGCTTGACAAAAAGCACGCCAGCTACTACCAGGCCCAAGGCAAGAAGTATTTGCAGAAGATCGCCAAGATCGAAAAAGTTGCTGACGGAATCAAGGGCAGCAAGGCCAAGCCGGTCTTCGTCAGCGAGCCAGTTTTTGACTACGCTTTAGAGCGGACCGGCTTCAAGATCGGCAACAAGAACTTTGAAGAAGCTACTGAAAAGGAAACCGACCCGAGTGCGGCCGTGATCGCCAAGATGAATGAAGCCATCAAGAAAAAGCAGATTGCCTTCTTCGTCAACAACACCCAGGCCAGCTCCGACACGGTCAAGTCCTTCGTCAAGAAGGCCAAGAAGCAGGGCATCCCGATCGTGGAAGTCCGCGAAACCATGCCAAACAAGGTCAGCTATGCCGACTGGATGCTGGCCAACTACCAGAAGCTGGCCAAGTTCGGCGACTAGAAAGAAAAAGAGAATAAAGAGAGAACACTTAACAAGTGCAAATTAAAACGGTGGTTGAGCCAGGGCTCAGTCACCGTTTTTTATGCTTAATCTTGTAAAAATTCCTTCAAGGCCGCCAATTGCCGCTTGGCATCCCTCATGCCGACTTGGTAGACCGCCTTAAGGCGGCCAGGATCCTTTTCCATGGCGCTGACGCCGATGTCTTGGCTGGGCCGGAAGACAAAGAGGCGGCCGGCTGCTTCCTCTTTGGCGATATAAGCCAGGCAGGCATTATATTCCAAATGCCGCTGCCTTAGGCGCGCCACGACAGCCGGGTACTTTTTCAAGACCCGGTCAACGACTGGCTGCAAACGCGATGGCTCTTTTTGATAGCCAGCCGGCTGGGTCAAAATGACCACTGCCTTGTCATAGCCCTTGTCCAAAAGAAAGCGGACCGGGATGGAGTCGCTGACTCCCCCATCCCAGTAAGCGCGGCCCCCGATTTTAACCGGCCGGGCAAAAAAAGGAATCGAGGCCGAAGCCCGGATCCAGGCCACGTCCCGCCCTTTGCCGGTGGTCAATTTGTGGTAGGCCGGCTGGGCCGTCTCCACGTCCGTTGCCACGCACCAAAAATCCATAGGGTTTCTGGCAAAAGCTGCCGTGTCAAAAGGATCCAGTACCTCCGGCAGGGTATAGTAGCAAAAGTCCGCCCCGTAAAGATCCCCGGTCTTGAGCCAGGACCGCCAGCTCTTAAACTGGGGCCGGCTGCCATAGCGGAGGTTGTAGCGTAAAACTCTCCCGGGCTGCAGGGACTTGTAGTTGCAGCCAAAGGCCACTCCGGCTGAAACGCCAACCGCCCCGTCAAACTTGATCCCGTATTTCATGAGGACGTCCGTCACCCCAGCCGTATACAGGCCACGCATGGCGCCGCCCTCCATCACTAAACCTTTCTTCATGCCATCCCCCTTATGCCTACTTGCCCCAGTGCTCCTTGATAAACTGGGCCCGGCCGCCGGCTTCTTCAGCCGCGTAGCGGTCTGGATGCTTTAAATAGAACTGCTGGTGGTAGTCTTCCGCCTCATAAAAAGGCGCTGCCGGTTCGATCTTGGTCACGATCGGATCATCAAAGCGGCCGCTTTCCGCCAGTTCCTGCTTGGACTTTTCCGCTGCCGCCTTCTGCTCTGGTGAATTGTAAAAAATCACCGGCCGGTAGTTGTCCCCCCGGTCCTGGAACTGGCCACTGGCGTCGGTCGGGTCCGTCACCTGCCAGTAGTAGCCCAGCAAGTCCTCATAAGACATGAGGTCCGGGTCAAAGACGATCTTGACCGCCTCCGTGTGGCCAGTCGTATGGCTGCAAACTTGTTCATAAGTCGGATTAGGCACGTGCCCGCCCGTGTAGCCCGCCGTGACGCTCTCAATACCTGGCAAAGTATCAAAAGGAGCGACCATGCACCAAAAGCAGCCGCCCGCGAAAATCGCGCTGTCTAATTTTTTCTCCATAAAATCACCTCGTCAAATTCAACTTGCCTTTCATTGTACTCCAAAGAAAACAGATAGGAAATCTTCTGCTCAGAAAACATTCGTCCAGGAACCGCTATCATGGTTAAAAGACTGTTTTTCCCCTTATAAGTACTGTAAAATAGATTTTGCTTTAAAAAAGCTTAATAATTGCTAGATTGGAGATGGAAATGGTATCGCTAAACAAGTCCCCGGGCCAGACTTCTTGTTAGGACAGTTTGATTAACAGGAAGGATTTTTTATGGACGAATTAGATAAGAAGGGAAATTATATTTCCTGGCAGACTTTAGCCATGATGGCCTTTGTCACGGTCATCGGGCTGGAAGACATCATGTACAACTTCCAAAACCAAGGGATGGCGGTGATCACCTCCTGGGTTTTGATGATGTTCCTTTACGTGGTTCCTTACGCTTTGATCGTTGGCCACTTGGGTTCAGTTTTCAACCATGAAGGCGGCGGCCTCTCCTCTTGGGTCAGAGCCACTGACGGCGAATTTTTAGGCTACTTCACGGCCTGGACCTACTGGGCCGCTTCGATTCCTTACGTGGTCGACACGGCCAACTGCCTCTTGGTTGACGTTGGCTGGGGGCTGACCGGGACTGACGAGTTTGAGGACCCGAAATTCCTCTCAACGGCCATGTTTACGGCCATCACCTTTGTCATTTTCATCCTTTTGACCCTGCTGGAACACAAATTCTCCAAATCAATGGAAGTCTTGTCCAACATCGGGGGCTGGGCCATGTTCATCATGACCATCCTCTTCGTGCTTCTGGCCTTTGCCGGCCTGGCCAAGTCCGGCGGCAAGACCGCGACGCCATTTACCTGGAAGACCATCATCCCCAAGTTTGACCTTAAATACTTCTCAACCGTGGGGATGCTGATCTATGCCGTCAACGGGTCTGAGCTGGTCGCCCCTTACGTGACCCGGATGAAGGACCCGAAGCGGGAATTCCCTAAGGCCATGATCGCCCTGGCCCTCATGACCTGCTTTTTGACCATCTTCGGCTCAATTGCCCTGGGCATCTACATCGATGCCAACCACATGCCAAACGACTTGAAGATGAACGGTGAATACTATGTCTTCGGCGCCATGGGCAAGCAATTCGGCGTGGGCAACTTGTTTGTCTACATCTACGCCTGGGCCTCCTTCTTCTACAATGTGGCCCTCTTGTCCGTTTTGCTGGACGCCATGACCAGAATGCTGATCTCCGACACCGGTGACAAGTACATGCCGAAGTTCCTTAAGAAGACCAATAAGGACGGCCTGCCGATCAACGGCTACATTCTGACTGTCTTTTTGAGCGGCTTCATCATGGTTCTGGGGATTTTCCTGCCAGACATGAACGACATCTTCAACTGGCTTTTGAACTTGAACGGGATCATCTCTCCAGCCGTTACCTGCTGGATTTTCTACTCCTTCATGAAGGTCCGGGGCAAAAACTCCTCCAAGTACCCGTCAGTTTACCGCTACATTAAAAACGACACCTTCGCCTGGTGGGTCGGCTTTGCCCTCCTGGCCGTCACGGCTGTCGCTACGGTCTTAGGCTTCATGCCGCAAGACGTCAAGGAAGGCAGCTGGGTTTGGTGGTATGAACTTTCCATCAACATTGTAGCCTGCCTGGTCTTGATCGGCCTGGGCGGGATCTTCCCAGGCATCCGCAGAAGAGAAGAAGAATACGGCCTGGCCTTTGACAAGCAGCAGTGGACCTGGATGATTGCCCTGGTTTTGGGCTCAATCGTCTTCAATGTCTGGCTAGGCGGGACCACGATCAAACTGCGGGCCCTCTACATTGTCATTGAATCAGTCATCGCCCTCCTGGCTGTCTGGCTGATTGGCCGCCGCCTGCCAAAAGGGGCAAAAGCCAGCAAGTAAAGGCAATAACGGCTAAAAAACAACAATATGCAATATTTTTAAACCAAAAAGACCTGCACGCGCGTGCAGGTCTTTTTCTTCGGCTTATTTTAGTAAACTGGCCGGACGTAACCCGCCGTTTCCGGCTGGGAGATGCCAACGCTGGTCCGGGAGTACTGGCTTGGATCAACCATGATCTTTAAGACCAGGTCAGCCACGCTGGCTCTTGAAACAGAGGTGCCGACGAATTCGTCATAGCGGCCAGTCAAGGAGTACTTGACATCTGGCCAGTCGGTCAAGGCTGGCATTCTGATCAAGGTGTAGTCCAGGTCAGCTTCTTCCAGGCGGTGGGCAGCTTCTCTGGCTGGCAAAAAGCGGCCCGAACCCACCCATTCATCAACCCAGGTGCCGAATTCCCCAGGAATTTCATAGTAAAGGCCGGCCAGGCTTAATTCGATAACCCGGTCAAAGCCGTTTTCCTGGCTTGCCTTGACCAGGTTCTTGCTAATCACCGTGAACTTCTTGTCGTCAACCTTGCCCAAGAAGACCAGGTCAGCATCCTTGGTAACTGCCAGGATCTTGTCCAGGTCAGTTGCCGCTCCTTCAGTCAGCTTGATCCGGTCGCTCTTCAGGTCAGCCAAAAGTTCCGGTCGCTGGGTCAAAAGTTTCAGCTCCACGTCGCTGAACTGGGGGTCAGCCAGCAAGTGCTTGATGACCAGGCGGGAGATCCGACCGGTTGGGTGCAAAATAACATACTTTTTCATAAACAAATCCTTACTATTGCTAGAAACAATTAAAACTTTTCTTACAACTTACACCCTTAATTGTACTCGCTTTAAGCGTTTTCGTAAATTCCCCACCTAAAGCTGCTCTAACAGGCCCTGGCAGCCCCGGCTGATCTCTTGGAAGGCCAAGTCAAAGTCATTTGTATACCAGGGATCATCAATGTCATCGAAGCTGCCGGCAAATTGGAGCAGCTTGTACTGCTTTCTTTCCGGGTCACCACCGCAGATCTGGTTCATGGCCATGAAGTTTTCACTGTCCATGGCGATCAAGTAGTCATACTTGTCATAGTCTTCCCGGGTCAAAAGCCGGGCCCGGTGCTGGCTAAATGGCACCCCGTTTTTGGCCAGTTCCCGCTGGGCCCGGGGGTCCATTGGATTGCCAACCCCACCAATGATTTCATCGCCGGTCACGGCCGCGGAAGCAACTTCCACCTGGTCAGCCTTGCCGGCCTCAGCCAGGAGCTGCTTCATGATAAATTCGGCCATCGGCGACCGGCAGATGTTGCCATGGCATAAAAATAAAATTTTCCGCATTTTTGTCACCTTTCCCTAAAGTGTAAGAAATATTATAGCATGCAGCTTTTATAAAGAAAAAAGAGACGCCTTGGCGTCTCCTTCTAATCTTGCTTAGCAGCCGCGTAGAGCTCGGATTTCCGCTCATTTAAAGCTTGGTCCAGCTGCTTGGCCGCGTCCAGGATATGTCTTGGGTAGTCACAGACCTTGCCGGTCCAGATCAGCTTGATCCGGTCTTCTCCGGCCTGCCGGTCCTTAACTTCTTCCAGCTTGGCCTTTAGTTCTGCCTCACTGGCTCCCGGCAAGACAGCCACGAACTCTTCCCCGCTGATCCGGTAGAGCTGGGAAACAGCAAAGCTTCCCCCCAGCCAGTCTGCGGTCTGCTGCAAAAGCAGGTTCCCTTCCTGCGGGCCGTGATCAGCGTTATAGTCCCGCAAATTATAGAGGTCCAGGTAGACCAAAGCTGCCGGCTGCCGGTCACTCTTCAGCTCTTCCAGCTTGCCCTGGTAGGCACTTGCCCCGCCAAGACCAGTCAAGTGGTCGCTGGCAGCCGGATCCGGCAATTGCCGCAAACGGTTAACTACGCTCAGCTTGGCCGCCAGATAGCGGGAGTATTCGCCCAGCAGGTCCTTGGCATAAGCCAGCTGGTCAGCGTCAAAGTTTTCCACCCCCAGATAGCCTAAGAGGGTCTTGCTCGAAAAGAGCGGATATAAGAGGATGCGGACATTCTTCCGGTTCAGCTCGTAAAGTTCCCGGTCAAAGCGGAGGCTCTCCATATCACTGATGTAAAGATATGGCTGCTGGCCCCGCCGCTGTTCACAGTAAGCAATAATTTTTTCTGCTAAAGCATCGGAAACCCTGCCCATGAGACTAGTCTTCCGGGTCCATTCGTATTCAAGTTCCGCCTTTTCCTGGCCGGCAGAAAACATGTAGATTCTTTCTGGCGCAATCAAGCTGGCCACTTCAACCAAGGAGAAGTTGATTTCAGAAGCATGGTCTTCCGGCCCATTCAAAGTCCGGGCCAAGGCCGCGCTTTGGGCAGCCAGGCTGCCTGATCGTTTAAGGGCGGCCAAGCGCGGAGCATTGTCTTCTATCTTGGTAAAGGCCAGGGCCACGCAGGCCGGCTGGGCAGCCGGCAAAATCGTGAATTCACACCAGGCCGCCATATGCTTGCTGTACAGGCGGTGGCTGCTGGCCCGGCCAGTCCGGAGAACTTCCAAAGGCAGACTGGACCACTGGACCTCTTCGCCCGGCAAGGCCGCCGTCAGCTTCTTGCCCAATATTTCATTTTTCGGCAGCTGCAGGAGCTGACTGAAGACCTGGTTAACGGATACAAATTCACAGTCCGCCTGCTGGCTGGCTTTATCATAAAATGGCCGGACAACCAGATAAGGCAAAGGCAGGTCTTCATAGCTAGTTGAGCTGGTCATTTTCTCTTCAGCCTGGCTGGATAAAAGCAGGACCTTAAAGAGGGTATGGTCATGGGCGTTGACCACCATCTTAAAGCTCAGCTGGTATTCCTGGCCAGAAACGTTTAAGCTGGTCAGCTGCTCATGGGCAGACCGGGCAGCTGATCTGGCAAAGTTGAGCATCTTTGCCTGGCTGGCCTGGTCATGCCAGGAAAGCTGCTTATCATCAGCCAAAACCACCCCGATCTGGGCGGCAAAAGAACGGAAGGCACTATTGAGATAAAAGGCCTCAAAGCCTTCCTTTTCCCGGTCATAGTCAATTATGGCCAGGGGTTGGTCAACATTGACGTCAACCAGGCCGGCGGTTTCAAAGTAGGAGCTTTCATCCAGCCCCTCCCACTCAACGCCCAGTTCTTCCAAGCGGTCAACAACTTCTTGGAAGGTATTTGGCTTGCCATAGTAGTAGCCCTGGATTACTTCACAGCCTACGTCCTGCAAGAAGGCAATCTGCTCCTTGCTTTCCACCCCTTCACACAAGGTGTGGACACCCAGGCTCTTGGCCATGGAGATCAAAGGCTTGATAACCTTCTTGCTCCGGTCGTCAAACTTCCGCATGAAGATCATGTCCAGCTTGATTTCGTCAAAGCCATACTCTTTCAAGGTGTTCAAAGAGGAGGCCCCGCTGCCGAAATCATCCATCAAAACCTGGAAGCCATTGGCATGGAAGCGGTCGATGGCCTTCTTGATCTTGACCGGGTCTTCTGTCAGGATGGTTTCGGTGATTTCCACCCGCAGCATTTCCCGGGGAATATCGTATTTTTTAACCAAATCCAGGAGAACCTGGTTGGGGTCGCTGGTCACGAAGTCAGTCCGGGAAAGGTTGAAGGATATCGGTACGATCTTGCCGCCGCTGTCCAGCTGCCGGCGGATCAATTTGGCTGCTTCTTCTAAGACGTACAAGTCCAGCTTGTAGGTCAAATTACTGTCTTCCAGAACCGGCACGAAACGGCCCGGTGACATGAAGCCCCTGGTCTGGTCGTTCCAGCGGGCCAGGGCTTCCAAGCCGGACAACTTGCCGTTCATCAAGTGGACTTGCGGCTGGTAGTAGACCTGGATGTCACCGTTAGCAATCGCTTCATCAATGTGGTCAACCACAAACTTGGTGTAAGCTGATTGCTCACTAAATTCATCGGTGTAGACCCGGTAGCATTTTTCTGCCCCGTCCTTAACCTCGTCGCAAGCCGTCTTGGCATAGTCACATTCAGTTTCGATGCTCTTGCTGCCATCTGAATAGTAGATCCCGGCCTTTAAGTAGAGCTTGAAGGACAAGTCAATCTGCCCTACCTGCCGGTTGGCTTCTTCAATCCGGTCCATGACTCCGTCATCATCCTGGTCAAAGACGACAAAGTGGTCATTCCCGAACCGGGCCAGGTTGTCCGGGCCGAAAATATCCCGCAGGATTTCGGCAACCTGCTTCAGGCATTCGTCACCTTTTTCGTGGCCGTTGATCACGTTGTAAAGCTTGAACTTGGCCAAGTTGATATAGACGATAGCCGGCATGATTGACGGGTCTTCTTCCCGCTCCTTGCTGATCTTCTGAGTCAGGTAGTATTGAGTATAAAGGCCGGTCAAACGGTCGTAGTTGACCATCTTCACATATGTGTCGTCCTGGCCCTTTTGCTCCATATTGCTCAGTTCGGACAAGAAGTATTGTCTAAACATGAAAATCTGGGTGAAGAAGAAGCCATAGCGGAGGATCGCGAAATCATCAGTCCCCTGTTTCAGCACCAGGTAGCGGTAACCGTCGATGGCAATACAGATAAGGATGATGACATAAGTCACCAAGTAAGACCAATGGATCAGCAGTCTGTTCTTGTAAGCGGCCTGCTCGGATTCGCTCAATTCTTCTGCCTTTGCTTCATTTTCCGCCTTGCGGGTCTGGTAGAGATCAGCAAAAATCATGGTAATCCCGCCGACAAAAGCAGCAATAATCACATTGATTAAAAAGCGGCTGTCGCTGACAAAGTCTTTCCCCTTCTCCCAATAGCGCCAGAGGACATAGGCCAAATCCAGCATGCTTAAGGCGAAAGCTGCGTTAGTGTAAGCCAGCTTGGGATGTTCCAGCTGCGCGTTGATGGTCATAATCAGCAAAAATGGCAAGAGCATCATGACCGGGTAGGTAAACAGGCGCCAGACATGGTAGTGGCCAAAAAGCACCGTCAGCTGCATCTCTTCCTGCATCTGCAAGACGGCAAATAAAACCGAGGCCACCGAGTAGTAACCCAGGCTGCGCTTGAACGCGCTGGTTAAAGGCGCGAAGATGGAAAAAAGCAGCAGGGTCAGGCCCATAACGACAGAAACGATGCCCAGCCCTACCCGGAGGGCATTCTTTCTGACATAGTTGGCCAGAAAGGCCCCGTCATTGCCCAGGCTGCAGGCGGTAAGCTTGCCAGCCGGCTGGTAAAAGCCCTGCAAGGTTAAGCGGACCGTTTTGCCGGCCGCTTCTGCCGGCAGCTCAATGCTGTTGGTAAAACTCTCATAGTGCTCAGTCAGGCTCAGCCAGTCAGCCGCGATTTCCGGATGGCTGTGGTAGATTTTCTTTTTCCCGATATAAGCGTCAATCTGCTTGATATATCTGGAGAAAAAGATGAGCTTATCCTGCCTGTTCAATTTCTCAGGCAGGCGGTAGTAGATCGTCAGCGTTCCCTGTTTATCCGGCTTCAGCTCTGTTAAATCAACTGCCTTGCCCTTCTTGTCAGTCCAGTTTGTTTTCGCGCTGGTCAAAGGGGCAGTCGCGTAAATCCCGCCAAAGATGCCCTGGTTCCGGCCCCAGAAGCTGACACTGCCTAAAGCAAGCATAATTAAGGCCATGATCAGCGAATAAAACATGGCACGGTTATTTTTCTTCATCACTAAACCTCTTCCTCTTTGCTCCTAGGCAACATCAGCGATAGCGTTTGTGGGACTTGTAGAAGCCTTTTTTCTGCCGCTGCATCTTCCGGTCGGCTCTCTCGACCGCCTCTTGCAGATAGTGGGAGTCCGGGCACCATTCAGCCCCAATTGAGATCGACGGAGTCCCAGGCACGGTCATGCTCTTTTCAAAAGCTGCGCAGTGAGCCTCAAATTCTATCCGGCTGCTCTGGTCATCCAAAACCACGAATTCATCCCCGCCAACCCGGTAGACATGGTCGTGGCCAAAGGCCTGGCTGATGATCTGGCCGGCAGAAATCAAGAGTTCATCTCCGGCATCATGGCCAAATTCATCATTGGCCTCTTTTAAGCCATTCAAGTCCATGAAGGCCACGCCGACTGTCCTTGAGGCTTTGGCTTTCTTATAGTAGTTCAGCTTGGCCAGGTAAGGGTGACGGTCATTCAGCTTGGTCAAGACGTCAGTATCTCTTTGCTGCTCCAATTTCCGGCCCATTACTTTAGCGCCAACGAAGTCAGCTATCAGTTCAATCAAATTGTTAAAGTCCATATTTAAGCTGGCATCAAAGTTTTCAACTACAACTGCCCCGCGGACCCGGCCACTTTCATAAAATGGCGCCAAAAGGACATTTTCCAGTTGGTAGTCATCGTCATAAGTCGCGATAATTTCCGGAAAACGTTTGGCAATTTCAGCCTGGTCAGTCAAAAAGATGCTGTCATGGTTTAGCTGCCCCTGCAGCTCAACTTTTAGCTTGGCTACATCGATCTTTTGCTGCTTCTTTTGCACCGATGCTAAGCCAGGCCGGATCCAGTTGTAAGTATTTTTAGCATACTGCCCCTCGCCTTCCATCACGACGACCCGGTCAGCAGCAAGGTCTGTGCCGAGCTTGGCCAGGCCCTTGCTGATCGCTGTTTCCAGTTTGTCATTTTCAACGTTCAGGATTTCTGACAGCTGGACGATTTCATTGGTCGTATTCTGTTTCTGCTTGATCTCATGTTGGCTTCTCTTTTGCTCGTCAATGTTGATCATGACTAAAGACCGGGTCTCCGGCACTGAAGACTTGGCCGTAATGTATTCATACCAGTGGCCCGTCCTTGAATGGAAGGTGCCTTGACGGATTTCGCCGTCACTAGCGCCAAAAATCACCTTAATCCAGAAGTCCAGCTTCTGCTTGACGAAATTCGACATCTTGTTGCCCAGCAGAGTTTCCCGGCTCTGGTTCATAATTTCGGCATAGGCCTGGTTGACATAGATATACTGCATGTCAACAATTTTCTTTTCCCGGTAGATTGGCGCCAGGATGATGAATGGGATCGGCATGTCCCGGTACTGGTCGGCGCTCAAGCTGAAATTGGCTGTTACCCCCAGGTCATCGCGTGGCTGGTCCTGGTAAACCTGGTTGGCATTGTAAGAAGTCAAAACGTCAATCAAGGCATAGGCATCCGTGTGCGGGTTGTAGGACAGAATCCGCTGATAGCCCTCAACATAAAGGTTGTTGGGATAGCTGTGAACATTATAATGCCACTCAGTCTTATGATTTTTCCAGTATTCTTCAGCAATCCAGCCCTTGAGATCCTTGAAAAACTGCGGACCGACTGATTTGAGCTCAGTGGCGAAGGGATGCTCTTCCATCTCTTCTTTGGTGACCGACCCACAGCTGAGCAGGTAGCGGGTGTAGCCCTCGTTACCCCTTAAGTAGTAGAGCTTGCCGTTTCTGTATTCCAAAAAGCCCAGCGGAGTCCCCTTAAAGTAGCGGTCCAAAACTGGGTCCGGATCATCAAAGGTCAAGTCATTGTTGTAACTTTCCTGGAGGAAGTGGGGCCGCTCCAGGCTCATCATCCCCACGCTGTTGTAGTAGTCTGACTCGCTGAAGCGCTCCAGGTTGGCTTCCGGGCCCTCGACCCACTTCTTCCAGGCCTGGTCAAAAGGCAGAGGCTGGCCGAAGTAGTAGCCTTGAGCCGCCGCGCAGCCAATTTCCCTTAGGGCCAGAAGCTGGTCGGCATTTTCTACCCCTTCAACGAGTGTGTCAATTCCCAATTCTTCTGCCAGTTCCACCATCTTCTTCAAGACAATCCTTGACCGCTTTTGGTCAGGGTCCTTGATAAAGCTGGCATCAAACTTAATGCAGGAAATAGGGGCATTGTCTTTGATTAAGCCAATTGAGGAGTAGCCCTCGCCAAAATTATCCACCCAGACGGAGAAGCCGTTTTGCTTGAACAAGGCGATCTGTTCCCGGATCTTGTCGACATTGAGATTGCGGGTATCGTTGCTGATCTCGATAACAAGGAATTCCGGTGGCAGTCCGCTCTCTTTTACCTTCTTGGTAATCTCTTCAGCCATATTACACTGGTCAAATTCTGAGCTGAACAAGTTGAGGGAGACCGCGATTTCCAAGTGGCCCCTGTCCTGCATTTTCTTAAGATCGGCAATCACCTTGTCAGCCATGTACAAGTCCAGCCGGTAAAGGATCCCGGCCCGGTCCAAAGTCGGGATAAACTGCTCATCCAGCAGCATCCCGTTATCTGGCTTGCGCCAGCGGGCCAAAGCCTCCCAGTTCCCGCTCTGTCCGTTTAAAATGCGGACAATTGGCTGGTAAAAAGGCTCAATCCAGCCTTCTCTCAAGGCCTGGTCGAAATTGGACAAAATGTAGCTTTCCAGTTCCAGCTTCTGCCGGTTCTGGCTGGTGAAGCAGGAAATGTGGGCCTTAACGTCCTTGCGGTTGTTATTGCAGGCTACCATGGCATACTCGCAGACATTTTTAATGTCTTCGTAAACCAGGCTGCTGGCATCATAGACCCCGATACGGATGGCCAGGTTGCGGCCTTCATTGATTTGCCGGCTTTCTTTGAGGATATCTTTCAGCCGCTCTTCTAAATGGTCATGGGCCGTATAAGCATAAAAGTTGTCTTTCGTAAAGTGGCCGCAGGCGGCTTCCCCAAAGTACCGCTTCAGCAAGTCCGCGAAGGCGACCAGGAGGCGGTTGCCCTCAACATAAGAATAGCGTTGGTTGAAGTGGCTGAAGCCAATCAAGTTAAAGGCCAGCATGACTGGCTGCTTGCCAGCCCTAAAAAGCTGCTGGCAGCCAAGCTCGGCCAGTTCGTAAAAGTAAGCGGCTTTGGGCAGGTCGGTCAAGTCATCCCGGAGGTGCTTGGTCCTCTGGTCAACCGTATCTACTTCCTGCAGGCGGCTGGTCGACATTTCCGTATACCAGACCAGGATACAGTCACTGTCTTTTAGAAACTTCCCCTGGGCCTGCAACAAAACGTAGTCTTCCTGGCCCGGCAGCTTGATCCGGTAGATGCTCTGGTAGCCGCTGCTGTCCCGGTTCATGAAAGAGGTTAGGTCGGCCTGTACGCCTGGCTGGTCGTCAGGATGCAGACCCGCGAACAAGTCCTGGTCCAGCAGCTGTTTAAGCTCAGCCACTGGCAGACCATAGAGCTCACACAGGCCCTTAGACACGGCTATGGCTTTGATCTGCTTATTTTTTGATTGATAAAGTGCTATTGGCGCTTCGCTCTGCGCGATTTTATCCAGCTCAGCCTGCTTCGCTATTTTTTTCATAAAACCACTCCTAATAAACACAGTTTGCCTGCAAACCGGCAAAAAGCTTTAAGCATAAATTAATTTGTATTTAAAGCTGCAGAGGCGGGTTGGTGTTAACCCATTCTTTATATTATATAAAAGTTGTTATAGCAGAGCAAGCTAGGACTGCTTTCCTATAAGAAAATGCGGGGCTTTTCCCAGCATGAAAAAAGCCAAGACTAGCCGTCTTGACTCTTAACATAGTTTTTTAATTATTTTTCGCTTCTTTATTCTTATTAGCCTTCCCCTTCGCCCGATAACGGCAAACATCCAGATAAAAAAGGTAGCCGGCCAGGGCCAAGGCCAGAAGAAAGCCGGCCCAGCTGCCCCAAGAATAGGTAAACAGCATCTTGGAGTAAACTTCCTTTTGGACCATTCCCGTCAAGGTATGGGTAATAAAGACCTGGAAGCCAAAGGCACTGGCCGCTCCCAGCACAAAAGGCAGCCAGGACCAGTAACGGTTGAAGAGGAGCAGGGCCACGCCCAGCAAGTAAAGGACGCAGATGATCCACAAGGAGAGCTGGTAGATTTGCGTAATCTGCTGCAATTCCCCTTCATGCACCTTCAGTTCACTGTTGACCAAATAGAGGGTCAAGTCATCCATAAAAAGCTGGACCTTGTTCTTGGCTGGCAGCTTTAAATCGCTGGACTGCAGGCGCTTGTTTTGCCGGTAGCGGGAAACCAGCCGGTAGAGGCTGAGATAGGACTCGCTAATCTCCACCTTGTCTGGCAATTGGTCAACCAGGTCCTGCTTCAGGCCCGATTCAACCGCGGCTTTGGCCGCGATCGACATGGCGCTGCCATCGCTTTGGTTGGCAAAAGTGTCGATCAAACTGGACGCATAGTCCTTGACCTCATACATTTTAAAGGTGACAGGGCTGCTCAAAAGAGCGACCAGGGAAATTATGGCTGCCAGGCTGCACAGGCTCTTGCGCAGAATCAGTTGGCTTTTTTTCATAGCAGGCTTCCAAGATAATATCCGCAAGTTAAAAGGACCGCCCCGCCCAAATAGCTGGTCAGCAAATAGCGCTTGAGGACGTGCTTTTGCCCGTTTTCAGCCAAAGAGACCATTTCCGTGTTCAAAGTGGAAAAAGTCGTGTAGCCGCCCAAGACGCCGGTACCCAAGAAGGCATAGACGCTAGCCGGCAGCCGCAAGGCAAAGGCCAGGCCCAGGAAAAAGGCCCCTGTCAAATTGATCAAAAGAGTCGGCCGGGGAAAGGCCGTCCCCTGCATCCAGTGCTTCTTGCCATAACTGGTCAAGCCGTAGCGGGCCACAGCCCCCAAGCTGGCACCGAATCCAACCGCGAAAATCATCTTGTTACCCCCTTTCCAAAAGTTTGTCCGCGGCGAAGTTAGCCGCCTGCTTGCCTGCCCAGGCAAAGAGGAAGCCAGCCGCGATCGTGCCGGTAAAGTAAAGCAAAGCTCCAAAATTTTGCCCGCCAAGCAGCAGCTTGAAGGCATCCAGGTTGAAGCTGGAGAAAGTCGTAAAGGCTCCCACGAAGCCCGTACCCAGGCCCGTGGTCAGCCAGGCCCGGCTAGTGGACTTTCTTAGGAAAAAGTAAGTCAGGAAGGCCAGGAGAAAGCAGCCCAAAAGATTGGCAATCACCGTCCCGTAAAAGGAAAGTGCTTCCGTTAAGCCATAGCGGGCCAGGCCGCCCCAAAAGGCAAAAAAAGCCACGCTGAGATAATTTTTTACTGTATCCATTGTTTGCCTCTTTTTGCCTCTTCCTAGATCGTAAATTAACGCACTAATTATAAGATTACATCAGAAAGCGCTTCAAAAGCAAACAAAAAATAGAAGCACCAGCCCGGCACTTCTATTTAAAGCCTTATTCCATTATTTCATAATTACTCTATCAGCTTTTGCCCGCCCCGGCAATCTTAGTCCAGTTCAACATGAGAGATGAGAGCAAGACTGAGACAGAGCTGAAAGCCATGGCCAAAGCGGCCAGTTCCGGGCTGAGGCTGACCCCAATAAAGGAGAAGAGGCCGGCTGCGACCGGAATCCCGATCAAGTTATAGATCAAGGCCCAGAAAAGGTTCAGCTTGATCCGCGTGAAGGTCTGCTTGGACAAGTCAAGCGCCCGCAAAACCCCGGTCAAGCTGCTGGTCATCAAGACGATGCCGCCGGCTTCCTTGGCCACGTCAGTCCCGCTGCCCATGGCAATGCCGACATCAGCTAGTGACAAGGCCGGCGCGTCGTTGATCCCGTCGCCGACAAAGGCCACCGGCCCTGCTTCTTGCAATTTGGCCAAGCGGTCAGCTTTTTCCCCGGGCAAAAGTCCCGCTTCGACCTGGTCAATGCCCAGCTGGCGGCCGATTTTTTCAGCCAGCTGCTGGTTGTCGCCAGTTAACATGACCGTCTTGATTCCGCGCTTTTTAAGCTCGCTGAGGACAGCCTTTGCTTCTGGGCGGGGAGCATCCTGCAGGGCCAAGAGGCCAATGACGGCAGAATCTTTTTGGACATAAACCACCGTCTTGCCGGCTTCCGCCAAACCTTCTGCCTGCTTAATCCAAGCGTCTGGAGCGCTGACGTAGTCAGCCCGGCCCACCTTGACTAAGTGCCCGGCGACCTTGCCTTCTACCCCCTTGCCTTCTTCAGCCGAAAAATCGCTGACTGGCAAGAGAGGCTGGCCGCCTTCTTTAGCCCTGGTCACGATGGCCTGGGCCAAAGGGTGTTCAGAATTGGCTTCCAAACTGGCCGCCAGGCTAAGGCTTTCCGCCTCTCCCACCTGGTCCACCAGCTGGGGCTGACCGACCGTTAATGTCCCGGTCTTGTCAAAAACAATGGTCTTGATTTTCGCGGCTGCTTCCAGGATTTCCCCGTCCTTGATCAAAACCCCCATCCGGGCGCTGCGGCCGCTGGCCACCATCAAGGCCGTCGGGGTAGCTAAACCCAAGGCACACGGGCAGGCGATCACGATGACGGAAACTGCGTAGAGCATGGCTTGAACCGGGCCCACGGGACTGAAGACATCCCAGAGAGCAAAGGCCAGGATGCTGACGATCAATACCGCCGGCACGAAGTAGTTGGCCACCTTGTCAGTCAGTTTTTGGATCGGGGCCCGGGAGTTCTGGGCCTGCTTAACCACTTGGACGATCTGGGCCAGCATGGTCTCTTCCCCGACCTGCTCAGCTGCCATCAAAAAGCTGCCGCTGCCGTTGATGGTTGCCCCGATCACCTTATCACCGGGCTTTTTCGCGACTGGCATGCTCTCCCCAGTCACCATGGCTTCATTGACGCTGCTTTGCCCGGATACAAGCCGGCCGTCAACCGGTACCTTGCCGCCCGGCCGCACTTTGATTATGTCGCCGGCCTTGACCTGGTCCAGGGGTACTTTAACAAAGTTTTCTCCCCGCTTAACTTCAGCTTCACTGGCCTGGAGTTCCAGTAACTTATTCAAAGAAGCTGCTGCCCGGTCATGCATTTTTTCTTCCAGGGCATCCCCCAGCAAGACAAAAATCAAGATAAAAGCCGCGCTTTCAAAGTAGACCGGCCGGCCAGTGAAGTAGGCAAAGAGGCTGTAGACATAAGTCACGCTGGTGCCGATGGCGATCAAGCTGTTCATGTTGGCCTGGTGGCGTTTCAAAGCTGCCCAGGCGCTTTGAATATAGGGTCCTGCCCCAATTAGCATAATCAAGCTGGTTGCAACCAGCGAATAGGGCTTGATCCCTGGCAGCATGATTCCCCAGATCATGAGCAGCATCTGGGCCAGCATAGGCAGGGCTAAAAGCAAGGACAGCCAGAAACGGCGCCAATTAGTCAATTTCATTATCTAATCACGATCTTCCCATGAAACATGTCCATGCCGCAGGCATAGTCGATCTCCCCGGCCTTGTCGGTCGGGATCTGGACCTTGGCCAGCTTTTCCTTGCTTAGGTCCTTGTCAACGCCCAAAGAAGAAAAGACCAAACGGTTGAGGCAGGCCGTCTTGTCTTCCATCTTAAAAGTTACTTCCGCCGGCACGCCCTGCTTTAAGTAGAGCACTTCTGGCTCATAGCCGCCCTTGACGACTACCTGCCCTTCCTGGCGGCCATTGGCGAGACCTGCCTGCTGGCTGCTCTTTTGGAAATTGCCGAAAAACCACCAGATGATCAAGCCGATCAAAGCTGCCGTGGCCAAAACTACTAATCCATTAACTAACATTCCCGTTCACCTTCCATATGCTCACAAGTACTTAAACAATTGCAACCAACTTTTTCCGGAGCCGTCTTCGCCTTTTCGGCCGCCTTTTTGGCAATCGCTTCAAGGTCGCTTCTGCTTAAAGGCAGGTCATCCAACAGCCGGAGGAGCATCTCCCCCTTGTGCATATCGCACATTGCGGCAAACTCGGCCGTCAAGCTCTCATGCATCGCTTCGCTTTCAGCTTTAGCCGCCCGGTATACGAAGCGGTGACCTTGCCGGTCAACCAGTAAAAAGCCCTTCTTTTCCAGGCGCCGCAACAAGGTCTTGACCGTTGACGGGCTCCAGGCACATTTTGCCGCTAATTGCTCAATAATCTCGCTGCTATTGGCCTGGCCCAGGGTCCAGACGACCCGCATAACCTGCCATTCTGCGTCTGAAATCCGGCAATCTTCGTTCATTTCCTTCTCCCTCGTTTACATCTGTAACCTTTACAAAAACCATTTTACAGCATCGTTTACATTTGTCAACAATCTATGCTTAATTTTCTTCCCGGTAACCGCAACCGAAAAAAGTCTTGGCTGCCTGCCGGCGGGTCAGCAGCCAGGCCTCGTTGCCCCGCTTGGGGTAAACGGAGCTGGCCAAAATGACCAGGGCGCGCCCATTTTCAAGGTCCAGGCCTAATCCCGGACCGGTAAAGCCGGTATGCCAGAGAAAGCGGCGGCCCTTTTGCCAGCGAATCCAGGCCAGGGTCCGCTCAAAGCAGTCATAGTCAAACAGGCTGGACACAAGCGGACTAGCTGTCGTTAGGTAAAAGGAACTGAAGCGGGCCAGGTCATCTAGCGTGGAAAAGAGGCCGGCATGGCCGGCTAATCCGCCCATTTGCCAGGCGGTTTCGTCATGGACGTTCCCCCAGACCTGCCCTCTCTCCTTAGTTATTTCCGTTTTGACAAAGTTGTCTCTTTTTCCCTTAAGCAGGAAACCAGTCTCCCGCATCCCCAAAGGGGCAAAAATCTCCTCCCGCAAAAAGCTGCTCAAGTTTTGTCCGCTGACCTGTTCTAAAATTTTGCCCAAGATAATGAAGTTGAGGTCGGAATAGATTGACTCCTGGCCAGGTAAATAAAGGGGCTTAGTTGCTAGTACCGCCTCCCAGACTTCCTCCGGCCTTTGGTATTGCCAGACATCATCCAAGTCCGCCGGCAGGCCGCTGGTGTGCAGAAGCAGGTCCTTTACTGTAACAGCTGAACAAGCCGCCGGGAAAAAGTCTCCCACCCGGTCCTTCAAGCTGATTTTCCCTGCAGCCATTTCCTTAAAAATCCCGCTGGCCGTCCCAACCACCTTGGTCAAGGAGGCCAGGTCATAGAATTGCCCCGGCTCAGCCTGGCCCAGGTAGTGCCGGCTGACCCCACCCTGGTCAACCAGGGCATAAGAGACGCCATTTACGGTCTTTTGCCGGATTGCCTCCGCAAAAATTCCGGTGATTTTTTCTTCAATTTCTGCCGTAGTCATTTTTCCTCCTGAAAAAGAAAAAAGGCAGATCCGCAGATCTGTCCTCTTCACTTATAGAACTAATTTCCGCAGGGCCTTGGCGATCCCGTCGCGCTCGTTGGTGTCGGTGACGTAGTCAGCCAGGTCCTTGATCTCGTCGATGGCATTGCCCATGGCCACCCGCTTGAAGTCAGGGATTTCAAACATGGACCGGTCATTGCCCTGGTCACCGAAGATCATGACTTCACTGTTTGACAGGCCCAGTCTTGAGGCCAGTTCGCTAACCGCGTAGCCCTTCGAAGCGGCCAGCGACCCGACTTCAACGACTTCCGGCCAGCTGCGGACAACCGCGTAGGACTGGAAGAACCAGTCCGGCAGCCGGTTCCAGAGGCGGTCGACCTGGTCCGGGTCATCGCACTGGTAGACTGCCTTGGCAAAGGTAAAGTCCTTCTTGAAGTCGCTTCTGTCTTGAATCCAGAGCTGGTTCTTGGTTTCCGCCCCGTCAATCTGCAGGCGGATAGAAATCTTCTTGTCTAAAGTGTAAAAACGGTCCGGGGTTTCAAAGTCCAGGTTGACGTCGCTGAGCCGCTGCATGTGCAGGAGGGTGTTGAAGTCGCCAAAGTCCAGATCATGACTGATCAGGACCCGGCCGTCTAAGTTCTGCACTACCGCCCCGTTGAAGAGGATCGCGTACTCTTCACTGCCGCTTAAGCCTAATTCTTCCGCGTAGCCCTTGATACCCGACAAGGGCCGGCCAGAAGTCAGCACAATCTTGATCCCGGCTGCTTTCGCTTCCTGCAGGGCCTTGTAGGTCCCGGGCAGAATCGTCTTGCTGTCAGTCAGCAGGGTGCCATCTAAGTCGATGGCCAGCATTTTAATCGCCATATTTTCCTCCTATGTAGTCCAAAGCCTGTTCTTACTTAATTATTGCAAAATTTTTTCCGCAAAAAAAGGAAAAAATCAGCCAAAAGAAAAGGAAAGCTCAATTTGAACTTTCCTTCTTCTCAGCTTTACAGCTTTTAACTTGCTTTTTTATTCGCCCATTTCCGTCGTAACGACCTTGACGATTCGGTCAACGTATTCCTGGGTGATTTCCTGGGTTGGGCCTTCAGCCATAACCCGGAGCAGCTCCTGGGTACCTGAAGGACGGACCAGGACTCGGCCGTCGCCAGCCATGTCCTTTTCAACGGAGTCAATCGCGTCAATTACTGCCTGGTGGTTCTTCCAGCTGTTCTTGTCCTTAACTGGAACGTTGACCAAAACTTGCGGGTATTCCTTAAAGTCAGCCAAAAGTTCAGTTAAAGACTTGCCAGTCTTCTTCATGACCAGCATCAGGTGGATCCCGGTCAGCATCCCGTCACCAGTGTTGTGGTAGTCGCTGATGATCACGTGGCCGGATTGTTCCCCGCCCAGGCTGTAGCCGTTGGCCCGCATTTCTTCAGATACGTAGCGGTCACCGACTTGAGTGCGGACATTCTTGATGCCCCGGCGCTCAAGAGCCTTGGTGAAGCCCAGATTGCTCATGACGGTCGTCACGATCGTGTCCTTCTTCAAGCGGCCATGGTCAGCCAGGTAGGAGCCGATCACGTACATGATGTGGTCGCCGTCGACTTCATTGCCGTTTTCGTCAACCGCGATGCAGCGGTCGGCATCCCCGTCAAAGGCCAGGCCCAGTTGGGCACCTTGCTTGACAACTTCTTCTTGCAGGCGGGCAGTGTGGGTAGCCCCGCAGTGGTCGTTGATGTTGAGCCCGTTCGGGTGGGTTGAAATAGTAGTAAAGTCAACATCCAGGTCGGCAAACAAACGGGAGATGAAGGCGCTGGCTGCCCCGTTGGCCCCGTCGATTACGACCTTGATCCCGCTCAAGTCTTCCGGAATAGTGTTTTCCAAGAATTGGATGTACTTGTTGCTGCCATCGCGGAAGTCGGTTACCGTGCCCAGGCCCTCTGCTGATGGCCGCGGCAGCATGTCCTGCTTAGCGTCGATCAGTTCTTCGATTTCTTCTTCCTTGGCGTCAGACAGCTTCAAGCCATCGCTGCCGAAGAACTTGATCCCGTTGTCTTCAACCGGGTTGTGAGAAGCAGAAATCTGCACGCCGGCGTCGGCCCCTTGGGCCCGGACCAGGTAGGACAGGCCAGGTGTGGTCATGACCCCGCATTCCAAAACTTCAATGCCGACTGACAAAAGGCCTGAAATCAAGGCGTATTCCAGCATTTCACCAGAAATCCGGGTGTCTCTTGAAACTAGAACCCGGGCCTGGCCGCCGTCTTCCTTTTCCTTGGTCAGCACGTAGCCGCCCATCCGGCCCAGTTTAAAGGCCATTTCCGGGGTCAAAACCTTGTTCGCTTCACCGCGGACACCGTCAGTACCAAAATATTTAAGCATGTTGCAAAGAACCTTTCTTTTTTCTAGTTGTTCGAATCGCTGACTTCGATCTGGACGTCCACGCTGCCTGGTGAAATCCAGGCAACTCCGCTTGGAACTGACAGGCGGAAGGACTTGGTGACCGAAGACTTGATATCAGTCAGATCAACATCCAAAGTTAGGGAACTGATCTTTTTCAGGGCTTCCTTTTGCCCATAGAGGGTAACTTTTTCCTCTTTGGCAGTCAAGGAGTAAACTTTCTTGCTTGAGCCATGGCTGGCATTCAGCTTCAGCTTAACCGTCTTCTTAGAGACCGACAAGGGCAGGGTTACCCGGGCCGTTGCCGGACTGATCACCACGTTGAGCTGGTGGCCCTTGGCATCGTATGCGGCCAGAAGAACGTTCCGCCGCACCGTCTGGGTGCTGCCGTTTGGCACGACTAGCTGGGCCTGCACGTGGTCGATCGCTTTTACTTCACTCTGGGCCCCGGTGACTTCAACCGTCTCCGGGCTGACTGTCGGCGTGCCGATGTCATAGCCTTGAGCAACAGCATTCTTATTATAACCTATTTGGACCGGCAAGGTGCGGGACTTTCGCTTTTGGATGTTGACTTTCACGCTTTTCTGCGAAAGTTTGTAGGAAACCTGGCTGGGCAAGCCGCTAACCTTAATTGGCACCTGGTGGCTGCCGACCCCCAGCTTGCTCAAGTCAATGTAGACCCGGAAGTTCTGGGTGTTAACGGCGGAAGTAACCAGGGCATTCGGTCCTTCTAGAGTCACCTTGACCTTGGATGGGTAGCCGGTGACGTAGTACTTGTCAGTGTCCACTGACACTTGCAGGGCCATCTTCAAGATCTGCTCAGTGCTGGCCGTTTCCTGGACCTTGGTTTGGTTGTTGGTATTAACCTGGGTGTTGTCAACGAAGGCAACCAGGACGATGGCTAAGAGCAGGGAAAAAAGCTTGTAAAACCATTTTTGCTCAATCAATTTGTGCATTATTTATCCCCCCAGTTCCAGATGCCCCGGGCCAGGCGGATTGGCCATGGCTGCTTCTTCTTTTCTTCAGTGACCAGTTCAGCCCGCAAGTACTTGAGGTATTCCTGCTGGCTGAGGTCAACCATGAACTGGCCGTTTCTGGTGATCGTCACCCCGCCCGTTTCTTCGGAAACGACCACGGTGATGGCGTCAGTTACTTCAGAAATCCCGACGGCTGCCCGGTGTCTGGTCCCCAGGCTCTTGGGAATCATGGCATTGTCAGACAGGGGCAGGTAGGCGGAAGCCACCTGGACCCGGTTGTTCTTGATGATGACCGCCCCGTCGTGCAAAGGAGTGTTGGGGATGAAGATATTGATCAGCAATTCCCCAGTAACCAGGGCATCGAGCTTGATCCCGGTTTCCACGTATTCTTCCAGGCCGGTCCTTTGTTCCAAAGTAATCAAGGCCCCGATCCGGCGCTTGGACATGTATTGGATCGCCTTGTCCAGCTCCTTGACCAGCTTTTCCTGCTGCTCGCGCTCGCTGTTTTCCGAATCAGAAAACAGGGAGACCCGGCCCAGGCGCTCCAGGCCCCGGCGGATTTCCGGCTGGAAGATGACGATAATCCCGATGACTGACCAGGAAACGATCTGGTCCAAAATAAAAGTAACGGTCGTCAGCTGGGCCCAGCCGGCCAAGACCCGGGCCACCATGATCAAAATGATCCCGTTGGCCAGCTGGACAGCCTTGGTCCCCTTGATCAAAAGGGTCAAGTGGTAGATGAAATACCAGGTGATCAAGACATCCAGAACCACCGACAAGGTATGCCAGGTCCACAGACTTGCAAAATCAAACTGCATGAAATTTTCCCTTTCTAAAATTTTCTGTCAGCTAGTTGCGGGCATACATCTTGAACTCCAGGAAGAGGTCATTGTATTCCTGCACCTTGCTGCTTGGCAGATCCCGATAAACTTCCAAATTCTTGACCGTCGACATTGGCGGGTAAAACTGCTTGTCTTCCCGGACGGACTTGGGC
The DNA here is from genome assembly GCF_046938665.1 of Lactobacillus delbrueckii subsp. bulgaricus. GTDB lineage: Bacteria > Bacillota > Bacilli > Lactobacillales > Lactobacillaceae > Lactobacillus > Lactobacillus delbrueckii_C. The sequence continues at coordinate 139,096 of NZ_JBKZCD010000001.1, forward strand.
AAGAGCTTTTGCGCCGCGGTATTCGGGGTCGAGTAGCCGATGTATTCGGCGTTTTGGGCCGCGTTTTTTGGCTCTAGCATGAAGTTGATGAACTGATAAGCGGCTTCCTTGTTCTTGCAAGTCTTCGGGATAACGATATTGTCAAACCACAAGTTGGACCCTTGGGCCGGCACCACGTAATGGATGTGGGAATCCTGATCCATCATCGTCGCGGCTTCCCCGGAATAGGTAACCCCGATCCAGGCCTCATTTTGCACCATGTACATCTTCAGTTCGTCAGCCACGATTGCCTTGACGTTCTTGCCGATCTTGTCCAGCTTGTCCTTGGCGGCCTTAAGGTGGGCAGAGTTGGTGTCGTTCATGGAGTAGCCCATGGAAACCAGGGACATGCCCATGATATCGCGGGCTGAGTCAACCAGCAGGATCTGCCCTTGGTACTTTTTCTTCCAGAGGTCATTCCAGGTCTTGATCTCGCCCTTTTTGACATAGCGGTCGTTGTAGACAATCCCCAGGGTTCCCCAGAAGTAAGGCACTGAGTACTCGTTTTTCTCATCAAAGGACTTGTGCAAAAATTCCTTGCCGATGTACTTGAAATTACTCAAGCGGCTGGTATCGATCTTGTCCAAAAGATTGTCCCGGCGCAGCTTGGTGATCATGTAATCCGACGGCACCGCTAAATCATAGGCTGTCCCGCCCTGCTTGATCTTAGTATACATGGCTTCGTTTGAGTCAAAAGTCTCATAGATGACATGGTAGCCCGTCTGCTTTTCAAACTTGGTAATCAAATCCGGGTCGATATAATCCCCCCAGTTGTAAATGATCAAATCTTTCTTGCTTGAGGCAGAGCCGCCGCTGGAGCTGTCCAGCTGCTGGGCGCCCAGGTAAAGGCCCAAGCTGACCAAAAGGATGGCCAGGGCCGCGGAGAGGATTTTTTTCATCGCAGAAGACCTCCCAGCTTATTCGCCTTCTTACCCTGCCGCTTGGTCAAGAAATAGTAGACCCCGACCAAAAGGAGGACAAAGAAGAAGATGATTGTGCTTAAAGCATTCACTTCCAGGTCGATCCCCTGCCGGGCCCGGGAATAGATTTCAACGGACAAGGTGGTAAAGCCGTTCCCGGTCACGAAGAAGGTAACCGCGAAGTCGTCCAAAGAGTAAGTCAGGGCCATAAAGAAGCCTGACAGGATCCCTGGCGTAAGGGCCGGCAGGAGGACCTGGCTGAAGACCTGGTAGTTGTTAGCCCCCAGGTCCCGGGCCGCGTCGACCAGGGAGTTGTCCATTTCCTTCAGCTTAGGCAGGACCATCAAGACCACGATCGGCACTGAAAAAGCGATGTGGCTGAGCAAGACGGAGGCAAAGCCCAGGCTGAAGCCCAGGGCGGTAAAAAGAATCAAGAAGCTGGCCCCGATAATAACGTCGGGTGACACGATCAAGATATTGTTCAAAGACAGCAAAAGATTGCGGGAGGCCTCCTTGCTGCGCTGGATGGCAATGGCCCCAAAGGTCCCCAGAACGGTTGCCGCCAGGCTGGACAAAAGGGCCAGCATGATCGTCTCCAGCAAGATAGCCAAAAGGCGCTTGTCAGCAAACAAGGTCTGGTAGTGCTCCCAGGTAAAATGCCGGAAGTGGTCCATGCTGGAGCCGCTGGAGAAAGAAAAGTAGATCAGGTAGAAAATCGGCAGGTAGAGGATCAGCAGCACCAGGCCAAAGTATACCCTGCCCCAAATGGTCTTTTTCATAATTCAATTTCCTTCTTGTGCTGCTTGCGTGAAGTCAGCAGCATTACAATCGACATCAAGGCGATCAGGATAACCCCGATCGTTGCCCCCATATTCCAGTTCATCGTCGTCAAGAAATACTCTTCAACCGCCGTCCCTAAGGTGATCACCCGGTTGCCCCCGATCAAGCGGGTCAGCATGAAGAGGGACAGAGACGGGATGAAAATGGCCTGGATGCCCGATTCAACGCCTGGCCAGGACAAGGGCCAGATCACGTAGCGGAAGGTCTGCCAAAAGCTGGCCCCCAGGTCTGAGCTGGCACTTAAAAGAGCCGGGTCAATTTCCTTCAGCGAGTTGTAGATGGGCATAACCATGAAGGGAATCTCGATATAGGTCGCCACGAAAATAAAGGCGAAGTCGGTAAACATGATCCCAACCGGGCCAATACCGAAGAGGCCCAGGAACTGGTTGACCATCCCGCTCCGGGAAAAAATCCCGATGAAGGCGTAAGCCTTGAGCAAAAGGTTGATCCAGGTCGGCAAAATGATCAGCATCAGCCAGAACTGCTGGTTTTTCAGCCTGGTCAAAACCAGGGCTGCCGGATAAGAGACCAGCAGGCAGAAAAAGGTGATCAAGAGGGCATACCAAAAGGAATTGGCCATCATCCGCAAAAAGGTGCCGCCAGAGAAAAAGGCGGCGAAGTTTTGCAGGGTCAAATGACTGTGGGCATCAGTCAGTGAATAGCCCAGAATCAAAACCAGGGGGGCGATGACGAAGAGGCCGATCCACAGCAGGTAAGGCAAAAGAAATAAAAGCCGGTTCTTTTTCATGGCTAGTCCTCACCTTCATAAGTTTCCAGGCGGGCGTCGAATTCTTCTTCGGTTTCGCCCAGCCGCATGACGTGGATGTCTTCCGGGTCAAAGAAGATGCCGACTTCCTGGCCGATCTGGACCCCGTTAGTGGAATGGATCAGCCATTCAAAGCCGTCCTGGCCGATGGCCTTGATTTCAAAGTGGTCGCCCAGGAAAAGCTGGCTCTGCACCGTCACCAGGAGCTTGCCAGCAGCGGGAGCCGTAATATCCAAATCTTCTGGCCGCAAAACGACTTCGACTTTTTCCCCCGGGGTGATCCCGGCGTCGGCACATTCAAAGTCCTTGCCGGCAAATTCCACGGCAAAGTCCCGGATCATCCGGCCGGACAAAATGTTGGAGTCCCCGATAAAGCGGGCAACAAAGTCGTTGACCGGCTCATCGTAAATGTCTACCGGTGACCCGCTCTGCTGGATCTCCCCGTCGTTTAAGACAAAAATCTCGTCACTCATGGCCAGGGCTTCTTCCTGGTCGTGGGTGACAAAAATAAAGGTGATGCCCAGCTTCTTCTGGATGGCCCGGAGTTCAAACTGCATTTCTTTTCTAAGGCGCTTGTCCAAAGCTGACAGGCATTCATCCAAAAGCAGCACCTTAGGTTCATTGATGATCGCCCGGGCGATCGCCACCCGCTGCTGCTGGCCCCCGGAGAGTTCGGAAATTTCCCGGTTGGCGTAGCCGTCCAGGCGGACAGTGTGGAGGGCCTCCTTGACCTTTTCCCGGATTTCGCTTTCCGGCCGCCGGCGCAGTTTCAAGGCAAAAGCAACATTTTCATAGACATTCAAATGCGGAAAAAGAGCATAATTCTGAAAAACCGTATTGATATGTCGTTTTGAGGCGTCAAGATTGGTGATGTCCTGGCCGTCAAAATAAACCTTGCCAGCTGACGCTTCCGTAAAGCCGGCAATGATCCGCAAAATCGTTGTTTTACCCGAGCCTGATGGCCCCAGCAAAGAGTAGAACTTGCCGGACTCAAGCTCAAGGTTGATGTCCTTCAAGGCTACAAAGCCATCATCATACTGCTTGGTGATGTGATCTAACTTAATAATTTCCATTTGCTGTTCCCATTTTTCTTTTTCTCTTAATCCTAAGCCATTATTCTTCGCCAATTATGCGGACTTCCGTCTGCAAAGCAATCCCATCCTTTTCCTTGATCGTCTTTTGGATATAGTGGATCAAATTGAGGTAGTCGGTTGCCGTGGCCCCGCCCTTGTTGACAATAAAGCCAGCGTGCTTGGTTGATACCTGGGCCCCGCCGATCTGCTTGCCCTGCAGGCCGGCCTGGATAATCATCGGGCCGACAAAGTGGCCGGTCGGCCGCTTGAAGACTGAACCGCAGGACGGGTATTCCAGGGGCTGCTTGTAGCTTCTGAGCGCATTCAAGTAATTCATCTGGTCCAAAACAGTTGCCTTGTCACCTGCTTTTAAGGCAAAAGTTGCCGCGATAACGATCTCGTCATTTTCCTGCAAAAGGGAATGCCGGTAGGAAAAATGCAGCTCAGCGTTCGTGTAGGTCTTGACCTCACCGTCTCTGGTGACGACCGTGGCGCTTTCCAGGCAGTCTTTGGTTTCACCGCCGTAAGCCCCGGCGTTCATGAAGACCGCCCCGCCGACTGAGCCGGGGATGCCCGCGGCAAATTCCAGGCCGGACAGGCCGGCTTCCCCAGCAGCGAAAGAGGTATCGATGATTCTGGCCCCGGCTTGGGCGTGGACCTTGTCAGCTTCGACCTTAATCTCTTTCATTTCCGTTAAAATGATCACCAGGCCCTTGATCCCCTTGTCGCGGATAATCAAGTTGGACGCGTTGCCGATCACCGTAATTGGCAATTGCTCCTCCTTGGCCGCGGCCAAGAGTTCTTTCAATTCTGCCAAAGTCTTGGGGAAAGCCAGGTATTCTGCCGGTCCCCCGGTTTGGGTAAAAGTATAGCGGCTCAAAGGAATGTTTTCTTGCAAATCAAGTCCTTGCGCTTTTAAGTCATACAGCTTCAATTAAAATTGCCTCCTCTAAATCTTCCTTTTGATATTTTACCGCATTCACGCTGTGTTATACTAGCTTGGACCAAGTTTGCTTGGCTTAATTTGACTTACACGCAAACGGAGGCTTTTGCTTATGATGAATTTCGTCGCCATGGACTTTGAAACTGCCAACCAGCACCCGGCCAGCGCCTGCTCTTTGGCCTTGGTTTTAGTGCGGGAGAGCAAGATTATCGACCGCTTTTACACGGTCATCAACCCCCAGATGGCTTTTGACGCCCAGCAGGTCAAGGTCCACGACATTACGGCTGAAGACGTGGCGGGAGCCCCGACCATGGCCGAGGTCTGGCCCAAGATCCAGCCCCTTTTTCAGCCGGGGATGCTGGTGGCAGCCCACAATGCCCGCTTTGACTGCAATGTAATGAAGCAGTCCCTGGCCCGCTACGGGATTGCCGAGCCCCACTACCTGGTTTTAGACAGCCTCAAGGTCAGCCGGGAATTGGAGCCGGGCCTGGATAACTACCAGCTCAACACTGTCTCTGACCTTTTGGGCGTGGAGCTTTGGCACCACCACAATGCCTTAAGCGACAGCGAAGCCTGCGCCGGTATCCTCTTAAAAGAAGAGGAGAAACGGGGCAGCGAGCTTTTGAAAAAATTTGTCTACCAAGTCTAGGCAAAAAATGGATCAGCAGCAAGCTGATCCATTTTTCTTTTGTTTTTACTTTTACTTCTGCTTTTATTTTTGCTTTACTGCTTTTCCTGGTAGAGGCGGCAGGCGTTCTCTGCCCAGGCAGCCGCTCTTTGCCCGTGCGGGACGAGTTCAAGCAGGCGCTTGGTTGAATCCCAGGAATCGTCCACCCGGGTCAAAACCAGCTCTAAAAAGTCGCTGGGCAAGTCGGCCTGGATCACCTGGGGCCATTCAATGATGACCACGCCTTCTTCAGCCAGGTAGTCATTTAAGTCGATTGAAGCCAGGTCATCGCCTTCCAGTCGGTAAAAGTCCATGTGAAAAAGGGGCAGCTTCCCTTCCCGGTATTCCCGGACCAGGGTAAAGGTCGGACTCTTGACTGGCCGCTTTATCCCCAGAGCCCGGCCGAAGCCCTGGGTCAGCGTGGTCTTGCCGGCCCCCAGGTCCCCTTTTAAGAGCAAAAGGTCGTGGGGCTGAGCGCTTTGGGCCAGGGCGGCGCCAAAGGCCTGCATGTCAGCAGCGGAATTGATTGCTAATTCTGTCATCACTTTCTTTTTTAACCTTCCATAACGGCTTGAGCTGCCGTCAAAATCCCGATCTTGTAGACGTCATCAGCGCTGCAGCCCCGGGAGAGGTCGTTGACCGGCTTGGCAATCCCCTGCAAAACCGGCCCGATGGCCGTAAAGTTGCCCAGGCGCTGGGTAATCTTATAGGCAATGTTGCCTGACTGCAGTTCCGGGAAGATAAAGACATTAGCCCGGCCGCCAACGGCTGAATCAGGTGCCTTAAGTTCAGCAACTGCCGGCACGAAGGCCGCGTCAAACTGCAAATCGCCGTCCGCCGGGATGTCCGGGTACTTTTCCTTGAACATTTTGGCCGCTTGGGCCACCTTGTCTACCTGCGGGCCCTTGGCTGAGCCGTGGGTTGAGAAGCTGAGGAAGGCCACCTTGGGGTCAATCCCGATCATCTTGGCCGTAGCAGCTGACTGGGCCGCGAATTCAACCAGCTGGTCGCTGGTCGGGTCGATGGAAATCGCGCAGTCAGCAAAGACATACTTTTCTTCCCCTCTTTCCATGATGAAGGAACCGGAAATCCGGTGCATCCCCGGCTTGGTCTTCAAAATGAAGAGGGCTGGCCGGACCGTGTCGGCCGTTGAGTGAGCCGCCCCGGACACCATCCCGTCGGCCTGGCCGGTGTAAACCAGCATGGTCCCGTAGAAGTTAGCGTCGCGCAAGGCAGCTTCCGCTTCTTCCATGGTCTGGAAGTGCTTGCCCCCGGCCATCCGTTCATGGAACTTTTCCACCATCTCGCCAAAGTCCGGGCTGTTTTGGTAGTCCACGATTTCGATCCCGGTCATGTCCAAGCCGGCTTTTTCCGCCAAAGCCAGGACCTGGTCCTTTTGCCCCAGGACGATCGGTTCAACCAAGTCATCTTGCTTTAAGCGGCTGACCGCCGTCAGGATCCGCGGGTCCTCCCCTTCCGGGAAAACGATCCGCTGCTTGTCTTTTTGCTTAATCAATTGCTTTAATTGTTCAAAAACTTCCATCAATAATCTCCTCAAAAAATCATGCTTCCGGGTCAGGCGGCAATTGCCAGTCAACCGGGGCCAGGCCAAACTCCTTTAAGGCCGCGTTGCATCTTGAAAAGGGCCGGGAGCCAAAGAAGCCACGGTTGGCCGAAAAAGGACTCGGGTGGGCTGACTTGATAATGACATTCTTGTCCTGGTCGATCAGGGGTATCTTATTTTGGGCAAAGCGGCCCCACAGGATAAAGACAACCCGCCCCCGCTCGCTCAAGGCCTTAATCGCGGCGTCTGTCACCATTTCCCAGCCCTTGCCCTGGTGGCCGTTAGCCTGGCCGTATGGCACGGTCAAAACGGCATTGAGCAAGAGAACGCCCTGGTCGGCCCAGCGTTTAAGGTAGCCGTGGTTGACCGGCTGGGCCCCAACATCGTCATAGAGCTCCTTATAGATATTGCGCAAGGACGGTGGCAGGGGCGTGCCCGGCATGACAGAAAAACTCATGCCGTTAGCCTGGCCGGGATTGTGGTAGGGGTCCTGGCCCAAAATGACAACCTTGGTGTCTTTAAAAGGGGTCAGCTTGAAGGCCGTAAAGATATGGTACATGTCCGGGTAGATCTGCCTGGTCTGGTATTCTTTTTTCAAAAAATCATGCAACGTGTGATATTCATCACTTTCAAAAACCGGGGCAAGCACCTGGTCCCAATCATTTCCAATAAAATGTTTCATCTGTAATTCACCTTAGTCAATCTTACCATGATTGCCCCTTGATTTAAAGAAACTAGTGAAATAATTCACGACAACTTTTTTCAAATAAAGAAACGCTTTGCAGTAATCAAACTTCCTCCTTTATGTTATTATGAAATCGATAACAACAAGGAGGAAATAACATGATTAAACTGATCGCCTGTGACTTGGACGGGACCCTGCTGAACTCTTCTATGGAAATTTCTGACGCCAATGTTCAAGCCATTAAACGCGCCCAAGAAAACGGCATCGAATTCATGGTGGCCAGCGGCCGGGCACCCCATGAATCCCAGCCAATGCTTAAAGAATACGGGATCGACTGCGGCTTTATCAACTTAAACGGGGGCCTGGTCTTTGACACGGCCGGCAACTTGATCGTCAAGAATCCCTTGAAGCTGGAAACGGCCAAGAAGATCTGCCGCCTGCTTAAGAAGGAAGGCTTTTACTTCGAACTGGTTACCAGCAACCACGTCTACTCAGAAGACTTGAGCCAGCGAATTACCAACGTGGCCCACTTAATGGTGGAACTGAATCCAATGCTGACCTTCAAGGAGGCTGTTTTGGTTTCAGCCAGCAAGCCGGCCATCGTCAGCATCCAGCAGGTGCCAAGCTACGAAGACTTGATGGACGAACCAGGTACGGAAGTAATGAAGATTTTAGTCTTTGACTCCCGGGGTCAATACGCCTTCACCGATGTCATCAAGAAAATCGAAGAGATCGACAAGCTGTCCATCACTTCCAGCGCGGCCGACAACATCGAAATCAACGCCGCCGGCGCCCAAAAGGGCCAGTCCCTGCTGGACTACGCGGCGGCCAAGGGCATCCAGCGTGAAGAAATCGCGGCCATCGGCGACAACCTGAACGATGAAAGCATGATCCAGGCTGCCGGCACCGGCGTAGCCATGGGCAATGCCGTTCCCCAGATCAAGACGATTGCCAGCTTCGTCACCAAGAGCAACAATGAGGACGGGGTAGCCTGGGCTATCGACAAGATCATTGCCGACAATCAAAAAGAGCAGGACCAATGATTTACACCCTCTACCTGACCCAGGAAGGCCGCACGGGCCAGATTCCAATCACCGATGAGGAGGGCAAGCCCTTTGGCTCCATCCGCGGCCGGCTGGACAATCCCAACCACACCCTTTACCTGCTGGACACCAGCGGCAATGAAATCGGCCGCCTGTTCAGCGATGGCACCGGCTTGATCGCTTCTTACACCCTGGATGTGGTTCACCACTCCCTGGTCCACGTCAAGAAGGTCAACAGCCCCCAGACCAACTTGTTCTACATTACCCGGCTCAATTACTGGGTCAATGGCAGCATCAAGCAGGGCAGCTATTCCTTCCGGGACGGTTTTAAGAAGGTGGCTTCCGTTGACACCGTGGTAGCCGACAAGGGGGTGACCTTGACCTGCCAGATCAGCCGGGAGGAAGATACCCCCTTTATTCTGCTGATCGCGGTCCTTTTCACCCAGTGGCACGTCACCCCGCTCAACCTGCCGGACCTTTTTCCAAATCTCAACCGGCGGCCGACCAGCACGGCCAGCTTCTTTAAACTTCTTTTACCATATGGTCGTAAACGCGGTCGCCAATAGTCATTGAATTAGTCGTTTTGAAACCCTTGCGCAAGTATAATTGCTGTGCGCGAGGGTTTTCTAGATCCACGTTTAAACTGACCTTCTTGTAGCCGTGCTTCTTGGCCAGTTTCGGGGCCAGTTCCATTAAGCGGCTGGCAATCCCCTTCCCCCAGTCCCGCGGAGAGACAGCTAAGGCATCGATATACCATTCCCCCTTCTGGGCTTCCTTGTCGGTAAAGATATCGGTGGTCATTGGCAGGCCGACCTTGGCCATTTCCTTTCTGAGTACCACGTCAATAATGCCCTGGGCCTTGTCCGGGTACATGCAGATCATCCCCCGGACCCGGTCGTTTTCGTCAGTCTCGACCCAGATCCGGTTGTAGGAATAACGGTAGTTTTCCGAGATGAAACCCAGCCGCATCAAGTCGTAGAACTGGCTCTCCGGCAGGCGGTTGATGGTATCCATGTCCATCTCGTCAAAAATCTGGTTCAAAATCGGGTAAACCGCTTCAAAGTCACTTTTTCTTGCCTTACGGATCATTTATCCTTCTTTCTCCTTTTCCTTATTATTTTTCTATATAAATTGTTTTCCTACAATTCATGTTACTATAGTCAGGAGAAAAATGACAATTAAGCGCCCTTTCCGGGCAAACAAAAAGTTCCTAACAGTTAATCTACTCACGTACTTAACCGTTAGGAACTTCTTCTATCTTCAATTGTCGACTGCATTTTATGGTGGTCTCAGTCCTTTCCCGAGCCTAATTTAGTGATGCTCTGCGAATTTAAGCTAAACTTTCTGGTGGAGTATCCTCCTTGAATATTAACTCTTTTCTTTTGTTTACACTTATATAATACCACCTTTGTAAGCGTTGTCAACTGATAGACTGAGATTTTTTAGAAAAAAGTTTTAAAAGCAAGAATACCAAACAAAGAAAAAACGCTCCCGAAGGAGCGTTTTTTGATATGACAGTCAAAAATTAGTCTTGGTAGTTTACCAAAGCCAGGTATGAGTCTGGTACCAATGATGCACCACCAACCAAGCCACCGTCGATGTTTGGCTTAGCCATCAATTCCTTGACGTTGGCTGGCTTTACTGAACCGCCGTATTGGATGCGGACGTTTTCAGCAGTTTCTTCGTTGTACAAGTCCTTAACAGTTTCCCGGATAGTCTTGCACATTTCTTCAGCTTGGTCGCTTGAAGCAGTCTTGCCAGTGCCGATCGCCCAGATTGGTTCGTAAGCGATCACCAGCTTGGAAACTTGTTCACTAGTCAAGCCTTCCAGGCCAGCCTTGATTTGGCTGACAACCCATTCGTTTTCCTTGCCGGCTTCCCGGGTTTCCAATGATTCACCGCAGCAAAGGATTGGAGTCAAGCCGTTGGCAAAGATAGCCTTGGCCTTCTTGTTGATGTCTTCGTCAGTTTCGTGGAAGTAGTCACGGCGTTCTGAGTGGCCGATGATGACGTATTGCACGCCCATTTCCTTCAAAACTGCTGGAGAAGTTTCACCAGTGAAGGCACCGGAGTTTTCCCAGTAGCAGTTTTCTGCACCGACGTGCAGGTTTGAGCCTTCGGCAGCCTTCAGCAAGGCGTCCAAGTCAACTGCTGGTGCACAAATCACTGATTCAACCTTTGATGGGTCTGGCAATTGGTCCTTAACAGCGTTTACGAACTCAACAGTTTCCTTTGGGTTCATGTTCAGCTTCCAGTTACCAGCAATAATTGGGGTACGTGACATTTGAAAAATCCTCCTACTAAACTACTTGTCTGAAACGCAAGCGATACCTGGCAATTCCTTACCTTCAAGGTATTCAAGAGATGCGCCACCACCAGTTGAGATGTGAGTCAACTTAGGAGCGATCCCCAATTGCTTAGCAGCAGCAGTTGAGTCACCACCGCCGACAATAGTAGTAGCGTCTGGCAAGTCGGCCAAAGCACGGCCAACTTCCAAAGTACCCTTGGCGAAGTTTGGCATTTCGAAGACGCCCATTGGCCCGTTCCAAACAACAGTCTTGGCACCTTCAAGAGTCTTCTTGAAGAGTTCAACAGTCTTAGGACCGATGTCCAAGCCCATTTCGTTGTCTGGGATATCTTGGCCAACAACTTCTGAAGCAGCATCGTTGTTGAATTCAGTTGCGGCTACGTTGTCGATTGGCAGAACCAGCTTGTCGCCAGCCTTTTCCAACAATTCCTTGGCAAATTCAACCTTGTCATCTTCAACCAGGGACTTGCCGATGCTGTGACCTTGAGCCTTAAGGAAGGTGTAAGCCATACCACCACCGATAATGATGTGGTCAGCCTTTGGAATCAAGTTGGTGATAACGCCGATCTTGTCAGAAACCTTAGCCCCGCCAAGAATAGTTACGAATGGGTGAACTGGGTTAGCAACAGCGTTGCCCAGGAACTTGATTTCCTTTTCAAGCAGGAAACCAGCAGCTGCTGGCTTGCCGGCAGCCTTCATGGCCGTAGCGATACCAACGTTTGAAGCGTGGCTTCTGTGAGCAGTACCGAAGGCGTCGTTTACGAAAACGTCACCCAATGATGCCCAGTATTCGCCCAGCTTAGGGTCGTTCTTTGATTCACGCTTGCCGAAGTCGTTGTCGATGTCTTGGAAACGGGTGTTTTCCAAAACAACTACGTCGCCGTCCTTCATGTTGTTGATGGCGTCTTCAACTTCCTTGCCTTCGTTTGAAGGTACGAAAGTTACAGGCTTTTCAAGCAATTCGCCCAAACGCTTGGCAACTGGAGCCAGGCTCAAGCTCTTCTTGTCTTCATCGCTCTTGATCCGGCCAAGGTGGGAAAGCAAGATAGCCTTGCCGCCGTTTTCGATGATGTACTTGATAGTTGGCAAAGCAGCCACGATACGGTTGTCGTCGCCGATAACGCCGTCCTTAATCGGCACGTTGAAGTCAACGCGAACCAAAACCTTCTTGTCCTTAACGTCTACGTCAGAAACAATCAATTTAGCCATTGAAAAAATCTCCTATATTCATCGAAAAAAGGCGGAAGGAAGAAATTTCCCTCCGCCTTCTTTCACACTACTAATTCAATTTAGAGAACTTTAAATTAAAGAGTAGCAAAGTGCAACAAAGTACGAACCATTTGGCAAGTGAATGAGTATTCGTTGTCGTACCAAGCAACAGTCTTAACAAGTTGCTTGTCGCCTGCAGTGATAACTTGGGTTTGAGTTGGGTCGAAGATTGAACCAGCAGTCATGCCCAATACGTCAGTAGAAACGATTTGGTCTGCGTTGTAAGCAAATGATGGGCTTTCGTACTTCTTCATAGCTGCGTTAACTTCTTCAGCAGTTACCTTCTTGTCCAAGATAGTAACAAGTTCAGTTTCTGAACCGTCCTTAACTGGGACACGTTGTGCGTGACCATCAAGCTTGCCGTTCAATTCTGGCAATACCAGGCCGATGGCCTTAGCAGCACCAGTTGAGTGAGGAATGATGTTTTCAGCAGCGGCACGGGCGTTGCGGAAGTTGTTGCCTCTGTCAGGACCATCCAAAACCTTTTGAGTTGCAGTGTAAGCGTGGATAGTAGTCATAGTACCAACTTCGATACCGAATTCCTTGTTCAAAGCGTTAGCCATTGGAGCAAGTGAGTTGGTAGTGCATGAACCAGCTGAAACGATAGTGTCGTCAGCAGTCAAAGTGTCTTGGTTTACTGAGTAAACGATAGTCTTCAAGTCGTTGCCGGCTGGAGCTGAGATCAAGACACGCTTTGCACCAGCGTCAAGGTGGGCTTGTGACTTAGCCTTGCTAGTGTAGAAACCAGTACATTCAAGAACGAAGTCAACGCCATCGTTCTTAACCCAAGGAATGTTTTGAGCTTGTGGTTCAGCGTATACGCGGTACTTCTTGCCGTCTACAACCAGTGAGTCTTCAGTAGCTGAAACTTCGTGGTCGAAAGTGCCGTGAGTTGAGTCATACTTCAACAGGTGAGCCAACATAGCTGGAGTAGTCAAGTCGTTGATAGCAACAACTTCGATGTCCTTGGTTTCTTCACCCAAGTCCATGATACGACGGAATGCCAAACGACCAATACGGCCAAAACCGTTAATACCAATCTTAACTGTCATATTCGAAAAGTCCTCCTTAAGAACTATAAACAACATTTTATTTTAAGCGGGATGACCCGTTTAAAATCTGATTTGCGGCTGCCTCATCAGTAATCAGCCAGGTTTGATGAGGAGCGTTGCGCATATAGGCCTTGATGGCCTTGGCCTTTCTCGTGCCAAGGGCAATTGCCAGAATATGCGGGACATTCGTTAAGTTCTCGAACTGCAATCCAACCTGTCTGATGCGTTCGACAACGTGGCCTTCTTCATCGAAGAAACATCCAAAACATTCGGTGACGGCCTTGTTCTCCCGCAGACGTGCCAGGGCAACTGAATCGTAGCCCCGCCTCCTGGCCATTTCACTGGCCAGGCCAATGCCGTGAATCACGACATCGCTTTGGGAGATATCCTGCAGCACCCCGCTGATTTCCGGATCCCGGACCAAAGACCGGTAAGCGTCCTTGGAAACATGTTCCGGTAAAAAGAGGGATTCATAGCTGCCGCCGGTCGCCCGGGCCATTTCTTGAACGACCGCGTTGCTTTCCGTGTTGACCCGGCCGCCCAATGCCCCTCTGCCAGGGACGAAGATCAAGCTCCGGTTCTCACTCAAGCTGCGGTTCAGCTTCTTGGCCACTTTGGCGATCGTCTTGCCGCCCATAACGGTGACAATGCAGTCTGCCAGGGGCAAGAGCAGATTCAAGGCTGAATTCAGCTCTTCGCCAGCCAGGTCATAAACCCGGCTCTGCAGGTCCGCGTCGCCAGCTACGATAATTGTCCGATCTATTCCTAAAGCCTGGGCCAACCATACTTCTGCTTGGCTGGCATTAAAAAGTCGATCAACAATTGGTGCTGCATCTTTTACAACACTCTCTCCTTTTTCAGTTAAGAACATCCCGAAATTCTTGATTTCGATCAGACCCTGGTCACGCAAGTAATCAGTTTCGGTCCGGATGTTCCGCTCGCTCAGCCCCAGCTGCCTGGCCACCGTCCGGCGGCCGATCGGAGCATGCAGGCTGATCTGTTCAAGGATGAGATATCTTTGTCGAAAGATCTTTAAAGCATCGGGAACAAGCAGTTCGAGCAGGGATAAATCCGTGTTCAAAGTAACCATCCTTCTAGTGGGACGCTTCCCGACCACACTGTTGTCGTTCCCTGTCCCACATTGCTTAAAAATATAAGAGAAACAAGACTTCGCTTCAATCTCCATTTCTCTCTCGACACTCTTAGTATAACAGAATTCGCTCCGTATGCAAGTTTTTTTCTGACCCAGCCCGGGCGAAAAGCCTGTTTTATAACTTTCTTAGCCTTTTTCGCAGATACTTTACAAGTTTTTACAATTTTTTTGCTTTAACCCCTTCCCATTCTCTGAATCTCTGCTATAATTAATAACTGTGATTGGGACCCTTAGTGTAATGGATCGCACGCAAGATTCCGGTTCTTGAAATCTGGGTTCGACTCCCAGGGGGTCCATCATATGAAAACCGCTGCTTTTCAGCAGCGGTTTTCTTTTTGTCTTTTTTCGTTTTATTTTTCTGTCTGTTTTGCCTCTTCTTTATCAGTCAAACAAGGCAGCTAAGTCCTGCAGGGTCAAGTCCTGCTTGGCCTGGCCCTGGTAGTCGTGGCTGATTTGACCATGGTCTAAAACCAAAAGGCGGTTGCCATACTTTAAAGCGTCTTCCATATGGTGGGTGATCATCACCGCGGTGATCTTCTTGGCCCGGATCTGTTCATCGGTTGCCTCCATCAGCTTGCGGCTGGATCTGGGGTCAAGCGCCGCGGTATGCTCGTCTAAAAGCAGAAGCTCCGGCTTATTATAGGTAGCCATGACGAAGCTCAGGGCCTGCCGCTGGCCGCCTGAGAGCTGGTCGACCGGCAGGTCCAGCTTGCCGGCCAGGTCGGGGTTGACCTTCTCCAGGGCTTCTTTGAAGGCCGGAATGTTTTCCTTCAGCCGGCGCAGCTTCAGCCCCCGCTTCTGCCCTCTTTTTGCGGCCAAAAGCAGATTCTCAGCCACCGTCATCCGGGGCGCCGTCCCCAGCTTGGGATCCTGGAAGACCCGGGCGATGTAGCTGCTGCGCTTGACCTCGCTTTCCTTGCTGATGTCTTTGCCGGCGTGGAGGATTTTTCCGCTGGTCGGCTGGATGGCCCCGGCCAAAACATTGAGCAGGGTGCTCTTGCCGGCCCCGTTGCCGCCCAGCAGGCAGATGAAGTCCCCTGGCTTGATCTTGAGGCTGAGCTTGCCCAGGATCTTGTTTTCCTCGCTTGTGCCGCGGCCTACGACCACTTCCAAATCGGTCAGTTCCAGTAAATTTTGACTAGTCATGCTTAATTCCTTTCATAAAAGTCTGCTTGAGGCGGAGTTTTTCTTCAACTTGCGGCAGCATCATGCAGGCGGCCAGAACCAGTGAAGAAATCAAATTCAAGTTGTTTGAAGACAGGCCCACCTGGAGAACTGCCAATAAGAGCAGGCGGTAGATAATGCTGCCCAGGCTGACCGCGAATAACCGGCTGGCCAGGCCAAGGTTTCTGAAGACAACCTCACTGATGATGATGGAGGCCAGGGCAATAACAATCGTCCCCATCCCCATGTTCACGTCGGCGTAGCCGTTGCTTTGGGCGACCGCCGCCCCGCAGAGGCCAACCAGACCGTTGGAAATCATGAGGCCTGCCACCGTCATCTGCTGGGGGCTGATCCCCTGAGACTTGGCCATCTGCGGGTTGTCACCCGTGGCAATAAAGGCCTGGCCAAAGTCGGTTGACAAGAACCAGATCAAGGCGCAGGTGACCAGAACCATCAAGATGGTGCCGGCAACGACGCTGTCAAAGTACTGGGGCAGTTTTTGCAAAAAGGCCAGGGAGTAGATGGTCTTTTTGCCTAAAAGGGAGACATTAGACTTGCCCATAACCATCAAGTCGATAGAGTAGATCCCGGTCATGGTCAAAATCCCGGCTAAAAGGCTGGGAATCTTGCCCTTGGTGATCAAAAGGGCCGTGACCAGGCCGGCTAAAGCCCCCGCCCCAAAGGCGGCCAAAGTGGCTAAAAAGGGGTTGGTCCCTTGCACGATCAGGCTGACGGAAACGGCCGCGCCTAAAGGGAAGGTCCCTTCCACGGTCATATCCGTCGTGTTCATGATTCTGAAGCTGAGAAAGAGGCCCAGGCCCAGGAGCCCCCATAAGAAGCCCTGGCCGATTGCCGATACGATCAAATTCATAAAAATCCTCCTTGTAAACTACTTGTAGATGGTGCCCTTGGACTTGGCTTCTTTCAAGAAGCTGGCCGGAACCTTGATGCCCAGCTTCTTAGCCTCCTTGAGGTTAAGATACGGGGTGCCGTGTTCAACATAACGGATGGCCATGTCGCCCGGCTTTTTGCCCTGCAAGATCTGGACGGTCATCTTGGCCCCGATCAAGCCCAGCTGGTACTGGTCCACGCTGTAGGTGGCCAGGCCCCCGTCTTTAACCATGGTCCCGGCGGCCGGGAAGACCGGCTTTTTAGCCGCGTTGGCGTTTTTGACCAGGGTCTGCATGGCCCCGGCAATCGTGTTGTCAGTCGGCACGATCACCGCGTCAACCTGGGTCAGCATTTGCTGGGAGACCTGGTTTAAGTCATTGCTGTTGGAAATGGAGTAGGCCTTGTAGTTGATCCCCATCTGCTTGCAGTAGCTGACGATCTGCTTGTAGCCAGACACGGCTGAGCTGTCGCTTGAGGTGTAGATGATCCCCAGGGTCTGCAGCTTGGGCAAAAAGCGCTGGATCAACTTGAGCTGCTGCTTGATCGGCGCCCGGTCGCTGACCCCGGTGATGTTGCCGCCGGGACGCTTGTTGTTTTTCACCAGGCCCGCCCCCTTGGGGTCAGTCACTGCCCCTAAGACAATCGGCTTCTTTTTGGTCGCGTTGGCCAGGGCCTGGGAAGACGGGGTGGTGATCCCGAAGAGGACCTGGTCCTGGCTGTTGACCAGCTTTTCCGCCATGGTCTTCAGATTGCTCTGGTCATTGTTGGCGTTTTGATAGTCGATCTTGACCTTGTAGCCCGACTTTGCCAGGCCGGCCTTGTAGCCCCGGTAGATTTCGTCCAAGGCCGGGTGGCGCATCAGGGTCAAGACCCCCACTCTGACTTCCTTGCTCTTTTGGGCCGCCGGCTTGATATTGATAAACAGGGCAGCTGCTAAAAAGAGATAGATTGCGGCAAAGGCCGCGAGCACCTTTTTCATTCTGTTACCTCGCAAATTAAAGCAAAAACTAAAGTACTGTAAATACAGAAAAAATAACAAACGAACCGAAAGCAAAATAAAAAGGAGGATCCGCCTGGATCCTCCTTTTCTGTCTCTAAAAGAAAAATCCGGATAGATTTATTTACTATCCGGACCCTGATCAACTTTCAGCAATTCAGACAGCGATTCAAGCCAAAACAGATTGAATCGCCCCGCGAAACAATCTCTACTTGAATTGCCAGCTTTCTTTTACCATTGCTTGAAAGTTCATCTTTTTTACCTCTCGGTTAACATTTAATTTATTTTTAACTAATCTTACTGGAAAGCCTTTCCTCTGTCAAGGCTATTTTTCAGCTTTTTACCAGCGGCCGGAAAGAATTTCCCCTCTTTGGGCCAATTGAGCGTAAAGCTGGCCGCCATCGCTGGCCAGGCCTTCGATTTCCCGGTTGGAGACATGCTTCCAGGTCTTTTGATAAGTCCCGTCAGTCTTTAACT
This sequence comes from Lactobacillus delbrueckii subsp. bulgaricus, assembly GCF_046938665.1. GTDB lineage: Bacteria > Bacillota > Bacilli > Lactobacillales > Lactobacillaceae > Lactobacillus > Lactobacillus delbrueckii_C. The sequence goes on from NZ_JBKZCD010000001.1 coordinate 156,947, forward strand.
TGAAGATCAAGTTGTTGAAGGCCAGGTACATGTTGCCGCCGCCCACGCTGAAGCCCTGGACCGGAGAATTGCCGGCCTGCTGCTTAACAAAGTGGCTCTGGGTTGCCGTTACCTGGCTGACCTGCCAGCGGTTGTTGACCAGGTTAAGACGCCAGAATTCATAACGGCCAAAGGCCGCGTTGTGGAAGACCCCGTACATGGTATTGTCGCCGGCAAAAGCGGCGTTGTGGAAGTAGCGGCCAGACGTGCCGACATCAACCCGGATGCTCCAGACCTTGTTAATAGTCAAGTCGCTCTTCTTCAGCTGCAGGATTTCTTCCGAGTAAAAACCGTTGCTTGCTCCGCCTGGCAGTTTGTTTTCGTTGGCCAGAACGTAGATGTACTTTGAACTTGCCCCCAGGGACTGGCCGTGGCCTAATCGCAGGTACGGGCTCACTTTGACATTTTGGGAGTAGCTCTTAAACTTGCCAAAACTCAGTTTCTTGTAAAGGTAGCTGCGCGGTGACAGGTACTGGGCCTGGTACTTGTTCAGCTTCTTCATGTTGAAGGCCACGATGTTGCCCTTAAGCTGGTCGCTGGCGGCAGCTGACCGGTACCAGCTGCTGTAAGCCCAGCCGCCATTTACGGCCAAGCCTTCCATAACGGGGCCGACCTGCTGCCAGTCATTGGTCTCCAGGCTCAAGTTGCGAGGTTCCCAAAGCTGGGTGGCCAAGGTCAAGCCGCCACTGGTCCAGCGGTTGCTGCTGGTCTCTGTGCCGTAGCGGTGGGCGGCGTTCCAGTTCTTGGAGCTGCCGGAGTGCTTTCTCGTGCTGGCCACTTCCTTAGGGCCCTTCTTGGCAGAAATTGCCGGCTTAAGGCCCCGGTTCGGGTTGGCCATCTTCACCAATTTAACGGTCGTCTTGGCCTTGCCATAAGTAAAAGTCAGCTTGTCCCCGGACAGACTGGCCTTAACCGCGCCATTAGCCGGGTCCACCATGGTCCCGTGAGCGTCGGTTACATAGCTGATGGCGTCCTTATAGTTAAAGCGGTTGTCATCTTTGACCAGGTAAATCTGCTTGGCCGCGGAAATCTTGTTTCTGGCAAACCACTTTTCACTAACCCAGCCTAAAGGGCGGCCATTGGCATAAATGTAGTCGTAGGTCCCCTTCTTGGTCTTCTTGCTGGCCGTTGACTGGATCTTGCTGTACTTAAAGTACTTAGTGGTCGTCACTTTCTTGCTAGCGCCCTTCTTAGTTACTTTGGCATAGATCCCCATGTTTTTTGTCCCCGGCATCTTGCTGACCGTGGCCGCCTGGGCCGTTTGGGCCTGGCCAATAAAGGCCGCCGCTAGCAACAGAGAGCAGAGCAGTTTCTTATCCATTTCTTTTTTCCTCTTTCTACATAAATTAGATTCTTTCCAGCTAAAAAAGCCTTTTTACACAAGGAAATTATAGCACCAGTTTATTTTTTTAAAAAGAGTGCGCCAAGTTTGACAGACCCGGCCAGGAGTGTTTTAATTAGCACTGTATCCAAATGAGTGCTAATCCAATCACTAGGAGGAAAATTATGTTAGTACCTACAGTTATTGAACAAACGGCCCGCGGCGAACGCGCTTATGACATTTACTCCCGCTTGCTGAAGGACCGGATCATCATGCTGAGCGGTGAAGTTAACGACCAAATGGCCAACTCCATCATTGCCCAGCTGCTTTTCCTTGACGCGCAAGACAATACTAAAGACATTTACATGTACATCAACTCACCAGGCGGCGTGATCACTTCCGGCATGGCTATCGTGGACACCATGAACTTCATCAAGTCACCAGTTTCCACCATTGCCACCGGTATGGCAGCTTCCATGGCCTCAATCATTTTGGCTGAAGGCGAAAAGGGCAAGCGTTTTGCCCTGCCGCACGCTACTGTCCTCATCCACCAGCCTTTGGGCGGGGCACAAGGGCAAGCCACGGAAATCCAGATTGCCGCTGAAGAAATCCTGAAGACCAGAAAGATGATCAATGAAATCTTGGCCAAGGACTCCGGCCAGGACATCGAAACCATCAAGCGCGACACTGAACGCGACCACTACATGACCGCTCAGGAAGCCAAGGACTACGGCTTGATTGACGACATCATGGTCAACCAAAACAAGTAATCCGCTTATCGGAAAAAGAAAATCCAGACGACTGAAATAGCCGTCTGGATTTTTTCTTGTCTTATTATTTATTAGCGGAGATTTTCCGCGATCTCATGCAATTTCTTCAAGCGGTGGTTGACCCCGGACTTGGAAATCGGCCCGTCGGGAACCTGCTCAGCCAGTTCCTTGAGGGAAAGTTCCGGGTGCTGCAGGCGGAAGCGGGCCAGGCTGGCCAGCTTCTCCGGCAAAGACTCCAGGCCCTGCTTTTGGTCAATCAATTCAATGTCTTCCACCTGCTTGGCGGCCGCGCTGGCCGTCTTGCGGAGGTTGGCCGTGTCGCAGTTGACCAGGCGGTTGACGGAATTGCGCATGTCCCGCATGATTCGCAGGTCCTCAAAGGCCAGCATGGCATTGACCGCCCCGACCACATGGAGGAAGTCGCCGATTTTTTCCGCTTCTTTCAAGTAGACGATGCTGCCGCTTCTGCGGGCCGTCACCTTGGCATTGAGGTCAAAGTACTTGTTCATGATCTCCTGCAAGTCCTGGCAGTGGTTGGCATAAGTGCAGTAGATTTCCAGGTGGTAGCGGCTGGTTTCCGGATTGTTGACGCTGCCGCTGGCCAAAAAGGCCCCCCGCAGGTAGGACATTGACCGCTGCTCGGAATGCTTGATCTTGTCCGGCACCCCGGTGATGAAGCCTTTTTCCGGGGAATAGATCTCTAAATCCGCCATAATCTCGCTGACCATCTGGGCCACTCTGACCAGGTACTGGTGGTTCTTCTTCAGCTTCATCTTCCGGGTCACGATCAGCTGGGGCTCAAAGCCGTAGGCCGTCTTGATCAGGGAAAAAATCCGCCGGGCAATGGCCGGGTTTTCCGTCACGATGTCCAGGCTCATCTGCCCGTCATGCCGGCTCAAAACCGCGTTCATCCGCAAAAAGGCCGCCAGTTCCGCCTTAGCGTGCTCGGGATGAACCTCGATTGAAGTCAGTTCTTTTTTTACCTCACTGGCATAACTCGCCATTAACTTCCTACTTTCTCTTAAACATTTCCTGCAGGGCCAGGTCAATGATTTCCCTGGCCACCTTGTCGCCATCATGGAAGACCAGGCCGCTTCTCTGGTCGATAAAGTCGTCCGTAATCACCCGGCAGTTCTGTTCCTGCAGGCCGGCAAAGTCGTTGGCGACCGGCTTTAAATACTCATCATAGTCTTCCGGATGGAACTTGGTCATGTCGATCTGGGCCCCGTTGACCAGGGCGGTGTCGATATAATTGCCGCCCAGGTGCTGGTTGATGACCCGGACGTGGTCGGCATCGCTTAAGCCCACCGTTTCCCCGGCCTGGGTCATGATGTTGCAGACGTAAACCACTTCAGCCTTGGTCTCCCGGACTGCCTGGCCAACATTCGGGATCATCAAGTTAGGCAGAATCGAGGTAAACAAGGACCCCGGCCCCAGGACAATAGCATCGGCTTGCATAATGGCCTCGATCACCGGACTGGGAGCTGCCGGCTCACCGTCATCAGCTGTTACCCAGACCCGCTTGATCTGCTTGTGCTGGCTGGTAATTTCCACTTCCCCGCTGCTCTGGCTGCCGTCCATGAATTCCGCGTTCAAGGTCAAAGGTTCGTTAGCCGAAGGATAAATGTGACCATCGACCTCCATCATGTCTGATAAGGTCTGGACAGCGTCAAAAATATTCCCCTGCATCTCGCTTAAGGCCGCGATGATCAAGTTGCCGATGGCGTGGCCGGAGAAAAAGGAGTCCTTTGATTCAAAGCGGTACTGGAAGATCTGCTTTTTTTCTTGCGAGAGGTCGCTCAAGGAAACCAAGACATTGCGGATGTCACCCGGGGGAACGACGTTGATGTAGTTGCGGATGATCCCGGATGAACCACCGTCGTCAGAGACGGTCACGATCGCCGTAATCTCCGCGTCCTGCTTTTTCAAGGCCTGCAAAATAACCGGCAGGCCGGTCCCCCCGCCAATGACGACCACCCGGGGCCGGCGGCGCTTGATGATGCGGATGATCTTGTTTTCGCCAATTGACATGCTGAATTCCTACTTTCTGAGATAACGGCTGATTTCCCGGTGGGTAATGTCAACCGGATATTTTTCAGACAAGTCGCGCGCCAGCTGCTGGGCAATCGAGACGCTGCGGTGCTGACCGCCCGTGCAGCCGATGGCGATTGTCAGTTTTTCCTTGCCTTCGTCAATGTAGCCGGGAATTGCTGTCAGCAAGAGGTCCAGCAGCTTGTCGTAGAAGACCTTGGTTTCATCCTTGTCCATGACATAGTTGAAGACCCGCTTGTCCAGCCCCGTGAAAGGACGCAGTTCCGGAATGTAGAAGGGATTAGGCAAAAAGCGGACGTCCATGACGATGTCGGCGTCAATCGGCATTCCGTACTTAAAGCCAAAGGACATGACCTCAATCCCAAATTTTGGCTTGTGGAGTTCCCCGAATTTGCTCTGCAGCTTCTGCTTCAATTCCTTCGTCGTCATCTTGGAGGTGTCCAAAATGTAATTAGACCGGTTTCTCACCGGAGTCAAAAGGCGGCGTTCATCCCGGATCCCGTCTAAAAGGCGGCCGTTTTCCGCTAAAGGCGGCAAGCGGCGGGTTTCCTTGTAGCGGGCCACGAGGGTGTCGTCAGAAGCTTCCAAAAAGACAATCGTGGCCTGGGTCTGGCCGCTGTCTTCCAGGGAGTTGATTTCGTCGATCAGGTCCTTGTAAAAGGACTTGACTCTGAGGTCAATCACCACGGCAACTTTTTCAAAGTCTTCCGAAGTGTTCATCAAGTCCCAGAAATTGCCCAGCAATTCCGGGGGCAGGTTGTCAACCACGAAGTAGCCAATGTCTTCTAATGAGTGGGCGGCGACCGTCTTGCCGGCCCCGCTCATCCCCGTCAAAATCAACAGCTGTTTCTTGTATTTTTCATGCATGATTCCGTATTGCTCCCATAAAACGTTAAACTCTATCATACCGGGCGTGCCGCGTCTTGGCAATCATTTCGTCCTAGCTGCATTCCTATTCTCTACTATTTTTATAAAAAATCCCCTAAGCCGTAGACCCTTCTCCCTTGAAAACCGGTCAAGGTCTCTGCGTGGACCAGGGCACTCAAGACCGCTTCTTCGATTGTCTCCGCCCCGGCTTCAAAGACCGGGTCCAGCTGGCTGTCCGGCAAAAAGCTAAAGCTTTCCGCTTCTTTGGCGAAATGGCTGACCCTTTGCGCCGTGGAAAAAGCCAGGGCAATGTCGCCAGAACCATCGCCGATATACGACCCGGTTCTGGCTAAGCCAACCGCGCTCCGGCGGGCCAGGCGGCCTAGTTGCCGGCTGGAGAGGGGCAGGTCGGTGGCGATCACCATCACGATTGACCCCTGGTCTTTTTGATAGCGGGCATAAAGCTGGTTATTTTCTACTTTCGCCCGGGCCAAAACGGCGGCTTTTAATTCCTGGCCCAAAAGGCGGCCGCCGGCCCGCAACTTGCCAAAAGCCCCAAAGTTGGCGCAGACCAGGCTGGCCACGTGATATTTTTTCCCAGCCAGGTCCAAAAGCCGTGAAGCTGACCCGATGCCGCCCTTAAAACCTAAACAGCGCATCCCGGTTCCGGCACCGACATTACCTTCCAGCAGGGGCGGATTACCCTCAGCTAAAGCTAAAGCCGTCAGAGCATCGCTCTCTTTAACCGGCAGAGACCTGATATCGTTCAAATCCCCATCGTTACACTCCATCACGACCGGATTGACCGTCCCGGTTGTCAGGCCGATCTCCGGGTTCCGGTCCAGCATGTAGCGGGTCAAGGCCGTCCAGCAGGTCCCCACGGCCAGAGTATTGGTCATGAGAATCGGAGTCTCCAAAGTGCCCAGCTCACTCACTTGAACCAGGCCGGTCGTTTTACCGAAGCCGTTGATCACCTGGCCGCTGGCCAGCATTTTTTGCTTAAAAATATTATCCCCGGGCAAGATTGCCGTGACACCGGTATTAACCCCGCCCTTTCGCAGGGTCACCTGGCCCACCTTGACCCCCGGAACATCGGTTATGTCGTTTTTCTCTCCGGTTTGATAAGCCCGGGGCAAAAACAGTTCTCCTTTTAAGCCCATCTTCCACCTCAGATTTCCGTCATGAACATTTTCGCCGTCAAGAGTTCCATAATACTCTTGGCCCGGTAAGAAACGACCCGCTCGCCGGCTCGTTCAGCTCCTGGGTAAAAAGAAGCGGCTCTGGCCCGGCCTGCTGAAGAAAAGCAGAATTCCAGCAGGTATTCGTCAGCTAAAAGCGGCAGACCGCCGGGCCCCGCCAAGGCTTCCTTGATCCCGGTCGCGATGCCCGCTTCAACTTCCTGGGGACTCATATTGACGGTCGCGCTGCCTACCCCTTTTTTAGTGGCGTAAGTCACGATTCCCGGGCAAAAGTCCTCAGCCCGCCGGCAGATACCGGCATCCCCGGCCAGGAAAAGTGAGGGTACCCCATACTGGGCCGCGCAGAGGCTGTTGAAGGTAAATTCCGAGGCCAATTCCCCGTTCAGCTTGACCCAGGAATACCAGCCATGTTCCACCGTATGGTCCAAGGGCGTTTCGCTGGAGCCGGCCGGAGAGTGGCTGCCGATATGGATGGCCCCGGCATAGTCGGCGGAAATTCCCGCCATCATTTCTTCTGGGGAAGAGTCCCAGCCCTGGATCAGTTCCGTGCCCGCCGGCAACAGGGCCGGATCCAGGTTGATCCCATCCTCATGCCCGTCTTTGACGGTCACCTGGTAGCCGGCCTGCTGGCAGGCCTTGACCGCGGCCACGGTTTCCCGGGTCATCTCTTTTAAAGCCAGGTCATAGCCCTTCTGGCCATAATGGGTCTGCTCCCAGCTGGTAACGCCGGCGCAGCCCTCCATGTCGCAGGAAATATAAATCTTTTTTTCCATTTTCCCTTGCCTCCCTGCTTTTTCCTTACACTTTTTTACTGCTTACTTTCATTTTACCATTAAAAAAACTGCCAACACTTAAACAATCTGTTAAGTATCGGCAGTTTAAAATGCTTAACGGTGCATAAAGGCCAAAGCAATCTCATTGATCCCGAAGACCATCAGGTAGATCGCGATCAAGTAGACCGTGCTCATCCCCGCGATAACCGGTCTGAACAGAAGCATGACCCCGACAACCAGGCCCAGGATGTTCAAGAGCAGGTTGAAGAAGAAATACCAGCCGGTCTCAAAGAAACGCAGGTGCCAGGCAAAGACGATCCCGATCACCGAGTCGACGATGAACCAGATGGCCACCACGATCGCGATCGTGTATGCCCCGACCTTGTTATTCCACAGGAAGAAGATCCCGATCAAAATGTCAAAGATCCCCGATAAAAGGGTCGTCCAAGACGGACCAAAGATACCGTGAAAGCCGGCATACATGGAAATCCAAGCGATCCCCTGCATGATCGACAAGACAGCCAGAATAATAACCAGGCCCCGCAAGCCCTTGCCAGGGTTGGCAAAGAGAAAAATGCTCAAAACGACGGAGATGACCCCAGCGATGAAGACGCCCCAGTCAAAGCCGCGTTTTTCGTTGTAGCCGGAATCAAACATAAAAATCATCCTTTCACACTAAAGTAAAAATTCTGACAATTATTTGGCTTCCGCTTTCATTTTACAATATTTTCTAGAAAAGGTTTAGGGCGTGATTAAGATTCTTTTTCTTTATTTGCAAGACTGCTTTCAGTCAAAGCCTTGTCCCGGTCCAAAACTGGCTTGAGATACTTGCCAGTCCAGGACTCTGGGCAGTCTGCCACTTCTTCCGGCGTCCCCGTGCAGACCACCTGGCCGCCCCGCTCGCCCCCGTTAGGGCCCAGGTCGATCAGCCAGTCAGCCGTCTTGATCACGTCCAGGTTGTGTTCGATCACCAAAACCGTGTTGCCCTGGTCCACCAGGCGCTGGAGGACCTCCAAAAGGCGCTTGATGTCGTCGGTGTGCAGGCCAGTAGTTGGTTCATCCAGGATGTAGAAGTTCTTCCCAGTCGACAATTTCTGCAGTTCGCTGGCCAGTTTCATCCGCTGGGCTTCCCCGCCGGACAAAGTGGTGGCCGGCTGGCCCAGCTTGACATAGCCCAGACCAACGTCGACGATGGTCTGCAGCTTGCGGTGAATCTTGGGAATGTTGACAAAGAAGTCGCAGGCTTCACTGATCGTCATGTCCAGGACCTGGGCAATATTCTTTTCCCGGTAAGTCACTTCCAAAGTTTCAGAATTATAGCGCTGGCCATGGCAGACTTCACAAGGAACGTAGACGTCCGGCAGAAAGTTCATTTCGATCTTGAGGATCCCGTCCCCGTGGCAGGTTTCGCAGCGCCCGCCCTTGACGTTGAAGGAGAAGCGGGCCTTGGTATAGCCCCGCATCTTGGCTTCATTGGTCTGGGCAAAAAGGGTCCGGATATCGTCAAAGACGCTGGTGTAGGTCGCCGGGTTGCTCCGCGGGGTCCGGCCGATCGGGCTTTGGTCGATGTCGATCACTTTTTCAATATTCTTCCAGCCAGTCAGCTTGTCATACTTGCCTGGCTTGGCAGAATTGTGGTTGAGCTTCTGGGCCAGGACCCGCTTTAAAATCTGGTTGACCAGGGTGGACTTGCCGGACCCGGAAACCCCGGTCACGACCATAAATTCGCTTAATGGGAATTCGACGCTGATATTCTTCAGGTTGTTTTCCGCCGCTCCGGTCAATTTCAGCTTCTTGCCGCTGCCCTTGCGCCGCTTCAATGGTACCGGGATGAACTTTTCTCCCCGCAGGTACTGGCCAGTCAAAGACTTCGGATTGGCCATGACTTCTTCCGGCGTTCCGGCCGCCATAACCTCCCCGCCCTGGCTGCCGGCCCCTGGCCCCATGTCGATCAAGTAGTCAGCAGCCCGCATAGTTTCATCGTCGTGTTCAACGACAATTAAGGAGTTGCCCAGGTCCCGCATCCGCTTCAAAGACGCGATCAAGCGGTCGTTGTCCCGCTGGTGCAGGCCGATAGACGGTTCATCCAAGACATACATAACCCCGGACAGGTTGGACCCGATCTGGGTGGCCAGGCGGATCCGCTGGGCTTCCCCGCCGGATAAAGTCCCGGCTGATCTGGACAGGGTCAAGTAGTCCAGGCCGACGCTGACCAGGAAATTCAAGCGGTCGCAGACTTCTTTTAGGATCGGCTTGGCGATAGCAGCTTCCTGCTCACTTAAGTCAACTGCCTTGAAAAAGGCCAGGCCGTCCTTGATTGACAAGTCGCTGGCTTCAGCCAGGTTCTTGCCATTGACCTTAACGGCCAGGGCCTTCTCATTAAGCCGCTTGCCGCCGCAGACCTCACAAGGCAATTCAGTCATGTACTTGCCCATGACTTCCTGCATGAACTTGGACATTGGCTTGGCATAGCGGCGGTCGACATTGTTGATCACCCCTTCAAAGGGCTGCTTGGTGTCGTTGACCCCGAAGTCCCCTTCCAGGTGGAAGTGGATTTCCTTGTCAGACCCATTTAAGATAATGTCTCTTTGCCGCTTGGTCAGCTTTTTAAAAGGCTTGTCCATCGGGATCTTTAAAGCAGCGCAGGCCTGCTCCAGCATCCCCATGTAGTACTTTGACCCTGCCCAAGGAGCCAGGGCCCCTTCCGCCAAGCTCTTGTCCTTATCCGGGACCACTAAGTCCGGGTCAACCGCCAGCTTCATCCCCAGGCCATCGCAGGCCGGGCAGGCCCCGAAAGGCGCGTTGAAGGAGAAGAGGCGGGGCTCCATTTCCCCGACTGTAAAGCCGCAAAGAGGACAGGCGTAGTATTCTGAAAAGCTGAGCTTCTCGCCCCCGATCACGTCAACGTCCATGTAGCCTTCAGACAGACGCAGGGCTGCTTCAGCCGAATCAAAGAGGCGGGACCGGATCCCGTCTTTGATGACCAGACGGTCGACCACAATTTCGATGTCATGGCGCTTGTTTTTCTCTAAAGCAAATTCCTCACTGGCGTCATGCTGCTCACCGTCAACGATCACCCGGACATAGCCGGCCCGGCGGATGCGGGCGAAAACCTCCTTGTGCTCGCCCCGCTTGCCCCGGATGACCGGGGACAAAAGCTGGATCTTGCTTCTTTCCGGCAAATCCAGGATCCGGGTCACCATCTGGTCAACCGACTGCCGCTGGATCAAGGTGCCGTCGTTTGGGCAGTAAGGGTGGCCGACCCTGGCCCAGAGCAGGCGGAGGTAGTCGTTGATTTCAGTAACCGTACCGACCGTTGAGCGGGGATTGTGGGAGGTCGTCTTCTGGTCGATGGAAATGGCCGGGTTAAGGCCGTCGATTGAGTCGACGTCGGCCTTGTCCATTTGCCCTAAAAACTGGCGGGCATAGCTGGACAGGGATTCCACATAGCGGCGCCGGCCTTCAGCGTACAGGGTGTCAAAAGCCAGTGAGCTCTTGCCTGAACCTGATAAGCCAGTAATAACGACCAGCTGGTCTTTAGGAATGGTTACATCGATGTCTTTTAAATTGTGCTCACGGGCACCTCGGATGACAATCTTTCTATCTGCCATTGAAGTCCTTGCCTTTCTTCTTAATCGGTTTTCTTACTGAGCCTTCCAGCTCGATAATCGCGTCGCGGAGGTTAGCCGCACTTTCAAAGTCCAAGCGCTTGGCCGCGTCTTGCATCTGCTCTTTCAAGTTGACGATCATCTGCTTCTTCTGCTTGGCCGTCAGCTCGTCGAAGTTGAGGTCGGCGAAGGAGTCTGACTTTTCTACTTCCTTGTCGGCCTTGACCACGGAGATCATGTCCCGGACCGGCTTGATGATGGTCTTTGGCACGATCCCATGCTCTTCATTGTACTTCATCTGGATGGCCCGGCGGCGGTTCGTTTCATCAATCGCCAGCTTCATGGAATCGGTGATCCGGTCAGCATACATGATGACTTCACCATTGGCGTTCCGGGCCGCCCGGCCCATGGTCTGGATCAGCGGCCGGTAGGCCCGCAGGAAGCCTTCCTTGTCCGCGTCCAGAATGGCCACCAGGGAAACTTCCGGCACGTCGATCCCTTCCCTAAGCAGGTTGATCCCGATCAAAACGTCAAACTTGCCCAAGCGGAGGTCCCGGATAATCTGCATTCTTTCCAGGGTTTTAATGTCCGAGTGCAGGTAGCGGACCTTGATGCCCAGGTCTTTCAAGTAGTCGGTCAAGTCTTCAGCCATCTTTTTGGTCAAAGTAGTGACAAAAACCCGTTCCTTTCTTTCAATCCGCAGGTTGATTTCAGCAACCAGGTCGTCGATCTGCCCTTCAATTGGCCGGACCTCAATCTTCGGGTCCAAAAGGCCGGTCGGCCGGATGACCTGTTCTACGATCCGGCTGGTCCGGTTTAATTCATAGTCACCCGGGGTGGCTGACACATACATGATCTGGTTGACATGCTGCTCAAATTCTTCCAGCTTCAAAGGCCGGTTGTCCAAGGCTGATGGCAGGCGGAAGCCATAGTCAATCAAGGTCTGCTTTCTGTTTCTGTCCCCGTTGTACATGGCCCGGATTTCCGGCATGGTGGCATGGGATTCGTCGATTAAAATCAGGGAATCCTTGGGGAAGAAGTCCAAAAGAGTGTATGGCGGCTCACCGGCTTTGCGGTTTTCCATCTGCCGGGAGTAGTTTTCAATCCCGTTGGTGTAGCCGACTTCTCTCAGCATTTCCAAGTCGTAGGTGGTCCGCTGCTTGATTCTTTCTGCCTCCAGCAGCTTGCCTTCTTTTTCAAACTTCTTGACCTGGTCGTCCATCTCAGTCTTGATCCGGTCGATAGCCCCGGCCAGCTGGTCTTCATTGGTCATGAAGTGGGTGGCCGGGAAAAGGGAGATGCTGTCTCTGACCCCGTGCACTTCCCCGGTCAAGGAGTCAACTTCAACAATCCGGTCGATTTCGTCGCCAAAAAATTCAATCCGGTAGGCCCGGTCAGAATAGCCGGCCGGGAAAACTTCCACGACGTCGCCCCGGACCCGGAAGCGGCCCCGCTGGAAGTCGATGTCATTTCTGTCGTACTGGATGTTGACCAGGTCTCTGAGCAGGGTGTTTCTTTCGTATTCCTGGCCAGTATAGACGTTTAACACGCTGGCTGCGTATTCTCTTGGGTCACCCAAGCCGTAGATACAGGAAACGGAAGCCACCACGATGACGTCATTTCTGGACATCAAGGCGCTGGTGGCCGCGTGCCGCAGCTGGTCGATTTCGTCGTTGATCGAGGCATCTTTTTCAATGTAAGTGTCTGACTGGGGCACGTAGGCTTCCGGCTGGTAGTAGTCATAGTAGGAAACGAAGTATTCCACGGCGTTGTTCGGGAAAAATTCCTTAAATTCATTGTAGAGCTGGCCAACCAGGGTCTTGTTGTGGGTAATGACCAGGGTCGGCTTGTTCATTTTGGCAATTACATTGGCCATGGTATAGGTCTTCCCCGTCCCCGTTGCCCCCTTGAGAATCTGCTCTTTATCGCCGGCCTGAAAACCGGCCGTCAGCTGGTCGATGGCCTGCTGCTGGTCGCCGGCCGGCTTATATGGTGAGACGAGTTCAAATTTGTTATTGTCTTGCCGCTTAATCACTTTTTTCCCCCTTAAACTTGCAATAATCAGTCGTATTCTATTTTACTACCCGAACATAGATTCTAACAATATTTTGCTCAAAGAAAAAAGCAGCCGACCACTTGTCCGCTGCTTTTAATAGCTATTTCAAAAATCCCTTGGCTTGCAGGTAGTTGTAAGCTTCCTGCCCGGCCACGCTGCCTTCGCCCACGGCGGTCGTTACCTGGCGCAAATCCTTTGGCCGCACGTCGCCGGCCGCGAAGATCCCTTCCTGCCGGGTCCGCATCAATTCGTCAGTAGGAATCCAGCCGTTTTCGTCCAGGATGTCCAGGCCATCCAGGGCCTTAGTCACTGGCAAAACGCCAACGTAAATGAAGACACCCTTGGTGGCAAATTCCTTTTCTTCCCCGCTGACCTTGTCCTTGTAACGGATCCCGCTGACCTTGCCGTCTTCGCCGACGATTTCTTCAGTCAGGGCGTTCCAGACAAACTTGATCTTCGGGTGCTTGAAGGCCTTCTCCTGCAGTTCAGGCTTGGCCCGCAGCTGGTCTCTTCTGTGAACGACCGTGACTGACTTGGCTGACTGGGCCAGGTAGAGCCCTTCCTGGATGGCTGAGTCGCCCCCGCCGATCACCGTCACGTCTTCATCTCTGAAGAAAGCTGCATCGCAGACGGCGCAGTAAGAAACACCATGGCCGGAATAAGTTTCCTCTCCCGGCACGTTCAAGTGCTTGTGCTCTGATCCAGTCGCGATGATCACGGCTGGAGCCAGGTATTCCTCGCTGTCCGTAATCACCCGCTTGTAGTCGCCTTCCAACTTGACGGCCTGGACGTCGCCATATTCATAGCTGGCCCCGGCGTTTTGCACGGTCTGGTACATCTTTTCGCCCAGTTCCGGCCCCTGAACTTCCACAAAGCCCGGGTAATTGTCGATGTCGGCAGTGTTGTTCATCTGCCCCCCGTAAATCCCCCGGTCTAAGAGAACCGTCTTCAGGTTGGCCCGGGCCGCATAAACTGCTGCCGTCATGCCGGCTGGACCGGCACCAATGATTACTACGTCAACTTCTTTGGTCATAAACAGCCTCCTTGCCACTTACTTTTTATAAGTAATATCATACAGGATTTTCCAAAGATTGCAAGCCTCTTTTAAATTCTAATTTCCGGTCCCATCTGCCGGCTCATCATCAGCTTGATTTCATCGTCGATCTTGGCCCCCTCATAGAGAACCTTGTAGATGGAAGCTGAAATCGGCATATCCAAAGAATACTTGTCGCAGATTTCGTGCACGGCCTTGACGGTCGTGGCCCCTTCAACAACCTGGCCCATGTTGGCCAGGACTTCGTCCAGGGGCTTACCCTGGCCCAGCTGGTAGCCGCAGCGCCAGTTCCGGGAGTTGACTGAGGTACAAGTAACGATCAAGTCGCCGATCCCGGACAGGCCGCTGAAGGTCCAAGGCTGGCCGCCAAAGGCCACGCCCAGGCGGGTGATTTCCGCCAGGCCTCGGGTCATCAAGGCTGCCTTGGCATTGTCCCCGTAGCCCAGCCCCGCCAGGATCCCAGCCGCGATGGCGATGACGTTTTTAACAGCCCCGCCGACCTGAACCCCGATTGGGTCGTTGCTGGTGTAGAAGCGGACATAGTCATTTGAAAAAATCTTCTGCATCTTGGCCGCGTTGTCCAGACTGGTTGAAGCCAGGGTAATGGCCGTCAGGTCCTTTTGGGCGGTGTTTTCCGCGTGGCTGGGACCGGACAGGACGATCATCTTGTCAAAGCCGTCCGGGTAGATTTCATCTTTAAAAATCTGCAAAACCAGCTTTTTAGTCCCCGGCTCAATCCCCTTGGTGGCCGAAACCAGGTAAGGCTGGCGGCCATTTTTGTCCAAGACCTGCCGGACTGCTTTGGCTACTGACCGGATCGCGCTGGTCGGCACGGCGAACAGGATAACGTCACAGTCTTTCAGAACCTGCCCCATGTCGGTGCTGGCCCAAACGCTGGGGTTCAAGGTCCAGTCCTTCATGTAGTGCAGGTTAGTGTGGTCTTGGTTAATCTCATCAGCAATAACTTGCCGGTGGGCGTAAAGGGCCACATCATGGCCGTTGTCAGCCAGCATGGAGGCCAGGACTGACCCCCAGGAGCCGGCGCCTAAAACGGAAATTTTTGTCATTTTTTCTACCTCTCGTATGGATATTTTAACCCGCTTCCTTCAAGATACCACTTTGGCTTGACTTTGACACGCCGGTAGACAAATAAAATAACAACTGCAATTAAAAGCAGGAGGCTGAGGGCCTGGGAAACCCGGATGACGCCAAAGATGTAGAGGCTGTCCGTCCGCATCCCTTCCACGAAAAAGCGGACCACGGAGTACCAGGCCAGGTAAAGCATGAAGACTTCCCCCTGCTTAAAAAGGTGCTTCTTGTGGCGCAGGGAGAGGATGATGATCAGACCGATCAGGTTAAAGAAAGATTCATACAAAAAAGTCGGCTTGTAGTAGCTGCCATTAATGTACATCTGATCGATGATGAACTGGGGCAAGTGGAGATTTTGCAGATACTGCAGGCTGCACTTGGCTCCGTGGGCCTCCTGGTTCATAAAATTGCCCCACCGGCCTAGGACCTGGGCCGCCATTACGCCCGGCGCCACGATGTCCAGGACCAGAAATGGCGGCAAGAAGCGCCGGTAGCAGAAGACCAAAAGGACGATCGCCCCGGCGATCAAGCCCCCGTAAATAGCAATCCCTCCGTTCCAGATGGCGATAATTTCATCCGGGTGCTGGGAGAAGTAGCTCCATTCAAAAATGACATAGTAGATCCGGGCCCCGATAAAGCCGATCGGCACGCCCCACAAGAGCAGGTCGATGAAGTCATCGCTCATGATCTGCCGTCTTTGCCCTTCTCTGATCGACATGAAGGTGGCCAGCAGGATCCCGCAGGCGATGATGATTCCGTACCAGCGGACATGAATGTCCCCAATACTGAAGGCGATTGGATTCAATGCTAAAGTCACTAGTCGTCTTCACCCCGCTTTTCTTCTTCCGTATTTTCCGCGATCAGACTGGTTAGGTTTTCATCAAAAGTCTTGGCCGCGTCAAAGCCCATGGCCTTAGCTCTGAAGTTCATGACGGCCACTTCCACGATGTTTTCCATGTTCCGGCCGACCTTGACCGGAATAGTGACCTGGGGAACCGCGATCCCGCAGATGATTCGGGTATTTTCCTGGAAGCCCAGACGGTCATAGTTGGCCTTGGAGTCCCAGTTGGTCAGGTTGATGACCAGGGAGATCTCAGTTTCATCCTTGATGGCCCCAATCCCGAAGAGCTTGAGGACGTCAATGATCCCGATCCCCCGGATTTCCATCAAGTGCTTCAAAATACGAGGAGCTTCCCCAATCACGGTCTCGTGGTCTCTTTGGTAGACATCCACCCGGTCGTCAGCGATCAAGCGGTGGCCGTGCTGCACCAGGGCCAGGGCGGTTTCGGACTTGCCGACCCCGGATTCCCCGGTCAAGAGGACCCCCATCCCGAAGACTTCAACCAGGACCCCGTGAACGCTGCTTCTTTCCGCCAGCTTGACGGCCAGGTACTGGGTGATCATGCTCATCAAGTAGGTCGTGGCGTCGTTGGAAATCAAGATCGGAGTCCCGGCTGCTTCTGCCGCCTCCTTCAGTTCAACTGGCACCGGCAGGTTGCGGGAAACCAGCAGGCAGGGTGTTTCTTTCTGGCAGATTTTTTCAAAAACTTTCCGGCGCAGGTCGTGGTCCAGCCGGGCAGCGTAGGAAATTTCCGTTCTGCCCAGAAGCTGGACCCGGTCAGCCGGGTAAAAGTCAAAGTAGCCGCTCAATTCCAGTCCCGGCCGGTAAACGTCGGAAACCGAAATCTTCTTGCCAGCCACGCATTCCTGTCCCTGCAGAACCCGCAGGTTGGAATTGTCATTAATGAGCTCAGTTAGTTTTACCGTGTTCGTCATCATGTGCCTCACTATCATCAACATCTCGCACTGTCACATCTTGCGCCTGTTTCCGCGGCCGCTCCGGATCTGCCTGGCCTGGCTTGAACCAGTCGGGCTCCGGCCGGCTGGGCAGCTTGTATTTCTTCCGCCAGTAAAAGCGGTAGTAGAGCCATAAAAGCAAAATTACGACCAGGCCCACCGGCAACAAGGCAATCAAGGCCTTGAAGAAAACCGAGAGCAGGGCCAGGGCGACTACCGCCGCCAAAACCAGCAGCACTATCGTGGTAAATGACATATTTTTCCTCTTATTCTGGATTCTCCTGGCTCAAACGCCACTGCAGGTAGGCGTAGATGAAGGGATCCAGCTTCCCGTCCATCACCCCGCCCACATCGGCGGTTTCATAGCCGGTCCGGTGGTCTTTGACCATGCTGTATGGGTGGAAGACGTAAGACCGGATCTGCGATCCCCAGGCAATGTCCAATTGCTCACCCTTCAAGGCCGCCTTTTCCTTGCGCTTCTTTTCTTCTTCCAGGTGGAAAAGCTTAGCCCGCATTTCATTCATGGCCGTGTCCCGGTTCTGGAACTGGGACCGCTGGGCCTGGGAAGTCGTCACGATCCCGGTTGGGATGTGGGTAATCCGAACGGCACTGGAAGTCTTGTTAATGTGCTGGCCGCCCGCCCCGGATGACCGGTAGACGTCAATTCTGAGGTCCTTAGGGTCAATGTCGATTTCAATGGAGTCATCGACTTCGGGGATAACTTCAACCGAGGCAAAAGAAGTATGCCGTCTTTTGGCTGAGTCAAAAGGCGAAATCCGGACCAGGCGGTGAACGCCATGTTCAGACTTCAGCAGCCCATAGGCATTCTTGCCGGAAATCCGGACGCTGACGCTCTTTAAGCCGGCTTCATCACCTGGTTCAAAGTTGTTGACTTCAAACTTAAGGCCGCGGGAGTCGCAATAGCGCTGGTACATCCGGAGCAGCATGTTCCCCCAGTCCATGGCTTCAGTGCCGCCGGCCCCCGGGTGGATTTCCATCAAGGCATTATGGTCATCGTACTCGCCCGACAAGAGCAGGTTCAGTTCATACTGGTGGAACTCTTCCTGCAGCTTGGCCAGCTGGTCTTCGGTGTCCTTTTGCAGGTCTGCGTCTGCTTCCAGGCGCAGCAATTCCAGGGCCGTTTCTTCATCGGTCAGGTCTTTTTCCAGAGCCAGGAAGGAGTCCCGCTTTTCCTTGAGCAGGTTGGTCTCACTGATCAATTTCTGGGCCTTTTCCTGATTGTCCCAAAAGCCCGGTTCCGCCATCTTGGCTTCGTTGATTTCAATGCTTTCGCTGATATTATCGAAGTCAAAGAGACCCCCTGA
Source organism: Lactobacillus delbrueckii subsp. bulgaricus (assembly GCF_046938665.1). GTDB lineage: Bacteria > Bacillota > Bacilli > Lactobacillales > Lactobacillaceae > Lactobacillus > Lactobacillus delbrueckii_C. The sequence continues at coordinate 174,897 of NZ_JBKZCD010000001.1, forward strand.
AATGGTTAAGCCGGGTCCGCAACTCGTCTAAAGCATTTTGAATTTCACTGATTTCCATTGTCTTTTTCCTTTGCTAAAAATAATCTTTTTTGTTCACTACAATTATAACCAAAAAGAGGGGGCTCCCGCCCCCTCTTTGCTGATTTATTACCGACTCAAGTTGTTTCTGATCTGAGCCTTCATGAAGAGGCGAGTCACGTCAAACTCGATGTCGCTGATCATTTCTTCAAACATGTTGTAGCCGGAGTCCTGGTATTCAACCAGCGGGTTCAGCTGGCCGTAGCCCCGCAGGCCGATTGACTGCCGCAATTGGTCCATGGCGTCAATGTGGTTGGTCCAGTGTTCGTCAACTACGCGGAGGATAACCACCTTTTCAAATTCCAGCATTTGTTCCGGATCAGCCAGGGCAGCTTCCTTTTCCTGGTAGTTGTCTTCAACCAATTGGTAAAGCTGCTGCTTAAGGGCATCTGGCGTGAAGGTCTTGAAGTCGATTTCTGAATCAACGTATTCTTCACTGGCCAGGCTGGACACGATAAAGTCGCGCAAGGAGTCCAGGCGCCAAGTCGACCGGTCGCCTTGGGTGAACATGTCCACTTGGTGGTCGATAGTCCGGTGAATCATCGGCAGCAAGACACTCTTCAAAGACTGCTGCTCATCGATAACCTGCATCCGTTCCTTGTAGATGATTTCACGCTGGATCCGCATAACGTCGTCGTATTGCAGGGTCTGCTTCCGGGTGTCGTAGTTGTTCCCTTCAACCCGCTTTTGGGCTGATTCAACCTGGCGGGTGATCAAGCGGCTTTCGATGACCTTGTCGTCGTCATTGTCGGACAGGCGGTCAAGGAAGTCCTTGACCCGGTCGCCCCCGAAGCGCTTCATCAAGTCGTCTTCCAAGGACAGGTAGAAGCGGGTGTAACCCGGGTCACCCTGCCGGCCGGACCGGCCCCGCAGCTGGTTGTCGATACGGCGGGATTCGTGTCTTTCAGTCCCGATTACGGCCAAACCGCCCAGTTCCTTGACGCCAGGCCCCAGCTTGATGTCAGTCCCACGCCCGGCCATGTTGGTGGCAATCGTAACTGCCCCTCTTTGGCCGGCATTCATGATGATGGCTGCTTCCTTGGCGTGGTTCTTGGCGTTCAAGACAGCGTGCGGGATGTGTTCCTTGTCCAGCATGTGGCTCAAGCGTTCAGAAGATTCAATGGCCACCGTGCCGACCAGGATTGGCTGGCCCTTGGCGTGCCGCTCCTTGATTTCGTCAACCACGGCCTTGAACTTGGAGTCCAGGGTCGGGTAGAGCAGGTCGGGCATGTCCTGTCTGATAACTGGCCGGTTGGTCGGGATGGTGATGACTTCCATGTTGTAGATTTCACGGAATTCTTCTTCTTCAGTCTTGGCCGTACCGGTCATCCCGGACAGCTTCTGGTACATTCTGAAGTAGTTCTGGTAAGTAATCGTGGCCTGGGTCTGGGATTCTTCCTGGATCTTGACCCCTTCCTTGGCTTCGATGGCCTGGTGCAGGCCGTCTGAGTAGCGGCGGCCTTCCATAACACGGCCGGTAAAGGAGTCAACGATCAGGACTTCACCGTCTTGGACAACGTAGTCGATGTCCTTGAGCATGATGTAGTTGGCCCGCAGGGCTTGGTCGATGTGGTGAACCAGCTTCTGGTTTTCAACGTCGTAAAGGTTCTTGAGGCCAAAGTGGTCGCAGGCCTTCTGGATCCCGGTTCTGGTCAGGGAAATAGTCTTGGTTGGCCAGTCGATCTTGTAGTCGCCGTGGTCTTCATCGTCATCGGCGTCATTGTCGCTCTTGTCTTCCACCAGCTTCTTGACAAAGCGGTCAGCCCGGACGTAGTCGGCGTTGGCTTGTTCAGCTTCACCGGAAATGATCAAAGGCGTCCGCGCTTCGTCGATCAAGATGGAGTCAACTTCGTCGATGATGGCGTAGTTAAGCGGCCGCTGCACCATTTGTTCCTTGTAGACAACCATGTTGTCCCGGAGGTAGTCAAAGCCCAGTTCAGAGTTGGTTGAGTAAGTTACGTCGCAGGCGTAAGCTTCCCGCTTTTCTTCCGGGGACATGGTGCTGACGTTCAAGCCGACCGTCAGGCCCAGCCAGCGGTAAAGCTGGCCCATTTCAGTTTCGTCACGGCTGGACAGGTATTCGTTGACAGTAACAACGTGCACGCCCTTGCCAGACAAAGCGTTGAGGTAAACCGGCATGGTGGCCGTCAAGGTCTTACCTTCACCGGTCATCATTTCGGCAATGTTGCCCCGGTGCAGGGCAATCCCGCCGAGGATCTGCACGCGGAATGGGTACAGGCCCAGAACCCGCTTGGAAGCTTCCCGGGATACGGCAAAGGCTTCCGGCAGCAGGTCGTCTAAGCTTTCGCCCTTTTCAATCCGGCTCCGGAATTCCGGCGTCTTGGCCTGCAATTCTTCGTCAGAGAGAGCGGCCATTTGGTCAGCGTATGACTCTACTTGGTCAGCAATTTTTTCAAAACGCTTAAGTTCTCTTTTATCAGCGTTGTATAACTTCTTTAAAATGTTTGCCATCTAATCGTCCTTAATTCTGATATTTAGTCTAAAATCACAGAATAATTTTAACATGTAAATGCCAAAAATTAAAATAATCTACAAAAATAAGCAGGGCACAATAATCATCGTGCCCTGCCTGGCTTGTAGCCTTAGTATTCAGTTGGATAAGCGGCGAAACTATTCGTTAGTTTCAATCAAGCCGTAGCTGCCGTCGTTGCGGCGGTAAACCACGCTGGTGCCGTTGGTTTCAGCGTCTTGGAAGACGAAGAAGTCGTGTTCCAGCATGTCCATTTGCAAGATGGCTTCTTCTGGGTCCATTGGCTTCAAGTTAACCCGCTTGTTGCGGACAATCTTGAACATTGGGGCCTTTTCTTCCTTCTCCTCTTCAACCGGAGCTTCTTCAGGGATGAAGAATTCTTCAACGCCCTTTTCACGGCTCTTGCGGTTGACGCGGGTCTTGTACTTTCTGATTTGGCGTTCAAGCTTTTCGGAAACAAAGTCAATGCTGCGGTACATGTCATCCGTAGTTTCTTCAGCTCTCAAAACCAGGTATGGAAGCGGAATGGTTACTTCAACCTTAGCTGAGTGGTCACGGTATACCTTCAGATTTACATGAGCGATTACGTCCTGGCTCAGATCAAAGTACTTTTCCAACTTGGTCAAGCGCTTTTCAACATAGTCTCTCAAAGCTTCAGTGACTTCAATATTTTCGCCACGAACATTGTACTTTAACATAATAATTATCTCCTTTCCCGCTTGCGCGGTTTCTTTACACTCATATTATACCAAACTTGAAAGCGCTTTGTGAAAATATTTAGCGACTAATTGAAAAACTTTCGACCTGGCATTCAGGAAAAGCCGTTTCAATCGCGTCGCGCGCATGGTAAAGTGTTCGGCCTGTGGTGTAAATGTCATCCAAAAGGATGATCTTGCCTGTTATTGTACCCCTAAATTCCGGATTTAAAAAGAAATTTTGCTTGGCCTGCATCCGGGCTTTTTTGTCCTTTTCCCCCTGGGCTCCAGCCCCAGCCTTTTTAGCTAAAAGGGGCGTTAAGGGCAAAAGGGGATTAAAAATTTCCCAGACCGTGTCATAGCCCCGCTTTTTCCGGTGCTCAGGTGAAGTCGGGACCGGGACGTAGTAGTCGGCTGCTAATTTTTTAACAGCGGGGGCGGCCAATTCCTGCAAAACTTGGCAGAGCAGGTAGTCCCCGTAGCGCTTGTAGCGGACCATCAGGTCATGAAAGGCCTGGTTATAGCAGTAGACGGCCTGGTTGCGCAAAAAATTCCCCTGGTAGATCCGCCGCCACTTCTGGCAGTCCTGGCAGATTTCCCCCCTATCCTGCTGGCGGCCGCACTGGGGGCAAAAGGCGGGGCCGATCTGGTCAAACTGCTGGCGGCAGGATGGACACAGGCAGGAAGTCTTGCTTTTGCCCGGCAAAAGCAGGCGCCTCATGTCCAAATCTCCGGTAAAAGGCTGGTCGCAAAAAAGGCAAAGACTCATCCCCGGTTCATCTCCTTAATCTGCTTGACCGCGCTTCTGATCTGCCGGCTGTAGCGCCGGTAGCAAAAAAGCACCAGCCCGTCCGGATCCTGCTTGTCTCTGCCCACCCGGCCGGCAATCTGGACCAGGCTGGCGGCAGAATAAATCTCATCATCAGCGGCCACGATGATCACCCAGACATGCTTAAAGGTCACCCCCCGCTCCAAGATTGTGGTCGTCAAAAGCAGGTCCAGGTCGCCTTTACGGAATTTTTCCACCTTCTCCAGCCGGTCCGGGTCCTGGGCATAGACGGTTGCCAGGCGCAAGTTGGGCAGGAGCCTTTTGACAGCGGCAAAATACTGGGGCATCTGGGCGATTCTGGGCAAAAAGACCAGGAGGGGGTGGCCGCTTTTGGCCGCCATTTTGATCCGCCGGGCTAATTTTGGATGCAGGCGGCCCTTGGTCAAAAAGGGCTTGACGTACAGGTCCAGCCGGGGCACGGGCAAGGGATAGCCGTGAAAGCGGCGGTTGAGCCTGACGATGGCCAGTTTCCCCTGCCTGGCCGCTTTTAGCAGGTCCTCAGGCGGAGTAGCCGTCAAAAAGACCCGGCTGCCCGTTTTTTTAACGGCATTGCCCGCGGCAAAATGCAGCTGGGGATTGCCGGCATATGGGAAGGAGTCGATCTCATCGATGATCAAAAGGTCAAAGGCCTGGTAGTACTTCAGCAGCTGGTGGGTCGTACAGATGACCAGCTGCTCATTGGCCGCTTCCTTTTCCTCCCGGCCATGGTACTTGCCGATCTCCACCTCCCCGAAGGCTGCTGCTAGGCGGGGGTAAAGCTCATTGACCACGTCGATTCTGGGCGTGGCAATGGCTACCCGGCAGCCGCGGCTGAAAGCCTCAGCCAATAAGGGAAAAATCATCTCCGTCTTCCCCGCTCCGGTCACGGCCTCAACCAGGCAGTCTTCTTTAACGGCAAATTTCTCCAATAAAAAGCGGCTCACACCCTCCTGCCGCTCTTGCAGCTGCCCTGTCCAGGTCATCCCCGCCCTGGCCGGGTAATGACTGCCAGCCGCCTGGCGGACCAAAAGCTTGCCCTCATCCAGCCGGCCCAGGCCCACGCAAGCACGGCAATACAAAAAGCCCGACGGCAAGCGCGCCCAGCAGGAGCTGCCACAGCGCTGGCAGATGCCATTTTCGATGGCGGGAATTGCCGTCTGCCCCTCTTTTATGCTATTATCCACTTTGTCAACCAGCCATTGGCGGCCGGCCAGAGATTCTTTTTCTTCTGTCATTTTTTTCGCCTCCACTAACTAATACACCAAAAAGGGATGATTTTTTGTCAAAAGAAGCAGATTTTTTAACAATCAAAGAAAACGGCCAGCATGAGCTGGTCATCAAGAAGAGCCGCTTCATCGCGACCCTTGCCCGGGTCCAGGATGAGGAAGAGGCCCGGGACTTTATTGCCGCGACCAGCAAAAAGTACCATGACGCCACCCACAACACCTATGCCTACACCTTGGGCCTTAATGACGACCGGGTCAAAAGCAGCGACAACGGCGAACCAGCCGGTACGGCCGGGGTGCCGGAATTAAAGACCCTGCAATTAATGGGCCTGAAGAATGTCGCCGTCGTCGTGACCCGGTATTTCGGCGGAATCAAATTAGGGGCCGGCGGCCTCATCCGGGCATACTCTTCCAGCGTCAGCGAAGCAGCTGAAGCCATCGGCATCGTCAAGCGGGTTAAGCAGCAGGAATTGATTTTTACCATCCCCTACAACCGCTATGACAAGGTTGACCACTTCCTTAAGGAAAAAGAGGTCTTCGTTGCCGGCACTGAATATGGCGTAAACATCACCATTTCCATCTACCTGGACCTGGACCAGATTGACCCCTTTATCAGCGATCTAACCGAGCTCTTGAACGGGGAACCGGACCTAATCAAGGGGGACCAGCGCTATAACGAAATTCCCGTTAAAAGCGGAGAAAAAAGATTCTAACCAAAAATGACCAAGCATTTCTGCTTGGTCATTTTCTTTTGTCTGTTCAGCTTTATTGTTTTTTACCGCTATTGTTCTCAGCAGGCTTGTGCCCCCCCTTGGACCGCTCCTGCCACTTCTGGGGCTTGGCCTCGCCCTGGTGCCAGACTTCAACGTCCGGCTCCTTAGTGTGGGTGCTATGTAAAACCAGGCGGTTAATCAAGTGGCTGAGGGGCTTGTATTTTTCCCCTAAAAGGCCGATCGATTCCACGAAGAGCTCAACGGCGATCAAGAGGCCGACCAGCAAGAGGGCCATGGCCCAGATCGGCGACAAGAGGAAGAGCATGGACACGAAGGAGAAGATCAAGGACAGGGCGTAAATCACCAGCACCGTCTGCCTTTGGGTCAAGCCCAAGTTCATCAGCTGGTGGTGGAGGTGGTGCTTGTCCGCCTGGGAAATCGGCTTCTTGTTCAGCTTGCGGCGGATCATGGCATAGACCGTATCAGAGATCGGCACACCCAAGATGATCACCGGCACCAGCAAAGAAATAAAGGTCACGTTCTTCAAGCCCTTTAAGGCTAAAACCGAGATCATGAAGCCCAAGTAGAGGGCCCCGGTGTCCCCTAAAAAGATCTTGGCCGGGTTGAAGTTGTAAGGCAAAAAGCCCAGGAGGCAGGCCGCCAGCATAAAGCAGGCGATCGGCACGTACAGGCCCTGGTTACGCAAGAAGAAGTAGCCGACAATCCCCATGGTCAAAAGCGAGATGCAGGACACACCGGCCGCCAGCCCGTCTAAGCCGTCAATCAAGTTGACCGCGTTGGTCAAGGCCAGGATCCAGAAGATGGTAATCGGCAGGCTGAGATACCAGGGCAAATTGATGGTCTGGCCGGTAAAAGGAATATTCAGCTCGGTCATCCGGATTTCGGCCAAAAAGTAGGTAATCATGGCCGCGATGAAGATCCCGCCCATTTTTTGCCCGGGCTTGAGTTCTAAAATATCATCGATCATCCCGGTCAAGACGATCACGCTGGACGCCAGCAAAAGGGCAAAGAGCTCGTGGGTCGGGAACTGCTCTCTGAGCAAGATGAAGGTCCCGATATTGTAAGTCACGAAAATCCCCAGCCCCCCGATAGTCGGCATGGGTTTCTTGTTGACCCGGCGGGCGTTAGGATTGTCCACCGCCCCCAGGACAAAGGCCAGGCGCCGGATGAAAGGCGTGATCGCTACTTGGATGATCACCAGTAAAAAAAGGTCAACGATAATCTTAAACATGAAATTCTGCTTTCTGAGTCTAGTTGAGTTAATTATACCGGGCTTTAAGGCGATTTGCCAAATGCTAACAAAAAAGTCCAGAATTCAATCTGGACTTTCTGCTTTATTTGGCAACTGCCACGGCACGTTTCTCCCGTATTACGGTGATCTTGATATTGCCCGGGTAATCGAGTTCTTTCTCGACCCTGTCCCGGATTTCGTGGGCCAAAACCGTGGTCTCATCATCTGAGATCTTGCCTGGCTCAACCATTACGCGGACTTCCCGGCCGGCCTGGATGGCATATGCCTGCTTGACGCCGTCATAGCTGCCAGCAATGTCTTCCAGTTCCGTCAAACGGCGGATGTAGTTCTCCAAGCTTTCGCTTCTTGCCCCAGGCCGGGCGGAGGAAATCGTGTCCGCCGCCACGACCAGGTCAGCGATGAAGGAGAGCTTCGGCACGTCACCGTGGTGGGCAGCGATCGCGTTGACCACCAGGTCCGGTTCATGGTATTTCCGGGTCAATTCAACACCGATTTCTACGTGGGAGCCTTCGATATCATGGTCGATTGCCTTGCCAATATCGTGTAATAATCCCGCGCGAACCGCTAATTTTTCATCCAAACCAAGTTCAGCTGCCATGGTCCCGGCCAGCTTCCCGACTTCAATCGAGTGCGCCAGCACGTTCTGGCCATAGGAAGTCCGGTACTTCAGCCGGCCCAGGATCTTGACCAGTTCCGGGTTCATCCGGTGGATGCCCAGTTCCATCAAGGCACTTTCACCAGCCTCGTAAATATCGTCGTTGACTTCCTTGCGCGCCTTGTCAACCATCTCTTCGATCCGGGCCGGATGAATCCGCCCATCCTTGATCAGTTTCTGCAGGGCCCGCTTGGCAACTTCCCGTCTGATGGAGTCAAAACCGCTCAAGGTAACCGTCTTTGGCGTATCGTCAATGATCAAGTCCACCCCAGTCATGGCTTCAAAAGAGCGGATATTCCGGCCTTCGCGGCCGATGATCCGCCCCTTCATGTCATCGTTTGGCAGGTCTACGACTGACACGGTCGTTTCCGCGACCGTATCCGCCGCGCTGCTTTGGATGGCATCCACGATGATTTGGTGGGCAAAGCGGTCGGCTCTGGCACTGATTTCTTCCTCGTTAGCCCGAATCAGCTCCGCCTTCTCCTTGGTTAGGTGGTCGGAGACCTGGGCCAGAACAATCTTCTTGGCCTCTTCTTCGTCTAAGCGGGAGATTTCCAGCAGCTTGTCATTCTGCTTCTCGACCAGCCCGTGCGCTTCTTCCAGCAAACCAGCGGCTTTTTCTTCCTGCTGTTTGATTTGGTCTTTCCTTTGTGTGAGTTGTTTCTCCCGGTCATCGAGCAGACTGCTGCGGTGATCCAGGGTATCTTCTTTCTGCTGAAGGCGGTTTTCCTTGCGGGCCGCTTCATCGCGGCGCCCGTTCAGCTCGTCTTCAACCTTCTGCCGGTAATCCCTGATTTCTTCCTGGGCCTCCAGGATCTTGGCCTTCTTCTCCGTCTCAGCATCCCGCTTAACGGCTTCAGCGGCCTGCTTCTGCGCCTGGACCTCGGCCTTGGCGACTTCGACTTCGGCTTTCGCCTTGGCCAAAATTGCCTCTCCGCTCTGCCGGGCGTTTTCCGCCTTGGTCTCCCAGGCATTCTTCCGGATGGCATAACCAATCAGGCATCCCACGACAAGTGAAATAAGAAAAATTACAGCGACTGTTGCGAGAAGAAATATAGTATTATTCATCATGAGTTACGTCGCCTTTGTATTTAGAATTATTCACACATTACTAATCATATGTTACATTTTTGGTCAAGTCAATTCCTTAGCTGCATTTGCGGAAACAAAAAAGATTGCCAGACTTCTCTTGGCAATCTTTCTCTTGGCCAAAAATGGCCTATTTATCAGTCTTTTCCGGACTTGCCGGCTCGGCTGGCTTCTCTTCGCTAGCAGCTGCCTTCTTAGCCCGCTGCTCCTTGACCTTCTCCGGATTTTCCTTTTCTTCCAGAGATTCAGCATCGATCCCGTAAGCCTTGCGGACCTGGGTTTGGATGTCCTCGTAAACGTCCGGGTGTTCTTCCAGGTACTTCTTGGCGTTTTCCCGGCCCTGGCCGATCTTTTCACCGTGGTAGGAGTACCAGGCCCCGGCCTTGTCGACGATGTCCTGGTCAGCAGCCATATCCAGCAGTTCGCCGGACTGGGAGATCCCCTGCCCGTACATGATGTCGACTTCAGCTACCTTGAATGGCGGAGCAACCTTGTTCTTGACCACCTTGATCTTGACCCGGTTACCGATAACGTTGGTAGACTGCTTGATCTGTTCCGCCCGGCGGACTTCCAGCCGGATGGTTGAGTAGAACTTCAGCGCCCGCCCACCTGGGGTGGTTTCGGGATTACCAAACATGACGCCGACCTTTTCCCGGATCTGGTTGATGAAGATGGCAATGGTCTTGGTCTTGGCAATCGTCCCGGAGAGCTTGCGCAAGGCCTGGCTCATCAGGCGGGCCTGGAGGCCGACGTGGGAGTCACCCATTTCACCTTCGATTTCGGCCCGCGGCACCAGGGCGGCAACGGAGTCGACCACGACGATGTCAATGGCCCCGCTGGAGATCAAGGTGTCCGCGATTTGCAGCCCTTCTTCCCCAGTGTTTGGCTGAGACAGGATCAATTGGTCGATGTCCACGCCCAAGGCTTCAGCGTAAGCCGGGTCCATGGCGTTTTCCGCGTCGATGTAGGCCGCCGTGCCGCCCCGCTTCTGCACTTCAGCTACGGCGTGCAGGGCAACGGTCGTCTTACCGGAAGATTCCGGCCCGTAGATTTCCACGATCCGGCCCCGCGGGTAGCCGCCCACGCCCAGGGCCGCGTCCAGGGCCAGTGAGCCTGACGGAACAGTCGAGATCTGGGTGTCGACCTTCTCGCCCATCCGCATGACCGCGCCTTTACCGAAGTTCTTTTCAATTTTCTTTAAAGCCGCTTCAAGAGCCGCTTGTTTTTCATCTTTAGCCAAATTTTTTCCCTCCTGGAAACTTACTAATAAACATTATACTTTGAAGGCCAGGTAAAAAGCAAGAAAAATCCGAACTAACGTTCAAATTATTTCCCCTCCACTTACTAGTACAAGAAAAAAGCCCTTTTTTCCTTAATCTGACTTAAAAAAATAAAAAATGAGTACCTCGCTGATACTCATTTTTAAAAGAATAGTGATTTTCTAAATGCTTACATTGAGCCCTTGAAGACGTCCCATGAAGAATGGAAGTAGTCGTAGCCGGAGTAGATCGTGAAGATCAAGGCCAGGTAGAGCAGGATGGTGCCCAGGTGGAAGATGTCACCAAAGAGCAGGAAGATGATTGACAGCATCTGGCAGGTGGTCTTGATCTTGCCAGGCATGGCTGCGGCCATAACCTTGCCGTTGTTTTCAACCACGATCAGGCGCAGGCCGGTCACAGCCAGTTCCCGGCAGACGATGATGGCTACGACCCAAGCCGGAGCCAGGTTCAATTCCACCATGAAGATGAAGGCCGTCATGGTCAGCATCTTGTCGGCCAGCGGGTCAGCAAACTTACCAAAGTTGGTTACCAGTCCCCGGGAGCGGGCGATGTGGCCGTCAAACCAGTCGGTTGCTGAAGCAACGGCAAAGACGATCATAGCCACCACCCGGCTCCACAGAATTTCAGTCCCTGCCAGGGTGAATGAGCCGGCTGGCCATTGGGCAATCAGCAGGATCATGAAGACAGGAATCAAAAAGATTCGGAAAACAGTCAGTTTATTTGGTAAATTCATTGCTTTAAATTCCTCACTTTTAAGAATTAATGGTCATTCTTCTCTTATTGCTTGCTGCTGGAAGCGGCAGATGATGATGGCGCAGCTGATGACTGGCTGCTTGGAGCAGCGCTGGATGAAGCTTGTGAGCTTGATTGAACGCTGGAGCTGGAAGTAGCTGGCCGGCTGGAAGCTGAGCTTTGCACGCTGGAACTTGCCCGGCTGCTGTAGCTCGTGCTGGTATTGGTGTTAGTGTTAGTGTTGGTAGTCGTGCTGCTTGCCGCGGAACTGCTTGCTGAAGCAGAGCTGCCACCCAGGTAGATAGTCAAACGGGTCGTGCCGTTGATTGGAGTGAACGGAATCTTCTTGCCGCCAACAGTTACAGTCACGCCAGTGTCAGTCCCCAGGTAAACGATCAAAGTTTGCCCCTTCTTGACAGTTTCCGTGTGCTTTTCACCGCTTTGCAGGGTCCCCTGGTTGGTGATTACGTTGTCAACGGAAACGTAGTAGTAGATGCTTTGCTGGCTTGACCGGACTACCAATGGCGTGCTGGACTTGATGCCAGTTACCCGGTAGCTTGAGCCGCCAAGTGAAGCAACCTTGATTGCGCTGGTCTTCTTTTTCTTGGATGATGAAGAAGCAGATGAGCTCTTCTTGCTGGAAGACTTCTTGGAAGTGATCGTGACGCTGGAGCCAGCATTTTCCTTCTGGCTGCTTGACCCGGTCTTCTTCATGTTAGCAAAGACCATCCCCCCGATCAAAAGCAAAAGGGCGATCCCGCAGCCCAGGGCCAGGCGGGGCACAAGCTTGCGCCACTTGGCATCCTTGGCAGGTTCTTCGGCAACTTCCCGCTTGGCTGGCCGGCTGGCACTGATTCTGGCCGGCTTATTTTCAACCGGCTCTACTGGAGCTGCTTCTTCAGCCTCTTCTGGTGTCTCTTGAGCCGGACTTTCTTCCGGCTGGCTGACTTCGCTAGTGACTTCATTTGCAACTTCGCCTTGGTACTGGCTCAGCAATTCCTTGCCGTTCAAACCGACGATTTGCGCGTACTGGCGGATGAAAGCCCGGACGTAAAAGTCGCCTGGCAACTTGTCGAAATCGTTGTTTTCGATTGCTTCCAGGTAGCGGCTCTGGATCTTCGTAGCCTTCTCAATATCGGAAATTGAAAGGCCCTTGGCCTCTCTTGCCTTACGTAGTTGTTCTCCAATGCCTGACATTATTAACCTCTTCAATCACTTTAAAATTCGTTTATAAATTATAGCACAATGGCCGCGGATGTGTCGCCCTATTCCAGCCAGCCGCCACTGACATAAATCGTTTGCCCGGTCAGGTAGTCGCTCTCAGGGTTAAGCAGACAGTCAACCCAGTAGGCAATTTCCTTGGGCTTGGCCAGGTGGCCGGCCGGAATTTCTTCTGCCAGCTCTTTTAAGGTTTCCGGGGAAAACATGGCATTCATGGCCGTGTTGACCGCCCCTGGAGCCACGACATTAACCGTGAAGCGGCTGGCGGCAACTTCCCGGGCATAGGCCTGGGCAAAGCGGCTGATCCCACCTTTAGTCGCGCTGTAGACTGCTTCCATAGCGCTGCCCTGGCCCCCGTAAACTGAGCCCAGGTAGACGATCCGGCTGTGCTCTTGCTTTAAAAGCTGGCTTTCCAAAAGCTTGGTCAGCTTGATCGGGTTCTCCAAATTGACCTTGATGATTTGGTCAATGACCTGGGAGCTTTGGCTGCCCAGGAAGTCATAGTTGGTGATCCCTTGGGCAAAAACGACCGCGTTGACGGGCAAAAGGCTGCTGGCAAAATCCTTGAGCTGGTCGTCGCCTGCTAAAAAGTTCAGCTTGATCGGCATGAAATCCTGCAAGGGATGCTTTTCCGCCAGAGTCCTGGCCAAACCGCTGGCCTCTTCCCAGTTGCTGTTGCAGTGCAGGTACATGGACCAGCCAGACTCAGCCAGGCGGGCCGCAATGGCCCGGCCAATGCCGCCGGTTGCCCCGAAAATCAGTGCTCGCTTCATTGGTCATCCTCCTCAAGCAGGCGGGCCGTGTTGATGCTGGCGCCCTTGCAAAGCTCCTGGCAGTAGGCCCGGTAGTCGGCAAAATTCATGGCCTGCATCTGCTCAACATTGGCAAACAGGTCTTCCTCATCCAGGCTTTCTTCAGCCATCTCCACGGCAAAACCCGACAAATTATCCAGGCTGCGCACGGTTTGGGCCAGCCAGCTTCTTTTGTGAATCTCAAAGAGCTGGCGCATTTCCATTTCCTGCTTTTGGGAAAAAAGCTTGTCTGGCGCCAGTTCAGCCTTGATCTGATCCAGCAGCTTGTCTGCTTCCGGGCTCATCCCCAGCAAGACCGCGTAGGCCCCCTGCCGGGTATAAGTCACGCTGATCTGGAGGGGCTGGCTGACCAGACCGGCTTTTCTGGCGCTGGCGAACCAGTGGCTGGCGGCACCTAGCTTTGATTCTAGCATGATTTCCAGCAAAATTTGACTCATATCCCGACTTGCTAAAACTTTCTTAAAGTTTGGCAAAGGGATAGCCGCCGTAAACAGGGGCACGTCCCCGCCGGTCAGGTCCCAGTCCTGCCCGCTGGCCAAAAGGGGCACCAAGTCTGCTTCTTTTTGCGGCTTGCCGGGGCGCAGGTATTGGTCTGACAATTTCCTGGCCTGTCTAAGAATAGTCTTGACTTGGTTGTCGGTAAAGTCCCCGCAGGCAACAAAGGACATGCGGGCAGCCACGTAGTTTTCATCATAAGCGGCCTGGAGCTTTTCCTTAGTCACGCTGGCAATCGATTCCTTGGTCCCGGCCACGTCGATGGCCAAGTTGCAGTCCCCATAGATGCCCCGCAGGAGCCGGTCACCCAGGATCCAGTCAGGCTCATCCTGGTACATGGCTAATTCCTGCTGGATGATAGGGATTTCCTTGGCCACATTCTCATCAGTGAAGTAGGGCTGGCCAACCAGCTTGAAGAGCAGGTCGATCATGGGGCCGACATTCTTGACCCCGCTGGCGTAATACATGGTTTCATTGAAAGAGGTAAAGGCATTGACGCTGGCCCCCATTTTTTCAAATTCCAGGGACAAGTCGCCTTCTTCCGCGGCAAAAAGCTTGTGCTCCAAAAAGTGGGCCAGGCCGGGAACGGGCTGGGGATCAGCGCTGCCGAAATCGACAATGATGCCGAAAAAGCGCTGGTTGAAGCCCTTGCGCCGGATCACCTGGGCCTTGAAGCCGGAAGGGAAATCTTTTCTGATAATTTCTGGTTTGATCATTTTAATACATAGCTTTCATTCAGATACAGCTTTTGGGCAAAGTCAGCCAGCCGGCCGCTGGTCACCCGGCTGACGGCGGCCATCATGTCAAAGTCCTCGTAGTCGGCATGGAGCTTATAGCGGAGGTCTTTGGCTAAAAGCCAGCTGGCATGGTCCTGGTTGAGCAAGTGGCGGGTGGCCAGCGCCTGCCGGCTCTGCTTGAGCAGGCCCGGGTTGATCCGGCCGTCAGCCACCATCTGCATCTCCTTGCCGATGATCTGCCGGGCTAAGTCCAACTTGTCCGGATCCAGGCCGGCGTTGACCAGGAAGAGGGCATTGTCAGCATACCAGTTGCTTTCCACCGCGTAAGCCGCCCCGTTTTCCTCCCTGACCTTACTGAAGAGCCGGGAGGACTGGTCTCCGGTCAAGTATTGGCGCAAGACTGTCCCCGTGGCCAAATCCTGCAGGCTGGGCTGGCCCTTGTAGGCATAGCCCAGGAAAAGCTGGGCCTGCTGCTTGCCCTGTTCGTCTGTTTTCTCAAGCCGCAAGTCCGGGGCTGAAATCAATAAGTCCCGGCGGCCAAAGTCCAAGGCCAGGCCCGGCCAGCCTTCTTCTTGCAGCTTCTTTTGCAAAAGGCGCTTAACCTGGCGGGCATCATAGACATGGCCAAAAACGCAGCTGGCCTGGGTCTTGATGGCGTCAGCAAAGCGGCGGACTTCTTGGCTGGTCGCTTTCGTAATGTCTTCAATCGAGCCGATGAAGCTGGCCGCGTAATCGGGTTGGTCCGCGTACCAGTTGTTGAAAAAGGCGCTTAAAGCCGCGTTGCTCGGCTCAGCCATGAGCTCTTGGTATTCTTCTTCCAGCTGTCTTTGGGCCAGCTGGACAGAGCTGGGAGTAATCAAGGGCCGGGTGGCCAGGCCGGCAAAAGTTTCTGCTATTTGCCGGTAGTTGTAATCCGGGTCCAGGATTTCCTGGGGCTCAACGAAATTGGCCAGGTAGGAAATGACCATTTCCTTGCCAAAAAGCTGCACCACTGCTTCAAACTGGAAGGAGTAGCGCTGCTGCAATTCGACCTGCTGGAGGCCGGGATCCGGAAAGAGTTCGCTTTCGTTCATCTGCATGCGGCAGAGCAAGCTGGCCATAGCCATGTTGTGCTTGGTCAGCGGCAGGCGGACGAACAGGCCCAGGTTGCCGCTGGTAAATTTTTGATTGCTTTGAATGCTGATATTTTCTTCGTTCATTATTTTTATTCTTCTTGTCCTTCAGGCGGCAAAAGCACCTTGCGCGGCTTGGAGCCTTCCGGCGGGCCGACCACCCCGTGCTCTTCCAGTTCGTCAATTAGGCGGGCAGCCCGGTTGTAGCCGATTCTGAACCGCCGCTGCAGCATGGAGGTGCTGGCTGACTGCTGGCGGCGGACCAGGTCCACTGCCTGCTGGTAGTACTCGTCGTCAACGTCGTCATCGCTGCTCTCGTCATCATCCCCGGCCTGGGGAATCATTTCCTCGTCATATTCAGCACTTTGCTGGCCCTTGACCCAGTCAACGACGGCTTCGACCTCATCGACGTCGATGTAGGCCCCTTGAATCCGGTCAGGCTTGGAGGCTCCGATCGGCAGGTAGAGCATGTCCCCCCTGCCCAGCAGCTTTTCAGCGCCGACCTGGTCCAAAATAGTCCGGGAGTCGACCCCGCTGGAAACGGCAAAGGAGATTCTTGACGGCACGTTGGCCTTGATCAAACCGGTGATGACGTCCACGCTCGGCCTTTGGGTAGCCAGGATCATGTGGATACCGGCGGCCCGGGCCATCTGGCCCAGGCGGACGATGGAGTTTTCCACGTCGTGGCCGCCGACCATCATCAAGTCGCTCAATTCATCAACAACGACCAGAATATAAGGCAAAGGCTCCATTACCGGCCGGCTGGTATCCTTGTTGTTCTCAGCCACCTTGCGATTGTATTCGCCCATATTGCGGACGCTGCCGGCAGCAAAAAGCTTGTAGCGCCGCTCCATTTCGTCGACGACTTTTTTCAGGGCCTTGGAAGCCAGGCGGGAGTCAGTGACAACCGGGATCATCAAGTGCGGAACCCCGCTGTAGACTGACAATTCGACCATCTTCGGGTCGATCAAAACCAGCTTGACTTCATCCGGCCGGGCCTTCATCAAGATGCTGGTCAAGATCGTGTTGATGGCCACGGACTTACCGGACCCGGTTGACCCGGCCACCAGCAGGTGGGGCATCTTGGTCAAGTCAGCGCTGATGATCTGCCCGGTCACGTCCTTGCCCAAAGGCACCATCAAAGGATGGTCCTTGGCCTTTTGGTCCTGGTGCTCCATGGCGTCTTTAAAAGCCACGGACTGGGCCTTCTGGTTAGGCACTTCAATCCCGATATAAGGCTTGCCCGGAATCGGGGCCTCAATTCTGATGTCCTTGGCCGCCAGGGCCAGGGCTAAGTCATCGGCCAGGTTGACAATCCGGGAGACCTTGACCCCGACGGCTGGCTGGACTTCGTAGCGGGTGATGGTCGGGCCTAAGATAGCCTTTTTAACATTGACTTCCACCCCGAAGCTCTTGAAGGTTTCCTCCAAAATAGCCGTGTTCTGCCCGATTTTATCCTTGTCGCTGGACTGGTCACTGGCCTGGACGGCCTTTAATAGGGACAAGGGCGGGAACTGGTAGTTGTCATCATAGCTGACCGTGCTCTTGTCCAGACCGTGGTCAACCTGCTGGTCGGCCAAAATCATCTTCTGGTCATCTTCAGCCTGGCTGCGGGGCTTGGGCAGGTCATCCAGTTCCAGTGAATGAGTGACCGGCGGGTCAGGGTGCTGCTCTGCCACCTGGATTTCCGGCAAGGAAGGCTTGGCCGCCTGTTTCTCTGTCTTCTCTTGCCTGGCTTTTTTCTCCGGCTTGGCTTCTTCGCTATCCTGCCAAGGGTCGGTCAGCTTCTCCCGGTTGTTGGGCTCTTTTCTTTGCTGCTCCTTGTATTCAGAGTACTTTTCCTTTAGCTGGCCGGCTCCGTCCTTGCTTTGCTGGATGAAGGAGCGGCTGATTTTTTGAAAAGCAGCGACCAGGGAGCGGAATTTGACGTCAAAGAACATCAAGATCCCGCTGATTATGTTCAAAACAGCCAGGCACAGGCCGCCAATCTGGCCTAAAAGCTGGTAGAAGATCCCGTACAGGAAGCTCCCGATCCAGCCCCCGCCGACGCTGATGGTGACATTGGCCCGGGCCAGTTCTTCAAAGATCGCGTTCTTGAAGGCGGGCAAAAATTCACTGTGGACGCTTCTGACATTGAAAAAGTGACTGGCCAAAATGTACAAAAGGCCCAGGTAAGCCAAAGTCAAGCCGCTTGTCCGCTTAAAGCCAAAGCGGGGCGGTTGCCCGTAAATCAGCATGACCAGGCCCAAAATGGCCAGGAAGGTCCCGCCTAAGAGGTAGCTGTCCCCGATCAAGAGCCGCAAAAGGTTGGCCAGTTCCTTGCCCAGCCAGCCAAAGCGCAATAACGCCAAAATGGCTACCAGGATCAAGACGATCCCGGTAACCACCCAGCTCAAAGATTCTTCTGTTTTCTTTTTATTTTTGTTTTTACGATTAGCCTGCCTTTTCTTTCGAGGCATTTCTTCACCTGCTCAATCCTTAGAAATTAGGTTCAAAGTCCAAGTTGATCGGTTCATCCAAGGCAACCTGGCTAACTTCGTAAGTCAAGGTTTCGATGTATTCAACCAGCGGCCGGCTGAGCAAACGGTAGGTTTCCTGGTCCAGGTCCTGGCCGTCGCCGTGGTAGCCCAGAAGCTGAACGACTTGGGTGTTGACCCCGCTGATTTCGATGATGTTGTCTTCGTCTGGCGTAACGTCGTAAACAACGGCTACTTCGTAGTAGCCGCCTGCTTCGCCGGCATCTTCAACGCCGTCTTCGCCCGTAGCGACAACCTGGCGGATGGCTACGTTGACTTCGTTCTTTTCTTCTGGCTCATCGAGCAGGTCATAGTGAAAGGCACGAACGATGATTGGGGTCTGCTTGTTAAATTCCATGATTTTACCTCATAAATTTCTTTTTAGCCACTAATGCTTAGGCAGGTTCCGCTGGTAGCGGCCAGGACGGTTGTAGTCGTCCTTGAGCTTGTCGTTTTCATAGTGGTGGGATTTTTCCATGTGGGGAAAGCCTTGCTGGCGCAGGGCTTCAAAAATTACGATTGCTGCTGAATTGGACAGGTTGAAGGCCCGGATCTTGTCGGACATGGGAATGCGGAGATTGCGGTCCGCGTATTGCCGCATGAAGGTTTCCGGCAAACCGGTCGTTTCCCGGCCAAAAACAAAGTAGTAGTCCTTGCTTTCGTCCGTGTAGTCGACGTCAGTATAAGCCTTGCTGGAGAACTTGGAGATCAGGTACATCTCGGCATTGTCCGGCAAAGTAGCCAGAAAGGCCCGCAGGTCGTCATGGCGGCGGATTTCAACTTCACCGCCGTAATCTAAAACGGCCCGCTTGAGATGCTTGTCATCCAGGCGGAAGCCCAAGGGCTCGATCAAGTCCAGCACCGTGTTGGTTCCCGCGCAAGTTCTGGCAATGTTACCCGTGTTGTCGGGAATTTCCGGCTCAAACAAAACAATATGGTTGGTCATTTATTTCCTTTCCTTTTCTTCTTGTCCAGCCTGGTCTGCTTCATCCTGGAAACTGTCGTCATAAAGGTGGGAAACCTTCCGGTAGTACCGGTAGACATGGGTCAAAAGGATTTTCATCACCGCGTAGATCGGAATCCCGCCGATCACGCCCCACAGGCCCCAGACTGAGCCAGCCCCCAACATGACGATAATCGTCGTCGCCGGGTGCATCTTCAAGCGGTTGCCGACAACCAGCGGGCTGATGACCCGGGTTTCAATGATCTGCTCAATAAAGAAGACCACTAAGACCTTGGCCACCATCGGCAAATCAGTCACTAAAGCAATGATCAATGCCGGAATCAAACCGATGAAGGTCCCAAAGTAAGGGATCAGGTTCAAAAAGCCAGCACAGATCGCCAGGGCTGCCCCGTAAGGTTCGCCGATGACCGTATAGCCAATGAAGAACATGATTCCCACGCAGATGGCCACGGAAACCTGGCCGATCACGTAAGAAGACACAGCCTGATTGACTTCATGCAGCAGCTTGCTGGTCGCCTGCTCCCAGCGCTGGGGAGCAAACTTGACCAGAAAAGGCCGCAGTTTGTGCCCGTCTTTCAGCATAAAGAAGAGCAAAAACGGAGCCGTGGCCAGGGTCGTGAAGACGGCTGTCGCCACGGTGACCGCGCTGGTCAAATTGCCCAGGGCGCTGGAGACGGTTGACCCCATGCTCTTGCTGAAATTCTTCTGCAAAGAAGTCATCTGCTTTTGCAGAGAATCGCGCAGGCCGCTGAATTTCGGACTGTGCAGGAGCTCATCAACCGCGTTGGTCGAATTCTTCCAGATCGTAGGCCAGTTCTTGACTAAGGAGTCGATCTGGCTCTGGACGACCGGAATCAGGGAATTGATGGCCCAGATCAAGAAGACCGTGACTATGGCAAAAATCACCATGATGGTGACCGTCCGCGGCACTTTGAACTTCTCTTCCAGCTTGTCCACCACCGGCTCCATCAGATAGTACTGGACCATGGCCACCAAAAGGGGCGGCAGGATGGCGCTGATGAAGGTGTTGACCGGATTCAAGATAAAGGAAATCTTGTTAAAGACCAGCACGATCACCAGGGCCAAGAGCACATTGATCAAGCCGACGCTGAAGCGGTTGTTAAGCACCCAGTCCGTAAAGAGGCTCGTGTCTCTTTTCTTCATTAATCCAGCCTACAGGTGTTCGTAAACGATTTCGTCGTCGACTCTGAACTTCGGCATTTCCTGGTCTTCTGGCAAGTCCAGGTAGAGGGCGTTGGACATTGGCTTCTTTGGCACTTTGTCAGTGAAAAAGAGGCTGGCGTGCTGCAAGGCCCGCAAGTTGCTGACCGCCATAGGGCCAACATAGTTGATCAAAAAGGTCGTCCCGTCAATGGTCACCGTATCGCCCTTCTTAAGAACGACTGCCTGGGCAGCCTGTTCATCATCAAAGGCCTGGATGACGGAAACGTCCTGCAGTTCATCATTGGCCGTCTGGCCAAACAAAATTACGACGCGGTCCTTTTCACTGATCGCGTTTGGTCCGATTGCTTTAATTGTAGATATCCATTTCATTTTTATCACCTGGTTAAATTCTAACATACTCACCGGGAACTTAAAGCTAAGAAGAAAAGAATTGTTAATTATTCTTTACGGACGACTATCTCTTATCGACATTTGCTAAAGATAAGCTTAATATTTAAACTAGAGTTATTGTGGAGTAAATAAGGAGGTTTAAATTGCATATTTTAATTGGCGGCTACACCAAGCACGAGTCAGCCGGCATCTACCAGTTTGACTTTATCGGCTCCGGTGACCAGGCCCATCTGGAACAAAGAAGAAACGTCGTTGAAGTCGGCGGGCCAACCTATTTCCAAAAAGACGGCCAGTTCATTTTTTCTATTAAGAATGAAAACGGCCAAGGGGGCATCGCGGCCTTTACCAACGGCAAGCTAGTCAGCCAGCTGCTGCACGAGGGGTCTTCTCCGGCCTACATCGGCATCAACAAGGAAAAGAAGCTGCTCTACACGGCCAACTACCACACTGGGGTCCTGGCCGTCATCAGCTATGATGACCAGGGGCAGCTGACCCTGCTTGACCAGGTCAAGCACGAAAACAAGGCTTTAGGGCCGCGGCCGGAACAAGCCGGCGCTCACCCGCACTATTTTGATGAAACTCCGGGCGGGCACCTGGTTTCCTGCGACCTGGGCCAAGACAGAGTCGACTTCTACGGCTTTGACGGGCAAAAGCTGACCCACCTGGCCAGCTACCAAAATGAAGACGGTTTCGGCACCCGCCACCTGGCCTTCTCACCGGACGGCAAGTACTTCTACGTGGCCGGCGAACTTTCCAGCCAGGTCAACGTGGTCAAGTTTGACGAAGAAAACTGGATGTTCCGGTCCCTGGCCACCTACTCAACCATTCCGGAAAGCTGGGACCAGCACAACGGGGCAGCGGCCATCCGCCTGTCAAGTGACGGCAAGTTCCTTTACGTGTCCAACCGCGGCCACGATTCAATCGCCGTCTTTGCCGTTTTGCCGGACCAGGCCCTGAAGCTGGTCCAGCGGGTGTCGACTTTTGGCGAATTCCCACGGGACTTCAACTGGGACGCGGAGGAAAAGTACGTCGTTGCCGCCAACCAAAACAGCAACAACGCCACCCTCTACCAGCGGCAAAGCGACGGGACCTTGACCCCGCTGGAAAAGGACATCGCGGTTCCGGAAGGCACCAGAGTTTTATTCACTGATTAAGTTAGGAGTATTTTTTTAGTAACATGCTAGACATTTTCAAAGCCATCATTCTCGGCATCATCGAAGGGATTACGGAATTTCTGCCGATCTCCTCAACTGGCCACCTCTACCTGGCCGACTACATCATCAAGTTAGACCAGCCAACCAGCTTCATCAACATGTTCATGGTTGTCATCCAGCTGGGGGCCATCTTGAGCGTCATCGTGATCTACTTTAACAAGCTGAATCCTTTTGCCCCGTCAAAGAGCAAGCGGGAAAAAGGGCAGACCTGGCAGATCTGGTTCAAGGTCATCGCGGCTGTCCTGCCGTCAATCATCATCGGCCTGCCGCTGAATGACTGGCTGGAAGAAAACATGACCTCCTGGCAGGTAATTTCTGCCACCTTGATCATCTACGGTATCCTCTTCATCGTCTTGGAAAACTACTACGCCAAGCGCCAGCCGAGCTTGACTGATTTAAACAAGATGAGCTATAAGACCGCCCTCCTGATCGGCTGCTTCCAGGTTTTGTCCATGATCCCGGGGACTTCCCGGTCCGGGGCAACTATTCTGGGGGCCATGCTGATCGGGTCAAGCCGCTACGTGGCAACTGAGTTCTCCTTCTTCCTGGCTATCCCGACCATGTTCGGGGCATCCCTTTTGAAGCTGGTCAAGTTCTTCAAGGCCGGCCACGTCTTTGTCGGCAACCAGCTGGCCATCCTCTTGGTCGGCATGGTCGTGTCCTTCATCGTGGCCTACCTGTCGATCAAGTTCCTGCTGAAGTACGTGCAGACCCACGACTTCAAGCCATTCGGCTGGTACCGGATTGTTTTGGGGATCATCGTCATCATCTGCGGTCTGGTCTTTGCGTAATCCTTGTATTCACGCGAAAATATGCTATGATTATTGCTTAAGGATAGCAAGCTAGAGGACGGTGAATAAACATGTTAAGTTTGCTTTGCTTACTTTTTATTTTATGGCTCTGCTGGAAGATGGGCGTGGCCCTCTGGCGGGTTCTGATCTTTTTGATCGGGGTCGGCCTGGCCTTTGCCTTGCTCAGCTCAGTAGTTTTGCCGCTGCTAGCCATCTGTGCCCTCGGGGGCCTGGCTTGGGCAGTAATCTCAAACGCGTAAAAACAGATAACAGATGAATAAGAAAAGGAGACAGGCCTGCCTGTCTCCTTTTTTGCTTTTTATTATTCCGCTTCTTGCTTCAGCTGCCGCCACAAGCCCTGCATGTCGCCTGGGTCGGGAATCTCAATCTCCCGCTCTTCCCCGCTGAAGGGGTTGGGGAAGGCCAGGTAGAAGCAGTTCAAGGCCTGGCGGGCAAAAGCATCCCTGGCCCCGTATAGGTCGTCTCCGTAAAGGACATGGCCGATGGAAGCCATGTGGATCCGGATCTGGTGGGTCCGGCCGGTCAACAGGCGGAGTTCAACCAAGCTGGCCCCCGGGACCTGGTCAAGGACCCGGTATTCAGTCAAAGCCCTTTGCCCCTTTGGGTTGACCTCCCGCTTGACCGTGTCCCCCACCCGGGCCAGGGGCTTGTCGATCAGGCCGCTTAAATCACCTTCGGCGAAGTTGCCATGGACGATAGCATGGTACTTTTTGATAAAAGCATCCTTGCCCAGCTTGCTGAAGCGGTCATGGGCGATGGCGTTCTTGCCCAAAAGAACCAGGCCGGAAGTGTCCTGGTCCAGCCGGGTCACGATGTGGGGCTTGACGTAGGCCGGGTTGACCCCCTGCTTTTCAAAGTAAGCCAGCACCCGGTTGATTACCGCGTCTTCCGCATGAAAGCCGGAAGGAATCGACAAAAGGCCGGCCGGCTTGTTGATCACCAAATAGTCAGCCGTTTCTTCAACAATCTCCAGGGGCCGGCGGGAGACCTTGAGCCAGGGGTTGACCGGCTCTTGGCCCATCAAAAAGTGGACCACGTCCCCTTCTTTTAGCCGGTAGCTGCCATTCCGGCGGTGGTGGTTGACCAGCATCATCCCGCCGTGGTTCTTGCAGTTGTTGACGGCCCGCCGGGAAAAACCTTTTTTCAGCAAAAAATGACTCAGCTGGCCTGGGTCATTTTTCGCAACAATCATTTTGTATACTTGCACTATCTGTCACCAATGAAGGCGTCGTTGACCCGCTCCCAAAAATGGTGGTGGCCATACTGGTAAAAGCGAATCTCTTCCGCCGCAATTTTATAATCTACTTTCTGCACGTCGGTCAAGCTGATCCTTTCCCCGTCGACGATCACGACCGCCCGGTCGGAAATCTTCGGTACGATGGTGATCCACTCATCCGGGGCAATAACGATGGGCGAGCCCACCGTCCGGAAGACCAGGTTGTTGATCGAGGCAATTTCGGTCAGCTGCAGGGCCTTGAGGCGGGGGTGGATTACCGCTCCGCCCAGGGACTTGCTGTAGGCCGTTGACCCGGTCGGGGTTGACACGCAAAGCCCGTCGCCCCGGAAATTCTCAAAGCGCTCGCCCCCGAGCCAGACCTCAGCTTCCATGGTCTTGGAAATCCGCTTGATTGAGGCTTCATTTAAGGCCAAAAAGCGCTTCTCCCCGCAGCTGGTGGTTACCTTCATGTCCAAAAGCGGGTAGCCCACCTCGTTTTCTTCAACGGGATGGCTGGCCAGGGCGTCAACCAGCTTCTCCATGTCGTAGTTCCGCCAGTCGGTGTAAAAGCCCAGGTGGCCGGTGTGGATGCCGGCAAAGCAGACCTTGTCCAGCTGCTGCTTATACTTGTGAAAGGCAGAGATCAAGGTCCCGTCACCGCCGACAGAAATTACCAGGTCGGGATGCTGCTGATCCTGCAAAATGCCTTTTTCCGCGAGCAGCACCTGCAGGTGCCGGACCGCCACCTGGGTGGTCACGCGGTCATTGTGAACGATAGCTACTTTCATGACTTTTCCTTGCCCTTGTTCTTGGTGAAGATCTTCTGCGCTTCCTTGACCTCATTTCTGATCGAGGACATCTCTTCATCCAGCTGGTAGGCAGCTTCCGCCGTCCGCTTGAGCCGCTCTGAAATATCTTCTGGGTAGGCCCCCTGGTACTTGTAGTTCAAGGTGTGCTCAACTGTGGCCCAGAAGTTCATGGCCAGAGTCCGGATCTGGATTTCCGCCAAAAGGCGCTTGGACCCCTCGGGCAGATAAACCGTGTAGGCCACCACCATGTGGTAGGACCGGTAGCCGGACGGCTTGGCATTTTGGATATAGTCGCGCTCTTCGACGACTTCCAGGTCATCGCGGGCGTGGAGCAGGTCAACGACCCGGTAGATGTCATCGACAAACTGGCACATGATCCGGATACCGGCAATGTCCTGCATGTCGGTTTCGATCACGTCCGGGCTGATGACCCGCCGCTGCATTTTCTCTTTAATGGAGTCGACCGTTTTCACCCGGCCAACCACGAATTCTATTGGCGAATGCTCTCCCTTGGTCAAGAAACTCTGCCGGAGAGCTCTGAATTTAACTTTTAGTTCATTTACGGCTTCATTGTATGGCCATAAAAAAGTATCCCAATCAGTAATCACAGACATTTTCCTTCCATCTCAAACAAATTCATTTTAACATAGATGTTAGCGAAAGCACCAACGCAAGCTTTTTAATTTTTATCTAACAAAGGAGTCTTAAAAAATGAGCAAAAACCGCGAAATTGAAGCCAAAGTCGCTTTAGACCAGGCCAGCTATGAGGCTATCGTCGCTGCCTACCCGGTCAAGAGCGACTTCAAACAGAGCAACCACTATTTTGACACCCCGGACAAGCAGCTAAAAGAAGACCACAGTGCCCTCAGAATCCGCTGCTTTACAGACCGGGCCGAGGAAACCATCAAGGTTCCGGTCAAGAAGCTGCAGGAGACCTACCATGAAAGCCTGGAAATCAATGATGATTTAACCCTGCCTGAAGCCGAGGACTTTTTAAAAAAGGGCCGGCCAAGCCTGACTGGCAATGTCGGCCAGTACCTTTTAGAGCATTACCCGGACAAAGCCAGCCAGCTGACCCTTTTTTCCTGGAGCAAGACCCGGCGGATCCTTTTAGACGGGCCAAAGGGCTGCGAGCTGACTTTAGACCAGACCAGCTACCCCGACGGCTACCAGGACTGGGAAATGGAAATTGAAAATGACTCCCCGGCCGCTATCCAGGAAGCCCTGGCCGAAATCAAGACCCGCTTTGCCCTGCCAGTTAAGTCCGCCAACAACCAGAGCAAGATTGCCCGGGCCAGCCAGCATGCCAAGTAAGAGCAGGCGAAAGCTTTTCTTTTGTTTTCAAGTAAAAGTTTTGTTAAAGTAGCAGATGAAACAAAAATTGGAGGTCGACCATGTTCGAACTTTTTCTGTTTATCAATCCGTTAGGTTTGTCCTGCTACCAGCTTGAAAAACGCATCCGGCTATTGGCGGCAGAACTGCAGCTTGAAATTTCCGTCAATTACATTCCCCTGGTAACCATGGAAGCCATGAAGGCCGACATGGTCAAGCGGAACTGGAACTTCAACACTTCCATCAATTTAGCCAATTATCACAATGCCTCAATCAGCGCCCAGAGCTTTTACTATGCCGTGCAAATCGCTTATGGCAAGAAGAAGGCCAGGAGCTTTTTGTTCAAGTTGCAGGAAAGTTTGAGTGACGGCCAGCGGTCTTATTCCCCGGCCTTGGCTGAAGAATTGCTGGAAAGCCTCAATATCAAGCCAGAGAAAATTTCATCTACTTTGAATGATGCCTGCCTTAAAGACGTCATTGCCCAGGACCAGCAGCTGGCCAGGAAATTCCAAATCACGGCCCTGCCTTCAACCGTGGTTTTTGACGACCAGATCGATGACAGCGGTCTCTTGCTTGACGGTGAATTAAGCGACGACGACCTCCTGCAAATTTTCCAAAACAGCGCGGACAGCTGCCTTGAACCCTTGCTGCAGCTGACGGAGAATGCTCCGCTTTATTATCCGGTCAGCCACCTGCATCTCGTATAGCCAGCCTCTTCTTTAGGGGCTGGTTTTTTGCTGCAAAAATTTCAAGAGCCAGCTTTTCTCCCCTGGCCTGCGCCAAGTGGCAAAAGCTTCCTTGGGCAAAGTAAAGACAGTATAGCCGGCCAGGTACATCAATTCCCCCAGCTTCTGGCCCAGCTTGCTCTTTTCCTTCAGCTGCTGGTCCAGATAGTCCCGCTCCTTGACCCAGTCAGAGGCCAAAGGAGGGGGCAAAAGGGGCCGGAAGTGCCATAAAGCGGCAATCCCTTCCGCGTCCAAGGCGAAGTCCACCTGCCGGTACAGCAGGGTCTGGCTGACAGGGGCCTGCCTTATTTGGTACTTCAATCTAATCAAGCCTGCCTCTTGGTGGATTTCCAGATAATAACTCCCCCAGCACCGGTTTTCCCGGAAAAAGATCAGCTGGGTCTGCTTTAGCTTTTCCCCTAAAAAATGCCGGCGGCCGACCAGCCAGACATCCTTAATCCCAATCGCCTGGTAAAGGGCATGCCGGTGGGCAAACTCCCCCTTGCTTAAGGGCGCGCACTGGACTTCAAAGGCCAAGAGCGGCGTAGCCAAAACGTCAGCCCGCAAGGCTCCGTCAGCCAGTGGCACTTCAGTTTTCGCATTTAGCCCCGCCGCGGTCAAAGCGGCTTTGAGGAGCATTTTCCCCTGCCGGTGCTCCTCTTGTTCTCCTAGCCCCCGGTAAGCCTGGTAGTGCTTGAAAAAAGGCTCTGCCTTCTGTGATAAAACCAAGATGACCGGTTTCTGGCAGCGCGGGCAGCGGTAGACTTCCTGGTTGAGATAGGCCGGGTTCTCCCGGACCTTGCCGGCCTCGCTGACGGCCAGGACCAGTTCTTTATTTAATAAAGCTGCGTACAAAATAATCCCCCATTAACTAGTACGCCAAAAGAGGGAGATTTTTTTAAAAAAGCAAAAATAAAAGGACTCCCGAAGGAGTCCTTAAATTATCATCTGGATTCTTAAGCCCGCTTGCTGGCAAACTGCCGGCGCAAAGCCCCCAGCGCGTCCTGCTGGAAGAGGCACTGGCCGTGGGCTTGGGCCTGCTGGAATTCGTCAGCGGACACCTGGCGGCCAAATTCATTGGCGATCGCCCAGGCATCAGCTGGCTTGATTTCCGCGTAATTCTCGTCCATAAAAGCCAGCTTGAGGTAAAACTGCTGCTTGTAGTAGTAGACGCTGGAAGCCAGGTCACTGACCTTGAGGCTGTCCGCCAAAGCCAGGAGGTCATCGATATCGTCAAAGACTAAAACATGGGTCTCCTGGTAGCTCCAGTAGTCCTCGTAGTCTTCATCATCGGTGTTGCCCAGGTCCTGCATGATCACCGGGTCCATCTCAGTATTGGCGTCATCAGCCGGGTTCAAGTCGGAAAAGGCCCAGTCATCTTCCTCAACTGCTTCCGCCATATCGTCTCTGACCCCATTGGCTTCAGGATCAAAGAAGCGCCGCATTTCTTCTGGCAGGTCGCTGCCTGCATTCATCTTGGTAATCAGGAGATCGATCCCGCCATCGTTGGGCATGACCTGGAAAGTCACCGGCGCATCGCTGGCAAAGTCATTGTCCTCGTCTACTTCGCGCAGAACTGACAGGAAGAATTCCTGGACTCTTTCCCGGTTGCCGAGCAAATCCAGGATCTTCAAGCCCCGCTGGTTCAGATCCTCCCGGGTCATGCTTACGCGGAGCGTGTTCTCGTTCACCTTTTCAACACGCATTCTCAATCCCTCCTTTGTGTGTACTGTTATTGTAACCTAAAAAGCCGACAAAGCAAAAGCGTTAGCTTCTAGAAGCCAACGCCTGCAACTTTCTATTCTGAAATTATAAATCCTGGTCTGCCAGGCGCTTAGCCCGGGCCATTTCCAGCCGGCGCACGCTGCGCGGCAGGAAGCGGCGGATTTCATCTTCATTGTAGCCAACCTGCATCCGGCGGTCATCCAAAATAATTGGCCGTCTCAGCAGGCTTGGGTTCTTTTCAATCAAATCGATCAGTTCATTCATTGAAATGTCGTCCAGGTCGATGTTCAGCTCTTGGAAAGCCTTCGACCGTGTTGACACGATTTCTTCCGTGCCTTCTTCAGTCATTCTCAGAACATGAATGATTTCTTCCCGGTTCAAAGGATCTGAAATAATGTTTCTTTCCTTGTAGGGAATATTGTGTTGTTCAAGCCATTGCTTTGCCTTGCGGCATGAGGTGCAGCTTGGAGAAACATATAAATCTACCATTGTTACCACGCTCCTTTAAAATGAGATTGCATGAACACACATTCGTTACTTACTATATAGTTTAGCATGGATACTTACAAAAAGGAAGGGGGTAATGGGCTTTCTTTTAAATTTCTTAATTAATCAAGCAAAAAAGCGGTCAGCTCACGCTAATCGCTTTTAATTTGCTCTTTACTTGTCAGCCATCAAGTTCTTAACCAGTTCGATGTTGTCTTCGTTGGTCAATGATTCCTTGGTTGCCTTGTCAGCCAGGCTGGCGAGTTCTTCAGTTGAGAGCTTCTTCATTTCGTTTCTGATCCGCAGAATTGAAGTTGCGCTCATTGAGTATTCGTCCAGGCCCATGGAAAGCAGGATTGGGAACATGATTGAGTCACCAGCTGCTTCACCGCACATCCCGCACCAGATGCCAGCTTCGTGAGCTGAGTCGATCGTGTGCTTGATAAGGCGGAGAACTGACGGGTTGTATGGCTGGTAGAGGTAAGAAACGTTTTCGTTGCCCCGGTCAGCAGCCATAGTGTATTGGATCAAGTCGTTGGTCCCGATTGAGAAGAAGTCGACTTCCTTGGCAAATTGGTCTGCCAGAACGGCAGCTGCCGGAACTTCGATCATCATGCCGACTTGCAGGTCGTCGCCAACCTTGACGCCTTCCTTGACCAGCTTGTCCTTTTCTTCAGCCAAAACAGCCTTGGCTTGGTGAAGTTCGTCCAAAGTACCGATCATTGGGAACATGATCCCCAGCTTGCCGTAAGCTGATGCTCTCAGCAAGGCCCGCAGCTGGGTGCGGAAGATTTCCTTGTTCTTCAGGGACAGACGAACGGCCCGGATACCCAGGAATGGGTTCATTTCTTCTGGCAGGTCCCAGTAGGACAGGTGCTTGTCGCCACCGATGTCCATGGTTCTGATGATAACCTGCTTGCCGTTCATGCCTTCCAGAACCTTCTTGTAAGCTTCAAACTGGTCTTCTTCAGTTGGGAAGTCGTTTGAGTTCATGTACAAGAATTCAGTTCTGAACAAGCCGACTGCTTCAGCACCGTTTTCCAAAACGCCAGCCAGGTCGTCTGGAGTACCGATGTTGGCAGCGATCGTGAAGTGCTTGCCGTCAGCAGTTACTGATGGTTCGTCCTTCAACTTCCGCCATTCAGCCTTTTGCTTAGCGAAGTCGTCGCCCTTCTTGCGGTAGTCAGCCACTTGTTCTTCGCTTGGTTCAACGATGGCCACCCCATCCAAACCGTCAGCAATCAGCATTTGGCCGTTTTCTACAGAAGTGGTGATCTTTTCAGTCCCGACAACAGCTGGGATTTCCAAAGACCGGGCCATGATGGCTGAGTGGGCAGTCCGGCCGCCCAGGTCAGTTACGAAGCCCTTAACGTACTTCTTGTTCAATTGTGCCGTATCACTTGGCGTCAAGTCTTCAGCCACCAGAACTACTTCGTGGTCGATGCTTGCCAAGTTAGGCAGTTCCTTGCCTAGCAAGTGCGCCATGATCCGCTTTGAAACGTCGCGGACGTCAGCAGCACGTTCTTGCATGTAGGCATTGTCAGTCATGCTTTGGAAGATAGTGATGAAGTTTTGGGCAACTTCGTCCAAAGCTGCTTCACTGTTGACAGCGTCGCTCTTGATCTTGGCGCTGATCTGGCCAGTGAATTCAGGGTCTGACAGGAACATCAAGTGGGCGTCAAAGACTTGCGCTTCTTCTTCACCCAAGCTTTCTGCGGCAACCTTGCGGATGCTTTCCAATTCAGCTTGTGATTCGGCAACTGCCTTGTCAAAGCGGGCTACTTCAGCTTCCGCGTCGGCAACGGACTTCTTTTCAAAAGAAAGGTCCGGTTCGACCAGGAGGTAGGCTGGAGCAACAGCAACGCCGTCACTGGCTGCGATACCCTTCAAAGTTTCAGTCATTATTCAGCCAAACCTTCTTTTGACATAGTTTCAGCAACAGCTGCGATAGCTTCCTTTTCGTCATCGCCTTCAGCGCTGATAGTTACGTCTGCAC
This sequence comes from Lactobacillus delbrueckii subsp. bulgaricus, assembly GCF_046938665.1. Lineage (GTDB taxonomy): Bacteria > Bacillota > Bacilli > Lactobacillales > Lactobacillaceae > Lactobacillus > Lactobacillus delbrueckii_C. The sequence goes on from NZ_JBKZCD010000001.1 coordinate 205,684, forward strand.
CTTGGCCAACACCCAATGACATTACGCCCATGATTGACTTAAGGTTAACTGACTTGCCGTTGTATTCCAGGTTGATGTCTGAACCAAACTTTGAAGCAGCTTGTACCAACAAGGTAGCTGGACGAGCGTGAATACCAGTTTCAGCGATAATGTGAAATTCTTTCTTTTCCATCGTAAATTATCTCCTTTAAAAATCAAGAATTGGGTACCAAAGTACCGTTTCTCTTAAAGAATAACATGTTTTCGAGGTCAATACAACTTAATTTGTAAATGTTTTCATTAATACTTGGGCTTATTCTCTATCGAAGTATAGGTAATAACCCCGCCACGGCCAGCCCGGCCGGTGATTTTCTTGTTTTTTCCGTAATTGCGCAGGCTTTGCTGGAAAGCAAACGCATCTTCCGGGTCCTTCTGCGGGTCGATCTGGTACTCCAGCAAGTCGCCTGAGACCAATTGCTCCAAAATATCAGTATAGTCCATATTAATGTCACAACCTCCTGTCCATTATTTTAGCGCAATTTTTTGTCAAAATTAAAGGAAGAAGTCTCAAAGGCCGGCTATTTTCTCCCCCGAGACTTAGCACTTGACTAATCAGAGTGCTAAGTCCTATAATTTAGGCAGAACTTTGATGAAAGGCGGTATTTTAACATGTTGTGTCAAAACTGCCACCAACGGCAGGCCTCGATACATCTTTACACGAAGATCAACGGCCAAAACAAAGAAATCGACTTATGTCAGCAATGCTACCAAGAGTTAAGGAATCAACAAGGCAATCAAATGAATAATGACAACTTTTTCGGTGACTTTGACGACCTCTTCAACGCTTTGAACGGGCGGTCAAATGGCGCAAACCGTGACAACAACCAAAATCCATCCGGCCCAACCCCAGGCCGGGGCGGCAATGGCGGCGGCCAGTCCCTGCTTGACCAGTTCGGGACGGACTTGACTGCTTTGGCCAAGAAGGGCAAGATCGATCCAGTTATCGGCCGGGACCGGGAAATCGCCCGGGTAATTGAAATCCTCAACCGGCGGACCAAGAACAACCCGGTCCTGATCGGGGAAGCCGGGGTCGGCAAGACCGCGGTTGTAGAAGGCCTGGCCCAGGACATCGTGGACGGGTCAGTTCCAGCCAAGTTACAAAACAAGCGGATCATCTCCCTCAACATGGTTTCCATGGTGCAAGGGACTGGGATCCGGGGCCAGTTTGAACAAAGAATGCAGCAGCTGCTCAAGGAACTGCAAAGCCAGCCGGACATCATCCTCTTTATCGATGAAATCCACGAAATCGTCGGCGCCGGCAATTCTGAGGGCGGTATGGACGCTGGCAACATCATCAAGCCAGCTCTGGCCAGAGGTGAGCTGCAGTTAGTCGGGGCCACGACCATCAAGGAATTCCGGGAAATCGAAAAGGACTCCGCCCTGGCCCGGCGCTTCCAGCCAGTTGAAGTCAAGGAACCAAGCATCGACGAGACATTCAAGATCCTCAAGGGGATCCAGAAGCGCTACGAGGACTACCACCACGTCAAATACACTGACGACGCCATCGAAGCCGCCGTCAAGCTGTCTGCCCGCTACATCCAGGACCGCTTCCTGCCAGACAAGGCCATCGACCTTCTGGACGAAGCCGGGTCAAGAATGAACTTGACCATCCCTTACATCGATAAGGAAAAGATCCAGGAAAGAATCGACGCGGCTGAGAAACTCAAGCAGGATGCCTTAAAGAACGAAGACTACGAAAAGGCGGCCTACTACCGCGACCAGATTGAAAAATACGAGAAGCTGAAGGATCAAAACGTCGACCCGGACAAGACCCCGACCATTACGGCCAAGGTCATGGACAAGATCGTGGAAGAAAAGACCAACATCCCGGTCGGTGACATCCAGGCTCAGGAAGAAAACCAGCTGGCCAACCTGGCCAGCGACCTCAAGGCTAAGGTTATCGGCCAGGACGAGGCCGTTGACAAGGTGGCCCGGGCCATCAGAAGAAACCGGATCGGCTTCAACAAATCCGGCCGGCCAATTGGCTCCTTCCTCTTTGTTGGCCCGACCGGGGTCGGCAAGACCGAGCTGGCCAAGCAGCTGGCCTTAAAGATGTTCGGCAGCGAAGACGCCATGATCCGCTTCGACATGTCCGAATTCATGGAGCAATACTCCGTCTCCAAATTGATCGGGTCTGCCCCGGGCTATGTCGGCTATGAAGAAGCCGGCCAATTGACCGAACGGGTCCGCCACACCCCATACAGCTTGATCCTTTTGGACGAAGTTGAAAAGGCCCACCCGGATGTTTTGAACCTCTTCTTGCAGATTCTTGACGACGGCCGCTTGACCGACTCACAAGGGCGGACTGTTTCCTTCAAGGACACGATCATCATCATGACCTCAAACGCCGGCCAGGGAATCAAGACGGCCAGCGTGGGCTTCGCGGCAGAAAACAACAAGAATGAAGCTGAAGAAACCCGCAAGGTGATGAGCCAGTACTTCAAGCCGGAATTCTTGAACCGTTTTGACGACATCATCCAGTTCCACCCATTGAGCAAGGGCAACCTCCTGCAGATCGTCAACCTTCTGTTGGACAAGACCAACGCCATGGTCAGCGACCAGGGCCTGCACATCACGGTTACTGACACGGCCAAGGACAAGCTGGTTGAAGAAGGCTACGATCCGGAAATGGGCGCTCGTCCGCTTCGCCGGGTCATCCAGGAAGAAATTGAAGACAAGGTGGCCGACTACAAGCTGGACCACACTGAAGCCAAGCAATTGGTGGCTGACTTAAAGGACGGGGAAATCACGATTTCCGAAGAAGTTCCTGCCCTGCCAGCTGCTGAAGCGAGCGAAGAAAAATAACTATCTCTGAGCAGAAAAAACAAGGATTATCCAAAAAGGATCCTTGTTTTTTTCTTGAATGCGTTATAATGAAAGTGAGGGGAATATCAGAGATAAATAGAAACGGGTGAAGTTTTATGCACTTAATTGATGTTACTAATAGCTATGCCGAATTAGTTCACAGTCAGCTAAATACTACGAGCGTGAACTACGTGAAAGTTTACTCCTTAGGCAACACTACCGTAGTTTATACCGAAAGCCCAATCGCCATCGGGATCGTTCTGGAAAACCACCACCGCAAGATCCGTGAGGAAGAACTCGAATTTGTAATCAAGCGGCTGATTCCCGACCAGACCAGCTATCAGCTTACGGTTGACAAGCACCGCCGGGTCGTCGAAATCCACGTTGACAAGTAATCCCTGCAAAAAGAGCCCTACCGGGCTCTTTTTTTCTTCCCTGTCTTCTTTCCTTATTCTTTTCAGCAAAATTCAAAAAATACCTGTTTTTTAGCAAAATTGCAGATTTACTTGCGAAAAACAGCCTTTTTTTCAAAAAAATTGTCAAAATTGACCTATGTCAATTTTTTTATTAAAAAATAGTTCTACAATCTGCTTTGAGCACTGGAAAGCGCTTTTAGAAAAGAAAGTGAATGTGTAAAAAGCAGCAATTTTAAACTGTTGATTTAGTAAAAATAAGGAGGCACTGAACATGACAGTTTATCCGGATTACTTTTATGCTGAAAAAGACTTTGACAAGAACCACATGGGCTACAAGCCACTGACCATTCCAGCTGGCGTTGAGGCCCAGCCTTTGGCTGTTCCCCCGCTTTTGGCGCCGGACAAGGTTGACGGCAATGACATCTACTACACCATCGAGGCCCAGGAAGGCGAAAGCCAGATCCTGCCAGGCAAGAAGACCAAGACCTGGGGCTACAACGCTCCCCTTTTGGGCCAGACCCTGGTAGTCAAGACCGGGCAAAGAGTCCACGTGCGTTTGAAGAACAGCCTGCCTGTCCTCACTTCATTCCACTGGCACGGCATGGAAGTTCCGGGACCAATTACTGACGGCGGCTGCCACGCCCCAGTTTACCCTGGCGAAGAAAAAGACATCGAATTTACGGTCAAGCAGCCAGCCGCTCTGACCTGGCTGCACGCCCACCCATGTCCGTCAACGGCCATGCAAGTCTGGATGGGTCTGGCCATGGGGGTTGTGGTTACTGACGACAACGAAGCCCGCCTGCCGATTCCAAAGAACTACGGGGTTGACGAATTCCCAATCATCCTGCAAGACCGGACCTTCCACGACAACCAGCTCGACTACCGGGCTGACTACGACCCGATGGGCGTCTTTGGTGAAGTGCCTATGATCAACGGCGTGGTCCGTCCTTACGTTGACGTGACGACCCAAAAGGTCCGCCTGCTCTTCTTGGGCGGGTCTGACCGCCGGGAATGGCGCCTGCACTTTGAAAACGATCTGACCATGACGCAAATCGGCGGGGACGACTCCTTCCTCAGACACCCGATTGACGTTAAGAAGCTTTTGATTGGGCCAGGGGAAAGACAACAAGTCATCGTTGACTTTGCCGGCTACAAGGAAGGCGACGTTGTCAGCCTCTACACTGACGACTTCAAGCTGGTTGAATTCCGCATCCACGCCTTTGAAAAAGACGACCGTGAACTGCCATTCAACATCTTCACTCCGGACGACCCGGCTGTAAACAGCGAAGCGCCAGTCCGCCACGTAACCATGGACGACCACGACAAGATCAACGGTCTCCGCTTCGCCATGGACAGAATCGACATGAAGCAGACCTTGAACTCAGTTGAATACTGGGACGTAACCAACACCAACAACTCTGCTTCAGGGATGCTGCACCCCTTCCACATCCACGGGGCCCACTTCCTGGTTGTTTCCCGCAACGGACAAAAGCCTTACCCGAACGAAATCAATGTCTACAAGGACACTATTGAAGTCGGCCCAGGCGAAACTGTCCGCCTGAAGGTCTACTTCCAAAACGCCGGGGTCTTCATGTACCACTGCCACATCATCGAACACGAAGATGCCGGCATGATGGCCCAGATCCAAATTGTTGACCCAAAGGATCCAGACAAGACCTACAAGCTGATGGACATGGAAACCATCACCAACGCCTTTGCTGAAGAAATGGGCGTTGAACCTGGTGAAGTCTTCATGCCAGGGATGGACGTTGAAGACATGGATATGGGTGCCTGCTTCCACGCGGCTGAAGCCGAAACCAGCCGCCGCTTGGTCGAAGCCGTTACTGCCGCTTCAAGAGCCGGCCATGAAGGCCACCACGACGCCGCTTCTGGCGCCAGCCACCACGACGCGACCAGCGGGGCCAGCCATCACTAAAAAATTTGGAGGAAAAGAATTATGATGAACAACAACCTTTACTTGAAGATTTTATGGGTCTTACTGTACGGCATCGTCGCCTTCTACACCTTTACCGACAAGATGATGATGGCCATGTACTGGATGGCCGGGGTAATGTTTGCCCAAGCGGTCATTGACCTCGTTTACTACTTTTTGCCAAAGAGCAAAACAGAAATGACTGAATGCTAGTCAGTCAAACCAATCATGCGCAAAAAAACGATGCCTCGCGGCATCGTTTTTCTTGTTTGCTCTTATATTTTTATTGCGTATTCTCTGTTACAGCTTTTCCGTCAGTTCCACATCCGGGTACTTGTCGTGGAACCAGCGTTCAGCAAAGGCGTTCTCAAAGAGGAAGAGAGGATTGCCAAAGCGGTCCTTGACCAAAAGGTTCCGGCTGGAAGACATCTTCGGGTCCAGCTGGTCAGGGTTGATCCAGCGGGCTACCCGGTGACCGATGGAAGTCATTTCAACTTCAGAGTTGTATTCGTTCTTCATCCGGTACTGGAAGACTTCAAACTGCAGCTGGCCGACTGCCCCCAAAATGTAGTCGTCGGTCTGGTAGTTGCGGTAGAGCTGGACAGCCCCTTCTTGAACCAGCTGGTTCATCCCCTTGTGGAAGGACTTCTGCTTCATGACGTTCTTTGGTGAAACCCGCATAAAGAGTTCCGGGGTAAATTCCGGCAGCGGCGGGAATTCCAGCTTGCGCTTGCCAGCGTAGATGGAGTCCCCGATCTGGAAGTTGCCAGTGTCGTAGAGGCCGACAATGTCCCCGGCTACGGCTTCAGAAACCTGGACCCGGGCACTGGATTCAAATTCAACGGCATTGTTCAAGCGGACCGGCTTGCCGGTTCTGGCCAAGGTCACGTCCAGGCCCTTGCTGAATTCCCCGCTGCAGACCCGGACAAAGGCAATCCGGTCTCTGTGCTGAGGGTTCATGTTGGCCTGAATCTTGAAGATGAAGCCGGAGAATTCGTCATCATCTGGCTTCAGTTCTTCATCCCCGTTGACTTCGTGCTCGCCCGGCGCTGGTGCCAGGTCAACGAATTGTTCCAGGAAAGTTTCCACCCCGAAGTTGGTCAAGGCTGACCCGAAGAAAACCGGAGTCTGCTGGCCAGCCAAAACCTTTGTCCGGTCAAAGCTGGCCCCGGCCCCTTCCAAAAGCTCGATTTCACCCAAGGTTTCTTCAAACTGCGGGTCATCGGCCAAAGAACTGCCGGCTGGCGCCTTTCCGTCTTCCAAAGCAATAAAGCGGTCCTGCCCTTCTTCCGGGTGGTAGAGTTCAACCCGCTGGTTGGCCAGGTCGTAAAGGCCCAGCAGGCTCTGCCCCATCCCGATCGGCCAGTTCATGGCCACGCCTTCAATGCCCAGGACTTCTTCCAGTTCGGCGACCAGGTCCAGGGGTTCCCGGCCGTCCCGGTCCAGCTTGTTCATGAAGGTAAAGACCGGGATCCCTCTTTGCCGCACGACCTTGAAAAGTTTCTTGGTCTGCGGCTCGATCCCGCGGGCGGAGTCGATAACCATGACCGCGGCGTCAACCGCCATCAAAGTCCGGTAGGTGTCTTCTGAGAAGTCCTGGTGGCCTGGAGTATCCAGGATGTTGATCCGCTTGCCCTGGTATTCAAACTGCATCACGGATGAGGTAACGGAAATCCCACGCTTCTTTTCGATTTCCATCCAGTCACTGGTAGCGTAGTTCCCGGTCTTGCGGGCCTTAACGGTCCCGGCACTCCGGATCACCCCACCCAAGAGCAGCATTTGTTCCGTAATCGTCGTCTTACCGGCGTCGGGGTGGGAAATGATCGCGAAAGTCCTCCGCTTGTTTACTTTGTCTAAAAGTTCTTTGTTCATTATTCTTCAGTTTCTTCCTCGTAATTTTCTTCTGGCAGGGTCAATAAGACCGTTAAGAGCCGCGACCCCCGCATTCTTCTGGTCGTCAAAACCATGCCGTTGTCCAGGGGCACCTCCAGCTGCTCGCCTCTGCCCGGGATCACGCCAAGTTTGGTGATCATATAGCCGGCCAGGGTGTCAACGTCTTCCATTTCCAGGTCGGTGCCAAAGCGGTCGTTGAAGTCAGTCAAAGGCATCTTGCCGTAAATGACAAATTGCCGGTCATTCAGCTGCCGGACCAAAACTTCTGCCTTGTCGACCTCGTCGTCAATGTCGCCAACGATTTCTTCCAGCAAGTCCTCGATGCTGGCCAGGCCGGTTACCCCGCCATATTCATCAGTTAGGATGGCCAATTGCTGCTGGCTGGTCTGCATCTGCACCAGCAAGTCATCCAGCTCGATCGTTTCCGGGGCAAAAAGGGGCGGAGAGATCAAGCGGTCGTAAGTCAGCTGGTCAAAGCCGTGCTGGCGGGCCTCTCTAAGAATGGTGCGGATGTGGATGACGCCCACGATCTGGTCCTTGTCCTGGCGGTAGACGGGAATTCTTGAATAAGGCTGGCGGAGGATGTCATCCAGGTTTTCCTCCAGGTCGTCTTCGATGTCGATCATGAAGGCGTCAGTCCGCGGCACCATGACTTCCCGGGCTACCTTGTCGTGGAAAGCCATGCTGCCCTCAATCATCGAATATTCGGTATCAGTCAAAACATTACCGGCATGCAGCTGGTCAATTTCTGCCTGCAGCTGGTTCTTGCCGCTTTCTTCGTTGCTGGAAAAACGGCTTCTCAGTTTGTCAAACAGGCTGCCGGTCGCAGGGTCGCTTGTCATTTTCTTAACTCTCTTTCGTAAAATCCTTAAATATTTACATTATAGCATATGACCTTACGGTAATATGTTAAAATAGCCCAGTAGAAAGAGGTGTTTTACCATGAAAATGCGCCGCATTATGTTAGTTTTCGTCTTCCTGCTCTTGATCCCCTACATCTGCAGCCTGGCCATCATCGGGATCGGCTTTAACGCCCTGGTCCTGCACTCGACTGACCCCTTCCGTACGGCTGTAGGGGCCTTTGTCGGGGCCATCATCATGTTGGCCGTCAAGGCCACCATCCAGCGGCCCTTGAATTTGCTGGCCGGAGACATCTATGACAGCTTCCTGCAGCAGATTCTCCGCTTCTTCAGCATCCGCCGCCGGCCGCTCCTCCAAGTAGCCAACTTTGCCTTGGACTTTGTACTCTGTACCCTGGCCACGATCGTGATCCGCCTGCTTTTGCCCCTGGAATGGATCGTCGGCACCTCCATGGGCTTCGTCATCTTGGTCATGTTCATCTCAACTTGCCTGGGAGCCTACATCGAATACGACAACTTGTCCATTGACGCTGAAAGAAATTAATCCTAATTCTGACTGACCGGGAGGTAAAGGCTCTTGGTCAGTTTTTTACTGCCTAAATCCAGCTGGCGGAGGATGTAAGGGTTAGGATTCTCCTCCAGCTGAGCCTGGAAGTTGCTGCCTAAGTCGCCGGCTTCAGCCAAAAAGCGGGGCAGTTCAAAGTTCAGGGGCAGGTCGAAGTAGGCCGCGTTGGCCGGCTCTTCTTTTTGGAAAACCCGGGCGCTTGGCAGGGAAAACTTGAGCAGGCCGTTAACTTCACTGCCCTTAGGCGCGAGCACCCCGTACCAGTACATGAAGTTTTCCGGGCCAAAAACGATCAAGGACGCCCGCTGCCCGGCAAGGCCGGCCTCTTTGACAAAGGCTTGAAAGGCCGGGTCAGCTTCCAGTTCCTGGTTGGCGGCCGCGAAGGTCCCGTTTGCGTCCATCATCCGGTCCGGAAAGGCCTTGCCGATAAAAGTAAGTTCGTTGATTTCTGTCTGCATCTCTTTGCTTCTTTCTATTTTCTAGTATTCTTCCAGTTCTTCTAAAGGAATGATTTCCCCGGCCAAAAAGGCGCTGATTTCATCCCCGGAAAAGCCGTGGCTATACAGGTACTGCCGCATCTTCTGCTCCCTTACGCCTGGCTCATAGCGCTTGAAGCGCTTGTAGGCCTTAAGTCCTTGCTTGGCCAGAGCCGCTCTTTCCTGGTCCTCGTCAGCTTCCGGAACCAGGTCCTGGGTCACGGTCTGGGCTAAGGAGCCGGAGAAGCCATGGCTGAGCAGTTTAGTCTGCATCTTGCGGTCGACTTCCCGCTTGGCAATCTTCCCCTGCTGGCCTAAAAGCGACTTGACCAGGCGCTTGCCAACCCCGGCCCATTCCTCATCAGTCACGTCTGCCAGGGCAGCTTCGATTAAGTCCTCGTCAACGCCCTTTTTCTTTAAGTCTCGGCGGACAGCCCCTGGTCCATTCTTGCCGACCTGGAGGTTGTTTTTGACAAAAAGGCGGGCATAAGCCGCGTCGTCCAGGTAGCCCAGCTGGGTCAGCTCGTTAACGGCGCGTTTAGCCGCTGACCGGGAAATTTCATGCTGGCTGAGGTAGTCAGTCACTTCCTTGACCGTCCGGGGCTGGTAGGACAGGTATCTGGCCGCCAGGTCGCTGGCCTTGGCGCTGGCTTCATAGTCCAGGATTTCATTGATCTTCTGGGGGCTGAGCTCCTGGCCCTTGAGCAGGACAAATTCCGCCAGGGTCTTCTCGCTGACGGAAAAGGCGTATTCCTGGTCCAAAAAAATATTGTAGCGCCCCTGCCGCTTTTGTGCACTAACTTTCGTGATAATGGCCATTTTTTCCTCCTTTTTGGCAAATCTGGCAACTCTATCTTAGCAAATTGCCGCAAAAGCTGCGAAAAACTTGCGCCCCTTTTAAAAAGCCCTGTATAATAGTATGTCGCAAAGTTTCCAGTTATTTTTATTGTAGAAAGAATAGACAAAGAAGAAGGCTCACATGCAGAAAAAACATTTTTCAAAAAACGCTCCGAAAGAGCGGCACTTCATCATCACCATCAAGCGGCTAGGGATCAACGGTGAAGGGATCGGCTACTACAAGCGCAAGATCATCTTCATCCCCGGCGCCCTGCCAGACGAAGTCGTGGTGGCCAAGATCGTCAAGGACCACCCCCAATACCTGGAAGGTGAATTGGTCCGGATCAAGGAAGCCAGCCCGGACCGGGTTCCCTTCCCATCCGGCGTTGACCCGAGAATCGGGGGCCTGGAACTGGCTCACCTCTCTTACGCGGGCCAGCTCAAGTTCAAGAAGGACAACCTGGTCTCCGCCCTTGAAAAGTACCACCCGCGCGGCTACAAGAACTACAAGATCAAGAACACCATCCCGGCCCCAGACCAGTGGCACTACCGGGCCAAGGCCCAGTACCAGATCGAACGGGAAAATCACCATGTTTCCCTGGGTCTGTACGCGCCTAACTCCCACCAATTGATCGACCTGCCGGAAATGCCGACCCAGAGCGAGGACACCCAGGCAACTGAACGGGCCATCCGGGATTTGATTATCAAGCTCCGCGTCCCGATCGCCAACCGCCGGCGGAACTTGCCAGGCGTTAAGACGATTGTGGTCCGGCAAGCAGAAGCCAGCCAGGAGATGCAGGTTACCTTGATCACCGTTGGCCACAAGCTGGACAATCTGCTGCAGCTGGCTGACGAGATCATGCGCCTGCCAAAGGTCGTTTCCGTCTACCAAAACGAAACTGACTGGCAAAATCCGCAAGTCTGGGGAAACAAGACCAGCAAGCTCCGGGGCAAGAACCAGATTACGGAAGAGATCATGGGCAAGAAGTTTGCCTTGAGCCCCCGGGCCTTCTTCCAGCTGAACCCGGTCCAGACGGCTACCCTGTATTCTGAAGCCTTGAAGCTGCTCAGCTTAACGCCGGACATGACCTTGATCGATGCTTACTCCGGGGTCGGCACCCTGGGTATTTTAGCCGCTGACCAGGTCAAGCAGGTGGTCGGGATCGAAAGCATCCCTGAAGCTGTTTTGGACGCCCAGCACAATGTTGAGCTCAACCATGTCAGAAACGCTGAATACCTGCAGGGCAGCGTGGAAAAGCTCCTTCCCCGCTTGAAAGAAGACGGCCTGCCAATCGATGCCTTGATCGTCGACCCGCCGCGGACCGGCCTGGCCAAGTCCTTGATCAAGACCCTGCTCAGAGTCAAGCCGGCCAGCTTCGTCTACATTTCCTGCAACCCGTCCACCCTGGCCCAGGACCTGGTCCTTTTGGGCGAGGCTTACGACGTCCGGGTCATCGAAAACGTCGACATGCTGCCGCAAACCCCGCGCTGCGAGTGCATCGCCAAGCTGACCCTGCGCAAGTAGGAAGCACAAAAAGAAAATAAGCATTAGAAAAGGCGAGAAGATCGAATCTTCTCGCCTTTAAACTGCCCTCGGCAGTCTTTCCAAGTGGATGAGGTAGCTCATCAAATTAATAGTCACGATATTCAATTTTAAGAATTCACCAATGGCTAATACCGGCTAAGATAAAACAGTCACTTGTTCGAGTTTTACGTGCTAGCGTATGAAATGAATTAGACTATTGTGTATCGCCACTTGGTTAAAAGCTTCAAGCCTTTATTATGGTCTCAATAAGAGAGACAGCGAATAATAATTACAATCTGGAGATAAAAACTTCTGTTCAGTTGTTTTCTACCTCTTCCACGCCTTCAGTATAACATGATATGCAAACGCTTGCAAGAGATTATTTAACGTATTTTGCTAAAAATTGCTTGACCGTGCGTGCATATAAAGCCGGATTGTGCTCATAGGACTTGGCGTGCTGGGCCCCTTTGACGATCAAGAGCTGCTTTGGCCCCCGGCTGGCCCGGTAATTTTTATAAACCATTTTAGTTGGGACAAAGGTATCCTTGCTGCCATGGATAAAGAGCATGGGCCGGGTATTCTTCTTCAGCTGGGCAAGGCTTGAGGCCTGGGCCAAGAAGTAGCCGGCTTTTAACTTGGTAATCCCGCTCAAGATTTCCACCAGGGGAAAACGGGGAAAGGCCGGCATATTGTAAAGGGCTTGGGCTTCGTGCTCGATTTCGTTTTTAGCACTAGTATAGCCGCAGTCTTCAATAAAGCACTTAACCTGCTTAGGCAAGTTTAAGCCAGAAGTCATCATGGTCGTGGCCCCGCCCATGGAGACCCCGAAAATCACAATCTTGCTCTTTTGGCCATTTTTCTTGATCACTTGCTCGACCCACTTCTTGACGTCGTTTTTCTCCAGCCAGCCGTAACCGACATACTTGCCCTGGCTCTGCCCATGAGCTTCCGCGTCTGGCAAAAGGGTATTGTAGCCCAGGGAGTGGAAAAGCTGGGCATAGGCCCCCATATTTTCCTTGTTGGACATGTATCCGTGCAGGATAATCACGGTTTTAGCCGAGTTTTTGGCTGGAATATAATTGGCCCGCAGGAGATAATTGTTCTTAGCCGACCGCAGCTGCCAGTGCTGCTTTGTCACCTGCTTGTACCAGAGCTTCTGCTTGTACTGGGGGGTGGACTTGGTCAACTGCACCGTCCCATTGGTCACGAAGCTTTTCTTGCCCGGCACCACGGCCATGTTGAAAAAGTAGTAGCCGGCCCCGGCCAGGGCCAGGGCTAAGACGGCCAAAAGGCCTCCTAAAATTTTGACCAGGCGGTAATTGTTTTTCTTTTTATTCTTCTTTTTCACCAGTTTCCTCTCCTCTTTCCCTCTTTATCTATAGTTTCTGTCTTTTTTATCGCTTTGTTCCTTTATTTTAAGTAATATGAACAGTATACCACAATAAAAAAAGAAAGGTTTATCCATGCTGCTCGAAGATTTTTTACAGCTCCTGGCTGGCCTGGGCGGGCAAAATGTCCTCTACCTACAAGTCAAAGACCAGACCCTCCCCCTCAGCAAGTTTGTCTTGGCCCGGGAAGACTGCCAGCTCTTGTGTGGGGCCATGCCCATGACTTTAGCCAAATTCCGCCAGCTGACCGGCAAGGGGAGCAAGTCCATCCCCCTCAGCTTCTGCTGGCAGGAAAAAGAAATTCCCGTCTACGGGGTCCAGATCCTGCCAGCTGAGGGCAAGATCGTCTGCAAGTAACAAAAAAAGCGTAGAAAAAAGAAGCTGCCTGTTTTTCAGACAGCTTCTTTCTTTGCGTATTTTACTTGCCGGCTGGCTTCTTCTTGCCTTCGCTTTCCAGCTTCTTGCCCAAGTCAATGATGTACTTGCGCAAAGCATCCTTGGTTTCCGGGTGCCGGAGACCATATTGGATGGAAGTTTCCATGTAGCCTTCCTTGTTGCCGACGTCAAAGCGCTGGCCCTTGAATTCGTGGGCGAAGACCCGTTGGGTCTTGTTCAAGGCGTCGATAGCGTCAGTCAATTGGATTTCACCACCGGCACCAGCCTTTTGCTTGTCCAGCATGTCAAAAATTTCCGGAGTCAGCAGGTAGCGGCCGATGATGGCCAGGTCACTTGGGGCCTTGTCAACGTCTGGCTTTTCCACAAAGGCCTTAACGTTGTACAGGTCCGGAGCAGTTTCACCGATTGGGTCGATGACACCGTACTTGTTAACTTCTTCATGCGGCACCTTCATAACCGCGATGGTGGAAGCGTGGGTTTCATCGTAGCAGTCGATCAATTGCTTGGTCAATGGCGTCTTGTCTCTCATCAAGTCGTCGCCCAGCATAACCACGAAAGGTTCACCGGCGATAAAGCTGCGGGCCCGGTTGACGGCATCCCCCAAGCCGTTTGGATGCGGCTGGCGGGTGAAGTAAAGGTTGACCTTCATGTTGGACATGGTCGTTTCCCGGACCAGCTTGAGCAGCTCGTCCTTGTGCTTTTCAGTCAAGTTGTCTTCCAGTTCCGTGTTTGAGTCGAAGTGGTCTTCGATTGACCGCTTGCTTCTGCCAGTAACGATCAGAATGTCTTCAATCCCTGAAGCCATGGCTTCTTCAACGATAAATTGAATAGTTGGCTTGTCAACGATTGGCAGCATTTCCTTAGGCATGGCCTTGGTTGCTGGCAAAAATCTGGTTCCCAAACCGGCAGCTGGGATGATCGCTTTTCTGACTTTCATGTATTTACATCCTCTTTTCTTAACTTCGCACATTAATGAAAGCATTTTAAATGCAAGCGTATAATAACATATTTCTAGAAAAGAATCTAGTAGACCTAGACCAATCTTCCTAAAAAAGGAAAATTACTTTTTCCTCCGCTTGGCGATAAATTCGGCCAAAGGGCCGTTAGAATAGGTCGCCGGCCCATAGCGCAGCTGGTCCAAACTGACATTGACCGCCGTGCCAAAAAGTAGCAGGATGGCCAGGAGGTTGAGCCAGAGCATAAAAATGATAAAAGTTCCAACTATACCATAATTTTCCCACTTAACTGGAAAATTTTTCAAGTAGAAGGAAAAGAGATAAGACAAGGCTTCCCAGCCGACTACCGTCACGATGGTCCCGGGCAAAAGAGCCTTCTTGAAGTGGACATTGGGCGCTACAGCGTTTAAATAATAAACACTGATCAGCATCAAGACCAGCAAAACCAGCCAGCGGTAGCTGAAAAGCTTATCAATCCAGGCCAGGGGCAGGTTAAAGTACGGAGCCAGGAAATGCAGGACCTCCTGGCCAAAGACCACGACCAGGGCTAAAAGAATGAACATAGTGACCATCAAAGCGCTGAAGATCACGGTCAAGGTCCGGTTCCAGATAAAGTGCCAGAAGCCCAGCTTCAGTTCCTTATTGTGGACGCCATAGAGGCGGTTCATCCCGATTCTGACCGCGTTCACCATACAGGACATGGACCACAGGGCCATGATCGCACCGAAGGAGATGTAGCTGGTCGAATTCGACTTGAGCAGGGTGTCAACGATCGGGATGATATAGCGGGCCACGTCACTTGGAAAGATCATTTCCAAATAATCAGCAATCGGTCCCGTGTCCAGGTGAAACCAGGGCAAGGCGTTACCGACAATGATGACGATGGGAAAAATTGAAAACAGGATGTAGTAGGCAATCACGATGGAACTTTGAAAAATCTCCCCCTGGGAAACGAC
Source organism: Lactobacillus delbrueckii subsp. bulgaricus (assembly GCF_046938665.1). Lineage (GTDB taxonomy): Bacteria > Bacillota > Bacilli > Lactobacillales > Lactobacillaceae > Lactobacillus > Lactobacillus delbrueckii_C. The sequence continues at coordinate 220,729 of NZ_JBKZCD010000001.1, forward strand.
CGAGGAAAGAGTTGTAAGAAAGCGCCGGACCCCCTTTTGTCCTGGCTCAACTTTTTCCGCCATGCCTAGTCTTCCATTTCGTCAAAGTGCGGGATGTACTTTTCCAGGCCGTCGTATGGCTTTTGCAAAGTCAAGATCTTCGGGCCGTCCTTGGTGATGGCAAAAGTATGCTCGAACTGGGCTGACTTGGACCCGTCCGGGGTAGCGTAGAAGACCCAGTCGTCATTCGGGTCGTCAACCGTCTTTTGCAAAATCCGCCAGTCCCCGCCGGCTTCCACCATTGGTTCAACGGTGATGGTCATCCCTTCCCGCAGGCGCAGGCCGTGGCCGGCCTTGCCCCAGTGCGGAACTTCCGGGTCTTCGTGGATAGATGGCTGGATGCCGTGGCCGATCAGTTCCCGGACGTCGCCGTAGCCTTCTTCATCTTCCACATAGTGCTGGATGACAGCCCCGATGTCCCCGATCCGGTTGCCAACTACGGCTTGGTCGATCCCCATGTACATGGCCTTCTTGGTCACGTCCATCAAGTGCTGGTCTTCTTCTGAGATTTGGCCAACCCCGTAAGTGGTGCAAGAGTCGGATTCATAGCCGTTCAAGTTGCAAGTTACGTCAACCTTGACCAAGTCGCCTTCCTTTAAAAAGACATTCTTGCGGGGAATGTTGTGGGCAATTTCGTCATTAACAGAGATGCAGGTGCCGTACTTGTAGCCTTCAAAGCCTTGTTCTGACAAGCGGCCGCCCCGGCTGGAAACGAATTCCTGGCAGAATTCTTCAATGTCCCAGGTGGAGATGCCTGGCTTGATCACGTCACGCAGAGCCTCAAACATGGTCGCCAGCAAGTGGCCGGAAGCCTGCATGCCCTTCAATTCACGAACAGATTTAATAGTAATCAATTTGTTTTTCCTTTCATAATGAAGTAGTTTGTCTTCACCATTATAACCTTTTTTAAAAGTTTGCTAAAGTAGCAATGCGCCCGATTCGCCAAGCCGGGGCAAATCGTGTATAATACTCTAGAAATTATTTTTTGGGAGCTTAACTTATGAGAGCAAAGATTGTTTTTGCCAGCATGACCGGCAACGACGAGGACATGGCCGAAATCCTGGAGGAAGACCTGCTGGACCAAGGCCTGGAAGTAGATTCTTCTGACGTCAGCTTCACTGACGCCAGCGATTATTTAGACAGCGACCTGTGCATCTTTATCACCTACACTTACGGGGAAGGCGCCATGACTGACGAAATTGCCGACTTTTACGACCAGCTCAAGGAGCTGGACTTGACCGGCAAGTCTTTTGCCGTCATGGGTTCTGGCGATAAGACCTACAAGGAACACTACTGCGAGAACGTTTTTGACTTTGAGAAGGCCTTCCTGGCCTGCGGGGCCAAGGAACTGATTCCCCCGCTCACGGTTGAAAACGCCCCAGATGATGACGATATCGCGCGCATCGATCAAGCTGCTGAGGAGTTGGCGGACAAATTAAATGGATAAAGATTTTAACCGACGGCGGGCTTTAGGCGAGCGGATCTTCAAGCGCCACCGCAATTTATGGGTCTACATGTTCTTTGGCTTTATCGCGGCCTTGATCAACACGGTTGTCTTCATGTTCATGCATGACGTTTTGCACACCGTCTTGGTCATCGACAACACAATTGCCTTTATCGTGTCCAACCTGGCCTCCTTCTGGTTCAACCACAAGGCGGTCTTCACCAAGAACGTGGACCATGAACACAAATTGTGGCAGAAGTTGCTGTCCTTTTTCGCCTACCGGATCATCAGCCTGCTGCCGGACACCTTGATCATGTGGCTGGGGATGACCGTCCTGGGCTGGCCGGCCTTGATCGTCAAGGTCATCGACCAGATCCTGGTCGGCATCTTCAACTACCTGACCACCAAGTCAGTCTTCGAGAAGCAGGAAAAAAGCCTGAAGAGGCGGCTGGAGAAGAAATTAAAAAAGCGGTGAAGCTGAGCTTCACTGCTTTTTTCTTCGTGCAAGTTGGCCAATCAAGAAAAGTCGGCTGGCTTGGGGCCTTTTTTGCCGGCAAAATACCAGGCAATATCATCTAAGATCCGGTCGCTGGCCTGCCCGTCCCCGTATGGGTTCTTGGCTTCAGCCATCTGCTGGTAGGCAGCTGGGTCAGTCAATAGCTCCAGCATGGCTGCCTTAACCGCGTCTTCTTCAGTGCCGACCAGTTTCAAGGTTCCGGCCTTGACCCCTTCCGGCCGCTCGGTCGTGTCCCGCAAGACCAAAACCGGCTTGCCCAAAGACGGGGCTTCTTCCTGGACACCGCCAGAGTCGGTCATGATGAAGTAGCTGCGCTTGGCCAGGTTGTGGAAATCGACCACGTCCAAAGGCTTGATCAAGTGAATCCGGGGGTCGCCGCCTAAAACTTCCTTGGCCGCTTCCTGGACTCTTGGCGAGAGGTGAACCGGGTAGACAATTTCAACGTCGTCTGTTTGGTCGACCACGTCCTTCATCACCTTGAAGACCCGCCGCATCGGCTCGCCCTGGTTTTCCCGCCGGTGCATGGTGACCAGGATGATCCGCTTGCCCTGGCCGATTTTGTCTAAGACTTCATGCTGGTAGTCAGCCTGGACGGTCTGGGCCAGAGCATCGATGGCCGTGTTGCCCGTGACAAAAATATTTTCTTCCGGGTGCCCTTCTTTTAAAAGGTTGGCCCGGCTGACAGAGGTCGGGGCAAAGTAGAGGTCAGACAAGACATCGGTCAGTTGCCGGTTCATCTCTTCCGGGAAAGGAGAATACTTATTCCAGGTTCTGAGGCCCGCTTCAACGTGGCCCAGGGGAGTCTGCTGGTAAAAGGCAGCCAGGCTGGCGGCAAAGGAAGTCGTCGTGTCCCCGTGGACCAGGACGATGTCCGGCTTTTCTTCCTGGATAATCTGGCTTAAAGCAGTCAAAACCCGGGTGGTGATGTCCGCCAGGGTCTGCTGGGGCTGCATGATGTTTAAGTCGTAGTCCGGCTGGATTTTAAAAATCTCCAGGACCTGGTCCAGCATTTCCCGGTGCTGGGCGGTAACCACAGTAACTGCCTGGAAGCGGTCGTCACTGATCAGCTTGAGCACCAGGGGGGCCATCTTGATGGCTTCTGGTCTGGTACCGAAAACGGTCATTACTTTAATTTTCTGCATACTAGTCTCCTTAGCAAATTGCTAACTTAATCATAGCAAAAAGGCGCGAAGGCGGCGAATTTTTCATAAAATAATCGATAAATCAATTTTGAGGTACACTATGACAGTCAATATTTTTCCTCTCCTGGGTGACAGCCTCTTGATCATCCTAGCCGGCTTCAGCCTGGTCTACTCCTTTGACAGATCCCTGGGGCAAAAGACGCGGCGGATTTTAAGAATTACCAGCCTCCTTTTGCTCCTAACCATCATCCCCTTGACCATTTGGCTCTTGCAGCATCCCCTTGCTTTTGAATTGATGAAATTGAAGATAGTATTTTTTCTGAAAACATAATAAAATTAACTGTATCACACAATCTGGAGGTGGTGCAGTGCCGGCTCATACACTCTTGAGGCGCCGCAACAAGCCGCCGTGTTCAAAAAGCAGCTGAAAAATATCACGCTTTTTGACACGGAGAATATAAAAGAATGACTGAAGAAAAAACTCGTCCCCACTACATGGGCTGGGTGACCCTGTCCATGTTCGTTTACTTGACTGTCATCAGTTTTGAAGACCCCTTCTACCCTTACCAGGAATACGGCCTCTTCGTCCTGGTCATGTGGATCTTCATGCTGATCTTCTACCAATTGCCATATACTTTAATTGCTACTCAGCTGGGCCTGTCTTATTCCGGTGATGAAGAAGGCGGGATGTCCTCCTGGATCAAGCAGGGCACCGGCAGCGACCTGCTGGGCTACGCGACTGGCTGGATGTACTGGGCTCAAACAATTCCTTACTTGATCGACTGCGCCAGCTCAGTAGTCGTTTCCCTGTCCTGGGTAATTCTGGGCAACAAGTCTTTAGGCGACAAGATGTCCCCTATGACCTTCAGCCTGCTGACTTTTGCCATCATCCTGCTCTTTATCATCTTTGACAACACGGTCAAGGATGCTTTAGACAAGACTTCTCTTTACAGCGGGATTGCCATGTTTGCCTCAGTCGTAGTCTTCTTTATCATGATCATCTGGTCCTTGACCCACGGGGGCCATATCGCGACCGACCTGTCCTGGTCTAACATCAAGCCTAAGCTGAGCTTGCACTACTTCTCCTCAGCTTCTATGCTGATCTTTGCCATGTCAGGGGCAGAACTGGCCGCTCCTTATGTTACCCGCTTGAAAAAGCCAAGCAAGGAATTTCCAAAAGCCATGTGGCTGCTCTTCTTCATGTCCGCCTTCATGGTTATCTTTGAAACCCTGGGCCTGGCCGTTTTATTTGACGCCAAGCATATCCCAAACGACTTCAAGATGAATGGTGACTACTACGCCTTCCAGCTCTTGGGGCAGCAAGCTGGCATGGGCAACAGCCTGATGTACATGTACTCAATCGTCTGCCTGATCTCTCTGCTGGCCCAGATCGCGGCCTTGATCGACGCCGCCAGCCGCTTTTTGGCCGCGGACACGACCGCTGACTACATGCCGCGCTGGTTCTGGAAAAAGACCAAGTCCGGCCAGCCGATTAACAGCTACATCTTTACGGCCGCCACGACCTTGATCCTGGTGTTGCTGGGCGGCACTCTGCCAGAGATTAATGACTTCGTTAACTGGCTCTTAAACGTCAACACCATCGTGTCTCCTTACAAGACCTCGGTTGTTTTCTTAGCCTTTATCCTTCTGCGCTACCAAAAGAAGACCTTCGCTCAAAACGAATACGTCTTTATCAAGAACCGCAAAGGTGCTTTAGCCGTTGGCTGGTGGTGCTTCCTTTTGACTTTTATCTGCGCCACTATGGCCTTTTTCCCGCAAAACGGGACGCCATTTTCTGACCACTGGTTCAAACAGTTGTGGATGAACATTGTCGTTGTCCTCTTCCTCTTTGGCACCGGCCTGGTTCTGCCTCTTCTGCGCAGATTGGAAATGCGGCGGGAAAAAGCTGAATAAGACAAATACGACAAAAATAAGGAATCAGCTAGCCTGATTCCTTATTTCTTTACTCTATTTTATTGTTATGCATTAGCTGTTAGCCTTAGCTTGGTGCTTTAATTCCAGCTTTCTGAGCCATGGCAGGAGGAAACCAGTCCCGAAGAGGACAATAACGGTGATGATGTTCATCCAAAGTTGCTTGATCCACTGCGGACTGTCAAAAGTAACGTCCTGCGGCAAAAAGCCCATCGTCGCGCAGATGAAGGTGAAGATGAAGCACCACCAGCCGACCGCCAGGGCCCCCTTGTTGTTTCTGATGAAGACGAAGTCATCCTTGGCAAAAGTCTTGTGCCGGTAGCGGAAGGCTAAGAAGGCCAGGAAGACTACGGAAGTCTTGTACGGGGATACGATCCCGTTCAGGTTCAAGAGCCAGTTGAAGATATCGTTGATTTCCGGCAAGGTCCCTGACAAAAGCAAAAGGAAGAGAGTGATGCTGCAAGTCAGCACGTAACTGTTGACTGGCAGGCCATCCTTGTTCTTCTTTCTGAGCCAGCTTGGCATGTACTTTTCAGAAGTGTCAGAGGCAAAGACCCGGCTGGCGGCATCGATCAAGGCGGCCAGGTCGGCCATGAAGTTCAAAAGGCAGACGATGGCGTACATGTACATGAGGCTCTTGCCCATGCCGGCTTCTTCACCCAGAAGCTGGAAGGCGTAGAAGGCCCCATTCATCTTAAAGTCGTGCGGGATGTGCTTGGCGTCAAAGAGGACGGCCAGACCGAGAGTTTCGGTCAAGGTCATGAAGACCGTCATGGCAAAAAGCATCCACATTGACTTCGGGAATTCCTTGCGGGGGTTCTTCAGCCGGGTAACGTAAGGCGCGGCCAGTTCCGCCCCGGACATGGCAAAGATCAAGAGGCCGGTCGTGGAGAAGTAGTGGACGCTAAAGTTAGGCTTAAAGCTGGACCATTCCATCTTGGTGGCAATGTGGCCGCCGTGCATGAGGGCCCAGATGATCAAAATCACGAAGATCACTGACATGGCGAACATGGCGATCCCCCCGATCAAGGACAGAAGGTCCAGGGAGTTTTTATACGCACTTTCGCACAAGATAAAGATCAAGATGATGACAAAGGTCAAGAGGCCGAACATGAAGGACGACATGTGCTTGCCTAAAGTGTTGTTGCCCAGGATCATCCAGGAAATGGAGACGATGATGGAGTTGGACACGTCCACCAGGTAGGGCACGGTTTGGGCCCAGTACATCCAGCTGGTGGCGTAGCCTAAAACGTCACTGCCTGTTCCCCGCCGGATCCAGGAGGCCAGGCCCCCTTCTTCAGTGTCCTTGTAGGCTAGACCCAACTGGGTGGCGATCAAGGTATATGGTAATTGGTAGCAAATCAAAAGGAAAATCCAGGAAAAAATTACGGACAGACCTTGGTTTTGGTATGGGTAGAAAACATCTTCAAAGCGGATGATGGTGACGAAGTCGAGCATCGCCAGGGTCATCCAGGCCATGTAGTGTTTCTTTGGGGTTTCTTCAATCATTCTATAAATCAAGCTCCTTATTGGTCAAATTGTCTTAAGCGGCAATTTGCCTGGACGGGGGCTTGTTCTGGCGCTTTAAAAAGCTGGTCACTGCACCGTCTCCAATCAAAAAGTGTCGTTTTCATTTTATTCCTATTGTTTTGAAAATTCTATAACTTCTTCAATTCAATGAAAATTCTTTCAAATGTTAAGCAAAAGTTATCTACATACCGGTCATTAGCTTGCTTTTAGTAAAAAATATATGCTTAATTTACTCTTGACAAGAAAAGCAGGCCTTTTTCGTGCAAATAAATGCGCCAAAAGGAAACATCACTAAAGGCGGCAATTGAGAATGCTTTTTGGCAAAAAAAGCTTGAAAGTGTATAATTTACCTATGCCTACTACAATTTTTATAAAGGTACCGAATTCGGCGGTAAGCGCTTTTATAAAAATACTAAGTAACAGAAAGGAATAGATATGAAAAAGTTTTTGCGAGTAGCCGCGACGCTTTTGTCCGCTGCAGCTATTCTCGACGCTTTGTATTGGCTGTTTGTTGGCCGTTCCTACTTGAGAGTTGCTTTTCTTAAGCTGACCAGCGATTACGATATCCCGGTCTGGCTTCAAGTCGCGGCCATCGTCGGCATCCTCTTGTTTCTCTCTCAATACGACTGGTTCTTTGATCACTTTTTCCGCGATGAACGTGACCGCAAGTATAAGTAGCAACTTCCGTCAACCCATGAAACAGAAAGGAATTTTTCAATGCATTATCTAGCAATCGCTGCTAAAAAAGAGCTCCTGCCCTATCTGCCAATCGACTGGCCCAAAGCTGAACTGACCGAGCTGGTCAACCCGGCCAGCCTGGCTGCCGTGGTCATCGACGAAAAAGACAGCCGGTCCCGGGGCATTTACCAGACCATGAAGGAAAAGCTGGGCTTGGACTTGCCCTTGATCGAATTTAGTCCTGAGACCTCTCCAGCTGAAATCAGCCGCTTGGCCCAGGCCTACGAAGAAGCCAACGTTCCCCGCTTCATCCGGGAGCTGACCACTTTTTCTGACCAAGACGACCTGGTCTTTGATACTCCTGGCCACCACAACGGCCGCTTCTATGACCGCCACCCTGCTGGAGCAGTCCTGCGCAACTTCTTTGGCGACAACTACTTCAGAGCCGACACTTCTGACTGCGTTTCAGAACTCGGTGATATGATGAACCACACCGGCGGGCCCTTAGAAGCCCAGCAAGAAGCGGCCAAGGCCTTCAACGCCGACAAGGTTTACTTCTGCACTAACGGCACAACCAGCGCCAACACTATCTGCACGACCGCCCTTTTAGATGAAGGCGACCTGGTCCTTTTTGACCGGAACAACCATAAGTCCATCTACAACAGCGCCTTAGTCATGACCGGGGCCAAGCCGGTCTACCTGCCCACTGACCGCAACGCCGACGGCTTAATCGGGCCTTTGACTGCAAAGGCCTTGGATGAAGACTACATCAGAGCTGAAATCGCCAAAGTCGATCCCGAAAAAGCCAAGCTCGACCGGCCTTTCCGCCTGGCTGTTTTGCAGCTGGAAACTTACGACGGCATCTTCTACGACGCCAAGCTCATCTTAGAAAAGCTTGGCCGCCTCTGTGACTACATCCTCTTTGACTGCGCCTGGGGCGGCTATGAACAATTCATCGACATCCTCAAAGATTACTCTCCCTTCCAGCAGACCTACGGTCCTAACGACCCAGGCATCCTGGTCACCCAGTCCGTCCACAAGCAGCAAGCCGGCGTGGGCCAGGCTTCCCAGATTTTGAAAAAAGACAGCCACATCAAGGGGCAAAAGCGCTACGTCGACCACAAGCACTTCAACCATGCCTACATGAAGTACGTCACAACCAGCTACTCCTACCCGGTCTACGCTTCTTTAGTTGCCAACAGCGCCATGGCTGCTTCACCGGCCGTTAATAATTGGTGGGAGGAAACAGTCAAACTGGGCATCGACTTCCGCAAGCGCCTCTTAAAGGAAAGCAAGCTCTTTAAGCCCCTCGTCCCCCCAACTGTCCGCGGGCAAAAGTGGGAGGACCTGCCAACTGATGTCTTGGCCCAGGACCCGGAAGCCTGGAAACTGTCCCCAGATGAGCCTTGGCACGGCTTCAAATTGATCGCTCCCGGTGAAGTTGCCCTAAGCCCGGTAAAAGTCACCCTGATGACGCCCGGCATTGACCTGGCAAAAGCTGCCTTCACCGAAGAAGGCATCCCTGGCGCCATCGTTTCCCTCTACCTGCATGAAAAGCACATCATCCCGGAAAAGTCCGACAGCTACTCCACCCTCTACCTGCTCACGCCAGGTGAGGGGCAAGTCGACATGAACGGCCTCTTCTCGGCCTTAATGGCCTTTGAAGACGCCTACTTGACTAAGGCGCCCCTGTCTGCCATCATGCCGGAATTAGTAGCCCAGTACCCTGACCGCTACGCGGGTTATACCCTCTACCAGCTCTGCCAGGAGCTCCACCACTACTACCAAGAGCATGAGATCTTTAAGCTCCAGCAGGCTCTTTTCTTAAAAGACAGCTTCCAAAATTACGAGCTGACGCCAAAAGAAGCTGACCGCGAATTCGTCCACGGCAACAGTGAACTGGTCAAACTGGCCGACGCCAAGGGCCGGGTTGCTTTGGAAGGCGCCCTCCCTTACCCGCCTGGCGTCTTCATCGTGGCACCGGGTGAACGCTGGCAGGACCTGGATGTTTCCTACTTCCAAGTCTTGATCGGCGCTGCCCAAAAGTTCCCGGGCCTGGATCCAGAAATCCAAGGGGTCTACCAAGAAGGCGGCGAAGTCTGGGCTGAAGTCCTCAAAGAAGATTAATATGACAAAAACGTTGACACAAGCTCGTGTCAACGTTTTTTCGTTATCTAGTTTTATATCTTTCTTTATTTCGCCTTTTTCCCTTAGTCGCCAAAGAGAACTGCCTTGACCGCGTTGGTCACAGCGATCTTGTCATGGGCGTAGGTCAAACCGCCCTGCATGTAGACAGCGTAAGGCGGACGGATCGGGCCGTCAGCTGAGAATTCAACCGTTGACCCGGAGACAAAGGTCCCCCCGGCCATAATGACTTCATCTTCATAGCCCCGCATGTGGCTTGGAATTGGGGTAACGAAGGAGTCAACCGGTGAGTTCTTTTGCACTTCCTGGCAGAACTTGATCATCTTTTCCTTGTCGTTGAAGGTGATCAGTTCGATCAAGTCAGTCCGCGGGGCATCCCACTTAGGAGACACGTCGAAGCCCAGCTTTTCCATCAAGGCCGCTGAGTAGATCATCCCCTTGATGGCTTCCCCGGTCACGTTTGGCGCCAGGAAGAAGCCTTCGTAGAACTCATGCAGGCTGTTTAAGGTTGGGCCTTCTGAGTCGCTGATCCCCGGGGCAAAAAGCCGGCTGGCTGCCCGGTGGATCAAGTCTTTTCTGCCGACGATGTAGCCACCAGTCTGGGCAATCCCGCCCCCGGCATTCTTGATCAAAGAACCGGCCATGAAGTCGGCCCCGTATTCAGTCGGCTCATGCTTTTCTGAAAACTCACCATAGCAGTTGTCAACGAAGATCAAGGACTTTGGACTGACTTCCTTGATAAAGTCGATCATTTCCTTGACCTTGGCAACCGGGAAGCTTTCCCGGGTATCATAGCCCCGGGACCGCTGAATAGCCACGATCTTCGGCTGGTCCCGCTTTAAGATCTTTTCCCCCTCTTCAAAGTCAACGCTGCCGTCTTCTTTAAGTGGTACATAAGAGAAGTTGACTCCTTTTTCAATCAAGGTGCCGGCCTTGTCATCGGTCAGGCCGATGGCGTGCTGCAGGGTGTCGTAAGGCATCCCCGTTAAGTAAGTCAGAGTGTCGCCAGGAATCAGGTTCCCGTCTAAAGCCGTCATCAAGGTGTGGGTCCCGGACACGAATTGCGGCCGCACCAGGGCGTCTTCAGTGTGGAAGACCTGGGCGTAGACCCGCTCCAGCTTGTCCCGGCCTTCATCATCGTCCCCGTAGCCGTTGGTTCCCTTCAAGTCAGATTCAGCGACCGCGTTGTCCACGAAGGCTTCCAGGACCTTGGCCTGGTTGTAAATAACCTGTTCGTCGATTTCATGCAGGCGGCCGGCGATCTGCTCGTCGACTTCCTTGACAATTTTTGCTAATTCTTCTGGTAAATTGTTCATCAAAAAATCCCTCTGTTTGTTCTTTGTTACTTACCTATCTTAAACCAAAAAGGCAGCTTTTTAAATAAAAAATAGCCTTCCAGGCAATTATGGAAAGCTATTTGCAAAAGTTCTATTGTTCGCTGGCTGCCTTTTCCGGCAAGATCAGGTTCAAGAGAATCCCGAAGACCGTAGCCAAAGCGATGCTGGTCAGCTGGAATGAGCCGATCTTGAGGTAGGTGCCCCCGATCCCGATAACCAGGATGACGGAAGCGATGACCAGGTTCCGCTTCTTTTCAAAGTCGACCTTGTTGTCAACCAGGATCCGCAGGCCGTTAGCCGCGATCATCCCGAAGAGCAGGAAGGAGATCCCCCCGATAACCGGGGTTGGGATGGATTCGATCACTGCTGACACCTTGCCGACGAAGGAGAAGACGATGGCAAAGAAGGCTGCCCCGCCCAAGACGAAGACGCTGTGGACCTTGGTCATGGCCAAAACGCCGATGTTTTCCCCGTAGGAGGTGGTTGGCGGGCCGCCTAAAAAGCCGGCGATGATGCTGGAAAGACCGTCGCCCAGCAGGGTCCGGTGCAGGCCCGGGTCTTCAAAGAAGTTCCGCTTGGTCAATTTGTTTAAGACCATGATGTGGCCCATGTGCTCAGTCATCGTAACAAAAGCAATTGGCGCCATAGTGATGATGGCGGCCGGGTACCACTTGAACTTGTAACTGACGCCTAAAACATCAAAGGCCGGCAAAGAGAACCACTTGGCGCTTTCAACGCCGGACAGATCAACGATCCCGCAGAAGAGGGCCATGAGGTAGCCGCAGATGATCCCCAGCAAAACCGGGATCATGCTCGGGAAGCCCTTCAAAAACATGTTGAAGATAATGGTAATCACCAGGGTAAAAATCGCTACCCCGAAGTAAGTCAGGCTGTACTTGCCGCTGGCGTTGAACATGGCATCGTTAGCCGCGGTCGTCGCTAGTGACAGGCCGATAACGATGATGATCGGGCCAACCACGATTGGCGGCAGGATCTTGTCCAGCCAGCGGGAACCGAAGCGGGCGATCAAGAGGGTCACGATGACGTAGACCAGACCAGCCGCGATGGCCCCCTGCCCTACGGCCGGGTAGCCGTAATTTTTCATCAAGGCCTGCATAGTAGCGATAAAGGCAAAAGAGGAGCCCAGGTAGGCTGGGATCTTCGCCTGGGTGCAGAGGATGTAAACCAAGGTCCCCACCCCTGAACAGAAGAGGGCGATGCTTGGCTTTAAGCCGATTAAAAGCGGAACCAGGACGGTCGAACCGAACATGGTGAAGAGGTGCTGGATTGAGAGCAGCAGCCAGGGACCGAACTTCGGCTTGTCCTGGACGTCCAAAACCGCTTCAGGGTTCCGGAATGTCTTGTCTTCTTTCAAAAGAAATCTTCCTTTCCAAATACTGGAACCCGGAACAGAAATGTCCTTGTCAGCCTCACGGGACTGAATTTAAAGGTTCCTTAACATTTAACTTACTTTAGCCTACTAATAATATTATTTTTTGTCAAGGAAGACGAAAAAGCCGCGGCTGACAAAGCTTCAGCCGCGGACTTGAACTATCTGAGGAAAAATATGGTTTATTGGAATAGATTAAGGAGTATTTTAATGACAATTAACGGGCCGGAGTGATGAAGTATTCCGGCTTGCAGATCTTGGTCCAGTCAACGAAGATCTTCTTCATCAGGTAGCCAACCGCGAATGGTACGACTACCCAGACGATGACCAGCACCAGCACGTTGTGGAAGCCGGCATTGTAGGCTGCTAAAGGAGAAACTGCCCCGATCAGGCCGAAACCACCGGAAGCCGGGGTCCCCTGCATGCCAAGGATTGGCACGGAGAGAGTTGAGATAGCCGCTGTTAAAGCGATCGGGATCCCGATCACTGGGTATCTCAGGAAGTTTGGCATCATCATCTTGATGGCGCCTAAGAAGATGGCAACTTGCACACCTGGCTTGTCAACCTTCAGGGTTGCCCAGATAAGGAAGGCAGCGGTACTTGCCAGACCGAAACCAGCTGCGGCAGAACCCATGCCGGCCAGGCCGATGGCCACGGAGATGGCTACAGTTGACAGCGGGGTAACGATGATGATCGCGAAGGACATAGCGATCAAGATACACATTGGGTATGGAGCCAGCTTGGTGAAGGTGTTGATCACGTCACCGATGGCCGTGGTTACCAGGGATACATAAGGCTTGGTCAAGCTGCCCAGGAAACCGACGCCAGTCCCGGCCAGGATTGGGAAGAAGACGATCCCCAGTGAGCCGAAGCGGTCGCCGACCCACTTGATAAAGAGAACAGCAACGGCTGCCGTCAGCATAGTGTTGATAACGTCCCCCATCCCAGCTAATTGGAAGCTGGTGGTAGTTACGCCCTTAACCGTGGTAGTTACCGCGGTCACACAGCCGGAGCCCAGGAAGGCTGCCCCGCCCACACAGGCTGCTTCAGTGTAGCCCAGGTCAAATTGCTTGGCGGTTGAGAAGCCGCACATTACGGCGAAGAAGTATTGGAAGACGGTCACAATGTGCAAAAGATTGGCCACAATCGCGTTGCTTCCTGCGAAGGGAGTCAAGAAGGTTGACAAAATGGCACTTGGTAAAAGTGACACGATAATGGCAGTCGCTGAACCATTAAGGACTTTCATCGTAAATGATCCAACTGTTTCTTTTGTTTGAGTTGTTTCAGACATATAGTCTCCGCCTCCTAACGGTAGAAAATTATAATTACATTGACGCAGATTATGAGATATCTAATAACGTTTAATTTCTCTCTCATAAACTGATGTCTTGAATTATAGAGGAAGCTCCCAGCCTTTGCAATGCTTTTCGTCAACACTTTCATAATTTTCATATCGAAAAGCAAAAATCCGCTTTCTTTTTCTGGATGCTTTACTTTCTTTAATTTTTTGTTAAAAAGCCGTTCACTTTTGACAAAGTTAAAAGCGAAAAGCAATACAATAAGCGAAAAAAAGAAATTAAAAGCAGAAAAAAGGCAAAAAGAAAACCCCTCACTTCCGTGGGGGGCAGATATGACCCGGGCGAGATTTGAACTCGCGACAACCTGGTTTAGGAAACCAGTGCTCTATCCAACTGAGCTACCGGGCCATACAACACATTTTATTCTACAAAAAATGTGTTGAAAAAGCTAGTGCTTTCGCTTAAGTCATCAGTATTGCGGCATGAAAAAGCGACGGGGTTCATCCGTCTGCCCAATCTGGTCAGCTGCCTTGACAAAGGGCAGCCAAATCAAGACCGCGATGACCAGGTTGACCAGGGACAAAACCAGGGCCCGCCAGTCATAGTTAGTGGCCAGATATGGGCCGATGACCGGGGGCATGATATTGGGCACCGAGGCCTGGACCCGGTTAATCCAGCCCAGCTTGGTCGCCAGATAAGCCAAGGAAATATTGGCTAAAGGGGCCAGGGTAAAGGGCAAAAAGCAGACCGGGTTCAAGATGATCGGCAGCCCGTACAGCATGGGCTCATTGATGTTGAAGACAGCCGGAGCCAGGGCCACCTTGGCCAAAGTCCGGTGGTCGCCGCGCTTGGAGGTCAGCAAAATCGCGATGACTAAAGGCAGGCAGGCCCCGCTGACCCCAAAGACCACAAAAGAAGTGTTGGTCCACAAATACGGGATCTTATGGCCGTTAGCCGCCGCCAAAAGGTTGGCGTTTTGGGCCGTGGCCCAGATTGAACCGACAACCGGAGCCAGAGCACTGGCCCCGTTAATGCCGAAGAACCAGAAGAGCTGGGTTAAAGCCGTAATGGCAATCACCATGATAAAGCCCTGGCCCAGTTTCAAAAGGGGCAGCTGGATGATCTCTAAGAGCCAGTCACCAAAATACTGGCCGGTAATAGTCTGGAAGAGAAAGTTCAGGCCGCCCACGATAAAGAGGGCCAGCATAACCGGGATCGCTGCTTCAAAGGCTAAGGTCTGGGCCGGGGGCATGGCCGTCTGGATATGCAGGCCCAGCCGGGCCTTGACCCCCAGGATGTACAGGGCCACGCCCAGGCCGCCAAAGAGAATGGCCGTAAACATCCCTGTCGTTGACAGCTGCTTGATGTTAAAAGCCTGGTCCAGCTTGATCCGCTTATTTCCCTGCATGAGGTAAGAATAGTTGGCGATGCTCATCATGAAAGAACAAAGAGCCGTCATCGCTCCGGCCAAGGGGTCCACCTCACAGGCCTTGGCCAACTGGTAGCCCCAGCTGAGGACGAAGAAGAGGGCAAACATGGCCACGCTCCCCCGCCAGACGAAGTTGCAGATGGAGATTAGGGGCTGCATGAGCTGGTAAAAAACATGCCAGCCCCAGTTGCGGTTGGCGGCAACGATGAGGCTCTTGATCAAAACGGCTGCTGACCCAGTCAAACTGATCGGCAGGGTGGAAATAAAAGCATCCCTAAGGGCCACCAGCCAGCGGACCGAGGCCAGATTATTGGCCAAGGGCAACAAGTGCCGCTCCAGCCAGTCAATCACGCTATTCACTTTGCTTCTTCCCCTTCAGATAATGCGGGTGATAACCCTTGTTTTTGTTTTTCTTTTTGGACTTCTTTTTCTTCTTGACTGGCTGCTCAATTACAGCTAGCTTATTTTTGTCTTCAGCCTTTTCCTTCTTGACCGGCTTTTCCTTGCTTAAGTGGTAGCCGGCAAAGTAGACCCGGTCGACGGTCACTTCCCCTTCCAAAAGCTTCTTCAGCTTGCGCAGGTCGTGGTCGTTACCCAGAGACACCACCTTGCCTTCCTGCTGCATCCGGCCGGTCCGGCCTGCCCGGTGCATGTAGGTATTGGCATCAGTCGGGATTTCGTAGTTAACCACGTAGGTTAGTTTTGGAATGTCCAAGCCCCGGGCCGCCAGGTCAGTGGCTAAGAGCAGCTTGACCTTGCCCTTGGCCAGGTCCCGGATGGCCTGCTGGCGCTTGTCTTTTGAGAAATTATTGGCCAAAACTTCAAAGCGGGTCTTGCTGTGGGCAAAAATTCTGGCAAAGCGCAGCATCCCCTCATTTGAGTCAAAGAAGAGCAGGCCCCGGAAGCCATCCAGCTTGCACAAGCGCTGCAGGTATTCCAGCTTGTGCTCATTGTCTACCTGCAAAAAGACGTGTTCAGTCCGGCTGCCCTGGTCGGGGCGGACGTCGACTAAAAGGAAGTGGCGGGCAAAAATTTCTTCTGCCTCCTGGGTAATCTGGGATTCAGTGGCCCCAAAGAGGAGGATCTGGCTGGAAGCAGACAGGTTCTGCCCTAAAGAACTCAAAAGCTCCAGCTTGGCGAATTCCAAAATGTCGTCAGCTTCATCGATCACCAGGGTCTTGATCTGGACCAGTTTGATCCGGCCCGAGGAGAAGAAGTCAAAGAAGCGGCCCGGAGTGCAGACCAGGACCTCACAATTGTCCTTCTTCAGCCGCTCGTCCTGTCTTTGCCGGTTGCCGGCCCCAACCAAGGCTAAAGTCTTCAGACCCAGGGCCTTGGCAAAAGGCAGGATGGCATTTCTGATCTGGACGGCCAGTTCAGTCGTTGGGGCCAAAATCACCAGGGAATTTTTCTCCCCCGGGATGACCCGCTCTAAAGCCGGCAGAGCATAGGCCAGGGTCTTGCCTGTCCCCGTCTTGGCCAAAGCGACCAGGCTGGCCCCGTTCTTAATGGCCTCATAAGTTTCTTTCTGGATCAAGGTTGGCTGGCTTTTGCCTTCCTTTTGCAAAACTGCTTGAATTTGTTCTGTGTAAATCATTGTGCTAATTGTCCATACTTTTCTTTATATTGCTGGCTGGTCCCGATATAGGCGTACATGACATTCTTGCAGCCGATCCCGCTGACCCCGGCCACGTGGCCCTTTTCCGTATAGCGCCAGAAGCAGTAGTCCAGCTTACTTGGCGATGACGACGAGGTGGCCAGGAACTTGCATCCCGCTGGAAAAAGCTTCTTGTACTTGACCGGGGCGTTGACCATAACCTCATGACTCTTGACCAGGGAATAGGCCAGCTTGCTCATCGCCGTTAAATTGGCGGCGCTGGGGTCATCTTGCCCGCTATCCAGCAGGATGGGCAAGGCCCCCCAATGCCCAGCCGCCAGGCTCTTAGCCCGGGATAATTGCTTTGCCGCATTTTTCTCCCCGGCCACCTCAATGATGCTGCCATAGGCCAATTTGGTCTTGGCCACCTGCTCGCGCCGGGCGGCAAAATTCTGGTCAACCGGCAGATAAACGAAAGACAAGCCGCCCTTTTCCAGGCGGCTGAGGTCAAAATCCGCCTGGCTGACCTTCAGGCCGACCGCGCTTTGGCTGGCTCCTTTTGGCAGGGTCGTCTGGCTGGCATAATTGTACAGGCCATATGCCAAAAGGCCGATAATCGCGGCCAGCAGAATCAAAAGGGCCGGCAGTGTCGCCGGATGCTGGAAATGCTTTTTTTGCCCCATCGCCCAAAACCTCCTTCTACCATTTTAGCCGAGAAATCCTCCTATACCAAGCAGAAAGATTTCTTGTATAATTTAAGGGTTAGACTTGTTTTACTGGAGGGATTTCGTGAAAAAACAGATTTCTTTTGGCCAGGCACTGGCAACTGTTATCGGCTCAGTTATCGGGGCCGGGGTCTTCTTCAAGATCGGCAGCATCTCCCAAAGCACCGGGTCAAGTTCAGCCACCATCTTGGTCTGGCTTTTAGCCGGAGTCATCTCGATCTGCTCAGGCTTGACCGTGTCAGAAATCGCGGCCGCCTTGAATGTCAACGGGGCCATTGAATACCTGGACTACAGCTATGGCAATATCTGGGGCTTTCTCTTCGGCTGGGCGGAAATGACCGTCTACTTCCCTGCCCAGATCGCGGCTTTAGCTTCGATTTTCGGCCAGCAGTTTGTGGTCCTGGCGGGCCTGCCGGCCTACTGCAGCAAGTGGATCGCCGCTGGCGTGGTCCTGTTGCTCTTTTTGATCAATATGCTGGGGACCAAAGCCTCGGCCTGGATGCAGTCGGTGATCACGGTCATCAAGCTCATCCCTCTCTTTTTGATCATCGTCTTTGCAATCATCCACCCGCAAGTTTCCGTCAGCCTCTGGCCCGTTACAGTGGATAACAGCGGCGGCTGGCTGGCCGGAATCAGCCAGGGGCTCTTGTCTGCCCTCTTTGCCTTTGAAGGCTGGATTGTGGTGACCAACCTAGCCAAGGAAATGAAGAATCCGAAAAAGGACCTGGCCCGGGCCATCATCCTTGGCCTCTCCTTAGTCACAGTCGTCTATGTCCTGGTCAACTACGCCTTTATGGCGGTTTTGCCTTTTGACAAGATCGTCGGCAATGACAATACGGCCTACTATGCTTCCCTCAAGCTCTTCGGCCAGGCCGGGGGGAAGATCGTCACGGTCGGTATTCTTCTATCGGTTTATGGGGCCTGCAACGGCTTTATGCTGACGGGGATGCGGACGCCATATATCCTTGCCCAGGCCAACCGCCTGCCCGGCTCTGAGAAATTGGCCAAGACTTCTGTCAGAAGCGGGGTTCCGGTCTTTTCCGCCCTTTTGGTCAAGGCCATCGCTTTGCTCATGATCTCCCTGGGCAACTTTGAAATCTTGACCGACATGCTGGTTTTCGTCATGTGGACCTTCACCACCCTCCTGTCAGTGGCCGTCATTTTGCTGAGAAAAAGAGAGCCGGACCTGGCCCGGCCTTTCATGACGCCGGCTTACCCGGTCATTCCCTTGATTTCCATCATCGGGGGTCTCTTCATCATCGTGATGACCGTCATCAACCAGTTCACCCTCTCCGTAATCGGCCTGGGCATCACCCTCCTGGGCCTGCCCGTCTACTACTGGAAAAAGCTTCATTAGAGCAAAAAAAAACAGACAAAATAAAAGAAAATCAAACAAAAATGGACCATCCGTCTGGATGATCCATTTTCTTTTAGGAAAAATTAGTCGTGTTCGTGCTTGCTGCTGAATTCTTCAACGACTTCTGGCTTGATGACGCCGATGTAAGGCAGGTTCCGGTAAAGACCCGCAAAGTCCATCCCGTAGCCGATGACGAATTCGTTGCCCACGTGGGTGCCGTAGTATTCAACATCTACTTCAGTCGTCCGGCGGGCCGTCTTGTTCAGCAAGACGCAGCACTTGACTGAGTTGGCGCCGCGGCTGAGCAGTTCGTCCTTCATGAACTTCAAAGTCAAACCAGTGTCCACGATGTCTTCGACGATCAAAACGTCCCGGCCGGTCACGTCAGCTTCCAGGTCATGGGTTACCGTGATCTTGCCGCTGGATTCAGTCCCGTTGCCGTAGCTGGAAACGTCGATGAAGTCAATGTCGCAAGCCAGGTCCATTTCCCGCAGGAGGTCAGTCAGGAAGAAGATAGCCCCCTTCAAGGCACCAACAACCAGGACCCGCTTGCCAGCGTAGTCCTTGGTCAATTGCTGACCAAGCCGCTTGGTCATTTCCGCGATGTCTTCTTCGCTGTACAACTTATGATCAACTGCGTCATGAATACTTTTCATTAGGTTTCCTCGATTACTAATTGCTTTCAAAATGATATATCAAGATTATACCATTATTTTAACAAAAAAGAACGGCTTTTGTCTAAAAAACGTTCCTTTTTCTGAATCTTATTCTTCTTTTTTGGCTTGATCGTTTGTCTTTGGCCCTTCAACGATGAACCAGCGCATGAAACCTTGCTGGATATCGTCCAAGGTGAAGCGGAAGCCTTCCAGTTCTATTGACTCTTCCTTCTTCAAGTCGGGATACCGTTCCATCATATAGCCGCCGATAGTGATGATATCACTGTTCTGGAAGCTCTTGAGGTTCTGGTGGAAGTAGCGCTCAAAGTCATAAAGGGTGGTCTTGCCGGAAACCCGGATATTCCCTTCGGCGTCCTTGATAATGTAGTCATCAGAAACGTCGTCGATTTCATCCTTAACTGACCCAAAGAGCTCTTCGTAAATATCCTTGTCAGTCACGATCCCGCTGGTGCCGCCGTATTCATCGACAACCAGCACGATCGGAGTGTGCTTGCTGATCATCAAGCGGAGGATGTCCTGGATGGGCATAGATTCTGGCACGGTAATGATGGTCCGGTTGACCCGGGTCACCGGTACCCGGTCATCCACCCGGCTCTGCTGAACAATGTCATAAGCGTAGACATAGCCGACCACATCATCTTTGTCATTTTCCCGCACGACCGGGAAGCGGCTGTAGCCGTCTTCCAGATACTTGTCCAGGGCAGTCTTGATGTTTTCGCTGGCATCTAAAACTGTCAGCCGGGTCCGGTCAGTCATGATGTCCTTAGCCGTCTTGTCGTTCAGCTGGAAGGCTCTTTCCATATAGGTCAAGTCTTCTTTATCCAGGGCCCCGCCATGCACCGCGTTCTTGCTCAAGCGGATGATTTCTGACTGGGAGTAGACCTGGTTTTCTTCATCGGCCGGGTTAAAGCCCAGCATCTTTAAGATGCCAGAGGAGCTGACGTTCAAAAGCCAGACAAAGGGATAAACCAGGGTATGGAAGAGCTGGAGGGGATTGACGATCCACATCAGCATTTTAACCGGAGCATCGATAGCGATATTTTTCGGCACGACTTCCGTCAAAACCACTTCCAAGTAGGTCAAGGCAATGACCCCGATCAAGGCTCCGACTGAGTTGACTAAATTTTTAGACATGGGGGTCAGGGCCAGCAGCCTTTCAAAAATGCTGGCGATGGTGTCCGCCCCGAACCAGCCCAGGATAACCCCGACCAAGGTGGTCCCAACCTGGGTGGTTGACAGGTACTCATTTAAATTATGCGACATGTGCAGGGCCCGCTTAAGTTTCTTCACGTTCCCCTGCCCGTTGGCGATCATGTCCTCCAACTGGCTGGGCCGGACTTGCACCAGGGCAAATTCCGCCGCGACAAAGAAGGAGGCAAAAACAAAGATCACAACGATTGCTAGTAAATTAATCCAGATTTGTGTTGTCGTCACTGTAATTCACCTATTACTCCAATTGAACTATTTACCTTTATTCTATCATCATTTGCGGAGTTTTTTTCACAAACTACATTAATCCCGGAAAATATTAAACGGGCTGTCCGGGAAAATCCGGACGGCCCGTTTTGCCTGCTTATTCTTGTTCTTTTTCCTTGTCTGCCTTAGCCTTCTTCTTCTTCTTCCGCTTCTTGTGCCAGATGAAGATGATGATCGCCAAGACCGGTAAAAGGATGGCGATGATGATCCAGAAGAGGCGGTTCCGGCTTCTCTCCTTAGCCTTGGCTTCGGCCTTTGGATTGTAAGGAATCCGGTGACCGGTGACCAGCAGGCGGTGGGTGTTGATCATGTAAGGAGTGCAGGTCATCAAGGTGCAGAGGTCCTTACCCTTGACAATCTTGAGCTGGTCGACCTGGGTTGGCTTGATAACCTTAATCTGGTCCACCTTATAAGCCAGGGTCTGACCCAGATTATGGACGTAGAAGACGTCCCCTTTTTTCATCCGGGGCAGGTCAGTAAAAAGGCGGGAGTTGGGCAGGCCCCGGTGGCCGGTCAAGACCGCCCGGGTGCTCTTGCCCCCAACTGGCAGGGATGACCCGGCCAGGTGGCCGATCCCCTTCTGCAGGACCGATTCGCTGGTCCCGGCATAGATCGGCAATTCCTCATGGAGTTTCGGCAGGTCGATGTAGCCGATGTTTTCCTCTAATTCCAGCATCTTGGCATAAGCTGCCACGCCTGCTTTTTTCTCTTTTTTGCTAAAGGGGTCATCAAAGCCGGCCTGCTGGCCTGGGGACAGGAGCGAGGCGTTGTAGGCCCGGGCCAAGCGGAGGCGCTTTTTGACTTCAGCATCTGACAATTTGCCTGCCGCCTTTTGGAAGGACTGGATCTTCTGGTGAGACAGCCAGAAGTTGTAGACCTGGGTCGAGAGCGGATAGGCTAGGAGGCCTAAGCCGACCAGTAAAAGCAAAATAAAGGGCCAGATCGGCCCCTTTTTCTTATTTTGCGTTTTTTGTTTATTTGCCTGCTTTTGTGCTTCTTTTTTCATTTCCGTAAATCCTATTGGTCTTTTTTCCGCCGGCTCTTGACAGCCAGGAAGAGGCCAAAGACGAGGAGGACCAGGCCGGCAAAGACAGCCAGCCAGCTAACAATTTCACCAGTCTGCGGCAGGAAGCCCTTCTTCTTTTGACTAGGAACGTTAGGCTTTTGCGGCTGAGTCGGTACCTTTGGCTGGCTTGAGCTGGAACTTGAACTGGAAGTTGAACTCGAGCTGGAGCTTGAACTCTTTGGCACAGACGGCTTTTGCGGCTGAGTCGGCACGGTCGGTTTGTAGTTCTTCACGGTCACATAGGCCGTTTCCCCGGCTTTGACGGTAAAGTGCTGCGGAGTGGAATTTTTTACATAGCCAGACAGGGTTGCCTGTTCGACAAAGTAGTAGTTGCCGGCTGGCAGGCCAGTTACCTTGATATGGCCGCTCTTGTCAGTTAAAAGGAGGCGGGAATCCCGGTCATCCGTTGACAGCTTGCCTAGGGCATCCACTCTTAAGGGAAGGCTGTTGCCTTCTTGATACAGGTAGAAACTGACTCCGGCTAAGGCTTTCCCCTTAGCTGAGTCACTGGCATATCCCAGCTTGGTCAGCTGGACCTGGCCAGTTACTGCTTCAGTCTTTAAGTAGACCGTCAGCTGGTCGCTGCCGTTTCTAGGCAAAGACAATAACAGCGGCTGGACTGTCACTCCCGGCTTGGTCAGTTCTCTGATGTAGTAGCGGCCGGGATCCAAGGAAAGCTTCAGCTGGCTCTGGCCGGCAGCCATTTTTTCCTGGAAAACGGCCTGGCTGGACTGGTCCAGCTCCTCGCTAGTCTGCTTGTTTAAGTCCGCCAGCTTGGTCTGGTCGTCAACCTTCCAGCCTTTAAAGACGAAACTAGTCGTCTGATTTGGGCTGGGGTTGACCAGGGTCAGCTCTTGGCTGGCTGCCTGGGCCCGGCCGGCCGTAAGGACCAGACCGAGCAAGACCAGCAGCCCGCTCAAAGCCAAGCGGCCGCGCCGTAAAAGAGTCGCCATAAGTAATTCTCCCTTCTCACCCTACTTTTATACTCTACACTCTGCTCTATTTTTCTTCCACAAGTTGCCGAACTTTCAGCACTAACCTTTCTAAAGCAAGCAAGCTCAGGGCCAGCTTTCCTGCTTTAGAAAAGCGGAAAGTCAAATGACTTTCCCGCTTTCAAAGTAACAAATTGTGATCAAATCAATTGAGTTTAATCAATTAGGCTTGACGACGCTTCTTGATTTCGTAGAAGGCGAAGCCTACGGCTGCCAAACCAGTCAGCGCAAAGATCAGGGCACCGATGCCACCAGTCATTGGCAGGTTTGGAGTCTTGTTGTTCAAGATTTCTACCGGGTCAGCTGCTACAGGAGTAATAACAGTTGGGTCCTTGTAGTAGGACGTCTTGTTTACAGTCACAGTAGTAGTAGCGTTGTCTGGCAGGTTGTAGCCTTCTGGGGCTTGAACTTCCTTAAGAACGTACTTAGTAGAAGCTTCGTCGTTGTTCTTGCCAGCTTCGCCGTACTTCAGGCCCTTGATTTCGAAAGTGCCGTCTTTCTTTGAAACAAGCTTAACTTGGTTGCCAACTGCTTGGTCCTTGAAGCCAGTTGAGCCGTTGGCGTCGATCATGGCTTGAGTCCACTTAACTGGAGTAGTACCGTCTGCTTCGTACAGTTCGAATACGGCGCCTTCCAGAACGTTGCTGTTAACGGCGTCCTTCTTGATGAAGCGGATACCACCAGTGTGAACTTCTGGAGTGTCTGATTCTGGCCGACCAGAAACATTGCCGCCGTTGTGGTAGTTCAAGGTAACCTTGTTGTCGATAGTCTTGCCCATTACGGCCTTTTCGTTGATAGTAGTTGCGAATTCAACTTCGATGAATGGGTTTTCGTCAGTGTTCTTGGCGATATCCTTGATTTCTTCAGCACTTGGAGTTTGGCCAGCTGCTTGGTAAGCGTCGTAGGCCTTCTTCTTACCTGCTTCAGTCAAGGTAACCTTGAAGACATTGCTGTCAGCAGTTGGTTCAGTTACCGTGTAGTCGTCGCCGGCCTTCAAAGTCTTAGTGCCGACAGTAACTACTGGAGTGAATGACTTGTCGTAAGTCAAAGCTGAATCCAAAGTATCGATGAATTCGTAAGTTTGGTAAGTGTCGATGTCGGCAGGAATAGTACCCTTCAAGAACCACTTAACTTGGTCACCGACCTTGGCTGAGTCGTCGTTAGTGCCTAGACCGCTGACGTCCTTGCCTGGAGTTGGGGTAGTAACCTTGTTCTTCGGGTAAACGTTCATGGTCTTAGCGTAACCCTTGCCGGAAATGTATGATGGAACTTCCAGCAGGAATGGTGCAGTTTCAAAGGCTGAGTCAGTCTTAGTTACTTCGACAAAGTAGTACTTGCCGTAGTCAGTTTCTGGAATAACCTTAGTTGCCAAACCAGAAGCATCGGTAGTCATCGTGCCGTTAGTTGAGTAAGCTGCTTCCAGTTCCTTAACTGACTTCTTAGCCAGGTCTGCCAGCTTGTCGCTGTCGTTAACCTTGAAGTATTCAAACTTAACGTTCGCCATTGGTTCCAGGTTGTCGCTGTCGCTAAGACCCAGCAAGTTCTTCAAGTCACTGGTTGACTTGGTGTCAAAGTCAGCGTTTTGCTTGGTCTTGCCTGACAAGTCGCTGGTGGTCTTGTACTTGTGGATGGCCACAGTTACTTCGTTAGGCTTAGTAGTTGAATAGTTGTCTTCAGCGGCGCTAACCAGGCCAGCGTTAGACAGGATAGGTGCGGCTGCCAAAGTAAAGGCAGCCAGCAAAGTTGCTAATTTTCCTCTTTTCATGGTCTTTCTCCGTCTCTTAAATTTCACACTAGTATCAGCAATCTCCGTCTTATTCCCTAAAGTCCTGTCACCTCCTAAAAGTGGCATAGCAATTGGTATAGCGCGGGCGCGTGATGGAAAATGCCCGCCAATGGCAGCTCCCGTTTTCGTGAACAAGTTGGATCAGCAATTCTGCTTACCTGCAAGTGCAGGCCGGGGGCGGTCAGCTATACCTTTTCGTGATTATTTTTTTGTAATTTATTCATATGCTCGAATCTATCATTATTGTATCATCGCCCTATAAAAAGTTCAATATAATATCATTAGTTTTTCTATACTTCTTTACTAATAGGGCAAAAAAGCGCTGCGCCTTAGAGGCACAACGCTTTCAGTCCATTTTGTACATTACTGTTTTGTAATACTGTAATTTCTTAAGCCTAAAACGGCCAGGGAGAGCATGATCAAGCCTAAGAGGACAAAGATTAGAGCACCTGGCCCACCGGTTTGCGGCAGAATTGGTTGCTTTTGGTTATAAACCGTAACCGTTGCTTGTCCAGTCTGGTAGCTGGCCTTTACCGCGTGCGGGGTCGCATCCAGCTGGTAGCCGTCCAGTGCCTTTGTTTCTACAGCATAGTAGGTCTGTCCTTCCTTCAAGCCAGTGAAGAGCAATTGCCCATTATCATCACTCTTTAAGACATAGTCCTGACCAGAAGAGTAGTTAGAATCACTTGGTGCTACAACCTTGCCGTCCACCAGACGGAGGAATTTGCCCGCCTTGGCGTTGGCTTCGCTGTCAGCCAGCTTGAATTCAACGCCAGACAGGGTCTTACCGGAAACCGCATCCTTCTTGATGATGCTTGCTGATGCATCCTGCAATACTACCCCAACTCTGACTGGTTCGACAGGCAAGAGGTTATTAGTCGTCACCGCAAAGCTGTTCCAAGCTGCCCGGCTGCTTTCAGCCGTGCTTGGGTTAAGCAGGATCTGCAGCTGGCTAGCTGTCAGATCTGTCCGCTTCGGTGCCTGCATGCTGAACTCAACCGTTGTAGTCTGGCCGGCCTTGATTGTTTGCCCGCTCTTTAAGCTAATCGTAAAGGAACGGATCTTGGACCAGTCAGTTACTTGGTCTTGCGTCAGCCAAGTTGGATTTTCAGCTCCGGATGGGTCCTGCAGCTTTTGCGCCCCAGCTGGCCAGTTGGTCACTGAGTTGTTCAAGAGCTGTCGGCTTGGCTTGCTGGAAGTTGAGTACTTGATCTCCAAGTTGGAGTTATTCAAAGTGATCGGGCTTGTTAAAACAGGTGTAAATTTACTTTCCCGGTCAACATTGTCAGTAATGCCTAAGTCCCCAACAGTTGGCAGAACATCCAGCAAAGTCAGCTTAGTAATAGCCTGGCCATCAGTGTTGCTGAACTTGAGCCGGTAGGAGATCTGCCCGCCCAGGCTGGCGTGAGCCAGGCTGGAGTAGTCACTATCCAGGTCGCCCTTGACTTCTTTTTCTGTCTTCAGCATGTCATAGTTTGACAAGCTGTAAGCCTGCTGGCTAGCAACAGCCACCTTCAAGTTCCCGTCGCCAAAGAGGTCGGCAACTTCTCTGTAGGCCTGGCCATCGCTGACATCACTGGATTTTTTGTCAGTAATCAAGCTGTAGCCAGTTGGGGCATACATTTGCCCGCTATAAGAAGCCCCATAGGCCTTCAAAGTTACAGGGCCAGAAACATCCCCAACATTGACGTTGATTTCCCCGCGCAGGTGGTAGCCAGGCAGGAGATTCCCCTGCCCTTCACCCATGACGAACTTGACATACTGCTGGCCAGTGTCAACACTGTCCTTATTCTTCAAAGTCTGCTTGTAAGTATAAACACCAGACCAGTTACCTGCTGATGTTCCCCGCTCTAAGAGGGTCTCTTGGCCAGTAGCATCATTGACCAGATACATCTTCACTTGAGTGTTGGAGCTGTCAACCGTAACCCCTTTTGGCAAGAGAACGGACATAACAGTCGGCGACTTCATGGCAATCGGTGAGTTAGTCACATTGTAGAAGTCAGCGATAATCCGGTTAGAAGCGTTCTTTTGGATGACAGTGTCTCCTTCTGGGGCATGCTGGGCAAAAGAAACGTCAGTCCGGCCGATTGGAATTGAGCTGGACTTCTTAATGACTTGAATGGACCGCGGGCCAATCGGGCTGAATTCACCTTGGTCGGTCTGCTTATTGGTAGTTGAATAGTGGACGTACTTGGTCCCGTCCTTAGTTATGATGTAGGCCTGGGTAGTTACCGTAGCCTTGCCAACATAACCTTCTTCAACGCCGCCCCGCATATAGACCGCGCCTGCAGTTTTGGTATTGATCAGCTGGCTGGTGTCTTCATATTGGATGCTGAAGTCAGCACTAACCGGGCGTTCATTGTCTTTAACACCAAAGTCTGATAGCGGAATCTGGCCGGTCTTAGTCACATACTTATTGATCGTTCTGAGAGCCCCAGTTTCTGTATTTCTGACATACAAAGTTGCCATGGTTCCTGGGGCCATCCCGCTTGGGTAGCTGGTGGAGCCTTCCGAAACATAAAGTTGCAGCCATGGGGTAGCGAATTGTAAAGTCTTGATAATGATATGCGAATCGATATCGTAGTGAACGACCGACTTTTGCAAGCCAGTGTTAAGCAAGCCATTGATAATCGAACCGTTGAAAGTGCCAGAGCTGATATTGCTTTTAGCCAATCTGCCACTGCTTCTATATTGATCAGTAGTTGCAATCCCGTCAGTCCCGGTGAAGTACTGGCTGGCAAAAAGCAGCTTGGCCGTATCATAAACAGTCGTCAAGGTATTGAGGCCCATGTTCCCTTCACCGTCTTTTGGCCCGTAGAAGTTCGGGTAAAGGACGTCACCATTTGAATTTACATTCCCGTTGATGACTTGCCCGATTTGCCCAGTCGCACTGCTGGAAACGGAAATCGTGTTATTTTGCAGATTTTTTCCAGTCAGCGTGGCCATATTGGTGATTACTTCGTTAGCATCCCATCTGGAAAATATGCTATTACCCGGCTTAGTGTAGACAATAAAGGATCCTGTCACTAGCGGCTGACCGCTGGCCAAGCTGGCCGCCTGCGCCTCAATAGATGGCGTTGGTATTTCCCAGGTAATAGTTTTTCCGTTAGTGCCAACATATGTCAAATTGCCATCTGGATCTGTAATACCGTCATAGACGCCGTCTTGCAGCAGATAGCTGATTTGCAGCTTTTGGCTTGGATCCAGGAAATTGAGCCCGGTCTTGTTTGGGATCGAGTAGCTGATTCTCCAGGCCAGAGTGTCCCCTCTGCCAGGAGCCGTGTTTAGAGCGCCATTTTTTGCACCCAAAAAGGTCGTGCTGATTGAAGCACTGGTATTTGCCGCAACCTGGGTGTAGGCACTGGACTTTACTTCGTAGCCGGTATTGTCCTTAAAACTGCCGGCAAGTTCCAAGGCGGTAGCATGATTAATGTAGCCGTTGTCGGTGTTGACCGCCAGCTTAAAGCTGTAAGACTGACCAGCCTTAAGGTCTGACTTTTGGAAAGTATAAATGACCTTGCCGTCAGAAACCGTTGGCTTAACGCCAGCAACTTCCGGCAAGACATCAGTCTTCAGCTTCAAGTGTCCGTTAGCATTACCCGTCAAATTGAAAGTCAAGGTAGCTGGCCAGCGGTCTGCTTCATCATAGCGGGAACCAGATACCTTGAAGTTGATCGTGAACAAGGCAGTATCGCCTGACCAAACCATATATCCGGCGTTATCAGACGCGATTGTCAAGTCGGCATTCGCCTTAGTCGTTACCGTTGTGCTAGCCAGCAGACTGCTGGTAAATAAGCGGGCATTAACCGCGCTGAAGGCAGACTTCGCCTGGCTTAAGTTGGTGGTCAGCTCATTAGTCGAAGCAGTAACTGATTTTTCAGAATCAGAAGAACTAGTTGCTGTCTTTGCTGAAGAAACTGAGCTGCTGGAAGTACTTACAGAGCTCTTTGAACTTTCTTTTGCTGAAGACTGTGAACTTTGCTTTTCTTCTGCAGAACTAGCTGAAGAACTGCTTACTGAAGAATCACTTACTGCAGAACTATTTGTTGAGGATGAAGAAGAGTCAGAAGATGGCATAGATGAAGATGATACTGCCTCTTCAGTATCTTTATTTTCCACTTTAACCAGCAAAGGATAGCTGGAGTATTCTTTGCTGTCTTCCTGGTATGTCGCGATCAGCTGGCCGCTGCCGACTTCCTTACCAGTCAAGGTAAACTTCAACTGGCTCTGCCCCTTGGCAAAGCGCAACAAAAGATGCCGGCCTTCTTTTTCAGAAGCGGCTACCTCAGTCACGGCCTCTTCAGCCTTGTCGACCTTTTCTTCCTTATTGACTTTGTCTGTGGCAGTTTTGTCCAAAGCTACCAAGTCCGGCAGACTGACTTTAACTTCCAGGTCAGCCTCGTTTTTTGTCCGCTTAAGCGTGAGCGTTTCCTGCCCGCTCAACTTTAGACTCAAGGGTTCATTCTTATCTTTACCAGTCAGCTCCTTGTCTTTCTGCATGAAGACAAGCTGGTCGCTGATTTCACTGGCGGCGGCTTGACCGCTTTCTGCCAGCGGAAACAGAACAAGCTGCAGAATCAATACTGCAGCCAGCAAAAGAGCTCTGGATTTCTTCATAATCCGCATCATGTTAGGTACTCCCGTTGCAATTTGATACTTTCCGCGCCATAAGGCACTTAGCAATTGCATCCTTCCATCGAGATGCCAGATCCGTTTGCCCCCTCCTATTTAAGTTCAAAGTTAAAAGTATGAGGAAAGGGCTATCTTGTTCATAATTTGATTTTTTCTAATCCATCTGAATTGTACCATCACACTATATAAAGTTCAATATAACATCATTGCTTATTCTATATCTCTTTGCCAATAGGGCAAAAAAGCGCTGCGCCTAGAGGCACAACGCTTTTAGCTATTTTCTGCTATTACTCTTTTGAAATAGACCGCTTTTTAAGACCGATGTAAGCCAGGGAAAGCATGATCAAGCCTAAGAGAACAAAGATCAGAGCACCTGGACCACCGGTTTGCGGCAGAATCGGTTGCTTTTGGTTATAAACCGTAACCGCTGCTTGTCCAGTCTGGTGGCTGGCCTTTACCGCGTGCGGAGTTGCATCCAGCTGGTAGCCGTCCAGTGCCTTTGTTTCTACGGCATAGTAGGTCTGCCCTTCCTTCAAGCCAGTAAAGAGCAATTGACCATTACTGTCACTCTTTAAGACATAGTCCCGACCAGAAGAGTAGTTAGAATCACTTGGTGCTACAACCTTACTGTCTACCAGGCGGAGGAATTTACCCGCCTTGGCGTTGGCTTCGCTGTCAGCTAGCTTGAATTCAACGCCAGACAGGGTCTTACCGGAAACTGCATCCTTCTTGATGATGCTTGCTGATGCATCCTGCAATACTACCCCAACTCTGGCTGGTTCAACAGGCAAGAGGTTATTAGTTGTTACAGCGAAGCTGTTCCAAGCTGCCCGGCTGCTTTCGGCCGTGCTTGGGTTAAGCAGGGTCTGCAGCTGGCTAGCTGTCAGATCTGTCCGCTTCGGTGCCTGCATGGTGAACTCAACCGTTGTAGTCTGGCCGGCTTTGATCGTTTGCCCGCTCTTTAAGCTAATCGTAAAGGAACGGATCTTGGACCAGTCAGTTACTTGGTCTTGCGTCAGCCAAGTTGGGCTTTCTGCTCCAGATGGATCCTGCAGCTTTTGCGCCCCAGAGGGCCAGTTGGTTACTGAGTTGTTTAAAAGCTGCCGGCTCGGCCTGCTGGAAGTTGAGTACTTGATCTCCAGGTTGGAATTGTTCAAAGTAATCGGGCCAGTCAAGACTGGGGTAAATTTGCTTTCCCGGTCAACATTGTCGGTAATGCCTAAGTCCCCAACAGTTGGCAGCACGTCCAGTAAAGTCAGCTTAGTAATGGCCTGACCATCAGTATTGCTGAACTTGAGCCGGTAGGAGATCTGCCCGCCAAGGCTGGCGTGGGCCATGCTGGAATAACTGGAGTCCAGATCACCCTTGACAAACTTCTGGATCTTGACTTGGTCATAGTCGGAGAAGCGATAAATGTTCGTGTTAGTAACGACCTGCTTGATATTGCCGTCACCCATGATGGAAGTTACTTCATTGTAAGGCTGACCATCAGAAACTTCACTTTCGCTCTTATTCTTGAGGACAGTGTAGCCCGTTGGTGCGATCAATTGACCGGTGTAGGAACCACCAAAGGCCTTTAAAGTCAAAGAGCCGGAGACATCGCCAATGTCAACATCAATTTCTCCGCGCAGGTGCCAGCCAGGCTTAAGGTTAGTTCCGTCGTTCAAAACGAACTTAACGTATCTTTGCCCGGTGTTAAATTTAGAGCCACCCTTCACGTCATAAGAGTATTCATAACTAGAACCGGCCCAGTTGCCAGTGCCCGGGCTAACCCGTGGACCATTACCAGACAAAAGCTCTTTCTCTTCACCAGTCGCGTCATTTACCAAGTAAAGTCGGAGATTAGTCTCTGATGACGGGGTTACCCCTTTAGGCAGCAAAACGGAGAAGACCGTTGGTGACTTCATGTCTGCTTGAGAGCTAGAGTCGTTGTAGAAGTTGGCGATAACGCGGTTAGGAGAATTTTTAGTCACGATCCCCTTGCCTTCTGGAGCATCTTTTTGGAAGGCAGTTTCGATTCTGGCAACCGGAAGAGTGTTTCCTGGTTTGATAACTCTCAGGGTACGTGGGCCAATATTATTGTTTGGATCGGTTGATTCACGAGTATACGTCGTCCCATCAGCCATCACAGTTGTCAATTTGTTGGTAACCACAGCATCGCCAACAAAACCTTTTTCCACAACACCACGCAACCAAACAACAGACATCGTCCGAGCATCGATTAATTCCTCTGGGTTCTCGTGCTGAATACTAAAATCGGCACTAATCAAACGCTCGTCTTCAGTTGCCCCAAAGTATGAAAGTGGCCAGTAATTTTGGTCAATATTCATGTACTTGCTCTCAAGCGTTCTGGTTGCTCCAGTTTTCATATTTTTAACTGTCAAAGTAATTAAGACACCTGGCCGAACTGAGGCAGGCTGGTCTATAACAGGTGTACCAGCATAGATTTGATATCCCGGACTTCTAAGTTGAATATTCTTAATAATAATATGTGGATCGATGTCATAGTGGACAATCTTTTTGCGTAAGCCATTATTGACTTCCGGTTCCATTATTTTATTGTTGAAGTATTCACCTTTTGTGTAATAGTTCCATTGCCATCTTTCTCTAAACCCTGTTCTTACCTTTTCTTGTACCCATCCCCCCTGAATATCTCCAACATAGTTTCCAGAGCTGTCATATTTCTTGATGATCATATCATCAGAAGCAGCAGGGTAGAAGTCAGTGTAATAGCCTATTTTGGCAGTATCATAAACCGTTGTGATCGGATTAAGTCCGAAATGGCTATCACTCTCACCATCTGATGGTCCCTCAAAGTTTGGAATCAGATATTTACCATCTGAATCCCCATTTGATCCAATTGCTACACCGAGTTCTGCTGTAGCATTTGCAGTAGCAGAGTGAGTTTCACCCTGCAAGTTTTGGACGTTAATAGTTGCCCTATTGCTTACCTTTGTGCCCTGCCAAGAACCATTCGGCTTGGTGTAGACAATAAATGATTTAGTATAAATTGGCATTTTTGGCCAAGGGGCTACTGCAGGAGCATCAAGGTTAGTCTTTTGTTCTGCAAGCGTCGGAGTTGTCAGTTCAAAAGTAGCTGTTTCACCAGAAATACTTTTTACAGAAAATGTATCATCCGCTACAATTTTAGAAACGGAACCACCACTAATCGTGTCAACAATCTGAATCTTTTTGCTTGGGTCTAAAAAGTTAAGGCCTCTGCTTCTGTTTGGAACTGATACCGAAATTCTCCAAGCTAACGTATCTTCTGCGCCCGGGGCCGTATTCGGCTTGGCACTTTCAGCAGTTAAAAAAGACTTGGTGATTGAGACATTAGTCGTTGCACTAATTTTTGCATTAGCAGTAACAGACTTTTGGTAACCAGTCGCGTCTTTGAAGCTACCAACCACATCAACTGGCGTATTGTTGTTTAGATACCCATTATCCGTCTTAACCGCCAGCTTCATAGCGTATGCCTGTCCAGCACGGAGCTCGTCCTTACTGTTGAAGGTGTATACAAGCTTGTCGTTTGTGGCAACTGGCTTGATTCCGTCAATCGTCGGCACCGTGTCAGTGTTGAAGTAGAGGTGTCCGTTGGCAGTGTCTTTAAGGCTAAAAGTCAAAGTAGCTGGCCAGCGGTTTGCCTCGTCATACTTAGAACCGGAAACCTTGAAGTTAACCGTGTAAAGTACAGTATCCCCGGAAGCAACCGCGCTTGTGCCGTTATCAGCACTCACCGTCAAGTCAACATTGGCATCGCTAGTTACCGCAGTGCTTGACGTTGCCATAGCCAGCATCCGGCTTCTAAAAGCCAGTTTTGGCACATTAACTACTGGTGAAGCCGAAGAAGCTGGTACATTGGTCTCATTTTCAGTCGACTTTTTGTCTGCACTTACGCCTGTACTAGTCAAAGCAGACTCACTAGTGCTATTTTCACTTCTTGCTTGAGTTATTTGCTTGCTGTCTTCTTTTTGGCTTGATGAAGAGCTAGAACTTGCACTAGCTTCAGAGCTACTCTGCGCACTTGCATCATTATTACTTGATGAAGATGAAGACGTAGCACTAGATGATGAACTAGCACTTGCTGAAGATGATCTTGAGCTTGCGCTAGAGCTGCTGTCTTCACTGTTTTGGCTAGAAGGTTGTTCTTGAGAAGACTTTTCAGTGGCATTTTCTGAGCTTTGTGAACTTGAGCTAGCACTGCTAAAGCTTGCCGTAGATGCATCCCCGTCAGCGCTGCTAGTAGCAGAAGTATCACCATCCTCCTTTGCTTCAGCAATCTCCACCACCGCACTAACCGGGTAGCTAATGTAGTCCTGATCGCCCTCTTTGTAGGCCGCAAGCAGCTGGCCGCTACCTTCTTTCACGCCCTTCAGCGCAAACTTGATCTCTTCTTGTCCCGCATTAAAGTGGAAGAGCAAGTAGCTAGTCTCGTTCTCTTTTTTCAACTCAACCAAACTAGCGGCATCAAGCTTCTTCAAGTCCTCGCTGCCCTTATCTAGCAGCTCTTGATTTGCCTTGATCGTATCGTCTTTTTCAAAAGCAAAAAGTTCAGGCAAAGCTACCTTAACTTTGCTCGCCTGATCCTTATTCTTCCGCTTCAAGCTTAGGACGGCAGTATCTCCGGCCTTAACCTTCAGCTTGTCCTCAACATCTTTCCCTGATAAAGGCTGATCCTTTTGATAAAAAGTCAGCTGATCAGTCACCTGATTATCTACAGCCTTTACTTGCGTAAGCGGCACTAGTAGCTGAAAGATCAGCAATAGCGCAGCCATAATGGTCTTTGGTTTTTTCATAATCCGCATCATGTTAGGTTCTCCCGTTGCAATTTGATACTTTCCGCGCCATAAGGCACTTAGCAATTGCATCCTTCCATCGAGATGCCAGATCCGTTTACCCCCCTCCTATTTAAGTTTCAAGTTAAAAGTGTGAGGAAAGGGCTATCTTGTTCATAATTTGATTTTTTTCTAATCCATCTGAATTGTACCATCACATCATAGAAAATTCAATATAATATCATTGCTTGTTCTATATTTCTTTGTCAATAGGTCAAAAAAGCGCTGCGCCTTAGAGGCACAACGCTTTTAGTCCATTTTGTACATTACTGTTTTCTAATACCATAATTCCTTAAGCCTAAAATAGCCAGGGAAAGCATGAGCAAACCTAAGAGGACAAAGATCAAAGCACCTGGACCACCGGTTTGCGGCAGAATCTGTTGCTTTTGGTTATAAACTGTAACCGTTGCTTGTCCAGTCTGGTAGCTGGCCTTGACCGCGTGCGGAGTTGCATCCAGCTGGTAGCCGTCAAGCGCCTTCGTTTCTACAGCGTAGTAGGTCTGCCCTTCCTTCAAGCCAGTAAAGAGCAATTGACCGTTGCCATCACTCTTTAAGACATAGTCCTGACCAGAAGAGTAGTTAGAATCACTTGGTGCTACAACTTTACTGTCTACCAGGCGGAGGAATTTACCCGCCTTGGCGTTGGCTTCGCTGTCAGCCAGCTTGAATTCAACGCCGGACAGGTTCTTACCAGAAACTGCATCCTTCTTGATGATGGTTGCTGATGCATCCTCAAGCACCACCCCGACTCTGGCTGGTTCGACAGGCAAGAGGTTATTAGTCGTTACCGCAAAGCTATTCCAAGCGGCCCGGCTAGTTTCAGCCGTGCTTGGGTTAAGCAGGGTCTGCAGCTGACTTGCAGTCAAGTCGGTCCGCTTTGGTGCCTGCATGGTGAACTCAACCGTTATGGCTTGACCGGCCTTAATCATTTGCCCGCTCTTCAAAGTAATCGTGAAGGACCGGATCTTGGACCAGTCAGTCACTTGGTCTTGCGTCAGCCAAGTTGGATTTTCAGCTCCGGATGGATCCTGCAGCTTTTGCGCCCCAGCTGGCCAGTTGGTTACTGAGTTGTTCAAGAGCTGCCGGCTCGGCTTGCTGGAAGTTGAGTACTTGATCTCCAGGTTGGAATTGTTCAAAGTAATCGGGCCTGTTAAAACAGGAGTAAATTTACTTTCCCGGTCAACATTGTCGGTAATGCCTAAGTCCCCAACAGTTGGCAGGACATCCAGCAAAGTCAGCTTAGTAATGGCTTGACCATCAGTGTTGCTGAACTTGAGCCGGTAGGAGATCTGCCCGCCCAGGCTGGCGTGGGCCATGCTGGAGTAGTCACTATCCAGGTCACCCTTGACTTCTTTTTCTGTCTTCAGCATGCCATAACTTGACAAGCTGTAGGACTGCTGGCTGGCGACAGCCACCTTCAAGTTCCCATCTCCAAAGAGGTCGGCAACTTCTCTGTAGGCCTGACCGTCACTGACATTGTCAGCGCCCTTGTCCTTAATCAAGGAGTAGCCCGTTGGAGCCAGCAGCTTTTGGCTGTAAGAAGCCCCGTAGGACTTCAAGGTTACAGACCCGCTAACGTCACCAACATTGACGTTGAATTCACCGCGCAGGTGGTAACCTGGCTGCAGACCACCTTGTCCTTCACCCATAACAAACTTGACGTACTGCTGACCTGTATCAACACTGTCTTTATTCTTCAAGGTCTGCTTGTAAGTATAAGCACCAGACCAGTTACCTGCTGAAGTCCCCCGCTCCAGAAGCGTCTCTTGACCAGTTCTGTCGTTAACCAGGTACATCTTGACATCGGTGTTTGCATTGTCAACCGTAACCCCTTTTGGCAAAAGAACTGACAAAATCGTTGGTGACTTCGTAGAAATTGGTGAGTTAGTCACGTTGTAGAAGTCAGCGATAACCCGGTTGGAGGCATTCTTTTGGATGACAGTTTCCCCGTCCTTAGCATGTTGGGCAAAGGAAACGTCAGTCCGGCCAATCGGCGTACTGCTTGGCTTGGCAATGACGTCAATTGTCCGTGGGCCGATTGGACTGAAGTTACCATAGACAGTCGGCTGGTTGGTCGTTGAGTAGTGGACGTACTTGGTCCCGTCCTCAGTCACCACGTAAAACTGGGTAGTTACCGTAGCTTGGCCAACAAAGCCTTCTTCGACCCCACCCCGGAGGAAAATGGCACCGGCAGATCTGGCGTCAATCAATTGGCTGCTGTCTTCGTGCTGAATACTGAAGTCAGCACTAACCAGGCGCTCGTTTGAGTTAACGCCGTAGTAAGACAGTGGCAGCTGCCCTTCCTTAGTCACGTACTTAGTAACCGCTCTGAGGCTGCCCGTTTCTGTATTTCTGACATAGAGGGTAACCAGGGTTCCTGGACCAGTTCCGGCCGGATAGTGGGAAGAGCCTTCACCAGTATACAGCTGAAGCCACGGCGTTCGGATTTCCAGGGTCTTGATAATAATGTGCGGGTCGATTTCGTAATGAACGACTGACTTCTGCAAACCAACATCGCGGAAGCTGTTAATAATTGTACTGTCGAAAGTATCTGGAGAGATGTTTTTGACAAAACGACCACTGCTATTGTACTGCTCAGTAGTAGTTGACAGGTCGGTACCAGAGAAGATTTGGTTAGCATAAAGCAAGCTGGCGGTATCATAAACCGTAGTCAACGGCTGCTTAGCCATGTTGCCGTCACCGTCTTTTGGCCCGTAGAAGTTGGGATACAGAACAGTACCGTTTGGGTTGACCGTACCAGTAATCACCTTGCCGATCTGGCCAGTTGCTTCATCCGTAACTACCAGATTGGAGCCTTGCAAGTTTTTTCCAGTCAGAGTAGCAAAATTAGTAATAGAGGCATTCTTACCCCAACTGGAAAGCCAGCGAGTGCCTGGCTTGGTGTAGACGATAAAGGATTTCTGCACCAGCGGCTGGCCATTAGCCAGGCTGGCTGCCTGTTCCGCGATAGATGGCGTTGGCAGTTCCCAGGTAACCGTATTGGTATTACTGTCAGTGCCGACATAAGTCAAATCACCATCGGAATCTGAAAAGCTATCATATACGCCTTTGCCTAATTTGTAGCTGACCTGCAGCTTTTGGGTCGGGTCCAGGAAGTTAAGCCCAGTTTTATTTGGAACTGAAAGGTTGATCCGCCAGGCCAGGACGTCTCTAGTGCCTGGAGCCGTGTTTGGTGACCCGTTTTTAGCGCCAAGGAAGGTCGTGCTGATTGAAACGCTGGTGCTGGCAGAAATCTTCTTAGTGTCACTGGCCTTTACTTCATAGCCGGTATTATCCTTAAAGTCCCCGACTAGTTCTGCTGGAGTGCCATCGTTGATGTAACCATTGTCAGTCTTGACCGCCAGCTTGAACGTATAAGTTTGGCCTGCTTTAAGGTCTGACTTTTGGAAAGTGTAGACGATCTTGCCATCAGTAACCGTTGGCTTAACCCCGGCAACTTCCGGCAAAACATCAGTCTTAAGAGCCAGGTGGCCATCAGCAGTATCCTTCAAAGAGAAAGTCAGCGTTGCCGGCCAGTGGTCCGCTTCATCATAGCGGGAACCAGAAACCTTGAAGTTAACCGTAAACAGGGCATTGCTGCCTGACCAAACCGTGCTTGGACTGGAGTCAGCCACAACAGTCAGATCACTGTTGGCCTTAGTCGTTGCCGGCGTAGTAGCCAGCTGACTGGTCGCCAGCAGCTGGGCATTAACCGCGTTGAAGATGGCTCTAGACCGGGTCAAGTTCGTAGTCAAAGTGTTGCTGGAGCTAGCAGAAGCTGCTTTTTCTGAACTAGAAGAACTAGTTTGGGCTGAGCTGACTTTTTCTGAACTAGTCGAGCTAGATTTGCTGCTTGAGCTGGTCTTTGCTGAAGAAACTGAGCTAGAAGCAGTACTTACAGAACTCTTTGAACTTTCTTCTGCCGAAGACTGTGAGCTTGAACTCTGAGTCTGTGAGCTTTGCTTTTCTTCAGAAGAAGTACTTGCTGAAGAATTACTTGCTGCTGATGATGAGGAAATAGAAGAAGTGGAAGTAGACGCAGAAGAAGATGATGATTCTTCTGTTTCTTCATTTTCCACCTTAACCAGCAAAGGATAGCTGGAGTATTCCTTGCTATCTTCCTGGTAAGTCGCGATCAGCTGGCCGCTGGCAACTTCTTTCCCAGTCAGAGTAAACTTCAGCTGGCTCTGCCCCTTGGCAAAGTGCAGCAAAAGATGCCGGCCTTCTTTTTCAGAAGCGGCAACTTCCTTGACGGCCTCCTCGGCCTTGTCAATCTTCAATTCCTTATTGGCCTTGTCCGTGGCGGTTTTATCCAAGTCCACCAGGTCTGGCAGGCTGATTTTCACCTCCAGGTCGGCCTCGTCTTTCGTCCGCTTGAGCGTGAGCGTTTCCTGCCCGCCCAGCTTCAAATTCAAGGACTCATTCTTATCTTTACCAGTCAGCTCTTTCTGCCCTTGCATGAAGACAAGCTGGTCGCTGACCTCACTGGCGGACGCCCGGCCCACCTCTGCCAGCGGAAGCAGAATAAGCTGCAGGATCAACACTGCAGCCAGCAAAAAAGCTCTGGATTTTTTCATAATCCGCATCATGTTAGGTTCTCCCGTTGCAATTTAATATTTTCCGCACCAATAGGTACTATTAATTGCATCCTTCCATCGAGATGCCAGATCCGTTTGCTACTTCTTATTCAAAAACCTAAATAAGAATATAGTTATCTTGTTCAAGTCCTATTTTACCATGTTTTTGCCTTTTTCGCTAGCTAAAAGAAAAATGCCGCCCCTCATGGAACGACATTTTAATAATTTTTTCGGAATAATATATGCTCTTACTTGTCCAGGCCAGTCCACTTCCAAGAAGTTACTTCTGGAATGTCTTCACCGTGGTCCCGGATGTAGGCATGGTGCTTAGACAGCAGGCTGTCCATCTTGTCGATAAAGGCAGCACTCTTGTCCTTCAAAGCTGGGATTTGTTCAACCGCGTCCTTGGCCAGGTCGAAACGGTCAAGGTGGTTCAAGACCCGCATGTCAAATGCCGTGGTAATGTCACCATTTTCTTCATAGCAGTGGATTGAAACGTTGTAACGCTTGCGGGCAAACCAGATGGATTCCATCATGGTCTTGTAGCCATGCCATGCAAAAATGGTTGGCACGTCAGTTGGGAAGAGGCGGTCGAATTCCTCTTGGGAAATAGCAGCTGGGTTATCCTTTGGCGCCATCAGCTTCATCACGTCAACCACGTTGATGTAGCGGATCTTCAAGTCTGGGAAGTTCTGGTGCAGGATGTCAATAGCAGCCAGGGTTTCCATGGTTGGTTCAGTTTCAGTTGAAGCGAAGACCACGTCCGGCTTGGCATCCTTGTCAGTTGAAGCCCAGTCGATGTAGCTTAGGCCCTTGTCAACCAGCTTAGCTGCTTCTTCAGGAGTGAACCATTGCGGCCGTTCCTGCTTGGAAGTTACCAGCAGGTTGATCCCTTCCCGGTCACGGAAGGCCTTATCAGCTACAGCCAGCAAGGTATTGGTGTCAGCTGGCAGGTATTCATGAATCATATCCGGCCGGTTCTTTTCAAACAAGTGGGTCAAAAGACCTGGATCTTGGTGGGTATAGCCGTTGTGGTCTTGCTGGAAGACAGTTGACGTAGCTACAAAGTTCAATGATGGGTAATCGCGGCGCCAGTATTGTTCCTTAGCCTTCCGCAGCCACTTCATGTGCTGGGTCAGCATGGAGTCAACCACCCGGCCAAAGGCTTCGTAAGTAGCGAAGAAGCCGTGGCGGCCAGTCAAAACGTAGCCTTCCAGCATCCCTTCATCTTGGTGCTCTGACAATTGTGAGTCAATCAAGCGGCCTTGCGCAGCCAGGTTTTCATCGTTTGGTTCGTGGATTTCACTTTCCCATTGCCGCTTTTCGCTGTCCAGGAAGTCAAACAAGCGGTTGGACTTGGATTCGTCCGGGCCAAAGCCCCGGAAAGTAGTCGGGTTCAGTTCTGCCACCTTGGTCAGGTACTTGGCCCATTCCACCATATCCTGGGCGTCCTTGGAGCCCGGCTTGCCAACTTCAAAGGCAAAGTCGCGCCAGTCTGGCAGGTTCAAGCGCTTAGGATTGATCCCCCCATTAGTGACTGGGTTCATAGCCATTCTTTGGTCACCATGAACCGCGTTTTGCAGGACTAAGTCAGTTGGGTAGCCATTTTCGTCAAACAGTTCTTCCGGCTTATAGCTCTTCAGCCAGTCCAGCAACAGTTCCTTGTGGTCCATGTGCTTCTGGTCAACCGGAAGCGGAATCTGGTGGGCCCGGAAGGAGTTTTCAATTGGGTTGCCGTCCAAATCGGCCTTAGGACCAGTCCAGCCCTTCGGGCATTGGAAGATCAAAAGCGGCCAGTGGGCAAACGATTCATCACCGTTTTCGCGGGCATTCTTTTGAATAGCCTTGATGTCTTCAATGATGGCGTCCAAAGTCTTGGCCATTTCCTCGTGGATCTGGTCAATGTCCTTCATCCCGTCAAAGCGGCCGCCCTTGAAAGTTGAAACGAAGTAAGGCTTCCAGCCCATGCCTTCAAAGTACTTGGTCAGTTCTTCATCGCTCATGCGGGCAGTAATGGTTGGGTTGGAGATCTTAAAGCCGTTAACCTGCAGGATTGGCAAGACAGCCCCGTCCTTGACCGGGTTGATGAAGCGGTTGGAGAACCAGCCAGCAGCCAGCGGGCCGGTTTCCGCTTCCCCGTCGCCAATTTCAGCGGCGGCAATCACGTCCGGGTTGTCCAGAATCGCGCCAGTCGCGTGCGACAAAGTGTAGCCCAGTTCCCCACCTTCATGGATTGAACCCGGGGTTTCCGGAGCCGCGTGGGAAGCTACCCCGCCCGGGAAGCTGAAGCGCTTGAAGAGCTTGGTCATCCCGGCTTCGTCTTGGCTGATTTCCGGGTAGATTTCAGAGTAAGACCCGTCCAGGTATGAGTTGGAAACCATCACCTGGCCGCCGTGACCGGAACCTTCAATGTAGAACATGTTCAAGTCATACTTCTTGATAACCCGGTTTAAGTGGGCGTAGATAAAATTCTGCGGCGCGATCGTGCCCCAGTGGCCAACCGGCTTGATCTTGACGTCGTCTGCCGTCAGTTCTTCCTTAAGCAAGGGGTTCTTGAGCAGGAACAACTGGCCGACTGACAAGTAGTTGGCGGCCCGCCACCAAGCGTCGACGCTCTTTAAGTATTCTTTTGAATCGTAATCTGCTGCCATCTTTTTACTCCTTTGAGGAACTCTTTGTTTTACTCGTTTCAATCATACCATTTACAAAAAATAAGTCAATCAATTTAATAATTGGATCCTACCAATTTTACAAATCCTTAAAATACTTTGCAAAGAAGAAAAGATGGAAGATAGAAAAAGTGAAAAATAAAACGGACAGGTATGCCTGTCCGCTTTCTTTACTCTTAATTCAAATTGACAAAGCTGTTGAAGCGCATGTACTTGTAGTGAACCCGCATGCTGGAGACTTCAAATGGCGTGCCGTCATCCAAAAAGAAGATCCCGTCCATCACGCCGACCGGCTCAGTAGCCTTGAGCTGCAGCGCTTCTTGGTCTTCCGCGCTTGAAGGGGAAACCGTGATGGTCAAATAAGACCGGGTGACCGCCTTGTTTTGCGCGTCTTCCAGGTAGTTGAACAAGGACCCCTGCAGAATCTCTTCTTTAAGTTCCGGCAGGATCTTGATCGGCACGAAGCCTTCTTCAATCAAGAAGGGCTGGCCGTCCAAAAGGCGGAGGCGCTTGAACTGGTAGACAAAGTCATTTTCACTCAAGAAGAGGTCCTGGGCCGTTTCCGGGCTGGCCTTGACCACCTTGAAGTCCAGCAGCTTGATCCCCTGCTTCTTGCCTGGCGCTAAAAAGCTGTCCGTCAGCCCCAAGTTGGACCCTTCATAACGGAACATGGCCTGGTTCTTCAAGTACAAGGGGTTGATAAAAGTCCCGCTGCCCCGCTTCTTAAATACGATGCCTTGCTGGGCAAGGAGTTCCAGGGCCCGCTTCATCGACGACCGGCTGACCTGATACTGTTCGGCCAGGCTGCGCTCGTCGGGCAGCCGCATCCCCTCATATTCGCCCGCTAAAATCCGGCGTTTGATGTCATGCATGACCGTCCGGTAAACATAATCAGCCATTCAGCCACCTACTTTGCTTGCGCGATCGCAGCCAGGAACCAGTCCTTGAAGGCTTGGCGGTCAACCTTGACCGCGATCTTGGCGTTGGCCTTTTGGCCAAAGAAGCCTTCAAAGTCCATGACTGAAGCCCCGTAAGTGTAAGGACCCTTGGTATCTACCGCCACGTAAGCTTCCTTGACTTCAAACAGGTCCGGAGCCAGCAGCATGGCTGCCGTCAAGGCGTCATAGATCCGCTTGCCGGCATCGGCGTCAGCGTCGTTCAATTCATATTGGGAGTTGAGTCCGTAGATCATTTCCCCGACCCGGCCCAAAGCCTTGATTTCTTCCAGGCTGGCCGCGTCAACGAAGGCCTGGTTGCCGACTTCCAAAGGAGCCACGTAGATGTCCAGGCCCTTGGCGCCCAAGTCAAAGACGATCTTGGCCGCTTCCGGGTCCCCGGAAACATTGTATTCGTCGTAAGGACCATAGTTGCCCCGGCCCAGGGCCCCGCCCATGATGTAAAGGCGGTCGATCTTGTCCAGGTCTTCCGGGTATTGGCGGAAGTAAAGGGCAAAGTCCGTGGCTGGCCCAATCTGCATCAAGGTCACCTTTTCCGGGCTTTGGCTGACAACTTCGTGGATCTTGGTGGCGGCTAAACCTTCGACCAAAAGGCTCTGGTCAGCTTCCGGGAAGTCAAAGCCGTCCATCCCGCTGGCCCCGTGGACTTCAGAAGCATCGATGGCTTCCTTGACCAAAGGCAGCTTGGCCCCGGCCACAACTGGTACCTTGGTGCCCAGGAAGGCCTGCAGGCGCAGGGTGTTGTTCAAAGTCTTCTCCAAAGAAACGTTGCCCCAGGTTGGCACGATCAGCTTTACGTCCAGTTCCTTGGCGAACAGGGCGATCGTCAGGCAGACCGCGTCATCGATCCCGGGATCAGTTGAAATAATTAAGGGTTTCTTGTTCATTAATCGTTCTCCATTATTCAGAATAGCTTTATTCTATCATTTCACCCGGCAAATAAAAAGAAAAGAAGCGGTTGCTTCTTTTCCAAAAAATTTCTTTAGCGGCTGCGGACTTCAATCTCCCCGTTGTCGCGGGCGATGATGACCTGGTCGCAGATGTTCAAAAAGAGGCCGTGTTCAACTACCCCGACCGTGTGGTCCAGGTAGTCAGCCAGACCACTTGGCACCGGAATCCGGTCCAGTTTAAGGTCCAGAATGTAGTTGCCATAGTGGGTCTTAAGGCGCTGACCATCTTCCGTTAAACGGAATTCCGGCTTAAGTCCTTCGTCTGCCAGGCGCTTTTCCACCTGCATGCAGGAGATCGGCAAAACTTCCACTGGCAGGGCGAAGCCGCTGAGGTGGTCAACCACCTTGCTTTCGTCCACGATCCAGACATTCTTCTTGGAGTTGACGGCCACGTTCTTTTCCAAGGTCAAGGCGGCCCCGCCCCCCTTGATCCCGTTTAACTGCTTGTCCACCCTGTCAGCCCCGTCAACCGTCAGGTCAACTTGGTCAACTTCGCTGAGGGGGCTGACCGTAAAGCCATAGCCTTCCAGCTGCTTTTGACTGCGGCTGGAGGTGGTCACGACTGCCTTAAGAGTCAAGCCTGCTGCTTTCTTCTTGCCCAGTTCATCGATGAAAAACTTCACCGTTGACCCGGTGCCGACGCCTAAAACCATCCCGTCTTCCACCAAGGCAGCTGCTTTCTTGGCAGCAGCCTTTTTCAATTCATCTTGCTTTGCTTGGTCCATTTTTTGCCTCCGCTATTTTTCCAAAATGCTTGTCAGCTCAGCTACCTGCTTAGCCACTGAGTCACGGCCGAAGATATAAGAGCCGGCCACAAAAACATCAGCTCCGGCATCTTTGGCGATTTCCGCCGTCTGTGCATTGATCCCGCCGTCGACTTCGATTGGAAGATCTGGCAGAATTGCCCGGGCGGCCTTGATCCGGTCTGCTGCTTCTTCCATGAACTTCTGCCCGCCAAAGCCTGGATAAACCGTCATCAAGAGAACCTGGTCGACCTTATCCTTGTAGCGCTCCAGCACCTTAATGTCAGTATCTGGACTAAGGACTAACCCGCGGGAGACGCCATTTTCCTTTAAGTAGTCCAGCCAGTGGTCAATTCGGTTTGGGTAGTCGGCTTCATAGTGAATTTCAATCAAGTCGCTGCCCGCTTTAACAAAAGCTGGCAAAAGGTCAGGCAGGTTGTTGCTCATAAGGTGAACTTCCGCGGTCAGGTCCGGGAACTGCTTTTTAAAATCACTGACCAGCTGGGGACCATATGACAGGTTGGGCACGAAATGCCCGTCCATCACGTCGATGTGGAAGCGGCGGATTCTGCTGGCAGCTGCTTCCTGGATCTGCAGGCCTAAATGCAGGTTGTCCGCGTTGAGAATTGAGGGTGCAATAATCATCTAGTCACCCATCCTTTACTCAGCTAAAGCTGCCGCAACGCTGGCCCGGTCCGGGATGGAAGGCTGGGCCCCCATCTTCTGCACGGCTAAAGACGATGCCCGGTTGGCAAAGCGGGCAGCCTCATGCAGGTTGCTGAAGTCGCTGGCTAAAGATCCGGCCAAAAAGCCTAAGAAGGTGTCGCCAGCCGCTGTCGTGTCC
The DNA here is from genome assembly GCF_046938665.1 of Lactobacillus delbrueckii subsp. bulgaricus. GTDB lineage: Bacteria > Bacillota > Bacilli > Lactobacillales > Lactobacillaceae > Lactobacillus > Lactobacillus delbrueckii_C. Next base: position 265,492 of record NZ_JBKZCD010000001.1, read on the forward strand.
ACCGCCTTGACCTTAAAGGCTGGTACAAGACCGGTAAAGACTGGGGAAGACAGGTAGGCCCCCTTGCTGCCGTAGGTGATGATCACATGCTTAACGCCCAGTTCGTGCAGCTTGGCCGCATTCTTTTCCAGGTCAGCCTCTTCTGCAACTGGCAGTGAAGTCAACAGGGCACTTTCCGTTTCGTTTGGCGTGATCAAGTCAGTCACGGCCAAAAGGTCAGCTGGCAGGTCCTTGATGGCAGGAGCCGGGTTCAAGATAGTTACCTTGCCGGCAGCCTTAGCCAGCTTGAAGGCGGCTGTAGTTGCTTCCAGCGGGGTTTCCAGCTGGGCGATGACGCAGTCAGCAGCTTCAATGACGTCTTTAGCCGCCAAAACATCGGCTTCAGTCAAGCTGTAGTTGGCTCCGTGGTCAATGATAATGTCGTTTTGCCCTTCCGCGTTCAAGGTGATGTAGGCATGGCCAGTCTTAACGCCAGCGGTTGGCAAGACATAGTCAGTCTTGACCCCGTAGCCGGCCAGTTGCTCTTTCATCCAGCTCCCATAGGAGTCTTCGCCGACTCTAGAGATGAAGATGGTCTCAGCCCCGCTCTTAGCAGCCGCGACTGCCTGGTTGGCCCCCTTGCCGCCGCCAGCCTCGCTGACCTTGTGGGCGTTGATGGTTTCGCCTGGCTTGGGGAAGTTTTCTACATGCAGGGTCGTGTCCACGTTGCTGGACCCGATTACTACGATCTTTTTCATAGCATTTTCTCCTTAACTTTAATGATTATCAATGGCTAGCAAGCCCGGAATTCCACCTATTTCAATGGGTGGAGGGATAGGGTTTGCCAGCCTCTTTTTACTTAAATTCGTAAAGCGAAAGTTTTTGTTCTATCTTTTGCCAGTTGCTATTATGCGTAATCAACTGACACTGCTTTAAGTTGCTGTACTTTCTGCCATTGTTCAGCACGTAATTGCCTAAGCCATCTGTCAGATAAACGTAATATCCATTGGACATAAAGCCTTTTACATAGCCCTTGGCATGATTTCCTATCACACGAACGTAGTCATTTAGCCACAAGCCACGTGCATGCTTCGTATTCTTCTCATTACGCTTGGATGACGTATTTGGCTGCTTTCTGCCTTTTCTTGCAGTTGCTTCGTGAAGCGATCGCTTCTTCTTGCGGAACTGGCTGATCAGCGTAACCGTATCTGGCATCTGACCCACTGACTTGATCCCGCTGATTGCGATTGCATCCATAAAGTGACCTTTTGGCAAAAGAAGATTCTTACGATCTACATAGGTTTGCGAACCATACTGAAAGCTTGCTTCTGGGAAGACAGCCATAATCCGCTTGCGCAGAATGTTCATGAACGTTGCACCCTTCAGCTGCTTTGTCACTTTCTTCTTTGCCTTCATCCACTTGTAGAGCTTGCCACCTGGCTGGTGGTTCTTCGTGGTATGGCAGTCCGTGCAAAGTGTTATTAGATTGTCCACCCGGTTTGTCCCGCCTTGTGAGCGGTAGACAATGTGGTGGACAACAAGCTTTACGCCTTCGCCATGTTTATGGCAGAGCTGACAGGTGTACTCGTCACGTGCCAGCACGTAATACTCATAGTTCTTCCAGTCCTTCAGTGAGCCTTCTTGATACTGCTTGCCCGAAATTTCTGGGTTAACCATTTTGGCCATGTCAAACTTGCCTACTTCGATGTGAAGATCGGGACTTGGCAACACAGCCAGATAGCGTTTGATCCAAGCAATGTTATGGCTTACCTTGCCTTTTATTGACGGCGGAAGCCATAAGCCGTCTCGCTTGCCGTGCACTCTGTTTAAAAAGCGAGCTTGGCGATAGCGAGTCTTGCGGTTTCTTTTGCTTCTGCGGTAGATCTTGCGGGTGTACAGATTTTTGTGCACGTCTTGGCGAAGATCTACCTCGCTTTGATACAGCACCTTGTTTTGACTGACAATGGCAAAGCCAATGTGTCTCTGCCCAGTGTCTACGCCAAGGCTTACCTTCTGTTTATAGCCATACGAGCCATATTTCAGCTGGATGGTGAATGGATATTTCTTGACCACAAAAGCCTTGCCGCTTTTCAGCAGCAGTCTGGCCTTTCTTGGACGACATGGCATTAGTGGCTTGCCGTCCCTGTTGAGAAGAAACACCCGATTAGCATTTTCATGCTTCATGTTTTTCTCCTTTTCCGTAATGCAGGAAACAGTGATTCCTGCCACTCGTCCAAACCAGGAGACCCAATCCGGATTTGCGTTGCTGCCCATCGACAATGTTATCCATGCTTGTAGGCGCAGTTGACTGTCACGTTAACCTCATGACTGTTTACAGAGCTGCCACAGAGCCAAAGACTTGGGCATCATCCTTGGGTGTGATGACATGGATAACGTAGTTCCTCTATCCAGTCAGCCGAAGCCGAATGGATAGCTTAGTCTAGACAATGAAAGCTGGATTTCTCCAGCCTCCCTGCTAAAGATAAGAGACCTGAAGCTTGCGCTTCAAGCCCCTTACTTCAGTAAGGGGTTACCATTGACTTCCTAAGTCAATTATAACTATTCCCGGTCTTTTAAAAAAGCGCTTTAGCCAACCAGCTGGTAGGCCGTCTTGAAGCGGCTGAGATTATAGCGGTCGTAAAGGTCGGCCAGGACAACATTAAAGTTCTGGATCCTGGTATTTGGGTCTGGATTCTTGGAATCAAAACGTTCTGCCAAAGAAGCTAAGGCCTGGCTTCTGACAGCCTCGTAGTCGCTCAGCTGGTCCACCCGCCCCCGCAAGTCCCGGCAAAGGGCGCTGAGGGTGAAGTCTGACTCCGCCGCTAAAAAGTTGAGCTGGCTGTCAAAGACTAACTTGTAACGGTAAGCCTTCCGGCCCGGGAAGTCCTGGGAGTTGAACAAATCCAGGTACAAAACCAGTTTCTGCTTTGCCAGGCTGGCCAGGTCCTTACCCTGACTGAGGCACTTAAACTTCAGAAAGTTGACAAAATAGTCGTAAAAGTCCCCGTAAAAATCTTCCTCAAAACGTTCGATGCTGGGATCTTCCGCCAGCAGCTGCTTTGCCAGCACTTCTTCAATCTTCATTTCATGCTCCTCATCTAATTTTTCTCTTCTTCCTGCTATGTTTACAGTCGTCTAAGAAAATTATACCTGGGCTGCTGCTTGAAATGTAGTTCCAATTTCTTAACAAAAAAGCGCGTCAACTGACGCGTCTTTTTGAACAACTATTTTATGAATTTAACTTAATGTAGATGCATAAGCCGGCAACCAAGAGCAAAAAGCCAACACAGGTCAGAAAAACCGCCTTTTGCCAGCCTTTAGCCAAGTGGTCACTTGCAAAGGAAAACAGCCACCAAGCTAATGTCGCAACGGCTGACATCCACAAATTGTGCTGGCCGCTCGCAAAATCAATAATCATGAATATTGCTACTAAAAGTACCGGTGGCAGCAGGTACAAAGTCAACTTTTTACTCATTCAAATCTCTCCCTTATTTTTACATTAAGATATTAATAATAATATAATCATAAAACTAAGCTGTCAATCATAATTTACCGTATTTATAGTCATCTAAGAAAAATTATACAGAAAAAGGCAGGCCCTAGGACCCGCCTTTACCATCTTTTGCATTTTTGTCTCGGTCATTGAAATCCTGCAAAAAGCTGTGGTTGAACAATTCTTCTCTGATCTGTTCCGCCCGCTGGTCAGACTCCTTCTGCCAGTCGGCTTGCAGATTCCGGCGATACCTCAAGTAATTGGCCATCCGCCCGGTCCGGCTCAAAAAAGCCTGCTGCATTTTGCTGGAGTCCAGAAAACGCTGGTCCACTTCTTTTTCCAGCAAATTCCCGTTTCCATCAAAGCGGTAGCCGCCCCACATGTGCTGCTTGACCGGGTTCATGGGCAGGCTGTCGACATAGTGCAGCTTGCCCACCATCCGCTTACTGGCCGTATAGCCCAAAGTCACCGGGTCATAGATATCAACATAAGTGTTGATTCTGCCCCGCAGCTGAGCCACCAGCTGCCGCTCTTTATGAGTCAAGAGGCGCCAGATATTGGTGCCCTCATAGAGATAGGCAGCAGCGATCTGATCTGGAAAGCGGCAATTAGCCAGGGCGTATTCAGCATTAATCGCCCCCAGGGAATGCCCGTAGATGTAAAAATGGCCATCCGGGAATTCCTCTAGCCAGCGGTTAAGATAGCGGCTGGCCGTAACCAAGGCGCTGGGCACCTGCCTTTGATTAGTCAGCATGGCCAGAAAAATCGGCCAGTTGGTGTTCAGCCACTCGTCCCGCCAGGTTGTCGCGTTGCCCTTCTTAAAGCCGTAAGAGCCCTTGAACAAGACTGTAATCTCATTGTTGTTTTCGATCAAAAAAGCCTGCATCCCGTCCTCGGCATAAACGTCCCGGGTCAATTGCCCGATCGTTTTGCCGGCAACTTTGACTGTCTCGCCAACATTCAGCGCCTCATAAGACAACTTGGTCAGTTCAACCCGGTCCAGGTCACTCAGCTCTTTATTGCTCATTCGTCATCTTCCAGTTCGCTTTCTTGCGGCTTCATGGCTTCAAAAGCGTCCTTCTTCTTCGCCTTCTCTTCTTCTTCCTCTTCTTCAACGATCCGCACCTTTTCAGCAGCTTCAGCGATGAAGTATTCCTGGCAGTTGAATGGGGTCTGGCCCCGCCGGTCAGCGTGCACCCATTCGGTCTTGTGCAGGATCCGGGCCTGGACATTGTCCTGCCACATCTTGGCAAAAATGTCCAAAACTCTTTCCCGCAAGTCTTCTTGCAGAACCGGGAAGAGGGTTTCCACCCGCCGGTTCAAGTTTCGCCGCATCATGTCGGCGCTGGCCAGGTAGACTTCTTCCTTGCCGTCATTGTAGAAGTAGTAGATCCGGCTGTGTTCCAGGAAGCGGCCGACGATTGAGTGTACTTCGATATTGTCGCTGACGCCTGGGATTTCCGTCTTCAAGCAGCAGATCCCCCGGACAATCAAGTGGATCTTGACCCCGGCCGCGGAAGCTTCATAGAGCTTGGCGATCACGTCCGGGTCAGACAGGGAGTTCATCTTCATGTGGATCTCAGCATGCCGGCCAGCCTTGGCGATGGCAATTTCATTGTTGATCTTTTCGTAGATGAACTGGCGGATCAGTTTTGGTGAAATCCGCAGCTTGCTGAAGTATGGCGGCTTGGAGTAGCCGGACAGCATGTTGAAGAGGTTAGTCGCGTCAACGCCCAGGTCCCGGTCACAGGTGAAGAGGCCCAAGTCAGTGTAGAAGTGGGCAGTAACGTCGTTGTAGTTACCAGTCCCCAGGTGCAGGTAGCGGCGGATCCCGTCTTCATCGCGGCGGATAACCAGGGTTACCTTGGTGTGGGTCTTCAGGCCCACCAGCCCGTAGATAACGTGGCAGCCCATCTGTTCCAGGGTTCTGGCCCAGTGGACGTTGTTTGATTCATCAAAGCGGGCCTTGACTTCCACCAGAACCGTCACCTGTTTGCCGGCTTTAGCCGCCTGGCCCAGGTACTTGATGATCGGGGAGTTGCCGGAAACCCGGTACAGGGTCATCTTGATGGCCAGAACATCTGGGTCCTTGGCTGCCTGCTTGACGAAGTTCAAAACAGCGTCAAAGCTGTCGTAAGGGTGTTGAACCAGGTAGTCCTTTTCCCGGATTGAGTCAAAAATATTGTGATCGCTTCTCAAAGCCGGGTCAATGAAGGCCTGCATTGGCTTGTAGCGGAGGTCTTCATGGCCTTCCACCATTCCTGGCAGCTTCTTAAGGAAAGTCAAGTCGATTGGGCCGTTGATGCTGAAGACGCTGCTTTCTTCGACGTTCAGCCGCTTCATCAAGTGCTTGAGCAGCTTGGTGTTCATGCTGCTTTCCACTTCCAGCCGGGTCACGTGCCCGTGTTCCCGGTCTTCCAGCTGCTTTTTTACCGCCAAAAGGAAGTCGGAAGTGTCGCTTTCAGAAACATCCAAGTCCATGTCCCGGGTTACCCGGTAGCAGGCTGCCTGGCGGATTTCGTAGCCGTCAAAGAGGCGGTCAGCAAAGACTTTGATAATGTCTTCCAGCATGATAAAGTCATTGTCGCCATCTGGCAATTTAACCAGGCGCGGGAAGATGTTCGGCACTCTGACCGTGGCAAACTTGTGCTCGCCGCTTTCCCGGTCCTTGAGACGGAGAGCAATGTTCAAGGAGTCATTGTTGATGAACGGGAATGGCCGGGACTGGTCGTCAGCCATTGGGGTCAAAACCGGGTAGAGTTCGTTTGAGAAGTAGCGGCGGATGTATTCTTCCTGGTCTTCAGACAGTTCGTCGCTTTCCAAAATGTTGATCCCGTTCTTCCGTAAAAGCGGCAGCAATGACCGGGAGTAAGTTGAGTAACGCTTTTCAACCACTTCGTGTTCCTTATGGTTGATGGCCGTCAATTGTTCAAGCGGCGTAAGGCCGCTGGCATCGTGGCTCTTAACCCCGGCGGCTACCAGCTTGCTCAAGGAAGCCACCCGGACCATGTAGAATTCGTCAACGTTGGACTGGGTGATCCCCAGGAAGTTGGCTCTTTCCAAAAGCGGCTCATCCGGGTTTCTGGCTTCGTCCAGGCAGCGGTCGTTGAAGTCCAGCCAGCTCAGTTCCCGGTTGGCGTAATAACTAGGATCGGTAAACTTGTTTTTGTTCTTGGTAATTGGCATTTTTTACTTTCCCCTCTTCTGCTTCATGGCAATCTTCATGCCGAAGACGGCTTCAGCCAAATTGACATTCTTTTCAAAAACCCAGCGTTCCAAGGTCAGGTCCCGCTTGCTGGTCACCGTGATCAGCATTTGCTCATCCTTGATGGAAACCACGATCTTGCTGATCTTCTGCTTGCGGGAAGCATCCAGGCTGTTGGCCAGGCGCAGGATGGCAGCCAGCTTAGCTACCCGGACCTGCAGGGCCGGGTCAAGGTGGCGGTATTCACGTTCATCAGCGTTCAAGTTGGTGATGTCCTGGTGCTTCAAAATGCTCAAGAGCATTTCGTTTTCCCGGTCAGACAGGCCGATGATCTGGTTGGCCCCCACGATGTAGGCAGCGTGCTCGTAGTGGTTGTGGAAATTGACGAAGTTGCCGATGTCGTGCAGGCGGGCCGCGATTTCCAGCAATTGCCGGTCGCGGCGGTCAACCATGCCGGCATGGGCCAGGCGGTCAAAAATATGCAGGGCAAACTTGTTGGACAGGTTGCTGTGCTTGCCGCCTGATTCGTAGCGGCGGGCAATGTTCTTGGTCGCCGTCAAAACGATGGTTGAGTATTCATCTGGCCGGTACTTCAATCTGGCGGCTTCCTGGATCATCAAACCAGTGATGGCTGAAGACTGGGTCAAAGTCATCATGTGCGGCTTGATAATCTTAACCAGCTGGTTGATCAAAACAATGGTCGGCTTCATCCGGGCCAAAGAGTCGGTATCCAGCTCGTATTTTTCCATCAGGTACTGGTCCGGGGCTTCTCTGAAGTCAGAGTAAACGCCGGCAAACTGCTTGAGGTCGATAACCCGGGCCTTTTCCTGGGGCCGCAGGCTCTGCTCGCCCCGGCCGGAGACGTGCTGGATGATGATCCGGGCCTTGCCAGTCGGCTTCTCAATGGTTTTGAAGCTGACCAGCTTGCGGGAGATGTAGTCGCCGATGATGTCGATCGGATCGCTTGGGGTGTCCCGGGTCATAGCGGCCATTTCTTCAATTTCTTCCGGGCCCAGGGCAAAGTTCCAGGTTGACAGGTAGTGCTGGCCCTTGAACAAGGTGAGGTTGAGCATGGCACTGCCCATGCTGAGCAGGTAAGTAAATTCATCATCAGTCAATTCTGAGAACTGCGGCAGGGCCATCCCGGCAATGATCTTGTAGTAGGCAATCTGGGCCCCGTTCAGCCATTCGATTTCCAGGCCGGTTCTGACCTTGATCTGGTCGGCCAGGTAGCGGGCAGAAATCTTGTCCAAAAGCTGCCGGTTGCCGTAAACCTTGTAGTTGTCGATCCCGTATTCCGCGATTTTCCGCTTGAAGCCGATCAAGGCATCAGTCAAGCGGGGCAGTTCGTTTTCATAAACTTCAAATTTCTTGCCGCCCTGTACAAATTGGGCCGAGCTCAGCTGCTCAATGATTGACAGTTTCTTCAAGTCAACGATGAACAGGCGGGCTTGATATGATGATATGTAAATTAGACCAAATTGTCTTTTGCTCATATATGTCTCTCCTCTGGTTGTTCTCACATAGTTAAAAATGAGCCTTAAAGCTCAGCTGTAAGCGCTGAGTCACCTATTTCAATTGTACAAAAAATCTGCCCCTTCGGCTTCTTTTTACAGGCAAAAATCCATTTTTTAACACAATTTTACTTGGAACTAAAAAAGCAGCCGGTTCAAAAACGAACTTGCTGCTTAAATCGATAAAAATTATTCGCTTGCCTTCAAGCGGGAAGAGGACTTGATGTTGAAGCCAGGCACGCCATTGAACCACTTCTTCATCAAGCGGGCGTAAGTCCCGTTCTTCCGGAGCACTTTCAAGGCCTGGTTGACCTCAGCCGTAAACTTGTCTTCCCCCTTCTTGATGCCGATCCCGTATGGTTCAACCGTAAAGGTATCGGGCAGCATCTTGAACTTGTCCTTGTCATTAGAAATCAAGCCGGCCAAAACGGCATTGTCGCTGACCATGGCGTTGGCTTTGCCGGCCTTTAAGGCATTGTAGCAAGAGCCATAGTCATCATAGAAGATGACCCGGGCCTTCGGGGCGTACTTGTGGACGTCGCTGTCGGCGGTTGACCCCTTAACAGCAGCAATGGAGTACTTGGAGTTGTTGAAATCCTTGATGGAGTTCAGCTTGCTCTTTTTCGGCACGATCAAGGTTTCCCCAGCCATGAAGTAAGTGTCGGAAAAATTGATGATCTTGCGCCGGTCGGGTGTGTTGGTCATGGTAGCCATGACAGCATCGACGTTGCCGATCTTGAGTTCCATGATCCGGGACTTTTCACTGATGTATTCAATTTTCATCTTGCCTTTAGGGCCAAGGATCTGCTTGGTAATGGCCCGGGCCAGGTCGACTTCAAAGCCGGTGGCCTTGCCGCTGTCCACGTCCATCATGCTGAACAGGCGGGTGTCGGCCCGCATCCCCCAGGTGATGGTGTTTGTTTGCTTAACCCGGTCATAGCTGCTGCTAGATTGACTGTGTGAACAAGCGGTAAAAACTAATGATAACAGCAAGACCGCCATAAAGGCGGTCAGCTCCCTCAGTTTACGTGCCATTTTTCCTCCTCGGCAATAAACGCGGTTTACTTCCTTCGTGCTTAGTACTTGATGCGCTTGCTCAAGTAGTTGGCAAAGCTGGACAGGGCAAAGCAGATGATAAAGTACATTACTGCCACGGCCAGGTACATCGGAATCATGTAATTGGTGTTTTGGTTGTAAATAATTTCAGCGTGGTAGAGCAGTTCCGGCAAAACGATGATCGTGGCCAGGGAAGTATCCTTGATCAAGGACACGAACTGGGACAAAAGGGCCGGAATCATTTTGGTCAGGGCCTGGGGCAAAACCACGTGGGTCATGGCCTGCATGTAGGTCATCCCGTTTGACCGGGCCCCTTCCATCTGGCCAGGGTCGACGGCCATGATCCCTGAACGGACAACTTCCGCGATCATGGCTGATTCAAAGACCACCATGGCAATTACTGAAGCCTGGAAGGCATCAACTCTGATCCCCATGACCGGCAGGCCAAAGTAGGAGAAGAAGATGATCAGCAAAAGCGGCAGGTTTCTGATGATGTCGATGATCACCCCGACCACTCTGGAAATCCGGGTGGTCTTGACGTCGATTCTGGTAAAGCGGATCAGACCCAGGGCCAGGCCGATCACAAAGCTCAAGATGATTGAAATCACTGAAACTTCGATCGTAACCCAGAAACCCTGCAGCAAAAAGCGGAGGTTGATCCAGGATAATGCTTCTGTAAGATTTTCCATTTATGTGCCTCCTAAACGCCCTTCTTTTCCAGATACTGCATGTAGTAGCTGAGCGGCAGGGTCAAAACCAGGTAGAACAGGCCGACCAAGACATAGCTTGGGATGGTCTGGAATGTATTGGATGCCACGATGTCCCCTTGGTACATCAAGTCAAAGCCGGCTACGAAAGCCAAAATGCTGGAGTTCTTGATCAAGTTGACAAACTGGTTGCCCAATGGCGGAATCACGATTCTGAAGGCCTGGGGCAGGATAACGTAGCGCATGGCCTGCCAGTAGGTCATCCCGTTTGACCGGGCCCCTTCCATCTGGCCGGTCCCGACGGACTGGATCCCGGAGCGGACAGTTTCAGCGATGAAGGCTGACGAGTAAATGGACAAGCCGATTGTCCCGGCCTGGAAGCCAGTCAGCTTCAGTGGCGTGTAAGTTGGCAAAACCAGGTAAAAGACCATGGTGACAACCAGCAAGGGAATGTTCCGGAAGATTTCGACATAGACCTTGGCTACCCCGCGCCAGAACTTGTTAGGCACGGTTTCCAGGATGGCAAAGCCGGATCCGATGATCAAACTGAAAAACAAGGAAATCAGACTGCAGAGAATCGTATTCCAAAAACCGAGCAAAAAGGTGGACCAGTTTGCTCCAAGTAAACTCAACATTAATATTCAGCCTCCTTAACACTGAATCCTGGGATGTTGCCAAACCATTTCTTGACAAGCTTGTGGTAGCTGCCGTCTGCCTTAGCTTCCTTCAAAGCCTTGTTGATAGCTTCCAGCATCTTGGTCTGCCCCTTTTCAACGGCAATCCCGTAAGGTTCAACGGCAACTGTGCCGCCAACCAGGTGCAGGCTCTTGTGCTGCTTAGCAATCCCGGCCAAAATCCCGTTGTCAGTGGCGACCGCGTCCCCTTGCCCGGCTAAGAGGGCATTGGTGCAGGCACCGTAGTCATTGTACTGGCGGATCTTGGCCTTGGGGGCCAGGCGGGCAATATCGTCCGCGGCCGTTGTCCCCTTAACCACGATGACCACCCGGCCCTTGTGGTTTAAGTCCTTGATCGACTTGACTGGACTGCTGGTTTTGGTCATGAGGGATGTCCCCGCCTTGAAGTAAGGAGTGGAGAAGTCAACCGACTTCTTTCTCTCATCCGTGATGGTCATGGTGGCCAGAACCGCGTCCAGGTTGTTGTTCTTAAGCTGCGGGATCTTGGTTTGGGCTGTAACTTCAATGAATTTTGCCTTGCCGTCCTTGCCCAGGATCTCCTTGGTCAAAAGGCGGGCCAGGTCGATTTCAAAGCCTTCCAGCTTGTTGGTCTTGACGCTCTTGATCCCAAACAAAGCCGTATCAAATTTGACGCCCCAGGTAATCGTCTTGCTGCTCTTGACGTGGTTGTAGACACGCACTGAGTTGTCACTTTCAACAGCGCAGGCGGAAAGTGAAACAGTGGTCAGCAGCAGAAAAAGCAGGGCGGCAACTTTGCGGAATAGTTTCGTGCGTTTCATGTAACCGCTCCCTTCCTTTTATTAGTGGTCAATTACCTTGCTGAGGAATTCCTGGGCCCGCAGGTTACGCGGGTGTTCAAAGAAGTCCTTCGGGTTGTGGGAGTCTTCCAGGACTTGCCCCTGGTCAAAGAAGATGACCCGGTCGCTCACTTCTCTGGCAAAGCCCATTTCGTGGGTCACGACCACCATGGTCATCCCTTCAGCGGCGATAGATTGCATAACGTCCAAAACGTCCTGGATCATTTCCGGGTCAAGGGCACTGGTTGGTTCGTCAAACAAGAGCACCTTGGGCTTCATGGCCAAAGATCTGGCGATGGCTACCCGCTGCTTTTGCCCGCCGGACAGCTGTCTTGGGTAAGAGTCTTCCTTGTCCAAAAGGCCAACTTGCTTGAGCAGCTTTTCAGCGATTTCCCGGTTTTCCTTTTCGTCCCGGTGCAAAACGATTCTTGGGGCCAGCATGACATTTTCCAGGACGGTGTGGTTTTCGTAGAGGTTGAAGTGCTGGAAAACCATGCCGACGTCCCGGCGGATCTTGTTCAAGTCAGTCTTCTTGTCCCCCAGGTCATAGCCGTCCACGTCCAAGACGCCGGAAGAAATGCCTTCCAAGCCGTTCATGGTTCTGATCAAGGTACTCTTGCCCGCGCCAGAAGGGCCGATGATGGAAACGACTTCGCCTTCGTCAATGCTTAAGTTGACGTCTTTTAAGGCATGGTAGTCACCGTAGAACTTGTTGACTTTCTTGAATTCGATAATTGCTGCCATAGTGGTCCTCCTCGTTTTATTAACGCTTAATTAAATCACCGTTGGTTTGGCTCAGCCTTCTTGGCTTAAGCCGTATTGATCAAACAGGCGGCTCCTTTGGTAAAAGTTCGTTTATTTGCTCTGTTTTAGCAAAGCAGCCAGATCTTTCGGTCCTTTTTAAAAGCAGGAGCCGAATCATCTGGAATGTGAACTTGCCCTTCTGCTTTTGTAAGCGGTTGTTTTTATTTAAGCATGATTAATTTTTTATTAAATTTACCAGAAAGTGGGCTTTCGTGCAAGTCTTTTGTCAGTTCCACTTCAGCTTTTTAGCTTTTTTTAATAAAAAGCCGGAAAACTTGCTTACTTATCTTAACTTCTTTCCCAAATATTATTAATTTTATTTTGCCTCTTCTGAGATATTCTTAATTATATTAGATTTCACCCAGTTTAGCAACAACTGTTTCTATATTAGAAACGCGCAACCGCTTTAAAGCCCGTTTTTTCACAGTTTGACTAGACCCGGCCCCGGCTGGCCTCTATAATTAATAACTAAAGGAGTTTTACAATGTCAAAAAAGCAACACCCCATCATTATTGGTATCGCCGGCGGCAGCGGGTCGGGGAAGACGACCATTGCCCACGAATTATATGACCAGTTCAAAAACGACCGGATCCGGATCATCACGGAAGACTCTTATTATAAGAACCACCCGGAAATGTCCATGGCTGAAAGAAATAAAATTAATTTCGACCATCCGGATGCTTTTGATACCGAGCTCTTGATCAGCCAGCTGCAGGACCTGCTGAATGGCAAGGCGATCGAGATGCCGATCTATGACTTCACTACCCACCTGCGCAGCCCGGAAACGGTCCACGTTGAGCCAGCTGATATCATCATCCTGGAAGGGATCCTGGTTCTGGCCTCAGAAGAATTACGGAACTTGATGGACATCAAGATCTTCGTCGACACTGACGACGACATCCGCCTGATCCGCCGCCAGCGCCGGGACATGGCTGAACGAGGCCGGTCCTTTGACTCAATCATCGACCAGTACCTGGCCACGGTTAAGCCAAGCTACCACCAGTTTGTTGAGCCAAGCAAGCGCTACGCCAACATCATCGTGCCAGAAGGCGGGGCCAACGATGTCGCTTTGGACATGCTGACCACGAAAGTCCGCGACATCCTCCGCCGCAATGATTTAGCAGAAAAAGAGGCGGAATAATGGCTAAGCAGAAACCACTCGTCATTGGGATTGCCGGGGGGTCAGGCTCAGGCAAGACGACAGTCTCCAAGGAAATCAGCAAGCGCCTGCCAGCTGACCGGGTGCTCATTCTGACTGAAGATGCCTACTACAACGACAATTCAGCCCTCAGCATGGATGAACGCAAGAAGATCAACTACGACCATCCCAATGCTTACGACACTGACCTCTTGATTGAGCAGCTGCAGGACCTGCTGGACGGCAAGGCAATTGAAATGCCGACCTACAACTTCAACATCCTCTCCCGGGCCAAGGACACTATTCATGTTGAGCCAGCCGACATCATCATCCTGGAAGGGATCCTGGTTTTGGCTTCAGAAGAATTGCGGAAGTTCATGGACATCAAGCTTTTTGTCGACGCTGACGACGACATCCGCTTCATCCGCCGCTTGCAGCGGGACACCCAGGAACGGGGCCGGTCAATCGACTGGATCATCTCCCAGTACCTGGCCACGGTTAAGCCAAGCTACAACCAGTTCGTTGAGCCAAGCAAGAAGTATGCTGACATCATCATCCCCCAGGGCGGGGAAAACCAAGTGGCCATCGACATGGTCTCCTCCAAGCTCTTGTCCATTATCAACGGCTAAGAGGAACAAAATAACCTCAATATTTTGAAGAAAACAAAAACGCGTGAACTTGCAGGTTCACGCGTTTTTTCTGGCAAATTTTAATTTTAGAGATTCAGGTAAGCAAAGGTATGCAGGCCAATCCAGGCAGTCAGCAGCATCAAGGCCAGCAAGAGGCCGACCGTGCTCCAGTAAGCCCGGTTCATCTTCGTTGGTCTGCTTAAAACTAAGTGCGTCATTTTGCTCCCCCCTTGAAAGATAACTAATAATGTTTTTAATCATACAACTTTAAGGAGGGCTTGTCACGCATTTTGATTATTTTTATCAAAAAAATGATAACTTTACTAAACTACTTGGCCATAACCCGGTCAAAGAGCTTGGTGATCAGCTTAACCAAAACCGCGTCAAAGACAACAGATGAGATCAAACCGGCAATGAACATTTCAATCAAGAGGGCCGGCTTGTAGGCGCTCCAGCCATAAGTAAAGTAGCACATTACAAAAGCAGCCACATGGCAGCAGATGGCCCCGATGATCAGGCTGCCCCAACCGAAGCGGTCATAGTTTTCCTTCTTCGGGAAGAAGCCGATTTCGTTGAAGGCCCCTTGCACCAGCCCTTGCAGGATGGTCATTGCCCCCCACTGACCGCCAAAGGCCATTTCAACCGTGGCGGCCAGGGTTTCACCGACAGTCCCGGAGCCGAAGGTCGGCACGAAGTACATGGCCAAAGGCGCGGCCATGTACCAAAGGCCAGAATAGATTTCATCAGCCAGGGGCCCCAGGCCGACGAAGTTCAAGGCAAACTTGGTCGAGTTGTAAAGGGGGTTGAAGACGTAGGTGTAGATAACCCCCATGATAATCCCAATCAAAGCCATCAAGATAATGGCTTTCACATTCCACTTGCTCTCTCTTTTAAGCATAAAAAAACTCCTATCCAACAATTGCCGGCTAGGAGTTTGAAATCATGTTTAAGAAACACTTCCCTTGCGCAAGAATTACCTTGGTCAGGTTCAAAGGGTCGACTTTCGTCATCTCAGCTTTCGCTCCCCTAGTGGCATTTATTCAATTTGACTTAATTTAGTCTAGCAGATCCTTAAAGCGTTAACAAGGCAAAAAGTTCCCTTAATTAATTAAAGCTTTTAAAGGATTCCAGCTTTTCCTTATCGATATCTCTAATAATCGCCAAGGCCAGGTCAACGGCCGCCTTGTAGTCCTTGTAGCTGCTGAAGCAGTATGGGGAGTGCTCATAGCGGACCGGAATCCCGATCACGATGGTCGGGGCCCCGTTTTCGTAGTAAATGGCCGCCCCGTCTTGCCCGCCACCAGTTCTGACTGACCGGGTGTAAGGAATCCCGTTTTTATCAGCCAAGTCGCAGGCGTATTGCTGGAACTTAGGGTTTGGCAGGAAAGTGACGTCCATGTCCCGCAGCATTGGTCCCCGCTTAAGGCCAGTCTGAGACAGCCAGTCCGGTTCAAAAGTATCATCAGCCGGGCAGCTTTCCAGAACCAGGCAGAGGTCCGGCTTGATCTTGCGGGCCGTGACATAGGCACCCCGCAGGCCGACTTCTTCCTGGCTGGACAAAGCGGCAACCAGGTCAAAGTTGACTTCTTCATCCTTCAGGTTTTCCAGGATGTCAGCCATGGCAGCGGCGCCGAAGCGGTCGTCAAAGTCCTTACCGAAGAAGAGGCCGGTCTTTTCATTGTATTCACAGTCCACGTCAACGAAAATCGGGCAGCCAGTGTCGATCTTGTAGTCATTGATCGTTTCTTCCCGGCTGGAGGAGCCGACGTCAATAGACAAATCAGCGACCTGCGGGACCGACTTTCTTTCAGCTTCCGACATAAAGTGGGGCGGCTTTAAAGCTACAACGCCGGGGATGTATTCCCCGTCCCGGTTTCTGACCTTGACCTTGAGGGCCGGCAGAACCACATTGTTCCAGCCGCCCAGGGTCACGAACTTGATCAAGCCGTTTGGCCGGATAGCCTGGGTCAAGAAGCCCACGGCGTCTGAGTGGGCGTCCAGCTGGATCACCGGCCGCTTGCCGGTGTTCTGCTTCTTGGAAGCGTAGACGTTCAGCATCCCGTCGACTTCAAGGTCGGCGTAGTCCTTGACCGTCTTGGTAAAAAGGTCAACGAATTCATTTTCAAAGCCGGAAGTGGCGTTGGCATTTGAAAAGTCCTTCAGCATTTGAATTTCAGCGGCTTTTTCCATCAATAATCTCCAATTAATCCAATAGGTCGTACTTCAGTTTCATCAAGCTGTGGCCGTCCTTGACCATTTCCCCGGTCAAGGCTGCGGTCTGCTTGTAAGTCAGGTCAGCCATCTTCTGGTTGGCTTCTTCCAGCTTCTCTTGCAAGTCGCGGCCAGTCAAGCCCTTAACAGCCCGGTCAGTTTCGTTTTCGATCTGGCGCAATTTAGCCATGGTCTTTTCTTCAAAAGCCTGCTCCAAAGCGCTGTAAACCTTGTAGTTGGTGTCGCCGAGCTGGGCGTTCAGCTTGTTGAGCCAGAAGATCTTGGTCAAGTCAAAGTCCGGACCGGTCTGGAAGCTGGCCGGAGTAGTCGTAACGTTGGTATAGAAAGGCACGAAGCAGTTAAAAGTGTTCGGGCCAAAGGCCAGCCATTGCACGCCGGCGATACCTTCTTCAACGTCATTTCTGATCTGCAGGATGTGGGTTTCGAAGTTCCGGTTGATCCCGATTGGTCGGAAGAGCTTCTTTTCCGCTTCAGTGTTGGTCGTGCTGTAGACATCGTACTTGGTGTCCTGGTAGTGAGAGCTTTCCAGGAACTTGATGTCTTCCGGGCTGATCTTCTTCTTGGCGTAAGTGATGAAAGGCTGGTCCTGGTCCCCTGGCTCGCCTTCCCATTCAGGGTCGAAGTAGCGGTGGATGTACCAGGCCCGCGGGTTGTTGTAGTGGGCGTCCTTGATGGTGGATGAACCAAAGATGTGACGGAGGTTGTAGCCTTGGTAGTCCGGGTTCAAGTGGTATTCATTGATGATGTCCAGCAAGTCGCTTGAGCACATGAAGTTTTCTTCGTCGTTAAAGTCAAAGAAGTCGATGTTCAAGCGGTTTGGCGCTGCCACATAGGCATCGTCCGGAATCCGGCGGGCAGCCCAGTGGTGGCCGCCGATGGTTTCGATGTACCAGACTTCGTCATGGTCGGCAAAGGCTGACCCGTTCATTTCGTAGGTCCCGTACTTTTCCACCAGGTAGCCCAGGCGCTTGACCCCTTCTCTGGCTGAATGGATGTATGGCAAAGTCAAAGTGACAAAGTCTTCTTCGCCCAGGCCCCCTTCTTCAACTAAGGGGTCGATCCCTTGGATCCGGCTGTTGGTGGTGATGGTTTCCGTGGCCGTCATGGCTACCGTAGCGTCGTTGATCCCGGCAGCAGCCCAGATCCCGTTCTTGCCGGAAGCGTCTGGAGCGCTGGTGTAGCGCAGCGGGTTTGGCAGCAGGTCTTCATCATCGATTTCCTGGCCGCTGATCACTGCCTTGTAGTGCTTTGGCTGCTCTTCCGGGTTAACCGCGATAAAGGCTTCAGGGATAATGGTGCTGCCGCCGTCTTCACTGCGGGCAATCATCGTGGAGCCATCAATGGTGGCGTCCTTGCCGACTAAAATGGTCGTGCATTCTGCTGGCTTTTGCATAAGTCCTCCTCTAATAATCTAAAACTAATTATCTGCTTTCTTACTATTATTCTAGCTGAAAAAACGCCTTTTGCCAGCTACTGCTTTTGCCGGTAAAGGGCATAGAGGCGCTTGCTCAAATCGGCGCCGGCTGGGGCACTGTTTTCAAACAGGATCTGGCCAGGCTGGCTGCTGGCATTCAGTTCATCCCGGCTGGCCAGTTGCCGCTTGACTTCAGCAGCGGCCCCGATGGCTCCGTCATAGACCTTGGCCTGGGGGCCTAAGATCTCCTGGATGGCCTGCTTGGCAAAAGGAAAGTGGGTGCAGCCCAGAACCACTCCTGCCGCCTTGCCGGCATATGGGGCCAGCAATTCTTCCAGGTACTGGTAAATGGCCGGGCTGTCAGTTTGCCCTTTTTCGATCAATTCAACCAGTTTCGGGGCTGGCACTTTGACCACTTGGCCAGGCTCAGCACATTCGGCAACCAGCCGGTTGAACTTATCCTGCTCCAGGGTCAAGGGAGTGGCCATGGCAACAACCTGCTGGCCGGGATTTTCTTCAGCTGCCGGCTTGACAGCCGGTTCGATCCCGATGATCGGCAGGGAGTATTCCCGGCGCAGGCGGTCAGCCGCCGCGCTGGTTGCCGTGTTGCAGGCAATCATGACGGCCTTGACCTGGTGTTTGTCAATCAGTTCATCAACTACCCGCTTGGCCAGCTGGTAGACTTCTTCCTTGCTCTTTACCCCGTAAGGAGCATTGGCTGAGTCGCCATAGAAGACATAGTCTTCGTTTGGCATCAGATCAACCAGGCGGCTGAGGACCGTGAGGCCCCCCTGGCCGGAATCAAAAACGCCGATTGGCCGATCAGCATATTCTTTTGACATATTTTGACCTCCTCTAGCTATTAATTTTGAACCTTTTATCCGCTTTCTTCAATCGATTGACTCCGATATTTTTCCTGCAAGCCGGACTTTCTTGATTTTTTCTTTAGTTTTTTAGCGGGAAAACCGTCCGGCTTGCTTTTTTTAGGGGCTATGTTATTGTTATATCTAAACCCTGGATATCACGTTGATTACCGGAATAAAACGGCAATCTGGGAATAAATTCTGTCCACATTTTTTTAGTTTTTTAGAAAGAGCAAAAGAAATTATGTTTAACGTTTCGCCTGAACAAGAGCGCCGCCACATCGTTGACGACTCAGCGCTCAATGGCTTTTTAACGAAAATGTATTCCATCATGGGCCTGGCGGTTCTGGTCTCAGCCTTGACTGCCTACCTGACCTTGACGGTCTTCTCTGGCAGCCTGCTGCCGCTACTCACCAACCGGGTCTTCCTCTGGGTCCTGCTATTACTGCCTTTGATCTTGAGCGTGGGCATCAGCTTTAAGGCTACCCGCAAGCCAACGGCGGCCTTCTTCATGTTGCTGGCTATCGCGGTTGTCTACGGGCTGGAATTCTCCCTTTTGGCTTTTGCCTACACGGGTGCCCAAATCGGCGGGGCCTTCATCTCCGCTTCAGCCGTCTTCATCGGAATGGCGGCTTACGGCAGCGTGACTAAGAAGAACCTGGACACCATCGGGGCTTACGCTTCAGCCGCCATCTGGGGCTTGATCGTGGCCAGCCTGGTCAACATGTTCTTGAAGAGCACGCCAGCTAGCTTCATCTTCTCCATCATCGGGGTCATCATCTTCACGATCTTGACCGCCTGGGATGCCCAGAAGATGAAGTCCATCTACGCCAGTTACGGCGACCAGCTGCCAGAACTTGGCCTAGCCGTTAACGGGGCTTTGATGCTGTACCTGGACTTCATCAACCTCTTCCTGCAATTTTTGCAGATCTTCGGGATCGCTGACAACGACAACTAAAATTTAAGATTTTCTTTTTTGAAAAGGCTCTCTTCCTATTAGAGGGCCTTTTTTCCTTGACTATTTTTCCTGCAAGAGTAAGGTAAAAGATATGTAAAGTATTTATTAGCAAAACTAAAATAAAAGGAAGGTCACACATTGCAAAAGAAGCCGGTATGGAAAAGAAATCTGCAAGTCTCGACGGTCAGCGTCTTTTTGGCGGGAATTGCCTTTTCCGAAGTTACCCCATTTTTGTCCCTGTACATTGATACCCTGGGCAAGTTCAGCCACCAGCAGCTGAGTTTTTGGTCAGGGATCGTCTTTTCAGCGGTTTACGTGGTGGCAGCCCTGGTTTCCCCGATTTGGGGCAAGCTGGCCGACAAGAAGGGGCGCAAGCCGATGATTCTGCGGGCTTCTTTGGGGATGGCGGTTGTCTTTACCTGCATGGGCCTGGCACAAAATGTCTGGCAGCTGCTTTTTCTGAGAGGGATGCAGGGGGTTTTTGCCGGCTTCATCTCCAACTCTAACGCCCTTATCGCGGCAGAGACGCCGAAAAACAAGTCTGGCAAGGCGCTGGGGATCATGATTTCCGCCCAAACTGGCGGACAATTGCTGGGACCATTTGCCGGCGGGGCTTTATCGCAGGCCTTCAGCTACCGGGTAACCTTCTTTATTACCGGGGCCCTGCTTTTCATCTGCTTCGTCTTGTCTGTCTTCTTTATCCATGAAGACGACTTCGTGCCGGTTGAAAGCAAGCAGCGGGCCAGCTTTAAGGATACGATGAAGCAATTTAAGAGCGGGCAATTGATTCTGGGGCTGCTGCTGACGACCTTGATCATTCAAGCGGCTAACAACTCCATCAACCCGATTGTTTCTTTGTATGTCAGAAGCTTGATGCACAATTCAGGGCAGGTTGTCTTCGTCAGCGGGGTAATCGCGGCTTTGCCGGGGATCGCCACGGTAGCTGCGGCTTCTTACTTTGGGGGATTAGGCGACCGGATCGGGACCCACAAGATCATCTTAGGCGGTTTAATTGGGTCGATCATCCTCTTCTTCTTGACGGCTTTCGTCCGCAACACGATTGAGCTTGGCGTTTGCCGCTTCCTGGTTGGTTTTACTGACGCCTGCCTCTTCCCGCAGGTCCAGACCATGCTGACCAAGTACAGCCCGAAACAATTGACCAGCCGGGTCTTCAGCTGGAACCAAAGCGCTATGTACGTTGGCAATATTTTCGGGCCGCTCTTGGGTTCAACGGTTTCCGCCCACTTTGGCTACAACGCCGTTTTCCTGGTAACCAGCGGGATCGTCGTGATCAACCTGCTTCTTTACCGGACCAACATTTTGAAAAATATCGCCTAGTTTAGGCGTAAAAAAGCTCCAAGATTTTTTCTTGGGGCTTTTTGCTTGGAAATTAGTAATCCTCGCTATTGTAATCTTCATTTGTATCTACTGAATCAGAGTAATCTTCTTGGCTGTCTTCACTGTAGTCTGAACTTGAATCGTAATCCGCGTCAGAACTGCTGTCATCACTCGTACTATAGTCTGAGTTTGAGTCATAGTCTGAACTGCTGTCATCAGTATTGTAGTCTGAATTTTCAGCTTGCATTGCTTGCCGGCCAGCATCTGTCAGATTGCCGTTTTCATCCATATAGCCTTTGGCTTGTTGTTCATGCATCCAGTCAATTTGTCCTTGGACCCAAGGATCTGGATTACCGTAAACATCACTGCCAGGGGCATGATCTTGGCCGGGCATAACGCGATTTCCTTTGGGGTCATAACCACGTTCCCGGTTGATTTCACCCTGGCTTTTAGCAGTTGACTGACCACTGGCTTCTTGCTGGCTTGCCTGGCTGGAACTCTGCTTTGCCTTTGATGCAGTCTTTTTTGAACTGGCTGAGGCTGCCTTTTCAGATGACGACTGGGCTTTTTTCACTTTGGCTTTGCTTGCAACTTTAGATGATTTAGCTGAACTTGAACTGCTTTTGGCTGAACTGGCCGTACTGTTAGAACAGGCGGTAAGCATCAGCCCCGCCAGCAGAACAACCCCCATCACATTTTTTCTCATAAAAACACTCCACAAACATTCCTATTTTTTTCATTGCTAACTAAAAGGCTCCATAAAGATGGGGCCTTTGGGATAGATTTACTTGTCGATTTTTACAGGATCTAGGAAAGTATAGCCACCGTAAGAATACATTGCAGAGTGATAAGTGATGTAGACCTTATTTCCTTTGACAATGAATTCAAGCTTGTTTAAATCTAAAGATTTATATTTCAAAAGACTCTTATTATCCTTTGACTGTGCTTTATAAATCTTCTTTTGGACAGTTCTCTTATTACCCTTGATCAAGTTGGTCAGCTTGACTTTCTTACCAGTTTTCAACGAATAAGTTGCAGCTTCTGCCCATTCGTGAATTGCTTGGTATGCAGAGTCTGTTCTGTGGTAGCCAACAGAGACATACTTTTTGCCACTATACACATGTGCTTGAGTAACTTCAGCCATTTGGTAAGCTAACTCGTAATAATATAAATCTATATCAGTGTCATACAAATTTGAAACGTATTTGGCCATGCTGTAGCCATCCTTTTTAAAGGACTTGTGATTTTTCTTGTAAGCACTGGCCAAAGAGTTGTTGATCTTCTTAATCGCAGATGACTTACCTTTTAAAACAGGCTGCTCGTAAGTATAGTTGATCTTTGAATATGGGTAATACTTAGTCTGCTTGTGCTTAACGATCTTGTACTTTACCTTGGCAGCTTGAACTTGGGAAGCAGGAGCCCCCAAAGTAAGCAGCATCCCAGCCGCGGCCAAAGCAGGAAGTAATTTCTTCAATTTCATTTTTAATCCTCTTATATATTCAAAAAGAACAAACACTTTATAAACTATATTTTATTCTTGACTATCCTAAAGAGCAAGCATGTTTTGTCTGTATTTAGAGCGATATTTACCTCTTTTTCACAAAAATAAGGATGTCCTTAAGTTAAAATAACAAATTTTAACAAACTCTATGCGTTTGCTCAAAAAAATTCTTCGCATTATACTGAAGGAAAAATATTCTTTAAAAATCGAGGTGTTACTTTGAAAGTCATTACCAAAATTTTGCAAGCTGGCAGCTTTCTGCTCAGCCTCTTTCTTCTTTGGGCCGGCCTGGCCAGCTTGCTTGACGTCTGCAACTCTGCCAGACTAATGGGCTGGTCCTCTTTTATCCCTTCAATCGTCGCCGGCCTGGTCTTCATCGTCATGCTCATCTGCGAAGCCTGGCTCAGCCTGCGGATAAACAAGCTGGATGACCGGGGAATCTTCTTCTTCCTGGCCGCCCTCCTGCTTTTGACAGCCGGCGAAATGGTCGCCCCTGTCGCTTTAGGCTCTGGCTTTCTCTGGCTGAACCTCTTGCAGCTCCTGCTGGTCCTTCTGGCCCGCTTTGCCATCGATTTTCATGAATAGTGGCCAAAAATTACACATACCAAAAATGGTGAAACTCATTCTCGAGCTTCACCATTTTATTTTTTTCGTTTCATGGACAAGTCATCCGGCAAAACAAATATCACAAAGACATCCCCGTAGTAACCGTCTTCCACATACCGGCCCAAAGTGCTCAAATGCAGGATCTTTCCATTCTTCGCCTTGACCCGGTAGTTCAAGAACAGACTCTTGTCCGGATCCGTATCCCTGCTCTTCAGCTGCAGCTTGATCGCCTTCTCCGCCTCCGCAAAGTCTGCTGGATAAACAAAGTTGTTGTAGCTAGACTTAGTATATGCCAAAAAGTCCTCATAGCTGTCGCAGGCCAGCAAATGAACCAGATAGTCATTGGCAAAAAGGATCTCCCGCTCTTCATCGTCAGCCCGGTAGATCAATACCCCACCTGGCATCCCTTGGCCAACATTCTTCACGTTGAAGCCCAGCTGGGCCCGCTTGACCCGCTCCATCTGCACCTCATAATGCTTGGCCGCGTGCTTGCCATGCATCTTAGCCGCGTACAAGGCTTCATCTGCTAAAACCACCAATCCCTTGGCTGTATCAGCCTGGACCGGGAAGTCCGCGTAGCCAGCCGAGATCGTATACCTGACTGTCGTTTCGCCGCTCTTGAATTCCTGCACGCCGTTGATGGCATCTTCAATCAGTTCCCGCGTCTGGTCCGGCTCGCCTGCCACCACAATACAGAACTCGTCCCCGCCTGTCCGGCCAATCAAAGTTCCAGCTGAAAGCTTCTCCTTCAAATGCCCGGCCAAATGCTTCAAAGCCTGGTCACCAATCACGTGCCCGTAGACATCGTTGACGAATTTGAAATCATCCAGGTCGATAAAAGCCAGGGTTATCGGCTGCTTGACGCGGCTTTCTGCCCGCTTGTCCAGTTCCTCCATGAAGCCCCGCCGGTTGAGCAGGCCAGTCAATGGATCTTTAAAGGCCAGCTGGTCCAGTTCCACTTTCTGCTGCCGGGTGCGCAGGAAAAGATAGAGGAGCCCGCTCAGCGATATGTCGATCAATACAGCAAAAATCAGCAAAAGTACCGTTTCGCCGCTGCACCAGCCAGCTTTAGGAACAATTTTTAAAGTCCACCAGCAAGAACCATAGGTGAAGGTGTAGCCAACCGCGTCCTTCAGTTTTTCTCCCTTGCCTAAAGATGACTCCACCTGAGTCTTCTTTTGGGTTAAAGGCGACTTGTTGGTATCAATGCAATAGTCATAGCCCATGGTCGTCAAATTCTGCAAGGTGTGCTGGTAGACGTCCGGCAATTTGACCGTCATCATGACATAGCCCCAGAACTTGCCGCTTTTCAAAGTTACCGGGTTCATGACCACGACGCATCTCTTAGCATTGAGCAGGGGCATGGGGCCATATATGACGGCCTTGTTCTTC
Source organism: Lactobacillus delbrueckii subsp. bulgaricus (assembly GCF_046938665.1). Lineage (GTDB taxonomy): Bacteria > Bacillota > Bacilli > Lactobacillales > Lactobacillaceae > Lactobacillus > Lactobacillus delbrueckii_C. The sequence goes on from NZ_JBKZCD010000001.1 coordinate 289,813, forward strand.
TGCTTAACGAAATTAAGGACCTGCTTAGCCTCTTCAATCTGCATTAAGTCATAATTCTTTTTCTGCTTTGACTGGTAAGGATAGGTATTAGTGACCACCCCATTAGGCACCAGCTCAATCAAACTGATATAGTCTTTCTTTAACAGCTTCGCGGCGTTGGTAAATTCTGCCTTTCCCACTTTACCATTTTTGGCCACCACCAGCTTTTCCATGGCCTTGCTGCTGTTGGCCGCGTAGCGGAAGTCTCTTTTCAATTCAACGGCATAGGCTTCCGCAATCTGGGCTGCCTTGTCCTTTCGGCCGGCACTCCCCTGGGAATAAAAAATCGCCGTAACGATAAATGAGACAACAAGAAAGAGGATGGTTAAACTTGTCCAAACCGCTTTATTCTTCAGATTCAGTTTCATTGCATCCTAGCACCTTCCAAGACCATTCCCATATAATTACACTTATATATTTTAGTTTAGCACGCTTGCTGCTTTCCGCATATAGGGAATAATCTTTTAGCAATAAAAAGCACTTATCCACCTAGCTGGGATAAGCGCTTTTCGTATTGTATTATTGCTTTTAGTAAATCTTTGCAACTTGTTCCTGAACAGTCGGGTGGGCCAGGAAGTCGTCGTAGCTGATGTCGGCCCGGGCCACCACACCCTTTGGACCAACTTCAATAATGTGGTTGGCAATGGTTTGGATGAACTCGTGGTCGTGGGAAGTAAAGAGAATTGAGCCAGGGTAGTTTTCCATGGCTTCGTTCAAGGCCGTGATGGATTCCAGGTCCAAGTGGTTGGTTGGATCGTCCATGACCAATACGTTGGCTGCTTCCAGCATCATTCTGGACAGCTGGCAGCGGACCTTTTCACCCCCGGACAGGACCTTGATCTGCTTGTTGATCTCGTCGCCGCTGAAGAGCATTCTGCCCAAGAAGCCCCGCAGGAAGGTGTTGTCGTCGTGTTCCTTGTCAGCGTATTGGCGCAGCCAGTCCAAAATCGTCAATTCGTCATTGTCGAAGTTGGCGTTAAGGTCTCTAGACATGTAGTTAAAGGAAGTCGTCTGCCCCCAGGTAACAGTCCCGGAGTCTGGTTCCAGGCGGCCGGCGATGATTTCCATCAAGGCCGTGGTTGCCCGGGTGTTTCTGGACAAGAAGGCTACCTTGTCACCTGGCCGGATGATAAAGGAAACATTGTCCAAAAGCTGCTCGTCGCCAGACTTGTAGGACACATTGTCTACTCTCAGCAAGTCGTTGCCCAGGTCCCGGTTCATCTCAAACTTGATGTACGGGTACTTGCGGCTGGATGGCTTGATGTCGTCCAAGCTGATCTTGTCCAGCTGCTTCTTTCTGGAAGTAGCCTGCTTGGACTTGGAAGCGTTGGCTGAGAAGCGGGCGATGAATTCTTGCAGCTGCTTGATCTGTTCTTCCTTCTTGGCGTTTTGCTGGCGGGCAAGTTCCGTAGCCAGCTTACTTGATTCGTACCAGAAGTCGTAGTTGCCGACGTAGAGCTTGATCTGCCCGCGGTCAACGTCACACATCTGGGTGCAGACCTGGTTCAGGAAGTGACGGTCGTGGGAAACGACCAGGACGATGTTTTCGTAGTCAGCCAGGAAGTTTTCCAGCCAGGCCGTGGTGTGCACGTCCAGACCGTTGGTCGGTTCGTCCAAAAGAAGGATGTCCGGGTTGCCAAAAAGGGCCTGGGCCAAAAGGACCTTAACCTTGTCGCTTTCCGCCAGCTCGCTCATCTGCTTTTGGTGCATGTCTTCCGGAATGCTCATGGACTGGAGAAGCTGGGCAGCATCAGCTTCCGCGTTCCAGCCGTCCAGTTCCGCAAATTCCGTTTCCAGTTCAGCCGCCTTGACCCCGTCTTCTTCACTGAAGTCGGCCTTGGCGTAAAGGGCGTCACGCTCCTTCATGACCTGGTAGAGCTTTTGGTGGCCTTGAATCACAGTTTCCATAACGGAAAAATCTTCAAAGGCAAAGTGGTCCTGGTTCAGGCTGGACATTCTTTCGTTAGGGCCCATGCTAATTGAGCCCGTGGTTGGTTCCATTTTTCCTTCCAGCAGCTTTAAGAAAGTCGACTTGCCGGCCCCGTTGGCCCCAATGATGCCGTAGCAGTTGCCCGGCGTGAACTTAAGGTTGACGTCGCTGTAAAGGGTGCGACTGCCGATTTGCAAACTTAAATCTGTTACTGTGATCAATAGATTTTCCTCTGTTTCTTAAATTTTCTACTGCAATTATGACTAAATCAGTATAACAGGTTTGGCCTTTTGCCTCCAAGCTTTTCAACCATTTTCTCCTCCCTTTTTTCAACTTCTTTCTTTTTAAGGAAAAAATTGGCTTATAATCTTTTAATAAGAACTGATTGATAGGAGCATTCTTATGGCATTTTTCATCTCACTGGAGCAGATCTGCATCATGTTCATCCTCATGGCCATCGGCTTTCTCTGCCGGAAAAAGGGCATGATCCATGAAGAAACCGGCAAGGACCTGACCGCCATCCTGGTCTACATCGTCGGCCCCTGCCTAATCATCAACGCCTTTGAGCGCCCGGCCAGCGCCAGCTTAATCAAGGACTTCGGCTTGACCTTCCTGGCTGGCTCTCTCAACTACCTCTTCCCCATCGCCTTCAGCAGCCTTTTCCTCCGCCTGCCCCGCTTAAAAAATGACCCCGACAAGCAGCTGATCGCCTTCGGGACCGTCTACAACAACTGTGGCTTTATCGGCATCCCTTTGATCCAAGCCCTCTTAGGCAGCAAGGGGACCTTTTTCGCCGTGCCCATCTTAGTCTTAAACAACATCTTCGTCTGGTCCCACGGCATCGGCACTTTCAAAAAGCGGCAGCCTTTGGCCGACACCCTCAGAACCGTCCTCTTCAACCCCAACATTATTGCCACCGCCATCGGCTTTGTCCTTTTTATCACTGGCGCCAGCCTCAAATTCCCAGCCGTGATAGACCGGTCGGTCAGCTACGTGGCCTCGCTTAACACCCCCTTAAGCATGATCGTCATTGGCTCTAACCTGGGGACTATTTCGGGTGACTTCTATAAAGACGGCAAGGCCTGGCTGATCTGCTTCTTGCGGAACTTCCTTATGCCGGCCTGCATGAGCGTGATCCTGCTCCTGGTTCCCCTGTCAACGACCGCTTACCTGGCCGTAGTCATCATGGCGGCTGCCCCGGTTGCCGGCTTTATCGTCATGCTCAGCCTCCTGGCCAACCGCCCGGTCGCCTTCCCAATGCGCTGTCTGTGCCTGTCGACTTTAATGTCTGTGGTCAGCGTGCCCTTGATTATTATGCTGGCCAGCTGGCTCAAGCAGCTTGTATAGTTACCCGTTAAGCAAAAAGGGCATTTTTGTCAAGATGATTGTTCGCTTTTTTAGAAAAAGTTGCGGAAAGCAAGCCCAAGCTAATTCAATTTTGGACAAAAAAGGCGTATGATAGAGAAAAAGCATTAGCAAACAAATTTATTTTAAAAGAAAGAGGAAGTTAAGCGTGACTGCTAAGAAATTAGAGAACAACAGTAACCACGCGGTTATTGCTGAAGAGGTCAAGATTTTGACCGACTTGCTTGACGAAAGCACCCGCCATTTGGTTGGCGACGAAGAATTCGCCAAGATCAAGGGTCTGGTTAAAATTGCTGCCAGCAGCGACCACAGCCAGCTGGAAAGTCAGATTGCCTGCTTAAGCAATCAAGAGATGATCATTGTCGCCCGCTACTTCGCGACCCTGCCGCTTTTGATCAACATTACTGAAGACGTTGACCTGGCCAGCGAAGTCAACCTGCTCAACAACACGGACAAGGATTACCTGGGCAAGCTGGAATCAACGGTTGACCTGGTATCGGAAAAGGACAATGCCGCTGAAATTCTGAGCCATGTCAATGTCGTACCAGTTCTGACCGCCCACCCAACCCAGGTACAGCGCAAGACCATTCTGGAATTGACGAACAAGATCCACGACCAGCTCCGCCGCTACCGGGACGTCAAGGCCGGCACCATCAACCGGAAAGAGTGGACCGACCAGCTCCGCCGCTACATTGAAATCATCATGCAGACGGACATCATCCGGGAAAAGAAACTGAAGGTCTCCAATGAAATCAAGAACGTCATGGTCTACTACCCTGACTCCCTGATTCCAGCCATCACTAAGCTGACTGCCCGCTACAAGGAACTGGCCCGGGAAAAGGGCCTCAACGTTGACGGGGCAACGCCGATCACCATGGGTATGTGGATCGGCGGGGACCGGGACGGCAACCCTTACGTTACGGCGGAAACCCTCCGCTTGAGCGCGACGATTCAAAGTGAAGTCATTTTTGAATACTACATCAAGGCTCTCAACGACCTTTACCGGACAGTGGCTGTTTCAACTTCTTACGTGCAGCCAACGCCGGAAGTTGCCGAACTGGCCAAATTGTCAGCTGACAACTCCCCATTCAGAGAAAACGAACCTTACCGCCGGGCCTTCTACTACTTGGAAAGCCGCCTGACCCACACGGAAATGGAACTTTTGGACGTCTTCTCCAAGGAAGCCGTCGTTAAGAAAGAAGCTGCCCTTAAGGCTCCGGTCTACAAGGACGCTTACGAGTTCAAGGAAGACCTGGAAGCCATCAAGCGGTCATTAATCCAAAACCATGACCGGGCAGTTACCGGCGGCCACTTTGACGAGCTCCTGGAAGCTATTGATGTCTTTGGCTTCCACCTGGCGACGATCGACATGCGGCAAGACTCTAGCGTCAACGAAGCCTGCGTGGCAGAACTCTTAAAGAGTGCCCGGATCTGTGACAACTACAGCGATTTGGACGAAGAAGAAAAGATCCAGATCCTGCTCAGTGAATTAAACAATGATCCCCGCAGCCTGCACTCATCCAACTCACCGAAGTCAGAGCTTTTGCAAAAGGAACTGAAGATCTACCACACTGCCCGCCTGCTTAAGGACACCTTGGGCGAGAATGTGATCAAGCAGCACATCATTTCCCACACCGAAAGCATCTCTGACATGCTGGAACAAGCCATCATGCTGAAGGAATACGGCCTGCTCGATTCCGAAAAGGCCCGGGTGCAAGTGGTGCCTTTGTTTGAAACGGTGGAAGACCTGCAGAACTCCCGGGAAATCATGAAGCGCTACCTCAGCTTCGATATTGTCAAGCGCTGGGTTGCTTCTAAGGGCAACTACCAGGAAATCATGCTGGGCTACTCCGACTCCAACAAGGACGGCGGCTACCTGGCCTCCTGCTGGAGCCTCTACAAGGCCCAAAAGGAACTGACAGCCATCGGCGAGGAGCGGGGCATCAAGATCACCTTCATGCACGGCCGGGGCGGCACGGTTGGCCGGGGCGGCGGCCCATCATATGAAGCCATCACCTCCCAGCCATTCGGCTCCATCAAGGACCGGATCCGGACCACTGAACAAGGGGAAATCATCCAGAACAAGTACGGCAACAAGGACGCTGCCTACTACAACTTGGAAATGCTGGTTTCCGCCGCGGTTGACCGGATGGTCTCCAAGCAAAAAGTCAGCCAGGAACACATCCAGGACTTTACTTCCTCAATGGATAACATCGTGGCCGACAGCAACCGGGTTTACCGGGAACTTGTTTTTGACAACCCGCACTTCCATGACTACTTCTTCCAGGCTACGCCGATTAAGGAAGTTTCCAGCTTGAACATCGGCTCCCGGCCGGCAGCCAGAAAGAAGATTACTGAACTGTCCGGCCTGCGGGCCATTCCTTGGGTCTTCTCCTGGTCACAGAGCCGGGTCATGTTCCCAGGCTGGTACGGGGTTGGTTCAGCCTTCAAGCACTTCATTGATGCTGATCCGAATAACTTGAAGGAACTGCAGGAAATGTACCAGGGCTGGCCATTCTTCCACTCCCTCCTGTCCAACGTCGACATGGTTTTGTCCAAGTCTAATATGGAAATCGCGGAAAAGTACGCTGGTCTTTGTGAAGACGAAGCTACCCGGTCAGTCTTTGACATCATCAAGAAGGAATGGGAACTGACCAAGGAAGTCATCCTGCAGATCGAAGGCCACAGCAAGCTTTTGGAAGACAACCCGTCTTTGGAAAGCAGCTTGGACTATCGCCTGCCTTACTTCAACGTCTTGAACTACGTCCAGCTGGAAATGATCAAGCGGGGCCGGCAAGAAAAGCTCAGCGGCATCTACGAATCGATCATCCACATCACCATCAACGGGGTCGCTTCCGGCCTGCGTAATTCAGGCTAATGCCACAGATTTATATTTTAATAAGAAGCAAAAAAGCATGTTTTTTCAAACATGCTTTTTCTTCTTGCTTTTGCTTCGTGTTGTTTTAGTTTTTGATTTGGATTTTATTGCAAAATTGTTTTACTTAATCAGCCGCCTTGATCGAAGCGATGATTTCTTCAACCAGGTCAGGGTCATCCTTGAGGCCAGTCGTTTCCAAAACGACTTCCTTCAGCGGTTCATCCTTGAGCATCTGTTGCAGCTTTTGGCTTTCAGCATCTGCTGGCTCGTCAAAGTGGTAGATCTTGCCGACCGTTTCAAGCAAGGCCGTGTAGTCAAGACCCCGGGCCTTCAGTTCTCTGATTGGCCGGATGAAACGTTCATCATAGCCCAGCTTGCGGATTGGCGTCCGGCCAACCCGGGCGATATCGTCAGAGATATATGGGTTCTTGAAGCGGTTGATGACTTGAGCATGGTATTCTTCAAGTTCTTCCTTGCTAAAGTCCCACTTGGCCAAAAGGAGGGAACGGGTTTCAGCCAAAACGCGGGTTACCTGGTCAACGACCCGGTCATCCTTAACGGCTTCCCCAATCGTTTCATAGCCCAGAGCCTTGCCGGTGTAAGCAACAGTAGCGTGACCGGTGTTGACTGAGAACAGCTTTCTTTCGATGTATGGTTCAAGGTCTGGAGCGTAGTGAACGCCTTCCAAGCGAATCTTTGGATTCTTCATTTGGCTTTCGTCGATAACCCATTCCTTGAAGTCTTCAACCGAAACAAAGAGCGGGTCTTCATTGTGCTGGATTGGCACGATCCGGTCAACAGCGGCGTTCGGGAAGCCAACGTACTTGTCAACTTCGGCCTTGTCTTCGTCAGTCAAGTGCTTGTAGACTTCTTCCTTCAAGAACTGGGAACCGCCAATCATGTTTTCACAGGCAACGACATCCAATGGTTCGTGGTTTTCCTTGACTCTGGCGCTCAAGCCTTCAGCAATCAAAGGAGCAATGATCTTCAATACCTTGGGGCCAATGGCCGTGGTAACCATGTTGGTTGTCTTGATGGCTTCGACTACCTTTTCAGGGTTCTTAGCGTTGTTGATCCCGGTCACGTTGCTGATGTGAATCTTCTTTTGCCCCGGGGCGGCCAGTTGAATATCGTATTCACCCCGCTCGACCAAGGCATCAATGATCGTTTCATTAACGTCGACAAAATCAATTCCAAAACCGTTGGCTGCCAAAGTTTCGCCAATAAAGCCGCGGCCAATGTTACCTGCACCAAAGTGTACTGCTCTCATTTTTAATTTTCTCCTACTTTGTCTAACAAACCGATAATTTCTTCTGGCGTTTGCGCGTCGGCTAATTTTGCTACGTTGGCAACGTCGCTGCAGAACAGGGCAATCTGGGACAAGAGCTGCAAGTGCTCATTGCCCAGGCCCGCGATCCCGAAGACAACCGTGACTAATTGCTCCTGGTCATCATCTGGGTCGCTGAAGTCGACCCCCATTGGGATTTGGACAACTGAAATCCCAGTCTTCTTAATGTACTTCTTTCCCTCATCAGTGCCGTGCGGAATAGCGATAAAGTTTCCCATATAGGTTGACACATCCGCGTTTCGGGCGAGCATGGCATCGATGTATTCCGGCTCAACGCAGCCGTGGTCTACCAGCAGCTGCCCAGCCATGCGGATGGCTTCCTCACGGGTAGCAACGTTCTGGTTCAACTTAATCATATCTTTTTCCAGTTTCATGCTTCTGCTCTCCTTACTTCAGCTTGTCAATCAAGCCGTTAACTTCACCGGCTTTGAGCAAGTCGTCAACCGTGATAACTTGGATCTGGTCATAGCGGATGGCCAGGTTCTTGCCAGCCATTGGCGTAACGATGACCAAGTGACTTGGATCATTGTCCAGTTCATTGATTCTGACGGCCTTGACCGGAGTTTCCTTGCCGGCCTTCTTCATCTGGTCCTTGAACAGGCTAGATGCCATCGTCACCGTACCCAGATGTTGGTCGTGACGGATAAAGTTGACTTCCTTAACCTTGCTGAAATCGATCGAAGCCAGGCTGTTTGCCTTAGCAGCTGTCTTTTCACTCTTCTTGACCTGGTCTGCTTCTGGCAGGGTTTCACCAGCTGCCTTCAAGCGGGCAACGACCTGGTCATATTTTGGCGTGCTGAGGAAGTTGCCGACAGCCACGTGCAAAGCATTTGGCGTCTTTTCCTTAGCCCGTTCAGCTAATTCTTCCTGGGTGATAACCAGCAGGCCCGGTTCATCCTTCAAGTTGCGGACAGCAGTGTTAGTAACTGGCAGGTTCAAGCCCGCCTTCTTGACCTTATCTCTCAGAAGCGATGCCCCCATAGCGGATGAGCCCATGCCAGCGTCGCAGGCAAAGATAATTCTTTGCACGTCCTTGTAGCTTTCAACCGTTTCAACGGCTGAAGCTCCTTCTTCTTCTTCAGTCAAGCCCTTGGATTCTGCCTTCATAGCTGCCATTTGTCCTTGAGCAGCAGCCAGGTCACCATCGTCACTCTTGTCCATCTTGTAGATGACAGCGGCAACGACAAAGGAAACAATTGCTGAGCCAAGCACACCGACAATGTTGCCGAAGTAGGCATCCTTAGCTGAAACCAGCAAGATGGCGATAATTGAGCCAGGACTGGCAGCAGCAGTCAAACCACCGCCCAAGACGCTGAAAAGGAAGGTCCCGGTAATCCCACCGGCCATGGCGGCCAGGATCAAGATTGGCTTCATCAGAACGTACGGGAAGTAAATTTCGTGCACCCCACCGAGGAAGTGAACGACAATGGCACCCGGAGCAGAGCTCTTGGCTGAACCCTTGCCAAAGATTGAGCAAGCCAGCAGGATCCCCAGACCAGGGCCCGGGTTTGATTCCATCAAGAAGAGGACTGACTTGCCGATCTTAGCGGCTTGCTGGATACCTAAAGGAACCAGAACACCGTTACCGATCGCGTTGTTCAAGAACAAAACCTTGGCTGGTTCAATAACCAGGTTGGCCAGTGGCAGCAGGTGGTGGGCGATAATCCAGTCAACCCCGTTGGCAATCCAAATGGTTGAGACAACCAAAATAGGTCCGATCAAGAAGTAGCTGATCGCTACGAAGATCATCCCCATGATCCCCTGGGAGAAGTTGTTATAGATCATTTCAAAGCCGGCCTTGACCTTGCTTTGGAAGGCCTGGTCAAATTTCTTCAAGCACCAGGCGCTGAGTGGCCCCATGATCATGGCCCCCAGGAACATTGGAATCCCCGTAGCCTTGTTGGCTGCGTATGGGTAAAGGGCTGGATAAACGATCCCCTGTGCTACCGGGTTGGCCCAAGGGAAGGCCAAGACGATGGTCCCGACAACGGAGATGGCACCAACCACGCCTCCTCTTTCCTCATAGACGCTCTTGCCGCCCGTGTAGGCAATCAAGATTGGAATCATGAAGTACAGCATTGAGCTGGTAAAACTGTTGATGTACTTGTTCGGGAACCAGCCGTTCGGTGACATGAAGATCGCGGTCATGAAGCCCCAGGCAATAATCGCGCCAATGTTTGGCATGATCATGCCTGACAGGAAGGTCCCAAATTTCTGGATCTTTGCCTTAGCTGAGCTCTTGCTCTGAGTTTCAGACATTACTTTTCCTCCTAAACACTAAAAACTATTACCAATAAAACTTTCTCTACTTAACTTTTACTTACATTTTTATCTTAGCTTCAATTGTTTCCGCTTTCAATTCAAAGAAAATAGAAGTCTGGCACCGGTTTCAGTGTCAGACTTCTATTTGTGATATTTGCATTAAGATTGGCCACGGGCCTGGTTTAGCCTTTGGGTTACCTGGCCCAGATACTGCTGGGCAATGCCAGCCGCGATTTCCTGGCAGTTGCCGGACTCAAACAGCTGCAAAGTCTGGTCACTCATGACCAAAAAGCTACTGATCATCCCCAAAACATTAGCACTGGCTTCGGGCAAATCTTCCGGCGCTAAAAGCAAGAGCTGCCTTTTAACCATAATTTTGCTTTGGTCCATTGCTGTCATGGCAATTGGCTCAGCCAGGTCATAAATGGCAAAAAAGCATTTGCTGACGGCCCTTGTCCGCGTATGCAAGAGGGCCAAGTGACTGCCTGGCAAACCTAAGGGAGCCAGGTCCAGCCGCTTTTTCAGCCGCTGGGCGACTTCCAGCCGGTCTTTAACGTACTCATCCGGCACGGCCGTGACAATCGCCGACAAGACAGCATCCATATCCATTCCCTGGCTACCTATCGGCTGCAGGGTCATCTGTTGCAGAAGCTGCTGGCAAAAGGCGCTTTCTCCTGCCAGCTGGGTCAAGACAGCTGCTGGATTTTTGAAGCGGCGGGGCTGCTGAACGGTGTTTTTTTCCGGGTATTTGGCCACATAACTGGCCACCTCACTCTTGACCCGGTCCAGTTCCCCGCCTAAAAGCAAGGGACTGACCAAGTGGTATTCCCGGGGGAAACCTGGCAAATCCAGAGTCGAAAAGATGATGTCATAGTCTTCCAGTTTCAGCTGGGCCAAGCCCGAAGCCCGGGCTGTCTTAACCTGCTTTATCTCGGGGACCTCTTTTTGCAAGCGGGCCGCCAGAATGGCAGAAGTTCCCAGCCCATTGTCGCAGATTACCAAAGCTGACAAGTTGCGGCGGGGCTGCCGGCTGCCATATTCATTGGCAAAATATAGCAGCAAGAGCTGCAACTCAGCTACATTCAATTCCTCTGAAAAATCCAGCTTCCAGGCAGCCGTGATTGCCTCATAAAGCTGGGGGAAGTGCATGGTCAGCTGACTCAAGGTTTCAATCCGCACGTTTGGCAAGCGCTTGACGCTGTGCTGGAGCAAACCGGAAATGTGCTTTTGCAGGCGGCGGGAAAAGGCTGGATTCTTGCTGAAATCAAAATGAACCTGGTCAGAGACGTCTTGAATAAACTGCCCCACCCGGAGATTGACGAGGACTTCCTGGTCATCACTGGCAAAAGGTACCCGTTGGTCCTCGTGCATCTGCATTTGATTAGCGAGAAAGATCACTTCATTTTGCGTCAAGGTAACTTCTGGCACGTCTAGCTTGGCAAAAATCTGGTAGACATAGCCTTGGTATTTTAAAGAATCCGGTTTAGCAGCCATGCTTTCCACACTTTTGCCTTGCCGCTGGCGGTCCAGGCTAATGGCAAAGAGCAGGATCAGTTCGATCAGCTGATAATCTGTCTCAAAATGGAAAGCTGACAGCAGATCTTTGGCCGCTTGCCAGCACTTAAGCAGATCTTTTTTCGGGAGCAGGTCAATGAAAAAGTTTCCCGACTTGGCTTGATCTTCTTTATTAAGGTAAGAGAAAAAGACATAGTCATTGCTTTCACTGAGCAGGATTCTATTCAGAATCCGCCGCCGCTGGCTTTCCTTGCTGCTGACCTGGACCCCCAGGCCCTGGGTCCGCTTGAGTTCGATCTGGTATTTACCCAAGGACTCATCTACCGCGTTCAAATCCGCTTGAACAGTAGCTTCGCTGACCCCTAGTTCACTAGCCAAGGCAATAATTTTTTCTGGTTCATCTTTTAATAGAAGCAGGGCTGCCAGGGCATTGCCCCGGTCTTCAGCCTTCATCTCTCCCTGTCCCTGGCTTTCTTGCACTTCGCCGCGCAGGTCGGCAATCGACTCATCCGGTCCAGTTAGCTGCAGATAGCCCTTCTTGTTGGTCAAGGTTAGGCCAGACTTGGCCAGTTCCGGGCGCAGTAAGCCAAATTCCCGGTAGAGGGTCCGCCGGCTGGTCGCCAGCCTTTTTTCCACTTCCGCTAAACTGATTCCATCTTCATTTTCCAGCAGGATCTGCAGAATTCTCTTCTGCCGGTCGGTCACAATCATTGCTCAGTCTCCTTCGTCAAGAAATCGCTATCATTGTACCAGAAGAATACATTTTTTGCCAAAAGTCAAAGCAAGCTTCAGATACAGAAACAGGCAGATGCCGCCGCACCTGCCTGTCTTCAATATTCTGCAAAAAGTTATTCAACCGTAACGCTCTTAGCCAGGTTACGTGGCTTGTCAACGTCCAGGCCCTTGTTCTTGGAAGCGTAGTAAGCCAAGAGCTGAGTCGGCACTACTGACAGCAAAGCTGACAGGTAGTAGTCGATTTCCGGCAAGACGACATTGTCACCATCCTTGGCAAATTGCTTGCCAACGATGGTAATTACGTTAGCCCCGCGGGAAGCTACTTCCTGAATGTTGCCCCGGGTGAGGTCAGCCGTTACCGGGTCGTTGATCAAGGCAATTACAGGCGTGCCGTCTTCGATCAGGGAAATGGTCCCGTGCTTCAGTTCAGCAGCGGCGAAACCTTCAGTTTGGATGTAGGAAACTTCCTTCAGCTTCAAGGCACCTTCCAAGGAAACGGCGTGGTCGATCCCCCGGCCGATGTAGAAGGCGTTTCTGGATGGTACCAGGTACTTCTTGGCCAGTTCTTCGATCTTTTCCTTACCATCAACGATTTCCTGGATGCCTTCAGCGGCCAGGCTCAAACCTTGCTTCAAGTTCCAGTCCTTGGCAGCCTGGTCGCCCAGCTTTTCACCAACGGCCTTGGCCAAAATTGCCTGCAGGGCAACTTGGGCAGTGTAAGCCTTGGTTGAAGCAACGGCGATTTCCGGACCAGCGTTCAAAAGCATGGTGTAAGTTGCTTCTCTTGACAAGGTTGACCCTTCAACGTTGGTCATGGTCAAGCTTGGGATCCCCCGCTTGTTGGCTTCAGTCAAGACCACGCGGGAGTCGGCAGTTTCACCGGACTGGGTCAAGAAGATGAAGAATGGGTGCTTAGACATCATCGGGAAGTGGTAGCCGGCTTCAGAAGCATAGCCAACTTCAGTTGGGATCCCGGTAAACTTCTCAAAAATTTCCTTACCGACCAGGCCAGCGTGGTAGGAAGTACCAGCCGCGAAGATGTAGATCCGGTCAGCCTGGCTGACAGCGTCAACAATCTTTTCGTCAACAACTGGCTTGCCTGCTTCGTCTAAGTAGTCAGTTGACAGGCGGCGCATAACTGCTGGCTGTTCGTCGATTTCCTTGAGCATGTAGAATTCGTAAGTGCCCTTGGAAGCAGCGTTCGGGTCGATGTCCAAAACGTGGGCTTCTCTTTCCACCTTGTTGCCGTCGTAGTCCTGGATTTCGATTGAGTCCTTGGTTACGTCAGCACAGTCGCCATCGTTCAAGGCGATGAAGGTCTTGGTTTGGTCCAAAACAGAAATCGCGTCTGAAGCGATAATATTGAAGCCGTCGCCCAAGCCCAGCATCATCGGGCTCTTGTTCTTGGCAATGTAAATGTGGTCTGGCTTGGTGTTGTCCACCAACAAGAAGGCGTATGAACCCTTAACCAGCTTCAAAGCCTGCTTGAAGGCTGAAAAAGCATCCAAGTTTTCTTCCTTGGCCAGCTTGGCTACCAATTGCACGATAACTTCAGTATCAGTTTCAGACTTGAAGTGAACGCCTGCCAAGTACTTTTCCTTCAATTCCAGGTAGTTTTCGATGACCCCGTTGTGGACCAAGTAGAAGCGGCCGTCTTCTGAGTAGTGTGGGTGGGCGTTTTCCACCGTTGGGTGGCCGTGGGTTGCCCAGCGGGTGTGGCCGATCCCGGTCGTCCCTTCTTCTTCTGGCGTCAGCTTTTCTTCCAGGTTGGCAATCCGGCCAACCGCCTTGGTCAAGTATTCATGCCCTTGTAAATCATTGAGGTAGATACCAGCTGAGTCGTAGCCGCGGTATTCCAAGTTCTTCAAACCGTTTAAAACAACTTCTCTAGCTGGCTTGCCAACTACACCGACAATTCCGCACATATGTCTTCTCCTTTGGTCTAGTTCAATTTAAGCTATTGGACTAATTTGTATTTTTGCGCTTGCAATAGGAATCATAGCCGTTTTTTTAGCCCGGGTCAAGTCTTTGCTCGCAAATTGGTATAATTGTAAGCGGTAAAGTGGCAAGCTTAACTATTTCTTTGCAAAAAGGTCTAAAAAAAGCCCCCGTCTTGGCAGACGGAGGCTTAAAATCAGTCTTCTTTCTTGTCTTCTTCGTCATCACTCTCGGTCTTGACCGGGATTGGCCGGTGCTCGATCGGGGTGGAAAAGGCGATTTCGGTCTTGGTCCGGCCGAATTTCTGCAGCTCGTTGACTAAGTGGTCCAGTTCTTCTGGCCGCTGGTAGGCAGCCTGAATCAGCATGGAGTAGTCCCCCGTCACGCAGTCGCACTGGATAACATTCGGAATCTTCTCGATGAAGGGGTAAAACTCGCTCTTGTCTTCCGGCTTGACTTCCAAATTGATGAAGGCCTTAACCACGTAGCCCATGGACGAGTAGTCAATGTCAGCATAGTAGTGCTTGATGAGGTTGTTGGCTTCCATCCGTCTGATGCGGTTGGCTACGGCCGGAGAAGACATGAAGTTGGCTTCCGCGATATCCTTAACGGAAATGCGGGCATTCTCTTCCAACATTTGTAAAATGCGTCGATCGGTTTTGTCGATTTTGTATTCAACCATTTCTTTCTCCCACCTATTCAACAGCTGCGCTGGCTATTTTGGTCCTTTTATTAAAAATATTATATTCCTACAAGAACTCAGCGCAAGTTTTTTCTGAAAAAAGAGTTATATCTTGCATCCCGCCCTTAAGCAAAGAAGCTGACGATCAAGGTCAAGATAGGCAAGCCCCCCTGCATCAAGAGGATCTTCGGCTGGCTGGTCACGGCCCCGTAGGCCGCTACCAGGATCATGTAGGCCAAGACCAGCTGCAGGACGATCTTACCCAGGGCAAAGGCCGCGATCAAGGTCAAAACAGCCAGCAGGCCGTTGTAGATACCCTGGTTCTTAAACAGCGTATTGACTGACGGCCGGCTTAATTCTTCCTGGTCCATTTGGAAAACTTCTGCCGTCTTCTTGGAAGTCGTTGCAAAAGTTTCCAAATACATGATATAGAAGAACTCAACTGCCACCAGGCAGGCTAAAACTTGTAAAGCTATTTTCATTGTTAACTCCTCACCTTTTCACTTCAGTGCAAGCTGATAGTGATATTTTACTTAAAACATAATGATAAAGTCAAACCATAAGTTGACACTTATCCGCAATCATTGGCCAGATCAGCAATTTTCCTGGCCGGGATGCCGGCGAAGACCCCGTTGGCGGGCAGATCCTGGGTCACCACGGCCCCGGCTTCCACGACCACGTTGTCGCCGATTTTGACCCCGGCTAAAACCGTGACCCCCGCCCCCAGGCAGACGTCATTGCCGATTTCAACCCCCTTGGCCTGGGCCAGGCGCTGGCGGCGCTGCCTGGTTGACCGGGGGTGGGCGATTGTCGTCAGCAGGCAATTGGGCCCCATGGTCACGTAGTCGCCGATATGGACCTCACCGGCGTCTTCGATGGTCAAGCCCCCAGCGGCCAGAAAGTGGTGGCCAATATAGATATTCGGCCCGTTCAGGCAGCTGAAGCTGGTCCCAAAGCTGGCCTGGTCCCCTAAAGCACCCAGGTGCATCTTCAAGCGCAGGAGCTGGGCTGGCCGGTCCAGGTTATTGCCCTGCCTGAACTCGTCGTTCCAGATGATTCCCGCTTCCTGGTAATGCTCCACCTCCGCTGCCGTCAACTGGTAAAAGCCACCAGAGCGCATTTTGTCTAGTTCATTCATCGTCTTTTCCCTCGATTTTTTCAAACTAGTTAAATTATAAGCGAAAAGCGTTTGAAAGAAAAAGGCCTTAAAAAATCAAACCATATTCGTGCTGGTCACATATGCCCGCTGGCCTGGCATCTCTGCCACCAGCTGCAGGCGCAGGCGGCCGGCATAGTCTTTGATCCGGAAACTCTTTTCAATGATTTCACCATCGGTCTGGCTGACCAGCTGCTTTAAAAGGGCACAAAACTCTTCCTTGATGGCTGCCGCGTAATCTTCACCCTTGAGAAGGAGGGACTCAGTCCAGCTTTTAAAAGCCTTGTTGGCATAGATAATGTCAAAGTCCCCGCCCTTATCTAAAAAGACCATGACCGGAACGTTTTCCACCAGCTCCTGGTAATTGCTCCCGCTGAAGGGATAGAGGGCATTCAAGACATTGACCTGGCCGATCTTCTGGTAAAAGGCATGCTCAGCCGGGCTTTCAAATTCCAGCCCCCGCTCCTTCCGCTTGGCGGCAATCTTGTCTTTTGGCAAAGGCTGGGAGAAGTAGAAGCCCTGGGCCAAAACGCAGCCGATGGAGTGGAGGAAGTCATACTCATCCTTAGTCTCGACCCCTTCAGACAGGGTTTCAATCCCCAGCCGCTTGGCCATGTCGATCACGTCCATCAAGATGGTCGGGGTCTTCTCATTGGCGTGGCGGAGAAAGGCCATGTCAATCTTGAGCAGGTCAAAGTCGAAGTTCTGCAGGCTGTTCAAGGATGAGAAGCCGCTGCCGAAGTCATC
The DNA here is from genome assembly GCF_046938665.1 of Lactobacillus delbrueckii subsp. bulgaricus. GTDB lineage: Bacteria > Bacillota > Bacilli > Lactobacillales > Lactobacillaceae > Lactobacillus > Lactobacillus delbrueckii_C. The sequence continues at coordinate 306,408 of NZ_JBKZCD010000001.1, forward strand.
CAGCCAGACCTGGTAGCCGTCCTCATGGAAGCGGCTGATATGCTCCTTGATGACGGCTTCAGTATTGCTGAGCAAGGCTGACTCGGTGATTTCTATCCGGATCTGGGAGCTTTTTACCCCATGCCTGGCTAAAATCGTGTTGACTCTTTCATGCAGGTCGGGCAGCTCCAGGTCATAGCGGGACAAGTTAACCGAAATCATTGGATAGGTCTCGCCTTTTTGCATCGCTTCTTCCAGGTCCTGGCAGACCAGGTCCAGGATATAGAGGTCCAGCTTGTGGATCAAATGTCCCCGCTCCAGAACCTCGATGAATTCTCCCGGGTTCAAAAAGCCGTAATTAGGGTCAATCCAGCGAGCCAGGGCTTCATAAGTGCTGATCTTGGAACTGAAGGTGTCCACGATCGGCTGGTAGTAGACCTTGATCCAGCCCTTAGCCACTGCCTCGTCGATATGGCCCAGCAGGTAGTTGGCCAAAGTCAGGTCAGCCTCCATCTTTTGCTCATAGCGGCAGTAGTAGTTCTGGTAGTTGCCCACGGCATTGTTGGCCGCGATTCTGGCCCGGTCCATGGCAAAGGAGACCTGCTGGTCGCTGGCGGACAAGGGGTAGATCCCGGCCCTAATTGAGACCCCGAAGGCTTCATCCCCAATAATGGCATCGTGAACGTTCCGAATGGCCTGGTCCACCTTGCTATCAGGAATCAAGGCATAAAAGTGGTCAGCAACCGGCCGGACCAGCCAGGGGCTGCCTACCTCTTGGACAATCACCTGGGCCAGGCGCTTTAACAGCTCATCACCGGCCTTTAAGCCGTGTTCTTTATTAAAAAACTTAAAATTGCTGATGTCGAAGTGGACCAGGTCCAGCTTCAAGCCAGGATTAGTCTTAATTTCCGCCAACTCATAAGCAACATGGTGGCGGAAGGCGGTCACGCTGCACAAATTGGTCACGCTGTCAGCTGAAGCTCCCTTTTCCACGTAAAAGGACTTTTGCAAAAGCCCTGACATATGGCTGGAAGCAATCTGCATGACCGGGAGGACCAGATTCATGTCTTTTGGTTCATCCACCCCAACAAAGCCGACCAGGTCGTTTTCAAAGTAAAACGGGCACAAGACCAGACTGCTGATCTCCTGGCGGGAAAATACCTCATATAACATCGGATCAGCCGCTTTGAAAGCTGCCATATCGCTGATATAGTAACCGGAATTTTCCCTAAAGGCCCGGGCAAAAGGCGAGCCAAGATCAGCCCGCGGCATGTCCTGCAGGGTTGCCCGTTCAGAAGCAACTCCCGGCGCGCACCATTCATAGGTGTTGTCATAGAGCTGCTTTTCATTCAACTGGAAAATATAGGCCCGGTCAGCTCCCAGCTTTTCACCAATTTCACTGAGGAAAATCATAATCGCGTCACTAGGGTCTCCATCCTGCATGGCCCGGTCCATGCACTGGTTCATCAATTCTACATAGCCCAGCATTTTCTGAGCTTCCAGGGGAGAAAGACCGCTGAAATCAAAATTCCTTTTAAAAGCGCCGTATTTTTCCAAGCTTTACCTCACCAAGCAAAACACAAATTTCCTAGCCAAAATACCGTTAACATAAGAAAACACCCGCGGCTGGGCCGGGAGTGTCTTCCTTTTAAAGCAAAAAATACTATAAAGCATTCGATTAATAAAATCAAGTTATTAGCACAAAATAATAAAACGCTTATCACTTTTATTAGGTAAGTCTTGTTAAATAAAGGATATATCGCTAAGATGATAAGTTTTCAATTATCTATGCAATTTGCATTTATTGAGGTATTCCAACAAAAAAGTCCGGGCTAAGGAATTTGGCCGGATCTGCCGGCGGGCCTCGTCTATGCTTAACCAGTTCCAGGCGTCGATTTCCTCATTTGGACTAACAATTTCAGCCTGGTCAACGGTCACCGTGTAGTTGAGCATCAAGGTATTTGAGGGGGCAAAATACTGGCTGCGGTTGAAGTGGAGGCTTCTGGCCGTCAAATGCAGTTCCTCCATTAGTTCTCTGCGGCAGCTGTCTTCGGCGTTCTCCCCTTTGTTAACGTAGCCAGCCACCAGGATATAGGAGTCCTTCCCGTACTGCTTGATCAAGAGGACCTGGTCGCCTCCTTCATTCATGACGATCATGCTGACAGCGACGGAAAAAACTGGAAAGCAGAAGTCGCCGCATTGCTCGCAATAAGGGATCAAGCCGTCCAGAGGCAATTCCTTTTTAGTCAATTTTTGCCCGCATTGGGGGCAGTAGTTCAGTTCAAACATTTTTTGTCACTCTTATCTGCTTACTTATCATTACCTGCGGCAACTAGATATACTTGCTGCCCTCCCGCCGGCTCAAAGCACTAAGCTGGCGGGAAGCCATGTAGTCCCTGACCCAGGCCGGGTTGGTCTTGGAGTAGTCCCTTAGGGCCCAGCCGATGGCCTTGTTGATAAAAAATTCCTGGCTGCCTAAGTTGCGGTCGATGATCTTGCCTAAGAGGTCCGGGTCAGTTGCTTCTTTTAAGCCCAACTGGAATTCAATCGCCGTCCGCCTAACCCAGAAGTCGGGATCTTGCGCCCAGTCTAGCATAAGGGCTGCCATCTTTTCCTTGTTTTCCTCATCTCTGATAAAAATCTGCCCGGCCAGTTTGACCAGGCTGTCGACGCTGTCCCACCAGGACTTGGTCTCCGCCAGCTGCTTGATTTTTGGTAAGTCCTTAAAAGTCAGCTGCTTTTGGACTTTCTTCAAGTAGTCCAGGGCAAAGTACTGCATTTCCCGGTAGTCATCTTCAAAGCAGAGGTCAACCAGGTCCCAGGCGATTTCTTCCTTAGTCACGCCCTTTAAAAAGGGCTTGGATAATTCCCGCCGCGTTGGCGTCTTGAGCCCATAGAAGGGAAAAAGATTTCGCATGTATTTGCCCATGGCCTGGGCATTTTCTTTGTTAGCCGCGGCCGCATAAGCCTTTTTAACCGCCTGGTACTTTTCAAAAGGAGTCATTATTCCACCATGTTTTAATCTTTCTGTCAGTCTGTATGGTAAAATATAAGCTATTGTGTGCTTTAGCACAATAGTTTTCAAATTTATATTTCCTAGTTGTTACTTTCTATTTATTGTTATTTTAACTTGTTTTATGGAGGATCAACATGAAAGAAAAGTTGACGCATGCTGAGTCGCTGACGATTTCCAGCATGCTCTTCGGCCTCTTCTTCGGGGCCGGGAACCTGATTTTTCCTGCCTACCTGGGGGAAGCCAGCGGAGCCAACCTCTGGATCTCCCTCTTGGGCTTCTTGATCACTGGGGTGGGCCTGCCCCTTTTGGCCATCGCCTCATTAGGGATGACCAGGTCAGAAGGGCTATTAGACCTCAGTGGCCGGGTCAGCCACAAGTACAGCTACTTCTTTACCTGCCTTTTGTACTTGACCATCGGGCCCTTCTTCGCCATTCCCCGCTGCTTCACGGTTCCTTTTGAAACCGGGATCTCAGCTCTTTTGCCCAGCGGGATGGCCAAAAGCACTGGCCTCTTTATTTTCTCACTGATCTTCTTCGCGATCATGCTTTTCTTCTCTTTAAGACCAGGGCGGATCATGGACTGGATCGGCAAGTTTCTGACTCCGGCCTTCTTGCTCTTTTTCTTCTTTATCATGATCACGGCGCTGCTGCATCCCTTGGGCAACTATCATGCAGTCAAGCCGGTTGGCGAATATGCCAGCGCCCCACTTATCAGCGGAGTCTTGGCCGGCTACAACACCATGGATGCTTTGGCGGGCCTGGCTTTTGGCATTATCGTCATTTCCAGCATCCGGACCTTTGGGGTAACCAAGCCGGAAAAAGTTGCTTCCGCGACTTTGAAGACCGGGGTCCTCACCTGCCTTTTGATGGCGGTGATCTACGCCATTACTGCCCTGGTCGGGGCCCAGAGCCGGACTGCCTTGGGCTTGGCCGCTAACGGCGGGGAGGCCCTGTCCCAAATTGCCCGCCACTACTTCCCAGGTCTGGGGGCGGTAATTTTTGCCTTGATGATCTTCGTGGCCTGCCTTAAGACGGCGATCGGCCTTATCACGGCCTGCAGCGAGACCTTCGTGGAAATGTTCCCGAAGACCCTGTCTTACAACAAGTGGGCCATCATCTTCAGCCTCCTGGCCTTTGGCATTGCCAACATCGGCCTGACCACCATCATTTCCTTCTCCCTGCCAGTCTTGATGTTGCTTTACCCGCTGGCCATTTCCTTGATCCTGCTGGCATTGACCAGCAAGGTTTTCG
>NZ_JBKZCD010000002.1:0-249979 GCF_046938665.1 Lactobacillus delbrueckii subsp. bulgaricus
ACTCACACTCTCTGATGCTGCCTTGCTAGTCGATTCAGACTCACTTAAGCTCTTTGAGGCAGATTCGCTCAATGACTTCGATTCTGAAGCAGACTTGCTTGCAGATTCACTCTGACTCTTAGAGTCACTAATCGACTTACTTACCTTTTCAGAGAATGAAGTTGATTGGCTTTCCATTTCTGAGAGCTTTTCAGAAGCTTCTTTGCTGCTGATCGTGCTCTTAGAAATTGCAGTTGACAAGCTGGCTGATTCAATCGTACTTAAACGTTCAGAAATCTTAGTCGAGTCAGACTCGTATTCAGACTTAACCTTAGAAACTTCTTCACTCAGTGACGTACTTGCTGATTCAGATTCAGACTTGCTCTTAGACTGGCTGACAGAAGCACTGACGGATCTGCTGGTGCTGATTGATTCAGACTTGCTTCTCGACTGGCTTGCAGATTCACTCAAGCTAGCTGACTTAGAAGCTGAAACGCTCTGACTAGCTGACTTGCTTTGGCTAACTGAGGTAGCCCGGCTTTGGCTGAGAGAAGCCGATTCTGATTCACTCGCACTCTTTGAAGCAGATACAGATTCACTTAATTTTTGAGAGGTAGAAACCGCTTCGCTCAAGCTAGTCGACTTAGATTCACTAAGTGACTTGAATGCTGATTCACTAGCCTCAGAAGCACTCTTAGACGCACTTTCGCTTTCCAAAATATGCTGACTTAAGCTTTGTGATGCTGAAATTGAGTCGCTCTCTGCCTTTGGACTGTCAGATTCTGAAGCAAGACTTCTTGACTGGCTTTCTGATTGTGAGCTGCTAGTCGATTCGTATGCACTCTTGCTCAAGCTTGCTGATTCACTAGCGCTGACAGATTCGCTCTTGCTTGCTGATTCACTCGCGCTGACAGATTCTGAGTTGGAGATAGAATCACTCAATGAAGTCGACAAGGACTTGCTCTCTGAAATAGAGTTGGAAACTGAGTCACGCTTGGAACGGGATTCGCTTCTGGAAAGTGATCTGCTCGTGCTCTTAGATTCGCTGATTGAAGCAGATTCTTCAGCAGACTTTGATGCTGAGTCACTTCTAGAAGCAGATTCTGATGAGCTTTCGTCCAATGATTTGGACCGGCTGTTACTGCGGCTGTCTTCTTCACTTTGCTTAGTTGAAACTGACTTACTACGTTCAGCTTCTTCTGACTGGCTTTGTGATTCTGATGTTGACCGGCTGACTGATTGAGACTGGGCTTCACTGTTGGAATTGTCAAACCCCTCCTTAACGTATGAGTTCTTGTAACCCGCCATGATGGCACCCAGGTTATGTTGCCCAGAGTTTTGTTCAGCACCAGTAGCGTGAACAACAGATGAAGTTGTACTTTCGTCTGCTTGAACTTCAACGAGAACGTTGTTAACAATTGACGCAAAGTCGCTCAAATTGTCAGTTGGGATCTTAGTAGTGAAAGTAACTACCACGCCACTTGACGTATCAATCTTATTGCTAGTCGTATAAGCATCCCCGTAGTAACGACCATAGAATTTGCTTTCGTCGACTTGCGAACTGTTAACGTTAAAGCCCAGCGCTTTTTTGCCGCCCTGGTCATTCTTCTTAAACGTATTGTTAACGTTGTAAAGAGTGTTGTTACCGCTGCTTGAGCTGTATGCTGCAACTACCGCGCCAGTAGCAACTGAGTAAACAGTAATGTTGTCAGCTTTTTCCAAGCCGGACATGCTGTTTACGAAGAAACCAAAGTATGCGTCTTCTCCCGACTGAACTTTTGGCTGGTAAGTTACTTCCCAGGTAATAACCCCAGTTGACAAGTTCATGTACCCTTTAAGGTCTGACAGAGTTTTCGCGCTGTAGAAGCCGCTGTCGAGAGTCGTATTCTTAATTTCGTACAGCAAGAATCCCTTATTGGCTGCCGTCTGGCTGGCTAAAGTGCTCATGGAGTCAGCAACGCTCAATGAGTAGTTTTCTGCTCTCGATCTGCTGGTGCTTTCAGATTCTCTGGCTGATTGTGAGAGTGATTCTGAAACAGAAGCTGATGCGGACGCAACCGCGGAAGTGCTTGCTGAAACTCTTTCTGATTCGCTGGCTTCTTCTTTAGACAAAGATACTGCCGCGCTAGCTGACTGTGACGCATCTGCTGATTCTGACAAGCTGGTGCTAGTTGACGCGCTGGCGCTTTCTGAAGCATCTTCCGCGTCTTCCTTGCTTGCCAAAAGTGATGCATCCCTGTCCTGCAGGCTTAAGCTGGCTTCAGGATCTTTTTCCGCCAGTTCACTTTCTGAAGCAGAAGTACTCAAGCTGGCTGAAACAGACAAGCTGTCTGCTTCGCTTTTTGAGATGCTGCTTGATTCTGACTGGCTAATTGCTTGACTTTCGCTTTCAGACAGGCTCTTGCTCAAAGATTCGCTCTCAGAAGCAACCGCGCTGACTGACTTAGACTGAGACTCATGCTCTGACACGGAAGTCGACAAGCTCTCTTTAATTGAGCCCGATGCCTCCGTTGACATAGACTCACTGTCAGCTTGATACTGGCTAGCATCAAAAGTCGTCTTTATCCCGGCAGTCTGGTAACCTTGCTGCACAGTCGTCGTTACTTCACCGGCCGTTGTAAGCTCCGTCGCGTTCTCAACGACTGCGACGTATGAGTAATAACCCGGATCAGTGTAAGGAAAAACCCAACGGTAATACGTTCTGTCAGTGTCAACGCTAAAGCTGGTCTGACCATTTGAAGCATTAGCATCCACGCTTACTTGGCTGAAGTTATCCTGGTCATCCAGTTGGTCGATGACCGTGTCAACGTCTTGCGTGCTCAAGTAGCTGGCTGTCGTTTTGTAAACCTTGACAGAAGCACCGTCATTTAAGCCGGAAATCGTTACAGTTTGCGTGCCCTCAGCAGTACCTGCCGGGTTAACCTCAATCAAGTAAGTGGTCTTCCCGGTCTGGGCATCAAAGCCGACCGTAGTCTGACTCATGTTGGTGCCCGTGCCGCTGTAGCCACCTGTGTAGTAAGAGTAGCCGTAATTCCCGTAAATGATATTAGCGTTTGTGTTGTTGTTTTGATCCTGGTACTTGCCGCTGTCAACGCTATTGCCAAAGTACTTGGTTGTCGATAGTGTCTGCAACTGGGTCTTGCTTGCTTCTGCCTGGGCGACCTGCAAGTTGCTGTTATATTCAACAACCGCGGCTGACTCACTGGCTGAAGCTGACAGACTCGCTTCTTCTGAGGCGCTGACTGACTGAGACTGGTCAATAGAAGCTTGCTGCTCTAAGCTTTCAGAAACAGACTGGGAAGCTGAAGCCTCCGTACTGGTCTGCTGGCTATCCTGGCTTTCTGACAGACTAATGCTAGTTGTGTTTGATTGGCTTGCTGGAGCAGCAAAAAGGTTGATCTTAGCCTTGGCTATCTGGCTTTCGCTTTGGCTGCCTTCGCTCTTTGACTCAGCTTGCGTTTCAGATGATGACTTAGCTTCTAATTTTGATTCTGAGGTCTTTTCTGATTCTGCTTCTGACTCTGACTCAGACTCTGTCTTAGATTCCGATGCGGTTTCTGACTTACTTTCGCTGTTTGACTGGCTTTCACTGACGCTGCCGCTTTGCTCCTGGCTGTCTTTTACAGACAGGCTTTCTGATTCACTGGCTGATTCAGATTGAGAACTTGTCTGAGATTCAGTTTGTGACTCAGTCTGGGAAGTCGTCTGGGACTCAGTTTGTGACTCAGTCTGGGAAGTCGTCTGAGATTCAGTCTGAGAATCAGTCTGTGATTCAGTCTGGGCTTGGCTGGCAGTGCTAGATTCAGCGTATGACAGTTGCTTGGACTGGCTCTGGCTTTGGCTCCAAGTATCTGACTGAGAGGACTCGTTAACGTTCTCATTAGAGCTCACTTCAACAGAGTTCAAGTTAGCCGTATCCTTGGTCGCGTCAACAGCCGCCTCAACTTGCGATGTGATCCCAAAGGCCTTGTTGTCAATCAAGGCATTGGCAGCAGCTGTCCCGCCGGCAAAGGCTCCTAAAGCAGTGATCCCCTTTAACGCCGCGCGAGTATTGGCATTGACCGCGTTTTCCTTATTCAGCTTGCGCTTGCTGTCCTTCTCCTCTTTCTTGATGGCTTCCTTGGCCTTTGCCGAGAAGTGAACCATTCTCTTTTCTTGTTTATCTTTCTTGGACTTCGACATCTTTCATCAACTCCCAACGCTCGCGTTTAAATAGTTGCTTATAACTTTGTAGGTAAATCATAAGCGAATTATGTACGCTTAGTTATGTTTAAAGTGTTATTTTTCCCGCCCGATCGTTTGAAAAACGCTGGAAAAATTCTTCCGGCATCCAGCCAGATTGCTGTAAAGCCGTCAATTCGGCCAAAAAGTTAAAAATGGCCTTTTATTCTTTAATTATAACACGTCCACTAGGGCAACAAGTAAAAGATGTTTACAAAAACGCTATTATTTCAAGTGCTTTAGCGCTATCAAAAAAGCCCGCTTTTTCAGCGGACTTAAAACATTATTCTTGCAGGCTCTTTGCCAAAATTTCCCGGAAATGCTCAGCCGTTTCTGACCCGGCATGGTCTTCTTGCAAGCTAAGCAGGCGGGCATATTCTTTAGGATCTGCTAAATCTTTAATCGCGGCAATCATCCCTGCCGCATCCCTGGCCGCGAAAATATTCTCCGCTGCCACGTATTCCGGTGAATGCAGGGTATCTCTGAAGGCCAAAAGCAAAAGCCGGTTTTCAAAAGCCTGCCTGCCGGCCTGCAAAATTTCGTTAGCATAGTTGATGTCCAAATAGAGGTCGTCTTCTTCCAGCAGGCGCGCAACATCCTTGTTTCTGGCCACCGGATAGAGGGCCACGTTCTCGTAACGACCAAAATTCATCAGCCGGCCGGACATTTCCGTCACGGCGGCAATGTCAAAATGCCAGTCCGGCTGGCCCTCAACCAGCTGCTTGAGACACTCGATCTGGTCGGAATTGGTCAAGATCAAGGCCCGTTTTCCGGCCTGGTTTTCCCGCTTGAACGGGTAAACCGTCCCCAGGTAGTTGACCTTCTCAGCCAGCTGCCGGTCCAGCTGGCCGGTAATTTTTTCATACTCGGACCTGTCTTGGACAATCACCCGGCCGCCCGGCAAGTTGTCTTCCAGAAGGTAAAGCATGTTCTCCGGCACAGTCCCTTGGCTGATTTCCTGCCAGAAAAGGAGGTTGCGGGACGGCTTCTTCTTTAACTGGATCAAGGTGAAGAGGCAGTTGCCCAGAGAATTAAAGATAACTTCATCCAAGTCAAAATCTGCTTCTTCCAGATAATAGGCCGTTAGCTGGTTGATGTTCTTGAAGTTGTAAATCCCCCCATCCGGCAGATTGTAGGTGTAATCCCCGGTCAAATGGTTCTGAATCAAAACTTCCTGGCCGTTAGAGGCAAAATAGCTGGTCATGGCCTGCCGGCCGCTTTTATCGCAGATGGTTACCGCGTACTTCCAGCCCCACTGGTTGTAGTGGTCAATCACCCGGATCTGGCCGGAATTATCCAGCCATTCAACCTGGCTGACCTGCCGGCGGCGGTTGTTTTTCCAGTAGCGGATATCGGCCCGCTTTTGCCCATGATCCAGGACTTCCCCAGCTTGTGAGTCCGCCTTGATTTCCCAAAGTTCCGGCAGGTCAATTTCGTTAAAGTAGCGGGGACGGCCTGTAAATTCAGATCCAGCCAAGCCCAAAAAATACTTAAGGGGTGATTCGACGCCCTCTGGCAAAAAGCCATTGTCTTGAATCACCACGCTCGGCTGCTGATAGCCAGCCAGTTTAAGCGACCTTTCCAGGTCCTGGCTTTTTTGATTGTAGTCAAAGAAAAGATTAATCACGGTGCAGCTCACTTTCTATGGCCTTTTTCCATAATTTGGCAACCTGCTTGTCCCTGTACTTGCTGGCAATCTCATAGGACTTCTCAAACATGGCTCGCAAATCTGAAGAGAAAAGCTTGACAATCGCCCGGGACATTTCGTTGACATGCTCTGGCACGGTTGCCAGCCGGTCATATGACAAAAGCAGGCCGTTTTCCCCGTCAGCAATAAAGGTCGGGTTGCCGTAGCGGACGTCAAAACCAACCATAGCCAGGCCTGACCCCACTGCTTCCATCAAGGTGAGACCAAATCCTTCGCTGGTTGAGCAGGTCAAATAAGCTTGGTAGTGCTGGTAAATATCATCCATTTGCTGGTGGCCCTTTAAATGGACATAGTCCTCAGCTCCCACTTCCTTGATCACTTCTTCCAGCATGGTCCGCTCTGAACCTGACCCGTAAATATCCAAGCTGAGTTCCGGCAAGGCCTTCTTGGCTTTGGCCACGGCCCGGATGGCCCAGTCCAGATGCTTTTCGCTGGCCAGTCGAGATGCCGTCACCAGACTGAAAGGCTGGCGGGAGGCAAAGTCCGGCTTCTTCAGCTCTTTCAAGCTGCCCACTGGAATCGCGTAGATCTTAGGCTTTTTGCCCTTATACTTTAAGAACTGCTCTTCCATCAGCTCTTTTTGCAGGTCAGTCGCCGTTACGTAAAAGTCGATCTGGTCAGCATGCTCGAACTCATACTCATAGTAATTGTTCCAAAGGATGGTGGCGTCATTGGTCTCGGCTTCACTGAAGTGGTCAGCGTGGACGATCGTCCCCACCCGGGCCTTGCCCCGGTTTTCCAGAATTTCCTGGCCCTGGTCTTCAGCCCGGTCGATCAAAATGATGTCTTTTTTGGAAAAATTCAGTTCCCGCAGCATCTTGATCAAAAGCTCATGTTTGGAGTACAAGATATCATCTTTGAACTTGAAGATTTCCTGGTCACCATCAATGATTTCATCATAAACGGCCGTCCCGTCTTCATTGTAAAAACGGCGCTGGTAAAGCTTGGCCCGGTTGCTTTCCGGAGCATAAAACTCGCTGCAGTAGCGGCCGTAGCTGTAATAGTCCTTTCTGACCAGATTAGCCCCGGACACGTATTCAACCCGGTCAACGATGCCCGAGCTCAAATCCTTCAAATAGGCCGTTGCCCAAAAGTCATTGGCAAAAATATAGCGGACCGCCTTGTTCAAGGGCTTGCGCTCCAGAATTGGCGGCAGGACCTTTTCCAGGTCGTCTAATGTAAAGCTACCTGCCCGGACTTCAAAGTCAGTGAAAAAGGTGTACAGCCAGATGATTTCCCGGTCCTTGAAGCCCAGATTCCGGGTCAAGTGGGCAATATTTTCATAGCCGATCCAGTCGGTAAAGATAAACTTGGCCTTCACTCCCAATTTGCGGAAGACCTGGCCCCGGTAGGCCTGGGCATATTCAACCCCGCTGGAGGCCCAGCCGATTCCCTTGTTGATGCTGTAAACTGTCATGCTAATTACCTAGATCATTTTAAAAATCGCCAGCAAAATACTGATGATAATCGCTGCCGTAATCACCAGGCCGAAAGCGCGGTAGATGGTCTTTTTCGGCTTGGTGGGCTTGACGTACTGGTTCCGGGCCCCTTTGAGCTGGTTGTTCATGTGAGCCGTCAAGAGGTCCTTTTGCTCAGCACTTCTTTGCCTTTCCTGCTTATCAATCTCAGACATAGTAAACATCCTTTTTTCCGAACTTGTCAATTGTGATGCTGCTCATCAATACATTGCGGATGGTCAGCCGCTTGATTTCCTGGCACATCTTCTTGTACGAGCTTAAGGCGGCGTGGTGGTACTCATTCATCGGGTCCCTTTGCGCCGAAGTCCGCATGGCCACCATCTGCCGCAATTGCTGCAGATTGTCAACCTGCTTGATCCAGCAGACATCGATGGCCTTTAAAGCTGCCAGATTGTAGAAGCGCTTTTTCTCGGCTTCATCACTGAAATACTCTTCTTTGCGCTTCAGCTCTTTTTCAGCCACAGCCAGCAAATAAGCTACAACTGCCTTTGAATTATTCAAATCCAGCTGACCGAAGTCATCGTCAAAGCCATAAGAGAGATTATCCAAGATAAAGCGGCGGAGGTCTCTTTTCTCCAGATGCGGGTGCCGGCGGACAAAATCGCTAAAAAGCTGCTTCATCCAGCCCTCCAGGTCGTAGTTGAGCCCGGAGGAAAAAATAATCTGGTCCCTGGTGCTATAGACTTGCTCACGCTGGATTTCGTCGCTGGCCCCCATGGACAGTTGCTGCTTTCTGACATCATAGTCGCTTTCGTCGCTTCTGATCTGGGCGGAATTGAGGGCATCCCTGATCCGCCAGTTTTTCAGCTCGTGAACCTGGGTCAAGTTCAAGTCTTCTGAATGGTACTTTTGCCGGTAGCGATCCAGCCAGAGGGGGCCGTACTTGATGACTACGTCATCTTCCAGGGAAACGAAAAATTCGCTGCTCCCCGGATCTCCCTGCCGGCCGGCCCGGCCGCGCAGCTGGTCGTCAATTCTCCTTGAGCTCATCTTGGCTACCCCCAAAACGGCCAAGCCGCCCAGTTCGGCCACCCCAGGCCCCAGCTTGATGTCAGTCCCCCGGCCAGCCATGGTGGTGGCCACCGTAACAGCCCCGACCTGGCCGCCTTCTTTAACGATGGTGGCTTCCTTGGCGGCATTTTTGGCATTCAAAACATTGTGGGGGATCTGCTCTCTTAATAAAAGTTCTGAATAAATTTCTGAAACGGCAATGGATTCAGTGATGATCAAGACCGGCCGGCCCAGGGCATGCAGGCGCTTGACTTCTTCCAAAGAGGCTAAGAGCTTGCTCGGCAGGTCCGGGTAGATCCGGTCAGGTAGGTCCTTGCGGATAACCGGCCGGTTGGTCGGGATCCGGACCACCTTGGTCCCGTAGATCTTAAAAAATTCATCCCGGGCAGAATAACCAGTCCCGGTCATGCCAGACAGTTTCTTGAACATTCTGAACAAGCTCTGATAGGTAATCGAGGCCATAGCCTGCTGGTCATCTGATAAATCCAGCTGTTCCTTCATTTCAATCGCCTGGTGCTGGCCAGCCTGCAGTTTCATCCCTTCCAGGATGCGGCCGTTCTCCTTGTCCAAAAGGTCAACCCCGCCGTCTGCGCCGACCACGTAGGATTCTTCTTTTTCAAAGAGGCAGTGGGCCTTTAAGGCCAGGTTGATGCAGCGGACCAATTCCGTGTGCTGGCCGTCATAGAGATTGGGCAGGCTGAAAAAGTCTTCCGCCTTCTTGACCCCGGCTTCAGTCAGCCAGACATTGTTGTGCTCTTCGTTGAATTCGTAGTCTTCTTCTGCCAAAAAGTAGATAAACTCGTCAGCCACCCCGATATAGTTGGACTTAACCTTAGGCAGGCCGGCAATCACTAAAGGAGTAATGGCCATGTCCAGTAAAACCGAGTCAGCTTCGTCAACGATGCAGTAGTTGAAAGGCCGCATGTACTTTTCGTCTTTTTCCTGGGCCATATTGTCCAAAAGGTAGTCAAAGCCCAGAGCCCCGCTAGTTGAATAGACGATGTCTGAATTATAAATCTTCTTTTTCTGCTTGACCTTCAGCTTCTCGCCTTCCAGGCTGAAGCCGGTGGCATAAGTGAGGCCCAGCCAGCGGTAGACCTGGGACATTTCTTCCCCGTCCCGGTTGGCCAGGTACTCGTTGGTCGTCACCAGAATTGCCCCTTCCCCGCTTAGGGCATTGAGGTATAAAGGCATGGTGGCGACCAGGGTCTTGCCTTCCCCGGTCTTCATTTCCACGATATTGCCATAGTTGAGGCCAATTGCCCCCATCACCTGGCTGTCATGGGGAAACATTCCCAATACCCGCCGGTCAGCTTCCCGGACGACAGCGTAGGCTTCAACCATCAAGCTGTCCAAGCTGGCCCCGGCTTTAAGGCGCTTTTTAAATTCCGCAGTCTTGCCCTTGAGCTGGTCATCAGTCAATTGCCGCATCGGCTCTTTGAGCCGGTTGACCTTCTTTAAGAGCTGGCGGATTTTCCTCAGGTCCCAGTAATCCGCTGAAAACGGACTTCCAATCGCGGCCATGGCCTTACTCCCTTCTGCGCAAGTACCGGTCGACTACCTGGGCTGCCAAAAGCCGCCGGTGCTCATTTTCTTCATGCAATTTTTCCCAGTCGATCTGGCTGATATCCGTCTCGTCAGTGACTTCTTCCACGTCGATCCGGTGGAAGACCAGCTGGTGGCAGCCTGCCCCGACCAGTTCGATGGTGTAATAGTTGGCCTCTTTTGGAAATTCGAAAATCCCCTCCTGGCCATGAATGATCTGCAGCTTGACCATGTGGTCCTCCCGGTCAAAAGCCACCAGGCGCAGGTAAAAGCCGTCTTCCTGGTCAGCTTCGGCTAAAAGGCGAAAGAGGTACTTGCGGCCATTGATCAAAAGCGGCAATGACGGAATGGCGTGGGCAGTGCTGTAACTGTAAACCATGTCCCACTTGTAGATGACCGAGCCCGCCGGCAGGGCCCCGTTATAAAAGAAGACGTCGTCTCTGGCCCGGCGGATGATCTTAGAGCCATACATATAAGCGTGGCCAGTCGCTTTAACGGTGCTGCCGGTATAAGCAAAGCCGCTCCGGTATTTCTGCTGGTCCCGGCCGGAAATTCCCCGCCAGAAGGGACTGCAATTTTCATTCCAATAAATGCTCTGCATCTCTATCGCCCGAATTCATCCTTCAAAATCGCCCCGTACTGGGTTCTGAACCATTTGACCAAGGGGCCGGTCGCGTCATTGTGGTGGCCGGGAAAGCCCTTGGCAATGATCTTGCTTTCCTGCTTCCTGCAGCTGAAGCTGCGCAGGATATCCCGGTAGGCATGAGGGTCATAGTCATCATCTTCCATATAAGCAATGGCCAGGGTGGTCTTAGAAAAATCTGCCTTGTCAAAGGTGGACCAGAACATGTCATCCAAGGCCTGGGCCCTTTCATCAAAGTCTCCCCGCCAGTTGTCATCTGGGGAAGCAGCGTTTAACACGTCTAAAGCCGTCGGGAAAATCCCATAGCGGTAGTCCCTTTCCATCTGGGCCATCTTGCCCAGGCTGGCCAAAGGCTTGCCGACCACGATCGCCCCTGGCTGCAGCTTTGCCCCATAGTAAAGAGCCCCAAAGGTCCCCATCGACAGGCCAGACATAGTTACCTGCTGGCGGTCAAAGCCCAGCCAGTCCAGTTTTTCCTGGATTCTGGCCACAAGCTTCTCCTGCAATTCCTGGCTTCCCAGGTAAAAGGCTCCGCCTTCCAGGCGGGGATCGCCGATCAGCATAAAGGGCGCCTTCATGGACCGCATCATGTAAAAGCCTTCAAAGCCTTCCGCTGTCCGGTAGCCGGAAAAGTAAATGTTCAAAGGCGGCTTGAGGTCACCAGGATTAAAGTAGGTAATCAAGGGATCACGCTTGCTGTCGACCAGGTCTTCTCCGCCCGCGATAAAGGCCCCCAGGCCGCGCCTGGACCAGCGGTAGTGAATGTTGCCCATGGTCAGGTTCCCTTCCCCCCTGGCTTCTAAACTGACATTTAAAATTGAGCCGGGGTTGGTTCCTTCAAACAGGAGCCACTTCTTCATATCGGCTTCTGTAAAGAGGACCCGGCGGCGGACATTGTCAGCGATACCGGGATTGTTTTCATAAACGGCCAGGCGGATGTCCACGCTGGCATCCTTGAAGAACTGGGGCCACAATTCCAGGGTCCGGTCCTTGTCGCAGTACATCCCCCACCGCCAGTTAATCACCGGCCAGAATTCATCGCCGAAATTCCCGCTGAGGCGGACGTTTTCAAAGCCGTTAAACTCTACTCTGCCCTTGAATAAGGGGTTGACTTCCATGCTGGAGACGTCCAGCTTGCTGCCGACCTGGCCGCCAAAAAGCCGGCTTTCCATCCAGTCAAAGGTCTGGTTGTTGCTTTCAAAATGGACAAAGCGGACCTGCTTGGATTTGAAAAAGAAGGCGGCTTTTTCAGTCAGTTCTTCCTCTTCCAAATCATCGTCAACCATGATCGTGTAAGCATCTAAATTTTTGGCCAGGGCCGGGATGTCCCCGTCTTCTGGCAAGTCAATCAGCCAGGCCCCTTGAAAGCCGCGAAAGCCCAGCTTCTTGTCTGCTTTAAGTTCCTTGATCAAGTCATCCATTTCCCCGTAACCTGCCCGGAACCATTTGGCGTTTTCCCGGTCTGGGACAGGCGGCAGGTATTCTTTTACCCCATAAAGCAAAAAATAGTCCATTAGCCCTTCCTTCCTACCGCGTCTGAGAGTTCTTTCACGATCCTGGCTGCCGTATAGCTGCTGATCTTGCCTACTGAATACATCTTGGCCCGGTTCCAGTTGCTGAGCCCGTCCAAGTAGTAGTGCAGGGCCCCGCCGAGGTCGGAAACCGACCCGATCCGGAGGCCGTTTTTGCCATCATCGACATAGTCGGACTCCACCAGGTTGATCTGGGGGATGCCGGTGCTGATGCCAACCACCTGGAGAAAAATTTCCGGTCTGGCCGACAGGTCAACGATCAAGCGCATGGGCTTGAGAATCTTGATCAAGTCCGTATCAGAGTGGATGGTGACATAATTGATCCGCCGGACCCGGTTTTCCTCATCTTCGTCCTCTGTCTCTAATTCCTTAGGCAGGGACTGGTTGGCTCTTAAAAAGCAGTAGCGGTACTTACAGTCTCTTTTGGCCATTTCATCCTTGATCAGACGGTCCAGGATACCGAACTGGTCAAAGCCGGCATAGTCGGCAAAGTTGATTTCAACCAGCTTGTTCTCCTCCATCAGGTCAAAAAGCTCTTTAAGGGCCAGCTTGATCACTTCTTCAGACAAGCCGCCCGTCATGAACATGACCTTTAAGAGCTTTTCCCGGTCGCTTTCCCCCATGGTCAGGTCCGTATCAAGGGGAGGCAGCTGGACCACGTGCTCAACTCCGTTTTCCTTCATCAAGTTGACCGTATAGTCGGAATCAGCGATGACCATGC
Source organism: Lactobacillus delbrueckii subsp. bulgaricus (assembly GCF_046938665.1). GTDB lineage: Bacteria > Bacillota > Bacilli > Lactobacillales > Lactobacillaceae > Lactobacillus > Lactobacillus delbrueckii_C. The sequence goes on from NZ_JBKZCD010000002.1 coordinate 12,839, forward strand.
TGGCCATTTTGGCTGTTTCAAAAACGTGGGGGTCATCAAAGCGGGTCCGGTGACCATAATATGAAATCGCCGTCTTGTAGTTTTTCAATTTTTCCAAAAGGAACTGGTCATGCCGGCGGCTGGCGGCAATGATAAAGGAGTCGTCAGGCTTTAGATTCTGGGCGAAATACTTGTCCAGGTACTCGCTGATCATATCCGTAATCGTGTCATAGTGGCTCTTCTTAAAGCGGTCCTGGGCCGCGGCAAAAATGGTCACGGAGTCGTCCTTGTTGTTGCGGAAGACTTCCTCGCCTTCCGGGTTCAAAAAGACCCGGCTTTCAAAACGGCCTTCATTGTCGTAGTTGAGGATGCTGGACAGAAAGCCCCGCCAGTCAAAGAACATAGTCCGGTACTTGTAGCCTTCCCGGACGAATTCAATCTGGATCAAGTTGCCAGTGATCCCCATCCGGATCCGGGCATAGAGTTCATCTTCCCGGTAGACCAGGATGTTGAAGGAATTGTAAACAAAGCTGCAGTCCTTGGGCCAGTTGAAGTCCAGGTAGTTGACATTTCTGACCACCTGGTCGGCCGGGATCCCCTGCATCAGGTCAAAAATATTATCGCTTTCCGCGTCTAGGATATTGTGCCGGAAAAGGAAGTTGCCAATGCTGGGCAGGTAGCCCAAAGTCAGGATTTTGACTGGCTGCCCTTCATCTTTGAACATCCGGATCTGGTTGATGCTGTCGTCAAAGTCAAAGTGAATGAGACCGCTGTTTAAAAACCAGATCTGCCCGTAGCTGAGCCAGGTCCGGTCCCGTCTGTACCAAGCTGGCACGAAATAATACATCCTTTTGTCCCCTTTCTGCTAAAGCAGGCCCCGGTATTGGGCCCGGATCTGCAGGACTTCAATCTGCTCGGCGATCGCGGCCCCAAAGCCGGCTAAGATGATGACGTAGTTGGGCAGCATGACCAGGCTGGACAGCTTGGCGTCAAGCAAGGTCAAGCCCAGCGGCAGACCGGTAAAGAGCACGAAATAGATCGAACTGACGAAGGAAAAAACATTGATCAAGTGGCGGAGGTATCTTTCCGTCTCCTTGCCCGGCCGGCAGCCCGGGATATAGTCCCCTGACTTCTGCATGTCGTCAGCCTGCTGGACCGGGTCAATCGAGATATATGAAAAGCCATAGGTCAGCCCCACCAGGATCAGGCAGTAAAGAATAAGGCCGCTGACCTGGCTTAAGTCAAAGGCATTAGCCAGCACTTTAAAAAATTTCCAGTTCGACAGATTGTAGAAAAACTGCAAGATGTATTTTGGCAGGACAAACATGGTCGTGGCAAACATGGCCGGCATGGAGCCGGCTGGCAGGATTCTGATCGGCAGGTAGGATTCTGAGCCAAATTCAGCGCTGATCAAGAGCTTGGTTACCGGCACCCGGCGCTCGGCATTGGTCAAGATGACCGTCACCGCCCCTAAAAGAAGGATGACAAAAAGAGCCAGGGCCCGGACAATATTGGCGCTTTGGGCGCTGAGACCCGGGATGAGGCCATTGGCAAAAGACTTCATTAATGTAAAGAACATGTTGGCCATCAAAATCAAGCTGATTCCACCCAGGCCGTTTTTATCATTTTCCACGCTCAGCCAGATCAAAAGAAAGCTGCCCGCCATGAGGAAAAGTCCGGCGGCCAGGCGGCTGCCAAAGCCATTATCAATCAGCTGGAACTCCCGCAGCATGACGGCCGCTTGAATCACAGTCAAGAAAAAGGTCAGGGCCTTTTGGCCAAGATCCATCTTCCGCTCTGTCATTTTGGACATCATCGGCAGGCGGAGCTGGGCCAGCATCCCAATGATGATCATGGCTGACATCCAGGGACTGATCCCTAAGGAAAAGAGGCTGGCCTGGCTGCTGTCACCGCCGGTCGCGACCAGGAGCGGATTGACCTGGCCGGTCTGCAGCTTGGCAAAAGGCAGGGGAATATGCTTGCCAAAAACAAAGATCCCCAAATAAAGCATGGACCACCATGCCTTAACCAGAATCGTGCTTATTCCCAAATCTTTTAAAGAGGCCTTCTTACCCATAGTTATCACTGCATTTCACTAAATTTAGCGACTTGTCTCCGGAATTATATTTGCATTAGCCTATACAAAAATAAGCTTTATTTTTTTCATTTTCCTGCAAAAAAACGGCATCGCTTACTATTTAAATAATAACATAGCACCCGCACTTATGGTAATTTCCGTCTCTTTTTGCCAGGAAAAACAAAAAGCACGGCTACCATCAAGGCCGTCGTACTTTCATAATTTACATTTAATAAAATTTATTATTCTGCTTCCACAAACTTGGTAATCCGCTTGAGAGCCTCTTTTAAGACTTCATCGCTGGAAGCGTAGGACATGCGGACATAGCCGGCCCCGCCAGCCCCGAAGTAGCTGCCCGGGATCACGCCGACTCTGGCCTCCTTGGCCAGGGCCTTGGCAAAGCCGACATCATCACCCTGGTACTTTTCCGGGATCTTGGCAAAGATGTAGAAGGCCCCGCGCGGCAAAGCCATGTCAAAGCCCAGCTTCTTCAAGCCCTTTTCCATGAAGTTGACCCGGCGCTGGTAGATGTCCTTGAATTCCTTCGGGTCATCCAGGCCGTTGGTCAAGGCTTCAATGGCCGCAGCTTGCACGTTGTTGGTCACGACCGTGATCATGAAGTCGTTCATCTTGCGGACGCTGGCCATGATTTCAGCTGGCCCGCAGATATAGCCCAGCCGCCAGCCAGTCATGGCGTGGGACTTGGACAGACCGGAAATAAAGATGGTTCTGTCTGGAATGTAAGTCGCCAAAGAGTAGTGCTTGGCATCCCCGTAGATCAGTTCTGAGTAGATTTCATCGCTGATGGCATACATGTGGTGCTTCTTGATGACTTCAGCCAGGCCTTCGATAACTTCCTTAGGGTAGGTCACCCCGGTCGGGTTGGTCGGGTCGTTCAGCATAACAGCCTTAACCCCCTTGCCTTCCCGTTCAATGACTTCTTCCAGCTTTTCCGGGGTCAAAATAAAGCCGGTGTCGGAAGTGTCGACTTCAACTGGAGTAGCCCCAGTCAAGCAGACCAGCTGCATGTACATGGACCAGACTGGAGTGGGCACGATCACCTTGTCGCCGGCGTTTAACAGGGCGGACAAGCTGCAGTTCAAGGCTTCGGTTGCCCCAACCGTAACGGTGATTTCACTTGCCGGGTCATAGTCAACCCCGGTCAAGCCCTTAACGTACTTGCTGATGGCCTTAAGTAGTTCCGGCTTGCCTGACTGCGGGCCATAGTGGCTGTCATTGTTTTCAATGTCCCTGATGGCTGCCTGCTTGATGTGTTCCGGGGTATTTAAGTCCGGTTCACCCAGGGTCAGCTTGACAACATCATCGAACTGGGAAACATACTTGTCAAAACGGCGGATATCTGAAGGAACCACGGCGTCGAGCTTGTGGTTGATAATCGGCAGTAAATCTTGCGCTAATTTTGGCATTGGAAAAAACCTCTTCATTCAAATCAAAAAGAACAGCAACTTAACATTTAAGCCTATTTTAGCATAGTTTGTTAAGGAAAGCGGTAAATATAGCTAACTTTGTCCATTTTTTCTCAAATGAAAAATAATTTTCTTAATTCTATACCAGACAAAAGTTTATTTTGTTAAAAATGGCCCAGGATTATTTTTGATATTTTAAGTCGTTGGCAATCAAATCGTCATAGCTTTCCCGCTTGATCACCAGCTGGTCAATCCCGTCTTCAGCGAAAACCACGGCCGGACGCGGATTGCGGTTGTAGTTTGAGGCCATGGAATAGCCATAGGCGCCGGTACTTAAGAGAGCAACTACGTCACCTGGTTCGGTTTTTGGCAAAGGACAAGATTTGATCAAGATGTCCCCGCTTTCGCAGTACTTACCGACCAGGTTGACCTTTTCTTCATCTTCTGCCTGAGGGCGGTCAGCAACAACGGCTGAATATTTTGCCTGGTAAAGAGCTGGGCGGATATTGTCCCCCATCCCCCCGTCAACGGCGACATAGCTTGGATAACCCGGCAGGTCCTTTCTTGATCCGACCGTGTAGAGGCTAAAGCCCGCAGGGCCGACGATCGACCGGCCTGGTTCAATCCAGATGGCCGGCAGTTTCAAATTGTTTTCCTGGCACTTGCTTTTGACTTCTTTAACAATGGCCCGGACGAATTCTTCAGCCGGAAGCGGCTGATCCTGGTCAGTATAGTGGATGCCGAAGCCTCCCCCCACATTCAAGATGTCCGTTTCATAGCCGTATTTCTCTTTCCAGGCACTAGCCAGCTGGCAGAGCTTGTCTGCGCAGCCCACGAAGCCCCGGACGTCAAAAATCTGCGAACCGATGTGGGCGTGAATGCCCGCCATCTTCATCCGCGGATTGGCCAGGACCAGTTCCAGAGCCCGGTCAGCCTGGCCGCTTTCCATGTCAAAGCCAAACTTGGAGTCTACCTGGCCGGTCTGGATATATTCGTTGGTGTGGGCGCTGATGCCGGGGGTAACCCGGAGCATGACCTTGCTGCTTGCGTCTTTTTCTTCCAAAATCTGGCTGAGCAGGTCAATTTCATGGAAGTTGTCTAAAATAATGACCCCGACTCCCTGGTCAACAGCCATTTCCAGTTCTGCCCGGCTCTTGTTGTTGCCGTGGAAGCTCACCTTGTCCATAGGAAAGCCCGCCTTCATGGCCGTCCAGAGTTCCCCGCCGGAGACGACGTCGGTGTGGCCGCCTTCTTCATTGATGACCTGGTAGATGGCCAGGCAGGAAAAGGCCTTTGAAGCATAGCTGACTTCATAGTCTACCCCTTCTTCTTCAAAGACCCGCTTAAAGGCCCGGATTGCCTGGCGGATTTTCCCCACGTCAAAAACCTGCAGGGGGGTCTGGTACTTGGCCGCCAATTCCAGGGCATCTACCCCGGCAATCTGCAGGTGGCCGGCTTGATTGACATCGCTTCTTTTAATTAATCTGTTCACGCTTTTACCTCAGCTTTTTTTCTAAAAAATTTAATCAACTTAACTAATTAGTTTAGCCTTCTCCACCTGCCTGGTCAAGGCAAGTGCATGGTCAGGCTAAGATTAGATGAAAGAGAAGCAATTGGAGAAAAGAAGCAATAAAAAACAAAAAAGACGCCCCGCTGGGCGTCTTCTTCTCAATTGCGTTAGCTGGATTCGAACCAGCGCATGACGGTACCAAAAACCGTTGCCTTACCACTTGGCTATAACGCAATCTTCAATTCAACCAAGGGACGGCTCCTCGCATCCCCCGACCAAGTAATATCATACTTAACTTTTTAACTCTTGGCAAGCCTTTTTTTACAAAAAATTTGCTTTAGCCAAGATTCACTTTAAAAAGTTAACCATTAACCAGCTTTTTGGCCTTTTTCTCAGCCTTCAAGCCTTCAAAATAAGCCCGTTCTTCTTGCACGCTGCCCAAGGCAATCGTTCCCCGCTTCTGGTTGATGCTCAAGTCATCGATAATCGCATCGACCAGCTCCCAGAAATAGGGACTGGCAGCGGCTAAGTCATCGCTCTCCCCTACGCAGAGGTGGGCTGCCTGGCTCATCAAGAGCCAGGCCCGGCCGGCTTCTTTCTGCATCTTCTGGTGGGCCTTCTCCAGGGTCTGCCGGGAGCTGAGTTCCAGGCGCTGAGCCTGCTTTTGAAAGTCTTCTTCACATTCTTCTTCCACTGCCAGGGCAAAAATGATCACTTCACCCAGGGCCCGGCTGGCAAAAGCAAAGTAGCCTTCCCCGCCTTTTTTCCGGCTGGCCGCTAAAGCTGCCCGCAGCTGACTCAAAAGGGGGGCAAAGTCTGCCGCCGGGTCGAGCTGGCTGCCAGATAGGCTGGCATAAAAGGCCGCCTGCTGGTCCCCTTCTTCTGCTAAGGCCAGATACAGCTGCCTGGCCTGCTTGAAGCGCTTAGCCCGGTAGGCCTGCTTGGCTTCAGCATAAATCTCCGCCCGGCCGGCAAGGTCAAATTGCCGGCGCAACTGGTCAGCTGAATAGGCTGCCCCACAGGTCTGGCAGACAAAACGGTTGCCTTCTTTTAATAAATCTCTTTGCCCGCAAAGCTCACACTTGATTTTTCTCATTGGCTATTTCCCCATGTTGACTTAATTTATCGGACTTGTAACCGCTTACCAACAGCTATTATAGCAAAAGTTTGTGAAAAATACAGATTAAAAAACAAAAAATCAAGACCTAATTTGGTCTTGATTTAAAGAATGATGTTAATAAACTCAGTTGCTCTGCGTGCTTTCTGCTCCCGGGGCAACCTCAATCATGAATTCTGAACTGGTCCAGGTCGACTTATCCGGGTAAATGACCTTAATCTGGGTCTTGTAGCTGCCGGCCTTGGCAAAGTCTGGCGCCGTCAGGTAGCTAGCCTGGCTGCCTGCCGGCAGGGAGGCGAAGTTGGCAATCAGGCTGGAAGCCGCGATTGTCTTGCCTGCTTCGGTCTTAGCGGCTAACAGGACTGGGGTGTAGCGGGATGAGTCAGCGGGATCTTTGACAGTTACCGTCAAAAAGGCGCTGGTCTCCTTGCTCTTGTCGGGGTAGGTCACCTGGATCTTGGTCCGGTAGCTGCCGGCCTTTTGCCAATTTGGCTGGGCAGTAAAGGCAAACTTGCTCTTCTTCGGCAGGCTGGAGAGGTTAGTGACCAGCTGGCTTGGGGACAGCTTCTGCCCTAAGGTCACCTGGCCTGGGCGAACCTTGACCTGGTAGCGGGCCTTGTCAGTCTGCCGCTTGACTTTGACTTTTACAAATGGCGTCACTTCCCAGCTCTTATCCGGGTAAGTTACTTTGACAGCAAGCAGGTAAGTCCCGGCCTGCTTGGTGTTGATCTTTTGCGAGAGCTGGTACTTGCTCTTCTTTGGCAGGGCCTTAGCGTTTTTAATTAAGGACTTGGCTGTTAATTTCGCCCCATAAGCGACGGTCTTGCCCTTGACCTTAGCCTGGTACTTGCTCTTGTCTTTCTGCCGCTTGACCGTCACTTTAACCTGCCGGGTGTATTCCTGGCTCTTGTCTGGGTAGGTGACCAAAACGGCCGTGTAGTAGCTCCCGGCCCGCTTGAAGTTTGGCACTCGGGCAAAGCGGAAACTGGTCTTCTTCGGCAGTTTTGCCCGGTTGCTGACCAGGCGCTTGGACTTGAAGGCCTGGCCAAAAGCCGTGCTCTTCCCTTTCACCTTGGCCTGATAGCGCTTGGCGTCTGAGACGCGCTTCTTGGCCTTCTTGCGGCTCTTCTTAGCCTTTTTGTGCTTTTTCACCGTTTTCTTGGCCTGCCAGGCATGGTCATAAACGCTGACGGTTACTTCCCGGCTGGTCTCCATTGAATTGTCCGGATAAAGCAGGCGGATCCGGGTCTTATAGGTCCCCGCCTTGGCAAAATTGGGCTCGGGCACGAATTCATACACCGTGTTTGCTGGCAGATGCTTGGCATTTTTGACCAGTTCCCGGGCAATCCGGTATTCGCCTTCCCGTACCTGAAAGTTTCTAACCACTGGATTATATTCATCTGCCTGGCTGGCCTGGCTGACCTGGCCCGTTAAAAGACAAAGGGGCATAAGGGCAGCGGCCGTTAGGACGCTATATAGCTTCTTCATTTTTTATTCCTCCAAAACACAATTCAAACACTTTTTTTGCAAGCACATACTTTATAAGTTAATTATAGTCCAAATCGTTTTATTTTTGTGCCCGCTTTCAAAATATTTGACCAGCTTTTTTCCATAAAAAAAGCTGCCAGAATCTGGCAGCTCATGCAAAAAATGATCTTTACTTCCTAACTCTTATTCGCTCTGAACCTTGCTGTGGAAGGACATGCGGAAGCTGGCTTCAAAGTCTTCCCCGCTTGCCAGCCGGTTCATCCCCTGCTTATCTTCCAGGTCCCCGTCAGTGTCAGTAAGGTCAGCAATCCCCCACCATGGTTCGATGCAGACGTAATCAGCGGTCTTTGGGTACTGGGACCAGATGCCCACGTAAGGAGCTGAATCAGTTCTGACATTGATGTGGAAGCGGCTGGTTTCCGTCTTAATGGAGAACTTGTTGTCCGGGTGCCGCATCACCAGCACCATGGCATCATCCTTAAAGAGATCATCAGTGATCGTGATCAAGGATTCAGTTGGGGCCAGGGACCGCTTTTCCCAGTTGAGCAGGCCGTCTTCCAGCGGCACCTGCACCCGGGGCTTAGCCGGGTTGACCTGCAGGTAGAAGTCATCCTTCTTGACCCCGTCTTCAACAGGCAGGGCAAAGCCGGGATGGCCGCCGACGCCGAAGATCATGTCCCCCTCGCCCTTGTTAGTGACGTGGAAGCTTTCCTTGATCATGTTGTTCAAAAGCTCATAGCTGACCCGAAATTCAAACTTGAAGGGGTAGACCGCTCTGGTTTCTTCCGTGTCCGTCAAAAGGAAGGTCAGCTTTTCCTTAGTCTGCTCTTCCAGGGCAAATTCCATGTCGCGGGCAAAGCCGTGCTGGCCCATGTGGTAGGTCTTGCCCTGGTAGCTGTATTCATCATTCTTCAGCTTGCCCACGATCGGGAACAAGACCGGAGCATGCCGGCCCCAGACTTCTGGGTCAGCCTGCCAAATGTATTCATTGCCGATGTGCTTGCCAATGACGCTCTGCAGCTCTGCCCCGCGGCTTGATACCGTAACCTTCAGAATCTCGTTTTCGATAGTATAATCCATTATTTGCCCCTTAATCCTCTTATTTTTGCTAAACTCAATCGCATTTTTACACTAATTCAGGAACAATTTGCCAAAAATCTTCCCCTTTACAGGATGAACTTGGTCAGGTCCTTGTTCTTGACGATATCACTCAATTTCTGTTCGACATAGGCCTGGGTAATGGTGATCTGCCCCATTTCCATGTCCGGCCCTTCATAGAGAACTTCTTCCAGCAGCTTCTCCAAGATCGTAGCCAAGCGGCGGGCACCGATATTGTCCGTCCCCTGGTTGACTTCAAAGGCGATTTCAGCGATCTTGTCGACCGCTTCAGCCGTGAAGACCAGGTCAACCCCGTCAGCCTTCAGCAAGGCAATGTACTGCTTCAAGAGGGAGTTTTGCGGGTCTTTCAAGATTCTGACAAAGTCATCCTTGGTCAAGGCGTCCAGCTCAACTCTGATCGGGAACCGGCCCTGCAGTTCCGGAATCAGGTCGCTTGGCTTGCTTTCGGCAAAAGCCCCGGCCGCGATAAAGAGGATGTGGTCAGTTGAAAGAGGACCGTACTTGGTGCTGACAGTTGAGCCTTCAACGATCGGCAGGATGTCTCTTTGCACCCCTTCTCTTGAGACGCCAGCGGAGTTGCGCTTGTCAGCCGCGGTAATCTTGTCGATTTCGTCGATGAAGATGATCCCGCTCTGCCCGGCCCGGTCCATGGCCTTCTGGTAGATGTCGTCATAGTTGACCAGCTTCTTTTCTTCTTCTTGGACCAAAAGCTTTCTGGCCTGGCCGACTGGCAGGGTCCGCTTGACTTTCTTCTTAGGAAGCATGTCGCCCAGCATGCTGGACATGTCCATCCCCATCTGCCCCATCATGTCGCCCATTGGGTTGGCCTTTGGCGCTTGTTCAACTTCGATGGTGACTTCTTCGTTTTCCAAAAGCCCCCGGTCCAGCTTTTCAGCCACGCTGAGTCTTTGGTTTCTGATCTCGTCAGTAACTTCTTCTGTTTCCTCCGGCATCCCGCCGCCAGCCAGCAAGCTCTGCATCATTTCCTGCATCTGCTGCATCTGGTTTTGCCGGTTGTTTCTCTTTACGCCCGGCACCAGCAGGCGGACCAGGGTCTTATTGGCCTGGCGGATGGCCTGGCCTTCAACCTTGGCAAATTCTTCTTTTTCCACAATCCGGACAGCTTCATTGGCCAGGTCCCGGACCATGGATTCAACATCCCGGCCCACGTAGCCGACTTCAGTAAACTTGGTAGCTTCAACCTTGACAAAAGGCGCGTCGACGATGTCCGCCAGGCGGCGGGCGATTTCCGTCTTCCCGACCCCGGTTGGCCCGGCCATCAAAATGTTCTTCGGCGTAATGTCCTTTTGCACGTCTTCTGGCAGCTGGGCCCGGCGGTAGCGGTTGTACAGGGCGATAGCCACGGACTTCTTGGCCTCATTCTGCCCGACGATGTACTTGTCCAGCAGTTCAACGATCTGCTTTGGCGTTTTCTCTCTCATCCCTATTTTTCCTCGATTTCATCCGTAACAATCTCGTGGTCGGTAAAGACATCGATGTCCGCAGCGATGTTGACTGCTTCCTTGGCGATTTCACTGGCCGTCATCCCGCTGGCATGCCGGAGCATCCCCACGGCTGCTGCCTGGGCATAGTAGCCGCCTGAGCCGATGGCCACCACGCTTTCGTCTGGTTCAAGCACTTCCCCGTTGCCGGAAATCAAGAGCAAGTCCTGGTCGTTAAAAGCAATGACCATGGCTTCCAATTTCTGCAAGGCCGGGTCTTTCCGCCAGGACTGGGCCATTTCCACGGCTGCCCGGCGCAAGTCGCCGCTGTAGCTTTCCAGCTTTCCTTCTAGCATTTCCTGCAGGCTGACGGCATCCGCCACCCCGCCGGCAAAGCCGATCACCACTTGGTCGTGGTAAATGCGGCGGATCTTCTTGGCCGTGGTCTTGGCGATGATGCTCTTGCCCAGGGTCACCTGGCCGTCGCCGGCAATCGCCGTCTGGCCATTGTATTTTACTGAACAAATCGTTGTCATTTTCTTCCTCCGTTTGTTTGCTTTTCTATTGCTCGCGTTATTTAAAAATCTTGCTAAAAAGCGGAAATGATTGCCGCTTTCCAACCATTTTCATAATAACACTTTTCCTCATTTTCGGGGAAAATGCTGGCGATATTCCGCCGTGAGATGCTGCATGCTGACATGAGTATAGATCTGGGTTGTAGACAAGTCCTCATGGCCCAAGAGCTCCTGCACGCTCCTGAGGTCCGCCCCGTTGTTGAGCATGGCGGTGGCGAAGCTGTGGCGGAGTTCATGGGGGTGGGCGCCAGCCGTCAAGCCTGCTTTTTGAAAAATTTGCTGGACGGCTTTGGCAATCCCCCGGCTGGAAATTGGCCTGCCAAGCTTGTTTAAAAAAACTGCCCCGGTATCTGGCTCATTTTTCAATAAACTTGGCCGGGCCGCTTGCAGATATTCCTCCAAGTACTTTTTGCTCTCTTGGTCAAAAAAGACATAGCGGTCCTTATTGCCCTTGCCGTGCACCAAAATCATGCCGTTTTCCAGGTCAAGCTGGGATTCTTTCAAGTCAGTCAGTTCGCTCAGCCGCATCCCAGTCGCGTAAAAAAGCGCTACAATTGCCCGGTTGCGGACTGTTAACGGTTTACCATCGTTTAGCGAGCGGATAACCTGGCCGACTTCATCTTGGTAAAAAAATTCCGGCAGCTTTTTCTCCCCCCGCCTAAGCTGAATAGCTACAGTCGGGTCAGCTTTAACCAAGCCCCGCCTGGTCAAAAAGCGGTAAAAAGACTTAAGGCTGGATAATTTTCGGGACAAAGTGCTGGAGGCCAGCTTTTGCCCGCTTGCCTGCAGGTAGATTTCCAGGTCCCGGCGGGAAATTTGCTTCCAGCCCGGAAAGCCCCCGTTTTCCTGCCAGAATTTCTTAGCTGCTGCCAGGTCCTTTTGGTAGGCCAGGACGGTTTTGGGGCTGTAAGAGCGCTCGTTTTTCAGGTAGGAAAGAAACTGCTCTTCAAGGGTCATTAGTCAGCCAGCTTCTCTGCCTTAAAGGCGGCCAGGTCGGCCAGGCCCCGTTCACTGATCTTTTCGTGACGCTCGCGCTTGTTTCTGATCTTCTTGCCCTCCAGGCCCGGAATCAAGGCAAAGCTGGCGTTCATTGGCTGGAAGTGCTTGGCATCAGTGGTCGTGATGTAGTGAGCCATAGAGCCAAGGGCAGTGGTTACCGGGAATTCAACCGTCTCTTGCCCCAGGGCTTCTCTAGCCGCGTTAATCCCGGCGACCAGGCCGCTGCCGGCACTTTCCACGTAGCCTTCCACCCCGGTCATCTGGCCGGCAAAGAAGAGGCCCGGCCGCTTTTTAGCTTCATAGCTGGCCTTTAAAACTTCCGGGCTGGCCATGTAGGTGTTCCGGTGCATCTTGCCGTAGCGGACGAAGCGGGCGTTTTCCAGGCCAGGGATCATTTGGAAGACCCGCTTTTGTTCCCCGTACTTGAGGTGGGTCTGGAAGCCCACGATATTGTACATGGAGGCAGCAGCGTTGTCCTGGCGGAGCTGGACGACAGCGTAAGGAGTCTTGCCGTCCTTCGGGTTCTCCAGGCCGACTGGCTTTAAAGGACCAAAGAGCATGGTCTTGGCCCCCCGGGCCGCCATGACTTCGATCGGCATGCAGCCTTCAAAGACCTCGCTGTTTTCAAAGCCGTGCATTTCAGCAGTTTCCGCGTGAACCAGGGCATTGGCAAAGCGGTCGTATTCTTCCTTGGTCATCGGGCAGTTGAGGTAGGCGGCTTCGCCCCGGTCATACCGGCTCTTCTTGTAAACGATATCCATGTCAATGGAGTCAGCCGCGATGATTGGGGCGGCCGCGTCGAAGAAGTGGAGGCTTTCGGTACCTTCAAAGTCCTGGATCTTTTCTGCCAGGCTATCGCTGGTCAAAGGACCGGTCGCGATAACGGTGATGCCTTCACTTGGCAGGTCAGTGATTTCTTCATCGTGAATGGTCACTTCCGGCAGGCTGGTCAATTTGTCGGTCACATACTTGGAGAAAAGCTCCCGGTCAACGGCTAAGGCCCCGCCGGCTGGCACCTGGCAGGCATCAGCGGCTTGCATGATCAAGGAGTCCATCTGCCGCATTTCTTCTTTCAAGAGGCCAACAGCGTTTGAAAGCTGGTTGGACCGCATGGAGTTGGTGCAGACTAATTCGGCGAAATTGCCGCTTTCATGGGCCGGGGTCATTTTCTTTGGCCGCATTTCGTACAAGTCAACCTTGATTCCTCTTTTAGCCAGCTGCCATGCTGCTTCGCTGCCGGCCAAACCGGCGCCAATTACCGTAACTTTTTCTGTCATTTGCTTCAATCCTTCGCTTAAAAATTATCTACTTATCATTTTACCGAAAAAGCTTCTCCCTGCCTAATCGCACGCTCTGAGCAAAAAATGCCACCAAGGGTCTTGGTGACATCTTTGCTTTAACTTTCAACTTATTCGGCTGCTTCGCCTTGTTCTTCTCTTGGCTCTTCCTTGTAGTCGCCGTTCGGGCAGAGGACGACCATGCCGTCCTTGCGCTTCTTTTCGACCAAGAAGTGGCCGTCGTTCGGGCAGACCCGGCTGATCGGCTTGTCCCAGGAAACAAAGTCACAGTCTGGATAGCGGGAACAGCCATAGAACTTCCGGCCCCGCTTGGACTTCTTTTCCAGAACTTCGCCTTCCCCGCACTTCGGACAAGTCACGCCGACCTTCTTGACGATGGTCTGGGTGTGGCGGCAGTCCGGGAAACGGGAGCAGCCGTAGAACTTGCCGTAGCGGCCCATCTTGACCAGCATCGGGGCCCCGCAGATTTCACAGTCAAAGCCAGCTGGCTGGTCCTTGATCTGGATCTTCTGGATCTCGCTGTCGGCCTTTTCCAGTTCTTTGGAGAATGGCTTGTAGTACTGGTCAACCACACTGACCCAGTCTTTCTTGCCTTCTTCGACTTCATCGAGTTCATCTTCCAGCTTGGCCGTGTAGTCAACGCTGGTGATGTCCGGGAAGAACTGCTCAACCAAGCCGTCGACGATTTCCCCCAGTTCAGTTGGCACGATTGCCCGCCCTTCCAGCTTGACATAGTTCCGGGACTGGATGTTCTGGATGGTCGGCGCGTAAGTTGACGGCCGGCCAACCCCGTTTTCTTCCAGGGCCCGGACCAGGCTGGCTTCAGTATAGCGGGCCGGCGGCTGGGTAAAGTGCTGCTTGTTGTCTGACTTGGTCAGCTTGACCTCGTCGCCCTCTTCCAGGGCTGGCAGGGCCACGTTCTTTTCACTCCGGTTGTCATAAACCTTGGTGTAGCCGGCAAACTTCATAACTGACCCGCTGGCTCTGAAGGTCACCCCATTTTGGGTCAGGTCGTAGCGGACCGTGTCAAAGACGGCCGGTGTCATTTCACTAGCCACAAAACGGCTCCAAATCAAGGTGTAAAGGCGGAGCTCATCCTTGGTCAAAACCTTTTCCAGGGACTTCGGTGTCCGGTAGACACTGGTCGGCCGGACAGCTTCGTGGGCATCCTGAGCGTCGCCTTGGTTCTTGAAGTGGCGCTCCTTCTTGACCGCGAAGTTGCTGCCGTATTCCTCATCAATGAACTGGGCTGCTTCCTGGCGGGCAACTGGTGAGATCCGCTTGGAGTCGGTTCTCATGTAGGTGATCAAACCGACCGTGCCTTCCTTGCCCAGGCTGATCCCTTCATACAGGTGCTGGGCAATGTTCATGGTCTTTGAAGTCCGGAAGTTTAGCCGCCGGTTGGCTTCCTGCTGCATGGTGGAAGTGGTAAACGGCGCGGCTGGCTGCCGGCGGACTTCTCTTTTAACTACCTTGCTGACCGTAAACGGCTGCTTCTTGTCAAACTTGGCCAGCAGCTTCTGGACAGCCTCGTTATTTGGCAATTCCGTCTTTTTGCCGTCTTCGCCGTAAAAGGACGCTTGGAACTTGTCCTTGCCCTTGGCGAATTCAGCATCAATCGTCCAGTATTCAACCGGCTTGAAGGCCTTGATTTCCTTTTCCCGGTCAATAACCAGCTTCAAGGCAACTGACTGCACCCGGCCGGCTGACAGGCCCTTCTTGACCTTGGACCAGAGAATCGGCGACAAAGAGTAGCCGACCAAGCGGTCCAGAACCCGGCGGGCCTGCTGGGCGTTGACCGTGTCCATATCGATGGTCCGGGCGTGGTTGAAGGCATCCTTGACCGCGTCCTTGGTAACTTCGTTAAAGGTTACCCGGTTGGCTTCTTTTTCATCCAGGCCTAAAACGTGGGCCACGTGCCAGGCAATAGCTTCCCCTTCCCGGTCGGGGTCGGAAGCCAGGTAGACTTTGTTGGCCTTCTTGGCTTCAGCCTTCAGTTCCTTGATGGTGTCACCTTTCCCCCGGATGGAGATGTATTTTGGCTGGTAGTCGTGGTCAATGTCGACCCCCATCTGGGACTTGGGCAAGTCCCGGATGTGCCCTTTAGAGGCGATTACGTGGTACTTCCGGCCCAGGTACTTCTCGATAGTGTGGGCCTTGGCTGGAGATTCCACGATAACCAGGTCTTTTTTCACCTTGCTCTTTTTCCGCTTCGGGCTGCTCTTCTTGGCAGCCGTGGTCTTTTTACTGCTCTTGCTTTTGTCTTCTTTTGCTGTAGCAGGCATCAAATGCCCCTTTCACTAAATTTGAAATTAAATCTTCTTCAATATAGAAATAATTTCCGGAATTGTCAACCAAAAGAAAATTAACTTAAGGGAGCAGACAGGCAATTTTTACAAGAATTTAATCTTTCACAGGTCAATTTCCTTGTCGATAACCGGGGTCGCTCCGGCTGAAATCAGCTGGTTGGTACCGGCCGACAAGGGGCTGGTGATTGCACCCGGGACGGCAAATACGTTCCGGTTTTCCTGCAGGGCCAAATTGGCCGTAATCAACGAACCGGAATGGGCTTTGGCTTCAGTCACGATCACGTTCTTGCAAATCCCGGCCAAAATCCGGTTGCGTTCTGGAAAGCGGAAGGGCCTTGGCGGCGTATCAGGCAGGTATTCGCTAAGCAGGAGACCCCGGGCGGCAATTTGCTGCTGCAAGAGCGTATTTTCCCGGGGGTAAAAATAATTTAGGCCATTAGCCACAACCGCGATGGTCTTGCCGCCGAAATTCAAGGCATTCTGGTGGGCCAGGGCATCAACGCCCTTAGCCAGGCCGCTGGCAATCACCTGCTTTTTCTTCAGCAAAACCGGCATGAGGTTCTCAATCACCTTGCCGGAATATGAGCTGGGAGTTCTTGACCCCACGATCACCGTCACCTCTTTTTCCAAAAGGGACAAGTCCCCCTTGGCAAAAAGCAAAATCGGCGGCCGATAAATTTCTCTTAATCGTACGGGATAAGCATCGTCAAAGAAACTGATTATTTTGAAATTCCTTTGCAAGTTTTCAATGGCACTTTCGTAGCGGTCACTTAAAAAGGCCCGCTCCACCCGGTAGAGGATCTCATCGGGCAGTTCCAGGCAGTTCAGCCATTCATGGTCCACGTCCTCATCCGGGGGCATCTGCTGCATGACCTGCAATATCTTGAGATAGCTGAGGCCCTTCTGCAGCTTTAGGCGCAGTAAGAATTCGGTTTTATTCATCTTTTTCCCTCCACTTACTATTACGCCAAAAGGACCACTTTTTCCTTTATCTCTGCAATCTTTTTGTTTTTTTGCCCAAAAGAAAAAAGAAAAAGAAGAGAAGAAGAAAAAAGACTGAACTAGTCAGCCTTTTTCAGTCCAACCATTTCGCTCACCGGACTGAAGGTCAGGCGGTGAATCGGCGTTGGTCCGTATTTTCTTAATGCTTCCAGGTGGTCCTTGGTTCCATAGCCGGCATTATGGTCAAAGGCATAATCTGGATAAAGACGGGCGTAATCGTCCATCAAAGAGTCTCTGAAGACCTTGGCCACGATTGAGGCCGCGGCAATTGAGTTGGACTTGGCATCCCCCTTGATCAATTCTAGCTGGGGCAAGTCCACCGGCACGTTCATGGCATCGACCAGCAAAGCATCTGGCCTTGTGCTCAAAGCTTCCACGGCCTGCTTCATGGCCTGGCGGTCAGCCTCATAAATATTGATCTGGTCAATCACCTGGTTGTCCATGACCCCGACGCCGACGGCAACAGCCTCTTGCAGGATCTTGGGATAAAGGGCCAGGCGCTTTTGCGGGCTCAGCTTCTTTGAGTCATTGACTTCCAATAAGGAAAAATCTTCCGGCAAGACAACGGCCGCTGCCACAACCGGTCCAGCCAGTGGACCTCTGCCGACTTCATCGACCCCGGCTACCAGCTGCCCTTTAGCCCAAAAATCCTTCTCGTAACTGAAACGGCCCAAGAATTCTTCCTTCTGCTTAGCCAGCTTTTCCTGCCGGCGCTGGTAGCTTTCCAGCAGCTTCTGGACCCCCTTGCGGTCGTCTTTGGCTAATTCCGCCAGGATGGTTGAAGAAACTGAATCTGCTTTGAGCAGGTCTTTAATTTCATTAATTTTCATTATTCGCACTTGGCCGGTCCAGGCTGATCCGGCCCAGCTTGCCCTTTCTTAACCGCTGCAGCATGAAGAGGGAGAAGCGGTCATAGTCGTCCCGCATCCCGTTGTTTTGGGTCATGGCCAAAAGCAGGTCAGTGTCACCGATATTTTCCAGCTTGTCCTTAGTGCAGTTGGCAAACTTGGCCAGATAAGCCGGGTAGTATTGCCGCAGCTGGCAGATGACAAAAAGGGCCACGTCGTCAGCGTGGAAAATCGTGTCCTTGATGGCCCCAAAAGCAGCCAGCTTGTAGCCCACGTCCTGGTCTTCAAACTTTGGCCAGAGAATCCCCGGCGTGTCCAGGATCTGGATGCCATATTGGGTCTTCAGCCAGGCCTGGCCCTTGGTTACCCCTGGCCGGTCCCCGGTAATGGCGACATTGCGGCCAACCAGGCGGTTGATGATGGTGGACTTGCCGCAGTTAGGCACGCCGACTAAGCAGATGCGGATGATCGGGTTGGAGGCCCCTCTCTCTTCCAGCTTCTTGACTTTTTCGCTGGCTGCCTTCTTGATTAAGGTAATCAAGGCCTGCATATTGGTGTTGTGCTGGGCATCCATGGCCATGACCAAGGTGCGGGGGCCCTGCAATTTCTTTTGCCAGAGCTTGGTCATCACCGGGTCAGCCAGGTCGGCCTTGTTTAAAACGATCAGGTGGGGCTTGTCGCCAACCAGTTCACTGATCATCGGGTTTCTGGAAGCGCTGGGAATCCGGGCGTCCAAAACTTCAACAACAACGTCAATCAAGTTTAATTTTTCTTCCAGCTGATTCCTGGCCTTGTTCATGTGGCCTGGATACCATTGAATTTTAGTCATTTTTCCTCCCAAAAACAGCAGAAAAGGAAGCCGGGGCTCCCTTTCGTTTGTCGCTGAATCCTAAAAATTATCCTAGTACTGCATTTTCTCTTCATAAGCCTGGTAAGCATCGTCAAAAATCGTCATGCTGGGCAGGTAAGCGGCATTTTCCTCCAGATATTCTGACAGCCTGGTCCGGTCCTGTTCCTGTCTGGGAAAGGTCGAGTCAAACTGGGCGTTGTTGGCAAACTGGGCCAGGTCGCCGTTTGAATCCGGATCGCGCAAAGTCATCAAAAACTGGTAAAAACTTTGTCGGTAGGCCATATATTACTCCGTATAAAACATGACCGCGTAGGCCTCATGGCCGGCGTGGGTGATGATGATCGGGCTGGTTTCCTGGACCAGGATCTCCAGGTCCGGGTTGACTTCCTTGAAGCGCTGGGCGAGCTCTTCCATCTTGTCTCTGGTGTCGACATAGGAGATGCCGACATACTTGACCTTGTCACCCAGTTCTTTCAACTGGTCGACCAGCATGTCGTCAAACTTCTTGATGAATTTCTTTCCCCGGCCCCGGTAAGGGACGTTTAAGCTGCCCTCTTTCATGGTCAGGCCGACGTGGAAGTTCAAGGCTGAAACCACCCGGCCGGCCCACTTGCCCAAACGGCCGCCGGCTAAAATGTTCTGCAGGTTGGGCACCATCATTTCCAGGTACATATTCTTGCCGATCTGGTCCAGGTGCGCCAGGATTTCATCCATTTCCTTGCCCGCTTCCGCGTCCTTGGCCGCCTCAAGGCAGTAGTAGCCTTGAGAGCGGTCAGTATAGCCGCAGTCGATGACCGTGATCTTGCCGGCGACCATTTCAGCGGCCTGGCGGGCGGAATCAACCGTCCCTGACAGGGTCTTGGCCATGAAAATCCCCAGGACTTCACTGCCGTCAGCCGTCAGTTCTTCCATTCTCTCCACGAACAGGCCGACCGGGGGCTGGCTGGTCTTGGGCAGCTTCTCTGCCTCATCCATCTTTTGGATAAAGTTGGCCCGGGTAATGTCAACGCCATCCGTGTAGGTATGTCCGTCGATTGTCACCGACAGGGGCACCACCGTAATACCGTATTTTTCAATTTCTTCCGGACTCAGCTGTACTGAGGAATCCGTCATGATCTTGATCTTAGACAATTTAACTGACCTCAATTTCCAAATTATCCTATCAGCTTCTCAGTTGTGATAGAATTAGACTTAATACAGACTTTAGTATAGCAAATTTTCGGCTAAAAATTATAATTAATTGATCAAAACTGAAAGGGAGTTTATATGGCTTTCAATCCTTGGCAGCCGGTCGAAGACCGGCCTAAATCTTACTATATCATTGATAATGTTCTCTCAGCCGTCGTGCACGGGATCGGCTTCGGCCTCTCAATCGCCGGCCTGGTTATTTTGGTGGTCCGGGCCGCCCACAGCCACAGCGCCCTCAGAGTGACAACTTTTGCCATCTACGGGGCTTGCATGATCCTGCTTTACCTCTTCTCGACCCTCTACCACAGCCTGGTCTTTACCAAGGCAAACAAGGTCTTCCAGATCTTCGACCACTCTTCAATCTTTATCGCGATTGCCGGCTCTTATACCCCTTATACCCTGGTCACGATCGGCGGGGCTAAAGGCTGGGTCATGTTCGGCATCATCTGGGCCCTGACGGTCTTTGGGATCCTCTATTATATCTTCAACCAGGGCAAGCACGTGATCGGCGACACCATCCTTTATATCGCCATGGGCTGGATGGTGATCCTGGCCGGCAGCCAGCTTTATTTCAGCCTGGGGCCGACCGGCTTTTGGCTCCTGGTTTCAGGCGGGATTGCCTACACCTTTGGCTGCCTCTTCTTCTCCATGCGGGGCCTGCCATATAGCCACGTTATCTGGCACTTCTTCGTTTTGCTGGGCTCAATTTTGATTTTCTTTTCAGTTTTATTTTACGTCTAAAAAAAGGCGCTGGTGACCAGCGCCTTTTAGATTGCCAAAAATTCCGCGATTGCCGCCTGGCTGTTCTCTACCTGGCCGCTGACCACGCCCTCAAGGGCTTTGCGCAAAAGCTGGCCCAGTTCCGGTGAAGGCTTAATCCCCCCCTTGATCAGCCACTGGCCGTCAATGGCCAGTTCCCCTGCCTCCTTGATTGGCAGACGGTTATAGCGGTCTAACAGGACCTGGCTAGGCAGTGGCTGGCCCAAAAGCTCCGCTAGCTTTAAAGCCGCCTCCAGGTTCTCCTGGCCGATTTCAAAGAGGTCAAAATCGCTCTCTTCCCCCCGGCTCAAGAGGTCAAAGGCGGCCACGATCTGTCTGACTTGCTGGTTCATGGCGTTGGAGTTCTTCCAGGCCCGCATGAATGGCGAAATCTTGTCAGCCGGCAGGTTGATTAAAACAGCGATCAAGCTCCAAAAGACTGCTTCGTCATCCGGACCGGCCTTAAGGTCAGCAAAGACAGAGAGCTGGTCCTTTTTCCCGGCCAGACCCGGGCATTCCTCGCTTAAGCCCGTTTCCAAAAAGTCCTTAAAAGCCTGCCGGCTGTCCTTGCCCAAGGCCAGCTTGACAAATTCCTCCCTGATTCTTTCCACGGAAATCTTGCTTAAAAGCTCGTGGTTATCGATAATCGCCTGCCGGGTCTTTTCTTCCAGGCTGAAAGAGAGCTGGCTCATGAAGCGGACTGCCCGCATCATCCGCAAGGCGTCCTCGTGGAAGCGGTCTTCAGCCACGCCAACAGCCTTGATTACCCGCCGCTTCAAGTCGCCTAAGCCGTCAAAAAGGTCAATGATCTCCCCTTGCCGGTTCATGGCTAAAGCGTTGATGGTGAAGTCCCGCCGCTTTAAGTCCTCGTCCAGGTTCTGGACGAAGGTGACCTTGTCTGGCCGGCGGAAGTCCTGGTAGCCGGATTCCGTTCTGAAAGTCGTGATTTCGTAGCTGGATCCCCCATAAAGGACGGTCACTGTCCCGTGCTGGATGCCAGTGTCGATACTTTTGGCAAAAGTCTCCTTGACTTCTTCCGGGTAGGCACTGGTCGCGATGTCCACGTCATGAATCGGCCGCTCTAAGAGCAGATCGCGGACGCAGCCGCCGACAAAATAAGCTTCAAAGCCTGCTTCTTCCAACTTTTCCAGGACCGGCATGGCCTGGGTAAAAACTTCCGTTATACGAATATTAGTCATCTTCTTCTCCACCTCGACTGTTTTTTGCTAAAATTGATTACGCATGGGGAATAATTTAAGAAAGGAGTATCGAAATGAACAAGCCAAAATTCAAATGGACCACTAGTGACACGATCGATATCCTGATGATTGCCCTGGGCTCGGCCATCTACGCCTTTAGCGTGGACATGGTGTCGATTCCCAACAAGCTGGCCGACGGGGGATTGTCGGGTTTCACCCTGATCATCCGCCACTTCTGGGGGGTCAACCCCGGTCTCAGCACCTTCATCATCAACATTCCCTTGATCTTTCTAGGCTTTAAATATATGGGCAAGCGGGCCATGATTTATACCGTCTGGGGAACCCTTTGCCTATCCTTCTTCTTAAGCATGTGGACCCTGCAGTCTATTATAGACCAAGTTCCCCTCCATCACGACCCCTTCCTAGCCACGGTCACGGCCGGCTGCTTGTCGGGGCTGGGACTGGGACTGGTCTTCCGCTTTAACGGAACCACCGGGGGCAGCGATATTGTCGCCCGGGTCTTGCAGGAAAAATACGGGATCACGCCCAGCAAGGGCCTTCTGGCCCTGGACTTCTTAGCCCTGGCCTGCTCTTTGTCCTACCTGGACTTCTTCCATGTCGGCTACACCATGGTCTCCTGCTTCATTTTATCCAAGGTCATGGCCCTGGTTACTGAAGGCGGGACCCGGGCTAAAGGGGTCTTCATCATTTCCCAGAACTACAAGAATATCGCCAAGCTGATTGACCTGCGCTTAGAGCGAGGCTTCACCTACATTAACGCTGAAGGCGGCTATTCCAGCGACCCCCGCCACATGATCTACCTGGTTCTGTCACCAAGGGAAATCCCGGAATTAAAGAAAATCGTCAAGCAAGAAGACCCTAAGGCCTTTATCATCTTCTTTGACGTCAATGAAGCTATGGGCGAAGGCTTCAGCTACAAGACCAAGTCGCCAAGCTTATTTATCAGAAAGTAAAAGGAGTCACCAGCGTGACAATGTCATTAAGTTAAGGCATTGACTTTGAACGGGGAACGTCTTAGAACACTCATCTGAATTTGATGAGTGTTTTTTTGCTTAATTTTTGAAACCGCTTTACGCTATCTTTGGTTAGAAATTTTATCAAAGGTGGCGTATTCTCATGACTAAGAAACATCAAGTCTTTAGACAGCTTGATTCTGTAACGGATAAGGCTGCCGAATGCATCAATTACTTTGTTTATCATCCAAGCAAAGACTTCACGCGTAAAAGAAAACTGGATGCTAAGACATTCATTAAGACCACTCTTGGCATGCAAGGAAACTGCTTGAACAAGGAGCTAGCTGACGCATTTCCTAAGCCCTCTAAGCGAATGACCGCATCGGCTTACGAACAGCAGAAATCTAAGGTTAACCCTAGATTGTTCAAGGTAATTCTGTATGAGTTCAATTCAACTCTGAAACAGCCTGCTTTGTATCATGGCTATCGACTGCTGGCAATCGATGGTAGTGACTTTGCTTTGCCATATGATAAGCATTCACCATTTCTATGCAATATTCAAACAAGAAAAAAACCTTCGGCCGATAATAAATTAACGACCAAAGGTGCTTGCTTGATTCATGCCAATATCCTTTACGATATCGCAAATTGTTGTTACCTAGACTGTTTATTGCAATCACGAAAGGGTATGGATGAACGCAGTGCAGCTGTACACATGCTTCAGACCTTAAGACTTCAACACCGCTATATCGTACTGATGGACCGCGGCTATGAATCCTTCAATCTTTTCGAGCAAGGCAATCGACTGTCTAACTGCAACTATGTTATCCGTCTAAGAACTCAAAGTAAAAGTGCTATTCGGGAAATCAGCGCTCTTCCCGACCAAGAATGTGATCTTGAGATGACGTTTAACATCACCAATAGCGCCAAGCAAAAGAAGCTTCATCCAGAGTATCACAAGATCAACGCCCCGAATCGTCGCTATAAGGACAAATATTCACCCAAGTACCGTACAGCGCACTGGGATTTTGAAAGCTTTTGTCCGGTCCACTGCAGAATCGTTAAACTTAAGATCAACGACCCACAATCGGGAAGCACCAAGTGGGAAGTACTAGCTACTAATCTAAGCCCGAGCGACTTCCCGCTTAGTGAAATGAGAAATCTGTATCATCTGCGCTGGGATATTGAAAGCTCATTTCGCAAGCTAAAGTATGATCTCGGTGCAATATGTTTTCATTCGAAAAAACCAGCGTTTCAAGAAATCGAGTTGTACTCTCAACTGATTATGTTTAACGTGGTCAACAGAATCATATCCCTTTGCCGGGTAGCTGATGCTCACAGGAAATGGCCTCATGAGATAGACTTTAAAGAGGCGGCCAACATAGTTCACCGCTATTATACAACGCCCATGATAGGCAATTCAAAGCAGATGGTCGAAGAAATAGAAGCGTATCATCATCCAGTCCGAAAAGGCCGAAAATATCCGAGACCTTTACGGTTTCAAGGTTCTGTTAGTTTAAACTATCGAATTTCGTAAAAAAATAGTCAATCGACTGCTTATTTGTCATGCCCAAAAAGCAGAAAAGACACCCACCTAACTTAGATGAGTGTCTCAAAGCGGTTCCCCGTTCAAAGTCAATGCCTTAACTTAATGACATTGACCAGCGTGACTCCTTTTTTCGTGCCTTAATCTTGCTTAATCCTAAGGGCCGCGGCCCGCAGCTTCTTGCTAAAGACAGGCGCCAGGTGCTGCAGGAGGCTGACCGGATCAATTTCGCCCTTGTCATAGACATTAGTCAGAAGCAAATAGGCTTGGATCTCACCAAAGTCATTCTTAACCGGAACTAGCAGGATGCGGTCAATATCATTCTCGGCGCAGAAATCCCCTTGTTCAGCAAAGTCAGCCTCTTCCTCGGCAAATTTAGCAACATCAGCAATGTCTAAATAATTCTGCCGGGCCAGCAGGCGTTCAAGCGGCTCCAAGAAACGCTTGCTGATATTTTTCAGCTGCGTATTGAGCGGCGCAACATAAGGCGCGGCCCATTCGTAATTAATCGTGAAGCTGTCTGCCCCTAGCTCTAGCAATAGTGCGTGTGAAGCCAGGGTAACATCACCGATCTCCCGCAGGGCTTTCTGCATCGAGCTGAAGTATCTCCGGTCATTTAGGAGCTGCTGGTTGACCTCGAAAAATTCCGCGTCAGTTGCTGCGATCCGCTTGATTTCCGACTCACCGCCTTCATCCAGGGCAAAGACCGTCACCACGCAGTTTGGCATGGTCGAGGCCTTGGTATAGTAATTGACCCAGCTGCGCAGGGCCCGGTGGTAGCACTGACCAGTGACCGCATGCCCCTTCAAGGCTTGCAGGCTGGTCGTCATCCAGCCCTCATCGCTAATGAAATAATCCTTATATCGTTCGCCAAAAAGCTGCCCCTTGTTGACACCGGCTAACTCGCAGTATCGTTCATTGGCAAAGACATTTATCGTATCGATCACCTTATCGCCATGAGCATTGAGCAGGGGCTTATTGACCACCATCGGCAATGGCAAGTCCAGATATTCATCAAAGGCCTTAAAAGTACCTGTTTTACCTGCCCGGCTCTTGCTGCGGCGGGTGGCCAGGTTGATCGCCTCCTGGCCACTGGCTACTTCGCTGCCTTGGGCGAGACCAGCAATCGGCTTTAGCTGGCAGCTAAAGCCATCAATTTCCTTAATGGCTGATAATTGCTGAAGCAATTTGTCAATTTCAGCCTGGCACTCTTCTTTAGCCAACAGACTGCTGATAATGACAAAAGTTGCATCATCGATCCGGGCTATGATGGCGCTCTTGCTGATCTGCTGGCTGAGCAACTTAGCGCATTCTTCAACCAGTAACTGGCCGAAGTGCTGGCCATTTTTCATCAGCAGCTGTTTGTAATTGCTGATTTCCAGCCAGCAAACCGTGTAATTCTGCTTGTCATGCTTCCAGGCTGAGTCAAACTGGGCCAGTTCAGGCACCAAGCTGGAGACATCCAGGAAGTTGGCCAGATAGTCCAGGTTCCTAGCCTTAATTGGTTTATGGCTTTTGCTCTTCTTCAAGCTCAAGTCGTCAAAGCAGCCGACCAGGCCGATTACCTTACCGTTTTCAAAAATCGGGAACTTGGAGGCCTGGATTTGGTGCAAGGTCCCGCCGATAATCGCGGTCGTGCTGGCATTAAGACTTGGCCGGCCAGTTTGCAGGACTTCTAATTCATCGTCTCTGAAAGGCTTATTATTGACATGCCAGCCAATCTGGTCATCAGTTTTACCGATCAACTCACTCTGACTCTTAAAGCCGTAGAAATCCAAAAAGGCCTGGCTGACGCCGACAAAACGTCTTTGCGCGTCCTTCCAGAAGAGCTTCAGATTGCTTTGAGTAATGACTGTCTGCCAAACCTGGCTGTCCACGTCATCAAAGGCATTGTTTAAGCTGCGCTGCTGGCTCTTCATGATATTTTTCAAAAGCTCTTCGCGCTGGCTTTCTTCAATCTGGGTGTCAATTTTGACTAAAAGCAGATACTTCTGGTCCTCGTAGTGGATCAGGGTATAGTCCGCCCAGGCATAGCTGCCGGACTTGGCCTGGGTTCTGAGGCTGACCGTAAACCACTTGTTGTCCAAGGTCTCCAGCCGGTCCTGGATAGTCTGGTAATCCAGCAAATCCCGCCACCTGGACAAGTCGTCGTGCATCACGCATCTTAAGCCATAGTCATAGCGGAAGCTCTGGATTCCGGATAACTGGACGCCAGATTTTTCTCCCGGCGAGTCACTGGTAATTACGTTCCATTTGTCCTTAGCAAAGTCTAGGAGATAGATGCGGTTGTAAATCGGCAGAATGTTTTTTAAAGAAGAATTTAAAGCGTATTCCCGGTCTTCAATTTCCCCGATTGCCCCATCAATCGTCATTTCCAAGAGACATTCATTCCGGCCTTCAACCACCGGTAAAAGGGAAATCTGGAAGTAGCGGTTGCCGTAAACCGTCGTCCGGGTCTCCTTTTGGTGGTGGACGATCGCGTTTTCAGCCAAATCCAAGAGCCAGTCTTTATTGACAAAAGCCCTGGCATCCTTAACCCCACTTAAGATCTGCTTGTAAAGCTTGTTCTCAAAAAAGCAGCTGCATTCTTTGCCGTCATACCGGCACAAGGCCAGAGGCTTAGAGGCCATCACGTCAATCAAGCCTACCTGGCTGTACATCCGGGCTTCTTCAACACTTTCAAATGGCAGCTTCTTGAAGGCCAAACTAACTTCCAGGTCCTGCAGCGGCTGGGGCTTGCCATAGTAAAAGCCCTGGATCCGCTCGCAGCCGATGCTCTTTAAGAAGGCTACCTGGTCGGCGGTTTCCACCCCTTCGGTCAAGGTATGAATCTTCAAGGACTTGGCCATGGCCACGGTCTTGGTCACGATTTTTTTCGACCGGTCGTTGAAATTGCGCATGAAGGCCATGTCAATTTTGATTTCATTGAAATCAAAATCCTTTAAGGCATTCAAGGAGGAGTAGCCACTGCCAAAGTCGTCCATCCAGACTTCAAAGCCCAGCTTGTGCAGGCGGTCGACCCCTTCCACGATGTCCTGCTGGCTCTTCATCACGGCAGTTTCCGTAATTTCAATGCAGAGCAGCTGGTGGTTAAGCTGGTAGCGGTCGGCGGTCTGGGTTATTTCCTTGACTGGGTCAATCACTGTAAAGTCTGACCGGGAAATATTGATCGAGACCGGAACCACTGGCTTGCCCTGTTCAAAGCGGTCGGCCAGCATTTTGGACACATAGTTCAAGACGAAGAGATCCAGCTTGTAAGACAGGTTTGCTCCTTCAAGAACTGGCACAAAGACGCCTGGTGAAATCATCCCTAACTGCGGGTCAATCCACCGGCTCAGAGCTTCCAGATTGCAGACCTTATCAGTCAAAGTCCGGATGACTGGCTGGAAGTAGACTTGAATCCAGCCTTTTTCCAAGGCTTCATCGATATGGTTCAAGATATATTCTTGCAGGCGGTGTCTTTGGTCCAGTTTTTCATCATAGTAGACGATCCCGGACTTATAAGGGTCCTCCAAAGATTCACAGGCTACCCGAGCCTGGTTGCAGGCAGTGTCAAAG
Organism: Lactobacillus delbrueckii subsp. bulgaricus; assembly: GCF_046938665.1. Classification (GTDB taxonomy): domain Bacteria; phylum Bacillota; class Bacilli; order Lactobacillales; family Lactobacillaceae; genus Lactobacillus; species Lactobacillus delbrueckii_C. The sequence continues at coordinate 40,103 of NZ_JBKZCD010000002.1, forward strand.
TCGACTTTGGCCAGGTCCAGGTTGGCCACCCCGATCCGGACTTCCCGCCGGCTTCTGATCCGTTCAACCAGCCGCTGCAGCCGGTCTTCCAGGCCATATTCCTGGCAGTAGGCATAAAAGCGGTCTTCTCCCGACCGGGTGCAGGCCTGGTCACCAAAACTGTCCTTAAGACAAGCGGCCACAAAACGCAGCAGGTCATCCCCCTGCTTAAAGCCGTATTGGTTGTTATAATCTTTCATCCCTACTAGGTCAAAGGAAATGATCGAAACATGCTCGTCTTCTTTAATCCAGTCCTCTGTCCGACTCTGTCCGACTTCTTGGAAAGAGCGCAGGTCCAGCAGGCCGGTCAAAAGGTCCCGGTTGATATTGATCGGCGTAAAATAGCACAGATGCAATTCCTGGCCGGCAACTTCAGCCTTGCGGACCTCAGCGTTAAGCAGGTGTTCTTGCCCCTTGGCATCTTCAACCGTCATGTGTTCAAACACGGCATGATCATCAGCTTCCAAACCAGTGTTAAGCGGGAAGAACTTTTTCCAGGCAAATTTAGTCAGTTCAGGCAGATTTTTGCAGGCAAATAAGTCCAGCAGTTTCTTATTGGCGTAGACGATGGCCGTTTTATTTTCCTTTGTTTCCAGAACCATAAAAGGCTCCCGGATATAAGTAAAAGACTTTCGCAAGAACTTTGTCAGATCATCGTTTTCAATGATTTTCAACGGCAGGCAAGCCCGGGATTCCACCTATTTCAATGGGTGGAGGAATAGGGCTTGCATGCCTCCCTTCTTTCTTACTTAAATTCGTAAAGCAAAAGCTTTTGCTCTGCTTTTTGCCAGTTGCCGTTATGCATGATCAGCCGGCACTGCTTTCCTTTGATGTAATTTTTGCCATTGCTTAGTACGTAATTGCCTAAGCCGTCTGTTAGATAAACGTAATATCCGTTCGACTTAAAGCCTTTTACATAGCCCTTGGCATGATTTCCTATCACACGAACGTAGTCATTTAGCCACATGCCACGTGCATACTTCGTATTCTTCTCATTACGCTTGGATGACGTATTTGGTTGCTTTCTGCCTTTTCTTGCAGTTGCTTCGTGAAGTGACCGCTTCTTCTTGCGGAACTGGCTGATCATCGTCACCGTATCTGGCATCTGATTGATTTCCCTAATCCCGCTGATTGCGATTGCATCCATGAAGTGACCTTTTGGCAAAAGAAGATTCTTACGATCTACGTAGGTTTGCGAACCATACTGAAAGCTTGCTTCTGGGAAGGCAGTCATGATCCGCTTGCGCAGAATGTTCATGAATGTTGCACCCTTCAGCTGCTTTGTCATTTTCTTCTTTGCCTTCATCCACTTGTAGAGCTTGCCGCCTGGCTGGTGGTTCTTCGTGGTATGGCAGTCCGTGCAAAGCGTTATTAGATTGTCCACCCGGTTTGTCCCGCCTTGTGAGCGGTAGACAATATGGTGGACAACGAGCTTTACGCCTTCGCCATGTTTATGACAGAGCTGACAGGTGTACTCGTCACGTGCCAGCACGTAATACTCATAGTTCTTCCAGTCCTTCAATGAGCCTTCTTGATACTGCTTGCCCGAAATTTCTGGGTTAACCATTTTGGCCATGTCAAACTTGCCTACTTCGATGTGAAGATCGGGATTTGGTAACACAGCCAGATAGCGCTTGATCCAAGCAATGTTATGGCTTACCTTGCCTTTTATTGACGGCGGAAGCCATAAGCCGTCTCGCTTGCCATGCACTCTGTTTAAAAAGCGGGCTTGGCGATAGCGGGTCTTGCGGTTTCTTTTGCTTCTGCGGTAGATCTTGCGGGTGTACAGATTTTTGTGTACGTCTTGGCGAAGCTCTACCTCGCTTTGGTGCAGCACCTTGTTTTGACTGACCACAGCAAAGCCGATATGTCTCTGCCCATTGTCTACGCCAAGGCTTACCTTCTGCTTATAGCCATACGAGCCATATTTCAGCTGGATGGTGAACGGATATTTCTTGACCACGAATGCCTTGCCGCTTTTCAGAAGCAGCCTAGCCTTTCTTGGACGGCATGGCATTAGCGGCTTGCCGTCCCTGTTGAGCAAAAACACCCGATTGGCATTTTCATGCTTCATGTTGTTCTCCTTTTCCGTAATGCAGGAAACAGTGATTCCTGCCGCTCGTCCAAACCAGGAGACCCAATTTGGATTTGCGTTGTTGCCCATCGACAATGTTATCCATGCTTGCCATGATTCCTAAGAGCCATGACAAACGCAGTTGACTGTCACGTTAACCTCATGACTGTTTACAGAGCTGCCGCAGAGCCAAAGACTTGGGCATCATCCTTGGGTGTGATGACATGGATAACGTAGTTCCTCTATCCAGTCAGCCGAAGCTGAATGGATAGCTTAGTCTAGACAATGAAAGCCGGATTTCTCCAGCTTCCCTGCTAAAGATAAGTGACCTAAAGCTTGCGCTTCAAGCCCCTTACTTCAGTAAGGGGTTACCATTGACTCATATTACCAGCTTCCATCTAGCTATTTTTTGTCATTAGCGACTTTTACAAAGCAATTATACTAAATCTTTCTATCTTTTTCTCAAAAAATAATAATATTTTTGCAATTGTTTAGTGAATTAAAACCGCTCTCACTTAGAGAACGGTTAAAAACTTAAAAAGTATTTAGTTATGACGGTAATTTCGCGAACTGGCTGCGGTAAAGCTGGCAATAAAAGCCGCCCCGGGCCAGAAGGTCAGCGTGCTTGCCGCGTTCAATAATCTGCCCGTCCTTCATCACCAGGATCAAGTCAGCATTAACGACCGTGGACAAACGGTGGGCCACGACAAAGCTGGTCCGGCCCTGCATCAACTTGTCAAAAGCAGCTTGAATCAGCATTTCTGTCCGGGTGTCGATAGAGCTGGTTGCTTCATCCAAAATCAGCATTGGCGGGTCCAGCAGCATGACCCTGGTGATGCAGAGCAGCTGCTTTTGCCCGGCGCTTAAGCTGTCAGCGGAAAGGGGCGTGTCCAGGCCCTGGGGCAGGCGGCGGATAAAGCCCCAGCTGTGGGCAGCTTTTGCGGCTTCAATGATTTCTTCATCCGTCGCGTCTTCCTTGCCGTAAGCCAGGTTGTCCCGGACTGTCCCCTCTTCCAGCCAGGTGTCCTGCAAGACCATGCCGAAATTTTTTCTTAAGGCGTGCCGGGACATGTCCTTGATATTAGTCCCGTCTAAGTAGATTCCGCCGGAATCCACGTCATAGAAGCGCATGAGCAGGTTGATGGTGGTCGTCTTCCCGCAGCCGGTCGGCCCGACCAGGGCAACCCGCATCCCCGGCTTGGCAGTCAAGTTGAAGTCCCTGATCAGAGGCTTGTCCGCCTGGTAGGAGAAGTTGACATGGTCAAAGACGACTGAACCGGTCTTGACTTCAAGCAAATCGCCATCAGCCTTGCTTAAGTCCACCGGATCAGCTTCCGACTCTTCATTGATCAGTTCAAAGACCCGGCCGGCGCAGGCAGCCGCGTTTTGCAGCTCAGTAATCACCGAGCTGATGTCGTTAAACGGCTTCATGTACTGGTTAGAGTAATTCAGCAAAACGCTGAGCCCCCCAACCGTAAGGCGCCCGCCCATGATGGCAAAAGCCCCCGCCAAGGCGACCAGGGCATAAATCAAGGAATTGATAAAGCGGGTAGCCGGGTTGGTCAGGCTGGAATAAAAGGTCGCCTGCTGGCTGTATTCTTGCAGGCGGTGGTTGATTTCAGCGAAGCGGCTTGAGGCGGTTTTTTCATAGCCAAAAGCCTTGACCACCTTGACCCCGCTCACCATCTCCTCAATCAAGCTGGTCTGCTCGCCCCTAGTCTGGCTCTGCTTTCTGAACATCTGGTAGGACCGGCTGGCAATAAAGCGGGCCACGACGAAACTCAAAGGAGTCAAGACCAAAACCAAGAGGGTAATTTCCACTGACTGGCTGAGCATGAAGGCCAGGGTAGCCACAATAGTGATCAAGCCGGAGAAAAGCTGGGAAAAGCCTAAGAGCAGGCCGTCAGAGAGCTGGTCGGTGTCGGCAATGATTCTGGAAACAATGTCCCCGCTTGGGTGCTGGTCCAGATATGACAAGGGCAAAAGCTGCAGCTGCCGGATGGCCTTTTCCCGGATATCCTGGACGGTCCGGTAGGTCAGTTTATTGTTGATCAGGCCCATCAGCCAGGTGGCGGCGGCTGAGACAAGCACCAAGATTAAAATCTGGGCCAGGTCCTGGCCAATAGCCGGAAAGTCAACTTTGCCGGTACCGACAATCTGGTCAATGGCCCGGCCAAAGATGATCGGCACATAAAGCTGGAGGATAACGGAAACTGCCGCTAGAATTATGCTGATGAATAAAAGAAGGCGGTAGCGGCCGATAATTGGCAAAAGCTGCTTCATCGCCTGCCAGCTGTCCATTTTCTTGTCTTGCTTTTTCATCGGCTCCCCTCCTTATCTTCTTTCGCTTCTTTTTCCTTCGGGAACTGGGAATAATAGATTTCCTGGTAGACCTGGCAGCTGGCCAAAAGCTCTTCGTGCTTGCCGCTGGCCACCAGTTTGCCATCGTCTAAGACCAAGATCTGGTCAGCCTGCATGATGCTGGAGGCCCGCTGGGAAACCAGGATCTTAGTTACGTCCTTCAAGCTGGCCAGAGCCTGCCGCAGACGCGCCCCTGTTGCCAGGTCCAGGGCGCTGTCGCTATCATCTAAAATTAAAAGCGGAGCCTGCTTGACCAGGGCCCGGGCGATGGTCAAACGCTGCTTTTGCCCGCCGGAAAGGTTTCTGCCTTCCTGCTCGAGCTGAAAGTCCAGCTGGCCGGGCTTAGCCAAGACTACGTCTTTCGCCTGGGCCAATTCCAGAGCCCGCCACAAGTCTTCATCACTGGCCTCCAGCCTGCCCATCAGCAGGTTGTCCCGGATGCTGCCGGCAAAAAGCTGGGCCTTTTGCGGCACCAGGGCATACTGGTCCAGCAGTTCCTCTTGGGTTAGGTCTTTTAAGGAAACTCCGCCCAGCTTGATCTCCCCTTCCCCGCAGTCATAAAAGCGGGTCAAGAGCTTCAAGAGGGTGCTCTTGCCGCTGCCCGTCCCCCCGATAATGCCGACGGTCGCGGCCGGCTTGATCGTGAAGGTCAAGTTTGAAACGGCCGGTGCTGAGGCTGCCGGATAGGTAAAGGAAACATTTTTAAAGTCAACCTGGCTGTTTGTGACCTTTGGACCTGCTTCAGGATAAGTCAAGTCGTTTTCCGTGGCCAGAACCTGGCCAACCCGGTCTCCGCAGGCCCAGGCCCGGTTGATGGTGATAATCAGGCTGGCCAGCTTAATCAGTTCCACGATCATTTGGGCCAGGTAGTTGTAAAGAGCCACCACTTGCCCTTGCGCCATTGCTCCGGTATTTACCTGGACGGCGCCAACTTGAATCAAGACGATGGCCGCGATATTGATCATGACATAAGTCACCGGGTTCATGGCGGCTGACAGGCGGCCGACAAACTCGTTCAGCTTGGTCATGGCGGAAACTTTTTCATCAAATTTGGCCACGGCCGCTCTTTCTTTTCTAAAGGCTCGGATGACCCGGACCCCGGTCAGGTTTTCATTGCTCAGGCGGGTAATTTCATCCAACCGCTTCTGCACCTTCCGGTAAAGGGGGATACTGACCAGCATGATGCCAAAGACGACCAGGGCCAAAAGCGGAATCGCTACGGCAAAGATCAAGGCCGCTTTAACATTAACCGTAAAGGCCGCGATCATTGACCCAAAGACGATAAAAGGACTTCTTAATAAGAGGCGTAAAGCCATGTTGAAGCCGGTCTGCACCTGGTTGATATCACTGGTCAAGCGGGTAATCAAGGTGCTGGGCGGCAGCTGGTCCAGGTTGGCAAAACTGAACTTTTCCACCTTGTCAAAAGCCGCCTGTCGCAGCTGGCTGGCCAGGCCCACGCTGGCCTTGGCGGCAAACCACTGGGCAGTAATGCTGGCCGTGATCCCTAAAAGGGCCAAAAGGGCCAAGAGGCCAACCTGCTGGAAAACATAGGCCTGGTTTCTTTCTTTGATCCCGTAATCGATAATCCTGGCCACGACCAGGGGAACGAAGAGGTCAAACAGGGCTTCCAGCAGCTTGAAAAGCGGGGCCAGAATGCTTTCTTTTTTATAGTCTTTGAGGTAGCTAAAGACGTATTTCATGTTCCACTTCCTTAATTTATTTGATACTTCGAAATTCTATCATACTTTATTCTTATTAAAATCAACAAGTACAAATTTCTAAATTTATTTCTAAATCGATCATTTTTCCGAGTTTACCACTTGATTTTTGTCAGAATTAGCAATAAAGTTTAGTCATAATACTAAGAATAAACACTTTTTTATTGTTAATAGCTCAATTTCTTTTGCCCGGCAGCTTTTTTAAGCGGGAAAATTAGAAATTGTTAGGGAAAAATTGCTTTTTTTAAAAGTTTCGATTTTTTTAATAACAAGCGTTTTTATTTCTTGAGGAATTGATATATTATTATATCAGAACTGTTTGATACGCGTAGCATATATATCTGACATTTCAATCTTTTTATTATGAGGAGCTTAGTAAACCCGTGAGAATCGAACACCTAGAGATCTTTGTAAACGCCGCGCAGACGCAGAGCTTTACCAAGACTGCACAAAACATGAACATGTCCCAGCCAGCGGTTTCCCTGGCCATATCCTCAATCGAGAAGCAACTGGGCTACCAGCTGTTCAGCCGCTCCCGCCGCAAGATGCTGCTGACCCCGGCCGGCCGATCCTTATATAACAGCATCAAGAACGAATTGAACGACTATCGGACCGCTGTTTCCAAGGCCAAGCGGATCGCTATGTCAGAGGGGCAAATCACCTTGAAGGTCGGCTTAATCGGGATTCTGGCCGAACAGCTGATGCTGCCTGGCCTCATCCGCCAGTTCCGCAGGAGCCGCGACACCGTCAACATCGAATTCTTCGTTGAAAGCAGCCCGGTTCTCTTTGAGAAGCTGGCCTCCCACGAGCTTGACCTGGTCTTATCAACTCCGGAAGCCATGCCGAAATTCCCGGACTTCACCGCCTACACGATCGGCAAGTTGAAGTGGTGCACCCTGGTGCCAAATGACCACCCTCTGGCTGAAAAGGACCTGCTTTCAGAAAAGGACCTGGACGGCAAGGACCTGGTCTTCCTGGACCTTTCTTGTTCATCACCGCTGATTACCTTAATGCAGGACCGGATTGAAAAGAACTGCAAGCAAAGCCGGATCTTCTTTGCCAACAATGTCGTAGCGCAAACCATGATGGTTTACACCCAGCAGGGCCTGGCTATCCAGCCGTACACCGGCCCGCTTGATGACGACAATTGCGAAGTCAATGGCCTAAAGCGGGTTCCCCTGGACGTCAAGGTCAGCTCAGACCTGACCCTCTTCACTTGCAAGGACGTCCTCAACGAACACGTCCTGGACTTGATGAACTGGCTCAAGGCACAAAAGCTGGGCTAAGATTATAAGTATACAAAAAATGCTCATCGGTTGATGAGCATTTTTTATTGCTGTTTTTTCGCCTTGAGTCATTTGATTTCATTAAAGGACTTATTGCAGTAGTTGATCAACTGCCGCATGTCCTGCTTGCCCCAGTTCCAGGCCCGGAATTCCTTCAAAAATTCCTCTGAGCAATAGTTTAAGTAGTTGTCCTCTGCTTCTTCCAAAATCTGCCGGGGATCCATGGCCTTGATTTCCGCCAGCCGGCTTTGTCTGATATAAGCCGGGTCGTTTAAGAGAGACTTGCGGCTGACCGGCTTTAACTGGCAGCCCCAGCTGGCTGCCCGGGCGCTTGCCAGGTGCAAGAAGGCAGCGTTGTGAGTAATGCAGTCCTGCAGGATCTGCTGGCCCCGGCCAGATTGTCTGGGCATCTCCAGGCTAAAGCAGTACTGCCGGTCTAAAGTCAGAAAAAGACCGTGATTGTCAAGGCACTCAAACAGCTTTATCTGGTGCAGGCCTACCAGGTCAAGCGGCTTGTGGCGCATGATAAAAAAAGAGAAATAGGCGTGCGAGCCAAAAGACTGGACGTACTGATCAGACATTCCAATCTGCCGGCAGAGCTGCTTTTTAATAGTCAGTTCGTGGGCCGGCTCCTTCTTTCTCAGTTCATGAACCAGGCGACGACATGTCTTCTTTTTTAGCAAGACCCAGCCGGCAGCAGCGTCATAAACGATCGTCCGGTACTTGCCCAAAAGCAGGTCCATCTGGAAGTCGTAGGCCGCGACCGTCTTCGGATTTATCTGGTAGTTTTCATCTGCCTGGGCCGCTATTTTCCCGCTAGCCAGTAAGGCAGGCAGATTCTGCCGGTCAACCACCGCCACATTCATATCGCAAATTTTCTTTCTCGTTCTCATTTTCTCCTAAATAAGCTCCTAACACTATTTACCGTTTATATGTTGTTATTTTTCTCCTGGTCTAATTTAACAAAAAGGTCTTTGTGAAGCAAGCGGTTTCATTAATTTCGGCCAACTTTTACCATCTTTGTATGCGCTTCCGGTATTGGTTGATTTTCCAGCCGGGGACGTGTAGAATATTTTCCGTAAAAGTCCGCTTGTTTTTATCCGGACAAGTCAAGTTTTGCTAGAAGGAAAATGAAAATTTGCAAGTCGACCTTATCTCACTGACAATCTCAGGGCTGGTCCTGCTGGTCTTGATCCTCAACATTCTCTATTCCCCGGCCTTCAACCGCCTGGACCGGAAGCTGCACAAGAAACTGGTGCGGACGCAGAAGAATATTTTTTGGAAGATCATCGCCTTCATCAACGAGCCCAAGCTGGTCATTGTCTGGGACGTCTTGATTGCCGGCCTGCTTTTAAACGAAGACAATTACCGGCTCGGCCTTTGGGTCCTGGCTACCTTAGGCGTGACCGATGCCGCCGGTTTTATCGTCAAGCACCTGGTCAAGCGGAGCCGCCCTCATGCCCACCTGTCTGAAGAAGAAGGCTACAGCTTCCCCAGCGGCCATGTCTTAGGGGCAACGACCATGTGCCTGATCCTTTACGCCCTGCTCAGACGGGAATTTGACCAGTTCTTTGCCCTAATTCTTTTGGTCTACTGGCTTTTTGTGGTTATCTCCCGCCTCAACCTCCGGGCCCACTACCCGTCAGACGTCCTGGGGGCCGTGGCCTTGTCGGTCTTTTGCTTTACAGTAGTGCAGACAATCTATGCTGCCCTCTTTTTGAAGTAAAAGATAGTACATAACAGAGACGATAACGATATATTAGTAGCAAAAAATCCAGAGTTCTAACTTAACAGAACCCTGGATTTTTTATTTTGCAGCTTATTAATTGTGAAAGCCGACCATGAGCCCCCCTCTTTCCGCGTAGAAAGAGCACAGGCCCCGCATTGGCCGGATGGTAATCTCAGCCTCCGGATATTCTGCTAGCAGCAGTTCCTTCAGCTTCTCAGCATCAGCTTCGTTTTCGCAGTGGTCAATCACGACCCGACCGCCCTGGTACTTCTCTTCCTTCATCTGCTTGACCAGTTCCCGCAGGGCCTTCTTCATCCCTCTGGCCTTGGTCAAAGGCTGCAAGTCACCGTCAACGCTGGCCGTCCCGATTAAATTGATCTTCAGCATCCCCGCAATTTTGGCCACGGCTGGCGACACCCGGCCGTTTAAGGACAGGTTTCGCAGGGACTGGAGGACGAAAAGCAAATGCGTTTTGGTCCGGTACTCGGCAATTCTGGCTTCCAAGTCAGCAAAGCGGAGCTTGTCATCTTTAAGAATGCTTTCGATCCCTTCCAGGATTACTTCCAGTTCCGGACCGGCTGACCGGGAGTCAACGACCACGATCTGGGCATGCGGGTGGGTCTCTAAATAGATGTCTCTGGCCTGCAAGGCGGAAGAGTAGGTCCCCGACAAGCCGCTGGTAATCGTCACGATCACTGCCTTCTCGCAGCCCTCCAAACTGTCCAGCCAGCGCTGAATGCTTGGCGCGGCAGTCTTGCCTGCCTCCCGGCTGGCCTCCATCTTGTTCAAAAAAGCGCCCATGTCCAGCTGCTCGTCATCCAGCCAATTTTCCTGGCCGATGGTTAAAGTCAGGGGCACGACCTCAAGGCCGCGGCTTGGGTCAGTCAAAGTATTGGCGCTTGAATCAACTATCAGTCTCACGTTTTCCATAATATTATCCCGATTCTACATTGTCTCTGGCAGCTTTTCCTGCCTTGTCTGTTTCTAAATCTATTTTAACAGTTTTTCCTTAACCGGGGGATTTTTTCACTAACCGCTTTCAAACTTAGATTTTTACCAAACTTTCTTAGCAAAAAGTAAAATTTGTAAAAAAGCGGTTTTTGGAATCGTTTTCAAAAAACTAGCTGTTTACGGATTCACAAGCTTATACTATAATGAACTTGTAAATAATTACAGAGCGAATGCTCTTGCTGTCGGAGAATTCCTCCGCCAGCGTATTTTAAGGAGGATTTTTTAATGACCAAGGTTGTTATTGAAAACGTTCATGCTAGAGAAATCTTTGACTCACGTGGTAACCCAACTGTTGAAGTTGAAGTTACTTTGTCAAACGGTGTAGTTGGCCGCGCTGAAGTTCCATCTGGTGCTTCAACTGGTGAAAACGAAGCTGTTGAATTGCGTGACGGTGGCTCACGTTTGGGCGGCAAGGGTGTTATGAAGGCTGTTAACAACGTTAACACTGCCATCAACAACGAACTGCAAGGTGCAGACCCATTCAACCAACCAGCTATCGACAAGGCTATGATCGAACTTGACGGTACTCCAAACAAGGGTAAGTTGGGCGCTAACGCTATCTTGGGTACTTCAATGGCTACTGCTGTAGCAGCTGCTAAGGCTACCCACCAACCTCTTTACCGTTACCTTGGCGGTACTGACTTGTCAATGCCTCAAACTTTCCACAACGTTATCAACGGTGGTGAACACGCTGACAACGGCATCGACATCCAAGAATTCATGATCACTCCAGTTAAGAAGACTTCATTCCGTGACGGCTTCGAAAAGATCGTTAACACTTACCACACCTTGAAGAAGGTTTTGGAAGAAAAGGGTTACGAAACTGGCTTGGGTGACGAAGGTGGTTTCGCTCCTAACATGAAGGACTCAGAAGAAGCTTTGAAGGCTTTGCACGAAGCTATCGAACGTGCTGGTTACGTTCCTGGCGAAGACATTGCCATCGCTTGTGACTGTGCCGCTTCATACTACTACAACAAGGAAGACGGCAAGTACCACCTGGAAGGCAAGGTTCTTGACGGTGACCAATTGGCAGAATACTACGACAAGTTGCTCGCAGAATTCCCAGAATTGATCTCAATGGAAGACCCATACGACGAAAACGACACTGAAGGTATGGTTAAGTTCACTCAAAGCCACAAGGACCGTCTGCAAATCGTTCTTGACGACTTTATCTGCACCAACCCACGTTTGCTGGAAAAGGCCATCAAGGAAGGCGCAGGTAACGCTTCATTGATCAAGCTGAACCAAATCGGTACTGTAACTGAAACTTTGGAAACCATCCGGATTTCACGTAAGCACGGTTACAACACCATGATTTCTCACCGTTCAGGTGAAACTGGTGACACCTTCATCGCTGACTTCGCTGTTGCTACTAACGGCGGCCAACTGAAGACTGGTGCCCCAGCTCGTTCAGAACGTGTTGAAAAGTACAACCAATTGTTGAGAATTGAAGAACAACTCGGTGACGGCGAACGTCTCGACTTCTTCCCAGCTCAAGACTAATCATTAAAAGATTAGCTCAAAAAAGATCCGCATAAGCGGATCTTTTTTTGTACGCAAAATTCCCCTGGAGAATTGACAGCTTTTCCCCTGCTCTTTATACTAGTAATGATAATTTGGACCGGTCACGGCCTGCCCTGCCCTTTCCAGGCACTTGTTGTACTCCTCACCCTGGTAATTCCATTTGCCTTCCTGGCATCCCCATGGGCTTATTGCTGGCTGTGGCGTTACCAATACTCCCACACTCATGTGGACCACAGTTCTGCAGAATAATATTTGACAAAAAATAATACGCTCAGATCAGCTTGATTTGAGCGTATTTCTTTGCTTTATTCTGCCGTCTTGATGACCAGCTTGCGGCCATCCAGGGTCCCCTGGAGCAGCTGCTTGATCAGTTTCTTGGCATTTTTTTGCGACCGGGACAAGAGGCCGGACTTTTTGGCCACGCCTGTCGCCTTCTTTAAGGCCGCCTGCTCAGCCTTGGTAATATCTTCTTTTTGGTTCCAGTTAAAAAGAGCATAGCTCTGGTCATAGAACTTGATTGAGGACGGGTCGATCTTCTTGTCCAGCAGCTGGCTTTGCGGCAGGGTCACGGTTACCTGCTCCTGATTGACTTGGACCTTGATATCCTTCACCTTGACCCCGGCTTTAAAGTTGGCCGTATAGACCATAGTGAAGCCTTTTTTAGTGATAAAAGGAATCTGCCCGTTGGACAGCTTGTAGATGCCGGTATAGGTGTACTGTTCAGTCGCCAGCTCCCCGATCGCCTTCAATTTGGCGGAAACCGTGGCCACTGTTACCTGGTCCCGGCTTTTCTTGGGCAGATGCTGGCCGATCATGATCCCGCCAGCCAGAAAGGCCACGGCGATCAAAAGGGCAGCCAGCTTTTGGAGAAATCCGGTCCTTCTGCCGGACCCTTTATCTGTTCTTTTTTGCAAAAAAGTCCCTCCTTACGTGCCCCCTATCATAGCAAGGGCGGCTGGAAAAAACAATCAAGAAGCCGGCGATTTCTAAATATCTTAGCAATTTGCCCCCAAAAAACTTCTCTTCTTAGCTTTATACGGATATCTGGCTATTTTACCTATTTTTACAATCTTTTTCATGAAAGTTGTCATTTTCTATTGCATCAGCCTCCCTTTTGCGCTAAAATTAAAAACCAATAAGAGATTTAATTTCAGATTTATCTTTACTTTTATTTTTAAAGGAGCAAATCAAAATGAGGACGAGGACTTACCACCACCGAACATAGCACCATCCACGATGGTGACTGAAGCTGTTTCATTGCAAGGCGAGGACTGGCAATGAAAAGCTGTCACAGTCATAAGTCGCTCATTGGCTCCAGTATTTCAATTACTGTCAACTTGATTAATTTTAAGTACTCTTGCCCGGAACTTTGCCGCTTGTCAGCTCTTCATTGCTTGTGTCCTTTTAGACGAAGGATTAAACATGAACAAGATCATCGAAGTTAAGCATCTGAAGAAGAATTACGGCGACAAGGAAGTTCTCAAGGACATCAATGCCGTCATCGAAAAAGGAAAAGTCATCACGGTTATTGGTCCATCCGGTTCAGGCAAGAGTACTTTTTTGCGCTGTCTGAACCTGTTGGAAAAGCCGACCAGCGGCCAGGTCATTTTTGAAGGAACGGAACTGACCGACCTTAAAGAAGAAGAGCTGGACCAACTCCGGCAGAAGATGGGCATGGTCTTCCAAAGCTTCAACCTCTTCCCTAACATGTCCGTCATTGAAAACGTCAAGCTGGCGCCGATGAAGGTCAAAGGGATGAGTGACCAGGAGGCCGGCAAACTGGCTCATGAACTCCTGGCAAAAGTTGGCCTCGATGACTTTGCTGACCACTCCCCGGCCAGCCTGTCCGGCGGCCAGCAGCAGCGGGTTGCTATCGCCCGGGCTTTAGCCATGCAGCCGGACATGATGCTTTTTGACGAACCGACCAGTGCCTTAGACCCGGAAATGGTCGGGGAAGTCTTAAAGACCATGCAGGATTTAGCCCAAACTGGGATGACCATGGTTGTGGTCACCCACGAAATGGGCTTCGCGCGAAAAGTCGCTGATGAGGTCTGGTTCATGGCTGACGGTTATCTTTTGGAACAGGGCAGCCCCGACCAGGTCTTCGACCACCCGCAAAGTGACCGGGCCAAGGACTTTTTGGCAAAAATTTTGGAAGCCTAGCTAGCAAAGGAAGAATGAAGCAAGATGAAGAAACTTATTAAAATTATGACCGCCCTCCTCCTCTTGGCCGGGCTCTTTACCGCGGCAATTCCAGCAGTTGATGCCGCCAGCAGCAAGAAAGTGGCCAGTGGCACGGTCATGAAGAAGATCAAGAAGTCCGGCAAATTAGTTGTCGGCATGTCCGCTGACTACCCGCCATTGGAATTTACCAAGAACGTCAACGGCAAGAACAAATTTGTCGGCGTCGATGTTGAACTGGCCAAGCAGATCGCCAAGGACCTGGGGGTCAAGCTGGAAATCAAGAACATGGACTTTGACTCCCTCCTGGTTGCCCTGGAAACTGGCAAGATCGACGTGATCATTTCCGGGATGACCCCAACGGCCGAACGGAAAAAGAGCATTGACTTCTCCAAGATCTACTACGCGGAAAAGTCCGACTACTTTGTTATCAACAAGACCAACAAGGCCAAGTATACCAGCACTGCCTCCTTTAAAGGCAAGACGGTTGGTGCCCAAACCGGGTCGCTTCAGTACACTTCCTTGAAGAAAAACGCTGCTAAGAGCGGGATCAAGGTCAAGGGTCTGGCCAAGATTAGCAACCTGCTCATGGCGCTTAAGTCCGGCAAGGTTGATGCTGTTTTATTAGGTGAACTGAACGCCAAGACTTACGCCACTAACGACACTTCCCTGTCTTTGGTCAAGTCCAGCCTCAGCCAGGCCCAGATGGGCAATGCCGTTGGGGTGGCCAAGGGGCAAGGCGACCTGGTCAAGGCCATCAACAAGACCATCAACAACTGCCAAAAGCAGGACCTGTTTAACAAGAAGTACATCCCGGCCGCTGCCAAGGCCATGAAGCAGGCCTCAAGCAAGACAAGCAACTCCATGAGCAAGTACGCCAGCTACTTCGCGACTGGCCTGGGCTACACCATGATTATTACGATTTGCTCCATCACGATTGGTTTAGTCCTGGGTGTCATCTTCGCCTTGATGCGTCTGTCTAAGAACAAGCTTTTGCACGCCATTGCCGTTTGCTACATTGAGTTCCTTCGGGGCACTCCCCAGATGGTTCAGATCATGTTTGTCTACTTCGGGGTCGGGATGCTGATCAAGAATATGCCGGCCCTGGCCGCCGGGATCATCGCTATTGGCCTTAACTCTGGGGCTTACGTGGCTGAAGACATCCGGTCCGGGATTAATTCCGTGGACAAGGGGCAAACGGAAGCTGCCCGGTCCCTGGGGCTCAGCCAGGCCAAGACCTACCGCTACGTGGTCTTCCCGCAAGCCTTGAAGAATATCTGGCCAGCCCTGGGCAATGAATTCATTACCTTGACCAAGGACAGCTCCCTGGTCTCCGTCATCGGGGTCGGGGAATTGATGTACGAGACCGGCCTGGTCCAAACCGCGACCTACCGCGGGGTCATGCCGCTTTTTATCACCATGTGCATCTACTTCGTGGTCACCTTTATTTTGACCCGTCTGCTCAACTACTTTGAACGGCGGATGAACCTGACTTCAAGCCGGGCATAAAGACAATAGAAACAAAGAAACTGGAAACCTAGATTGGCTTCCAGTTTTTATTTTGCATATAGGGCAATAATTTGCCGCATAAGGGGGGTAACCACCCGGTCTTTGCGCCAGACCAGCTGCAGGCGGGTCCGCCACTTAGCCGAGTCAATTGGGTAGATGTGGCCTTTTGCATAAGTTTTGGCGATTGATTCCGGCACCAGGGCAATCCCCAGGCCAGAGTCACTCCAGCGGATGGCGGTTCTAGAATCATCGCACTTGACCACAAAATTTGGGGTGAGGCCTTTTTCCGCGAAGGCTTCCTTAAACATGCCTTCAAAGCGCCGGTAGATGACCAGGGGCTGGCCGGCCAGGTCCTGCAGCCTTACTTTTTCCTTGTCAGGGAAAAAGTCCTGGCAGGTAACCGCGGTCATCGGCTCATCGCTGATATCAACAAAGTTCAAGTTGACCCGGTTGTAGGGAGTGCGGACGATGGCCAGGTCCAGCAGGTTGCCCTGCAGCTTGTCCAGGATGCCAAAAGTGTTGTCTTCGTAGATGTCAAAGGAGACGCCGGGATGCTGGCGGGCAAAAGCCGTCAATTTGGCGGAAGGAAGCTCGCCGATTGAAGAAGAGACGGAACCTAATTTAACCCTTCCCCGCCCGCCCCGATCCAGCTCCGTAATTTCGGTTTGGACGTTTTTGGCTAAGGTCAAAATCTGACCAGCATAATCGCGCAGTTTTTTTCCTGCTTCGGTCAGTTCAATTCCATAAGGCTGACGGATAAAGAGCTTAGCCCCCAATTCCTCCTCTAATTGCTTTAACTGGTAGCTGAGGGCTGGCTGGCCGACAAAGAGCCGCTTGGCCGCAGATGTAATCTGCCCTTCCTCGGCTACGACCAGAAAGTAGTTGAGCTGCTTGAAATTCATTTTCTTCCTCTCTTTTTAATGATCTTTGAGCTTAGTAGATATCAACTTTTTAGATATCTAACATCATAAAACAGTATTTTATTTATATCAACCTGGGGGCTACAATGAACAGTGAGAAAAATAACTTCTAAATGTAACACGTCACGACTGAAGAATAATTACAAGGAGATCTTTGCATGAAAGTAAAAGGCTTGACGCAGGCTGACGCTGACCTGCGCTTAAAAAAAGACGGACTCAACCAGGTGCCGGAGCCGGAATTCAGCTTCTGGAAGGAATTTGCCGGCAAGCTTTGGAATCTCAGTGCCTGGATTCTAGAGGTGGCCCTCCTCCTGGAATGCGCCCTGGGCAAGTGGATCCAGTCCCTCTTCGTTTTGCTTATGCTGCTCTTTGCCGCCTACAACGGGGCCACGCAGAAGAAGAAGTCCCGCAAGGTCCTGAGTTCAATTTCCCAGCAGCTGACCCCGGTTATCGCTGTTTTAAGAGATGACCGCTGGCAAAAAATTGACTCCAAATACCTGGTAGTCGGCGATATCGTCAACCTGCAAAGAGGGGATATTTTAGCCGCCGACATTGACCTTTTGGACGGGAACTTGACCTTAGATGAATCCTCAATTACCGGGGAAGCCAAAAATGTCCATAAAAAAGCCGGGGCGACAGCTTTTGCGGGCACGACCGTCATGGACGGCGAGGCCCTGGGCAGAGTCAGCGCGACCGGGACCAATTCCAGAAGCGGGCAGACCATCAACTTGATCAACACGTCCGCGGCACCTGGCCACCTGCAGCAGCTTTTGACCAAGATCATCTACTACCTCTGTCTTTTGGACGGGGTTTTGACCGTCATCCTCTTGATCGCGGCCGTGATCCGGGGTGAAAACATCTTGGAAATGCTGCCCTTCCTGGCCATGATGTTCATCGCTTCTATTCCAGTAGCCATGCCGTCAACTTTTGCCCTCTCCAATTCCTTTGAGGCCACCCGCCTGTCTAAAGAAGGAGTTTTGACCAGTGACTTAACCGGGATTCAAGACGCGGCCAACCTGAACCTGCTCTTACTGGACAAGACCGGGACCATTACTGAAAACAAAACGGCTGTCGCCTCTTTTACTAATTTTTCAAAACTCTCAGATGAAGAAGTCTTGGCCTTGACCAGCCTGGCCATCGACCAACGCAACCAAAGCGTGATCGACCTGGCTTTAATAGACTTTCTGCAAGAGAAAAAGATAGCAGTTAAAGAAGCAGAAGCCTTTACCCCCTTCACTTCCAGCCAGGGCTATTCTGAAGGGCAAGCAGACGGCCATAACGTCAAGCTAGGTTCAGTCAAGCAGCTCAGCAAGATTGACCCGGCTGTTTCTGAAAAAATGGCGGCTGTCGACCTCACCCTGGGCCGGTCAGTCGGGATTTTGCTCGACGACCGTTTGGCGGGAATTTTTATCACTAAAGACAAGGTCAGAACTGATTCAAAAGCCGCTCTGGGTGAACTGGTCAAGCGGGGAATCAAGCCGATCATGCTGACCGGGGACAACCAGAAAACCGCGGCCAGCGTGGCTAAAGAAGTCGGCTTGACTGGCAAGGTCATCTCGATTAGCGACTTTAAAGAGGGGGTAAAGGCAGAAGACCTGGCCGGGATCGCCGACGTTTTGCCAGAAGACAAGCTGGACATGGTCAAGTACTTCCAAAAGGCTGGCTATATCGTCGGCATGACCGGGGACGGGGTTAACGACTCCCCTGCCCTCAAGCAGGCCGAAGTCGGCATCGCTGTATCAAATGCTGCTGACGTGGCCAAAAAGAGCAGCAAGATGGTCCTTTTGGATGAGGGCCTGAGCCCTATCGTCAAGATCCTGGATGCCGGCCACCGGGTTTACCAGCGGATGACCACCTGGTCTTTGACCAAACTGGCTAGAACTGCTGAACTGACCATGCTCTTGACCTTCTCTTATCTTATTTTTGGCTACCTGCCGATGGCCTTAAATGCCATGGTCATCTACACGATCATGAACAACATGGTCACCATGATGATCGGGACCGACAAGACTCACATCACTTACAAGCCAGAGAACTGGGACATGGGCAAGCTGGCTAAAATTGCCTTCTCCTTGGCCGGAGCCTGGACAATCATCGGTTTTGTCTTTGTCTCTGCCTTAACAAGGGCCGGAGTAAATCATGATCAAGTTGGCACCATGGTCTACGTCTTCTTAGTTATGAGCGCCATGATGATCGTCTTGATCACCCGGACCAAGCGCTTCTTCTGGCAGTCTGCCCCATCTAAGCCGGTAGCCAGTGTCCAGATCGCCGATATCCTTTTGACCTGCCTTTTAGCACTTTTGGGCATCGCCATGCCGGCCATCGGGATTAAGGAGCTCTTGACTTCTTTGGCCGTGGCCTTCCTGGCTGCCGTATTGATCGACCTGGTCTACCAGCCGGTCATGAAGAACAAGTAACAAATAAATGTGTGTTTGGCTATTTTTGGCCAATTAGCTTTATAGGGAAAGAAGAATTTAATGCGCAAGCGAATTTTTAGAATCATCATGAGTCTGGCAATTCTGTTGCTAGTCATCTTATCCGGCATGCTGGCCTACAGCTACTTCAATGTTGAAAGAGCCGTCAGCCGGTCCTATCAAAAAAGCGGCTTAAAAGCCGCTGAAAATGGGAACAAGGAAGAAGTATTAAAGAAAAACAAGCCCTTAGTCGTCCTCTTGATGGGGACTGACACCGGGGCCCTGGGCCGGGACTACAAGGGACGGACCGACTCCATCATGGTTTTAGTCCTTAATCCCCAGACCAAGAAGTCGACCATCGTCAGCATCGAGCGGGACTTCCAGGTCAACTTCCCGCAATATCCTCAATACTCCCCTTCTAAGATCAATGCCGCCTATACTTACGGCGGAGTCAAGCTGCTCAGCCAGACCTTAGACCGGTATTTCAAGATTCCAGTCAATACTTATGCCTTGATCAACATGGGCGGGATGAAGTCGATCATCGACCAGCTGGGCGGGGTTGATATTACTCCTCTTTTGAGCTTTGACTACGAGGGCTATAGCTATAAAAAGGGCGTGACGACCCATATGAACGGGGACAAGGCTCTGGAATACTGCCGGATGCGTTATGACGACCCTGAAGGCGACTACGGCCGGCAAAAGCGGCAAAGACAGGTCTTGACCGCGATTATTAAGAGCGGGGCTGACGTCCAGAGCCTCTTAAAGCCAGCCTTCCTCAACTCTGTTTCCAGCCAGGTCAGAACTGATTTGACTTTCAGCGACTTGACCCAGATGGCCAAGTCCTACCGGGCAAGCGGCGACCAGCTGGAAACCGACTACACCCACGGGACCGGCTTTAACCAGGACGGGGTCTCCTACCAGCACATCAGTCTGGCAGAGCGGCAAAGAATCAGCGACCTGGTCCGCCAGGCTGCTGGCTTGAAAAAGGTTCAGCTGGCTAATGGCCAGTAAGGCAAACTCAATCATCTACTAAATGCTTTATACTTATTACTGTTTAATCTGACAAAAAGGACCCGCTTTTGCGAGTCCTTTTACTTTGTTCTCAGATCTATTTACTGCTTGCTGCTTACTCTTCACTTGCCTCTTTGCTCTTTTCCAGCTGCTTTTGCCGGTAGGCAATCAAGCGCTCGAATTCCGTTTTCAGCAAGGCCCCCATCGGGACGGCAATCAGCATCCCCACAAAGCCACCCATGGCCCCGCCGGCAATCACGCAGGCGATAACGTACAGGGGGTGGATGTGAATGGCTGAAGACAAAAGCTTAGGATTAAGAATATTGCCATCAATCGCCTGGATCAAGAGGAGAATAATCATCCCCACGATCAAAGCTGTCATATTCTGGCTGAGGGTGCAGGCTAAGATAACCATCCCATAGCCTAAAATCGGACCAAAGTATGGGATCAGGTTCCCCAGCCCGGTTACCAAACCGATCAAAAGGCCATATGGGACCTTGGCAATCAGCATGGCCAGGCTGACTAAAAGGCCAACGATAAAAGCATCGATAATTTGCCCTCTGATGTAGCCGGAGAAGGCCCGGTCAGCGTCTGCTAAGAAGAGCTTGATTCCGTTGATCACCTTTCTGTTTAAGAGGGTGCCCAGGTTTCCCTTCCAGTAGGCCGCGATTCGCTGACCATCGTAGAGGAAGTAGATGGCAAAAATCACCCCGAAGAAGAAGTCGCTCAAAAAGCCAGTTACCCGGCCGACCCCCTTTTGCAGATAAGAGACCAGGCCGCTGGTCGACCAGCCCTGCTTTTGCAGGTAGGCTAAGATTTCGTTGATAAAGCTGCTGTACTGGGCTTTCAGTTGGTCATAGAGGCTTTCTAAGCTGTCCAAGCTGAAATGGCTCAGCTGCTTGGAGAAGGTCACGAAAACTGCTGTCGCGGCCAGTAAAATAACCAGCAAGAGCAAGAGCAGGGTCAAGGCCACGGCGGCTGACCGGCTGGCTGTCGCCACTGCCCCCCGGCTGCTGCCCTTGGAAAACTTCCGGTCAAAGAAGTTGGTCAAAGGCATCAAAAGATAGGTTAAAACCAAACCGTAAGTCAAAGGCTGGGCAATTGCCGCCAGAATCTTGCCTACCCGGACCCAGAAGCCAGTTGACTCATAGGCTAAAAGCAGGATGAAGAGACCGGCAAAGACCGTGCCCAGACAGTAAAGGGCAATCTTAAAATACTTCTGATCAATGTGGTTCCAAAATTTGTTCATCATACACCTCGCTAGTTTGACTAGCTTTTATTATAACAGTTTCCGGCCCTGGCCAAAGCACGAAAAAATAGCAGTTGCGAAAACTACTATTTTTTATCTTATTCTCGATTATGATTTTTACATCACGTGGTGGATCCAGCCTTCTGGGGCTTCGACTTCCCCATTTTGGATGCCAGTCAAAGTGTTGTAAAGTTCTTCCATGAACTTGCCTGGCTTGTCCATGCCTGATGGCAGGTCGATGACCTGGTCGCCATTGACGATGCGGCCAACTGGTGACAATACGGCAGCCGTGCCGACCAAAGCACATTCCTTGAAGGATGGAACTTCGTCGAAGCGGACTTGTCTTTCTTCAACCGTCAAGTTGAGGTAGTGTTCAGCCAAGTATACGATGGAGCGTCTAGTGATTGATGGCAAAATTGAATTTGACTTAGGAACGACCAAGTGGTTGTTTTGGTCGATGAAGATAATGTTTGAGCCACCCGTTTCTTCAATGTAAGTTTGGGTAGCTGGGTCCAGGTACATGTTTTCAGCAAAACCTGCCTGGTGGGCAGTGACAGTCGCCTTCAAACTCATGGCATAGTTCAAAGCGGCCTTAACGTGGCCAGTCCCGCGAGGTGCGGCCCGGTCATATTGGGCAACCTGAACGGCAACTGGAGTAGCCCCGCCCTTGTAGTATGGGCCAACTGGAGTTGCAAAGATTCTGAACATGTAGTCAGTTGCCGGAGCAACGCCGATGATTGGGGTGGTACCAATTTCGTATGGACGCAGGTAAAGAGTCGCACCTGAACCGTATGGTGGTACCCAGTCAACATTGCCCTTGACTACTTGGTCAATTGCTTCAACGAACTTGTCCTTTGGATAAGGCTGCATTTCGATCCGCTTAGCGGAGTTGTACATCCGTTCCGCGTTTTGGTCTGGCCTGAAGACAACGACAGAGCCGTCCTTCCAGGTGTAGGCCTTCATCCCTTCAAAAACTTGCTGGGCGTATTGCAGGGTTTCAGCACATTCATTCAATACAACATTAGGGTCGTCGGTCAGCTTGCCGCCTTCCCAGGCGCCATCGTGGAAATAGTCCACGTAGCGCTTGTCGGTTTGATGATAGCCAAAGCCGATATTTGCCCAATCGAGATCTTTTTTAGCCATGATATTACCTCCTAAAAATTCAATCACTAGTTTTTATAGTTGTAACTATAATACTCTTTCTGAAAGTTAGCAAGGCCTTTTTAAAATTATTTTCATCTTCTTGCTATTTTTTGCTAACTTTAATTCTTATAAGGCCTAAGCCTTGCGCAGACAAGCCTTTTGACCCTAATTTTCTCTTTTTTAAAGTTAGCTAATCTTTTCTTAATTTTCCTTGTTGGTTGACAAAAGGTCCTCATCCAGGCCCCGGCTGCATTCTGCCTGCAGGGTGACGTGGTTGATGGCAAACTTTTCCTTCAGACAAACAGCAATCTCTTCATCAAGCTCTTCAATCCGCTTGGCGGTTAAACCGGAGTCAACCACAATGTGGGCGTCCAGCATGATGGTGTCATCACTGTAGCGCCAGACATGCAGGTGGTGGAGCTGTCTTATCTCCTTAAAGGCCAAAACAGCCGCTTCAATGGCTTCCAGGTCCAAGTCGGGGTTAGTTTCCATCAAGACGTTAGCTGAGTCCCTGGTAACTTCAAAAGCCTCTTTCAAGAGGAAAATTGCCGCGGCCATAGTTAAGACCGGGTCCACCAGGGTCCAGTTTTGGTAGTAAATCAAGAGTGACCCCACTACGACAGCCACGCTGGACAAGGTGTCCGACATCATATTCAAAAAGAGGGCCCGGGCATTCAAGTTCTCCTTGCTCCCCTTGCCCAGGATCAGCATGGAGATCAAGTTGCCGGCCAGGCCAATCAAGGAGACGATGAACATGACGCCCCCTTCAATCGGTTCAGGCTTGCTGAAACGCTTAATGGCTGAAATAAAGAGATAGATGCTAATGGCCAGCAAGAAGAGGCCGTTGGTGTAGGCAGCCAGGGTTTCGGCCCGCTTGTAGCCAAAGGTCTTGTGCTGGTCCTTGCTTCTTTTGGCGATCAAATTAGCGGCAAAGGCAACCACGATGGAAACAATGTCACTCAAGTTATGCAAAGCATCTGACAAGAGGGCCAGGGAACCGGAGATAATTCCGCCGGCAATTTCCGCGGCCGTAATGATGACATTGAAGACAGTCACCCACAAATACCTTTTTGATGCTTGGTCTTTCATGATTTTTACCTGCGTAATCTTTTATATATCGTTTTTGGTATATTTACTCTTGCCTACACTATATAACAAAAATGATATATAATCAAGGGGGGAAAACTGGAAAGGAGAACCGCATGACAGATGAAGAACTGATCGACCAGGCGGCCCGCCTTTTCAAGGTCTTGGGCAACAGCCTGCGAATCCATATTCTCTTTTACCTGAGAAAACACGGCGAAAGCCCGGTTTCGGCAATCGTCGGCCACCTGGGCGTCTCTCAGCCGGTAATTTCCAAGCAGCTCGGTATTTTGAAAAAATACGATTTCGTGCAGAAACGCAAAGCAGGCACTTTTGTCTACTATTCAATCAACGACCAGGACATCGTGCAGATCATCGACGCGATGACTGAGCACCTGGACCACCTGGACCGGCTGCAATAGTTTTACTCTTTATTTTTAATACAAACAAAAACGGCTTCTACCTTCCGGTAAAGCCGTTTTTTCTGTCTTGCTCTTAAAATTAAGCGCCGGTATATTGAACCAGGGAGAAGATGTCCACGTCCGGGAACTTTTCTCTGCCCTTAAGGTCGGTCAGTTCAATGTAAAAGGCTGCCCCGACAACTTTCCCGCCCAGGCGTTCAATCAATTCCTTAGTGGCGTGCAGGGTGCCGGCCGTTGCCATCAAGTCGTCGCAGATGACTACTCTTTGGCCAGGCTTGATCGCGTCCTTGTGCATTTCCAGGACGTTTGACCCGTATTCCAGGTCGTAAGCCGCAGCTTCTACTTCCCGTGGCAGCTTGTGGGGCTTACGGGCTGGCACGAAGCCGATACCCAGTTCGATTGCTACCGGAGTCCCGACCAAGAAGCCCCGGGCTTCCGGCCCGACGATCACGTCAGCTTGCCGGCTCTTGGCGTATTCAGCAATTTCGTGAGTAGCTGCCGCGAAGGCTTCACCGTCTTGCAGGATCGGGGTGATGTCCCGGAAGATGATTCCTTCATTCGGGAAGTCCTTGACGCTGGCAATGTACTTCTTAAAATCAATTGACATTTTGTAATCCTCCATTTGCTAGACCACTGGCATAGCGAATTAATTCATTCGAAGAGATTGTTCGTAATTTGTTAACGAAGGCATATTCTGCTTTCACTGACCGGTAATAGGCTGAATCGTCCAAAGACTTCTTTGTCGGACTCGGCTTAGGGAGCAATCTGTCCTCTTCCATTTTAACAAAATCAAGGGTAAAAAACACCCTCAAAATAAACATGATACTGTCCGGATCCATCCCCAGCTGGCCGGCAGCCTGCATGTAATCATTCGGTTTTAGTCCCGGGTGGGCTAAAAAGTACTGCCAGACCAGGCCGAAGTTGCCCCGGCTGGGCAGGGCCTCCCCTGGCAGCTGGTCCAACTGAAAGCGCAGGTAGAGCTGGCGGTAAGGCTTGGCCAGGACAAAGTTCAGCTGGGCCTCATTGGCCGGCACGTCAAGAACTGACACGACCTGCTGGCTGAGGTCTTCATTGTCCTTAGCCAGGGAAATCTGCTCTTTAGTAATGCCAAAATGATTCATGGCCTGGCTGAGATTTTTCTCATCAAATAAGAGATACTTGTCCGCAAAACCCAGCAAATTCTCCTGCCCGCGGAAGTCCACAATCCGGGCGGCTGGCGCGTACAAGGACTGGCCGTAATGCAGGTCAACAATCCGGAACTGGACATTGGTCCTGCCTTTAAAAGTGTTAGAAGCAAGCTTAACCAACATCTGCTGCAAATAAGGCAGGACAGTTTGGTTTAAGCCGTGGTCAAAATCCACCGCCCTGACCGGGCCCACCATGAAGCTGCAGCCCTTCCGCATCGGGCGGAAGTTAGAAATCTGCGGCTTGTCCAGCAAAAAGACCGGCTGGGGGTTGTCCGTGCCAAAAGGCCCGGCCTGGGCCAGGTCATAAACGCTGGTCAAATCAACATCTAATGGACTGATCGTGCCATCATATTCCTGGACCTTTTCCGGACCCTTCTCCCCTGCCTTAAAGCTTTGGTTAAAGTCGCGCCTGAGCTGGTTCAGATTTTCCTCAGTCGTCGACAGGCCGCAGGCAAAGTCGTGGCCGCCAAACTGGGTGATGGACTTGCCTTCAAAAGGTTTCAAGGCATTGAACAAGTTGAAGCCCTGGCTGGACCGGCCGGACCCCTTGACCAGGCCGGCCTCGTTTTTCGTCAGCATCAAGGTCGGCTTGTGGTATTTTTCCACGATCTTATTGGCGACTAAGCCCATGACCCCTTCATGCCAGGCCGGGTCATACAGGGTCAATGTCGCTTCTTTCTGGTAGCCCCGGCGCTTAATTTGAGCCTCAGCCGCCCGCATGGTCGCTTGAGTCAGGTCTTTTCGCTCATTGTTCAGCTTTTCAATCTGATCGGCTAATTCCTGGGCCTCGCCCGGGCTTTCCGCCAAAAGCAGCCTTACGGCCAGGCTGGCATCAGCCAGGCGGCCGCAGGCGTTTAAACGGGGAGCGATGCTAAAGCCGACGTCTTCTTCATCAATCATCCCCGGGGTAAGGCCGGCATTGCGGATAAGAGCCACCAGGCCCGGCCGGGAGCTTTCATTCAGCATCTCCAAGCCCCGCTTGACGATAATGTGCCCTTCACCGGAAACTTTGACCATGTCCCCAATGGTCCCGATCATGGCCAGTTCCAAAAATTCGCTGGCCGTGTCTTCTAAGACTGCCCGGGCAATAGTATAAGCTACCCCGGCCCCGCAATAGTCGTCAAAAGGATAAGCCTGGCCTGGGTAGTTACAGTGCACCAGGGCATAAGCGTCGGGCTTTTCCTCCTTGAAGGTGTGGTGGTCGGTAACGATCACGTCCACGCCGTGAGACTGTGCATATGCCACTTCTTCAATCCCGGTTACCCCATTGTCAACGGTAATGATCAATTTCGTCCCGTCTGCCACAATATCCTTGTAGCGGTCTAAACTTGGCCCATAGCCGTCCTTGAAGCGGTCAGGAATGAAGTAATGGACATCAGCCCCCATGATGGTCAGCATTTCCGTCATGATGGCCGTGGCGGTGATCCCGTCAGCATCATAGTCCCCGTAAATAGTGATCTTTTCACCCTCGTCCAGGGCCTGGTTGATTCGGTCGACTGCCTTGTCCATGTCATGCATCAAAGAGGGATCTGCCAGGTCATTTTCACTGGCGTGGAGCCAGTAGTCGATTTTTTCCTCGCTGTCAATTCCCCGCAAAGAAAACAACTTAGCCGTTAATGGGCTAAGTTGAAATTTCTCAACCAGGCTACTGGCCAAAGGAGCAGCTGTTCTTTCTTGCCATTTCATCGAAGTTTAAACATCTCCAAATTCTGCTTGCTTGCTGGCTTGACCGCGGTCAGTTTCCCTCTTAAAGACCAGCGGTTTACCCCGCCATCGGCACAGGTGATCAAGGTCACGATCTTCTTCTTGGTGTTGGCAACCAGCCAGACGGCGCTGGGGTCAACCACCTTCTTGTAGTAGATCTTGTATGCATAGACCTTCTTTAAATCAGTCAAGTAGACCATGCTGCCCAGCTTGACCCGTTCAAGGGGTGAAAAAAGGGCCCCCTGGTCAGTCATGTAGTGGCCGGCCAAAGGGTAGTTCCCCTTCCCCATCTTCTGGTCAGCCCGCATGGTGCCGCCCCCTGTTGACAGAGCCGCGTCTGAGAGGCCCTGCATAACTGGCAGGTAGAGCTTGACGCTGGGGATGGAAATTGCCCCAATTGCGCCAGCGGTGTTCTTGACCCGGCTGCGGGTGGTCTGGGCAAAGTCAATTGACTTGACCTTCTTGAAGTCATACATCCCCTTCTTTTTCTGGTTCTGCACGACCTGGTCCCGGGTCAGGCCCTTTAAAGCCGCGGTCTGGTTCTGCTTGACCAAAAACGCGCTGATCTGCTGGTTAAAGACCAAAGCCAGGCCCAGCAAAAAGAGGATTACGGCAACTAGGCGCAGAATAATCCGGCGGACTGGGTGGTCTTTTGTATTTTTACTTGCCTTTGATGTCATCGTCATTCATCCGTAATACTGCCATAAATGCGTCCTGCGGGACTTCCACCCGGCCAACTGACTTCATCCGCTTCTTGCCCCGCTTCTGCTTCTCCAGAAGCTTGGCCCGCCGGTCCGGGTCACCGGTGTGGATCTTCCAGGTAACGTCTTTTCGGTAAGGCTTGATCGTAGCCCGGGAAATGATCTTGGACCCAATTGCTCCTTGGATGTCAACTTGGAAGTTTTGCCGCGGGATCAGCTTCTTCAACAGGCTGCACATCTGGACGGCCCGGTCCCGGGCTTCTTCGCGGTGGGCGATGAAGCTCAAGGCATCGATCGGTTCCTTGTTCAGGAGAATGTCGATCTTGACCAGGTTGGTGGCCTTGTAGCCGATGATTTCATAGTCCAAAGAAGCATAGCCCTTGGTTGAAGACTTGAGCTGGTCAAAGAAGTCGTAGATGATTTCCGCCAGGGGCATTTCGTAGATCACGTTGACCCGGTACTTGTCCAGGTAATCCATGGTTTGGAACTCGCCCCGCTTGCCTTCACACAGCTGCATTACTGCGCCGACGAAGTCATTTGGCACCATGATTTCCGCCTTAACGTAAGGCTCTTGCAATTCCTTGTATTCACCGGCATCCGGCAGGTCAGCCGGGTTGTCGATCAGCTTGACCTCCCCAGTCGGCATGATGGCGTGGTAGTCAACTGACGGCGCGGTCATGATGAGGTCCAGGTCAAATTCCTGCTCCAAGCGCTCTTGCACGACGTCCATGTGCAAAAGGCCCAAAAAGCCGCAGCGGAAACCAAAGCCCAGGGCCTGGGAAGTTTCCGGTTCAAATTCCAGGGACGCATCGTTAAGCTGTAATTTCTGCAGGGCTTCCTTCAAGTCGTCATAGTCCCGGTTGTCGGTTGGATACATACCAGAGTAGACCATTGGCGGAATCTGCCGGTAGCCTGGCAAAGCTTCTGCCGTCGGGTTTTCAGCGCTGGTGATGGTATCCCCGACCCGGGTTTCCCGGACAGACTTGATATTGGCAGTAATATAGCCAACGTCCCCGGCAATCAAGATGTCTTCTTTAACCGGGTGGGGGCTGGAAACGCCGACTTCGGTTACTTCATACTTTTTGCCGGTGTTCATGATCATGATTTCGTCGCCTGGCTTAACCGTGCCTTCTTCAATTCTGACTGACATGACCACCCCCCGGTAGTCATCATACTTGGAGTCAAAGATCAAGGCCTTGAGGGGCTTGGTCAAGTCCCCGGTCGGCGCTGGGATGTCGGTCACGATTCTTTCCAAAAGTTCCGGAATCCCTGCCCCGGTCTTGCCGGAAACTTCCACGGCGTCGCTGGCGTCTAAGCCCAGCATGTCGCCAATTTCGCTCTTGGCCATGTCCGGGTCAGCGCTTGGCAGGTCGATCTTGTTTAAAACAGGCAGGATTTCCAGGTCGTTTTCCAAAGCCAGGTAAGTATTGGACAGGGTCTGGGCTTGGACACCCTGGGAGGCGTCAACGACCAGGACAGCCCCTTCACAGGCGGCCAGGGACCGGGAAACTTCATAGGAGAAGTCGACGTGGCCGGGGGTGTCGATCAAGTGGAAAATGTAGTCTTCCCCGTCATTGGCGTGGTACTTGACCTGCACCGAGTTCATCTTGATGGTGATCCCCCGCTGCCGTTCAAGGGGCATGTCATCCAGCATTTGATTTTTCAGCTGCCGCTTGGAAACCGTGTCCGTCAGTTCCAGAATCCGGTCGGCAATCGTTGATTTGCCGTGGTCAACGTGGGCCACGATTGAAAAATTGCGGATGTGCTTTTGGTAGTCTTTTAATTTTTCTAAGTCCATATATTTTCTCGCATCCTTACTAAAGTACTAAACAATTATACCCGAAGTGGAAAGTTGATTTAATACTTTTAAACTGCTTGTAGACACTACATTCTATCATACTTTAAGTTAAACAGGATTAAGCCAAGTTCAACTTCTTTTCGGGCTTTTTTCGGGCAACTCTTCCAGCAGACGCCGACGCTCTTCCACGTAGGACAGTATAGCGTCCAGGTCCTCTTCCGTCGCCAGGTTCAAGATGAAGCTCTTTGCTGATGATCTCCTGGTGATGTATGATTTACGTGCTCTGTTTTTTTCATCCCACTTCTTGCTTGCTCTTCGTTGAGCTTCTGTAACTTTTACCATTCTAGTAGTACCTCAAAAATCAACTTAATCAATACGGTCGCTATTACTGAGTATGAAGCGTAGATAACGCATTTTTGCTTTTCTTTTTCTGACATCTTTGCTAAAATACGGATATGACAAAGCGACAGATCTAAGTCTGCCACTTTGCATTACTATTTGATCAAGGCGAGGATCACTCTGCCAATCTGCTTGATCAGCTCGGTAACCGGAAGTGCCCAAGCTGAAATCATTGCATATTTGGCGATGACTTCGTCTTTTTCTTTTGGATCTTTAGCCATATCCGTAAGTCCTCCTTTCTATTCCGGATGGCTTTACTCCTTTCCTTACAATTACTATTATACGCCATATCGTAGATATGCCAACACTTTTCTTTGTGAAAATATAAAAAATAAGCCTAGCTCCCCTTGAAGGAACTAGGCTTATTACTATTTCGTGATTGTCACAAACTCGTCTGGAATCCACAGGTCTTTACCAATCAGATAGCACTTCTTGCCCTTGATCGTCATGACCTTGGCCGTCTTCCAGGAAGATCCTTGCGGCACGTATGAGTCAGTATAGTGGCCGCTCTTGGAGAGCAGGCGCACCTTCCAGGACGCCTTCCCAGCACCCAGATCCTTGACCTTGACTACGTGATCAAAGTCCTTAGCGGTAGCCTTAGCTGTCTCCTTCTTGGCTGGCTCAGCAGTCTTCTTGGCGGCCGACTTTTCGGCCTTGAAAAAGGCTACATTGCCGTCTACGCCCAGGCCGTGCCAGTTTGACGTAAACTGCCAGATGAGCACGCCGTCCATTGATGGAAAGTAGCCGAAGTCTGCTGATGAGACCGCCGACATCGTAGGGTAGGAAGCTACCCAGAGACAAGTCCCATAGCGCTTGACGATCTGTGCAGTGTCGATAGCTGAGCGCATCAGAGCCGCACCAGAATACAGACCGACTTTGTAGCCTGCTTTTTTGCAGGCGTCCATAAAGGCGATGATCGCCGCCGTGTTGGCAGATTTCGCTCCGGTCACTACGTTTCCGGACCCTGCTTCCCAGTCCAAGAAGAGGTAGCGCTTTTTGCTGATGTTCTGCTTGCTTGCTCTAGCCAGGAAGAACTTAGCTTCTTCTTTAGCCCGGCTGACAGAGCTGCCAAACTCAGCATAGTGGTAGGCGTGAGTTTCCATGCCCAAAGACCGGCTGGACTTGATCTGAGCCGTGTCCTTCGGGTTAAAGTAGCCAGTCCCCTGCGTGAGCTTGACCACACTAAAGCTAGCGCCTGCCTTGTGATAGCCGGATAAGTCTGTCGGCTGGTAACTTGCCACATCGACGCCGTAAGTCTTACTTACCATTAGTAACCTCCTTAGTTTCTGCTACTGCCTGCTGTGAGTTGGCGAGGTGCATGGCGTTGACAGCATCTTCAACAGCCCCCTTGACAATAATCGGGGTTACCCCCTTTACGCCAAGCCAGCTCAAGCCTTGAGTGACCACTTCAACGGCATATTGGCGTTTACTATCATTGCTCATGTCGACCCGATCAGCCTCGTGGACTGCATAGGTAGCGAGCTGACCAACAACGTCCATAGCCTTGCCTGCTGCAGTTGACTTGTTGATTTTTGTCTTGTTTTTTGCGTAAAGCCCAGCGATCACGGCCACCAAGTAGCCGCCGATCGTCATGGCCAAATAGATCCAGTCTTTAACCGTCATTCTTTGCCTCCCTTTGTCTTGCTTCACTCTGCTGCATCAGCAGATCCTTCTTTAGCTTCAAAATCTGCTGATCCTGCTTCTTAGTCTTCTCATAGTACTCATCACGCTCACGCTTCATCTTCTCAACTTCTTCGTTCAGACGGTCAAACTGGTCTTTAGCAGTCTCCCTGTCTGACTTGGCCTTGTTGAGCTTGTACGAATAGTAAGCAGTGATGACACTGACCACCAAGGGTAAGACCTTCGTAGCTAAATCTTGCCAGTTCGTATGTCTCACCCTTTCTTGATTCTGTCGCCTTCTTCTCCACTTGGGCTCTGCTTGGCCATGTAAAGTGTCACCAGAGCCATGACCAGCTCTCCGATCCCACTCATGAACATGTGTGGCTCACCTGCTGGCGAAAACAGCGCATGAGAAAACTCTGTCATGCTGAGGATCGTGTAGTAGCCTGTGGCAATGGTAATCAGCCAGTGATCTGCCTTGACTGATTTTACCTTGGAGTAGGCCCACCAGATCAAACCAATTCCTGTCAGCGTGCCGATTGCTCCGACTACATCGTCGTTGAGGATAGCCGTGATGATCTCTGGATGAGGCGGCCAGAAAAAGTATCTGTCGTTATTCATCAAAATCAGTCCCGTGGCGATCAGATCAAGGCCTACGATGAGATGGAGAGGTGATCCGCTTCTAAGATTCTTCATAGTCTTCGCCTGTGATGAGCTTGTAGCCCTTGCCTGTGATGTAGCCAAGCTTTACGTATGATTGGACGGTCGCCTTGTCAATCCAGCCCCAGTCGTATTCCATCTTGTACGTAGGTGCCAGCCAGTCTGGATCTAAGATATAGTAATTTGCTGCCATGTTCTGCCTCCTTATTTGACTTCTTCAGCGTTCTTAGCTGCCAGTTGTTGGGCAAGTTGGTTGATAGTAGCAGACATGCTACCAAAGTTGGCGTTGATTGATGACACCATCTTCAGCAGAGCGGTATTTTGCTGGTTTAAGACTTCCTTGCTTGCCTGCAGCCCATCTACTTGTGCTGAAAGCTCTTTGATCGTATCAGCTGCTTTTTCCACCCACGTGGCATTGATCCAGTCATAAGTAGGTTGCTTCAGATCAGAGCCTGGTGTGTCTGGAGGGTAAGGATATTTTCCCACCTTATCCTTCTCTACCAGCTCACGCTGACAGTCTACGTCTACGTCAGAGCGGTAGGCGTAGGTGAAATTGCTGAGCAGGTCAGTGATCATCTCTGCTTGCGTTTTAGTTACTTCGATTGATTGAGTTTCTTCTGTCATAATTGGCCTCCTTAGCCGTCGCCAAATTAACGGATTGTACCTAGCTTTCTAAAAGTCCATTTGGTACACTCCGTTAATTTGGGCCCATAAATTCCAAATAGATCCGTTAGTGGATGTGGTGCGAATATACACAGTGCTGTATGTTTTCACGAAATAGCACTTCTGGATTATTGTTCCCCCAACTTTCCGATTTTCCACACACATATCGTCTTTCTGGTTTTCGTTAATCGGACAATTGACACAGTTTGCAGAGCTAGGGAAATAGAATGAACCAAGTTCAATGAATGAATCAAGATTTACGCCTACCGTACGTGTGATTGAAGTGTAACCGGAGCTGTTAATGTTATCACTCAGCATCTGGATGCTGTTCGCATTGGCTTCAGCTTTCGCCTTGGCTTCGTTAGCTGTGGCCGTCGTGGACGCAATCCCCTCTTCCAGGTCTTCTGGGGCTGGAGACCAGTCGGTTGCCAGGTTGCCTTTTTCCAGCTTCGGTCGAGCAAAAACAATTTTTCCTCTCGCTGCAGTCACACGTTCGATCCGTGGCTTAATATAGCCATTAGATGTTATGTGTGTTACAAAAGACAGCCGTTTCCAGTCTGCATCATAGGTAAATATCTCATTATCGCCCGATGCCTGCGCCTTAGTGTAGCCGTCGTCGGGATTTAGCGAAACATAGAATCCAGCATCGCTATAGCTACCTCCATCGGCAGACTTAACATCGATCGAGAAAACATAGGTTTCCCCACCACTAACTTCAATGTATTGTGAAAAACCATTCCACACTGTCACATCACTGCCCCGAACTTGGCATCCTTGGTAGGAGTAGCTAGCTTTCGGCCAGGCTTCACGAAAAAGCCATACGTCAGAGTCCAATGTTCTTGTATTTCTAAGAAGATTTCGCCCACCAATCTGGATGTTGGACACTTTGCTGTCGATCTCTGCCCTGCTGTACGTGTCTTTGCCGTCTACATTGGCCCAGTCGACATGGCCCGTGAACTTCCCAGACGAGTTGATCTTGGCCTTGCTGACGTTGTTCCAGCGGAAGTCGACGTTGTTCGAGCCATCATCGCCAAGGTCGAAGACCAGATCAAGATTATCTGTGCCAGTTTCCTCTGCTCTGATTTCAGCCCTGTCAGTCTTACCATCCCAGTGCAGGCCGCCTGCCATGTATGGGACATTATTGCCGTCATTGGCATGACCAGAGTCATCCCAGCGTAAGAGCGCTCCGGATTTAAGCGTACTGCTTGCGTCTCTCTGCAGATAGCGATTATCAGCAGTCCCTTTGTCATAGACACTGGATTTATCTGCCTTGCCTGCTTCATTAGCAGCTACACGATTCTTCAGAGCGCTGAAGTCCGTGTTGTTGGTTTTTGAGCTGTTTAAGCTGTCGATGGCACTACTGAGTGAGCTGATCTTCTGGTCAATTTCTGCCTGTGAGTAATAGGACAAAGAGACATTGCCGTTTGCGTCCGGCTTAATCGTGCCGTTGATCGACTTGACCACGCCTTCTGTCGTTGCTGTGATTGACATAGCGCTGGCTTGGCCAACGACTACGTACATGTTCAAGCTAAAAGAAAACAGCGCTGATTGGTCGTTAGGCTTAGCAGGCATGGTTTCCGGCTCTTTGGCTGGTGCTACAGCGAAGAGGATCTCACTCTTGCCTGCTTCCTTGGCGTAGATGCCAACGCCGCAGATGCTGTACTGGTTAGTCAGCCCTTGGTTGGTGAACTCGCATTTAAGCCCTACCTGCTTGTCATTTGATGTGTCGAAAGCTGTGACCGTGCCCGTCTGGTTGACGCTAGGCAAGGCAGTCATAGCTTCAATAGCGCTGATAGTCGCATTAGTCAGCCTGCTATCGCTAGATGTCGCTACTCTAGTGATTTCGAAAGTAGCTGTTTTAGCAATCACACGCTTGACCAGATCGATACCAGCACCGGTCAGCACGGTGTTTCCGTAACTTGCCATTTATACCTCCTAATTCCTAAATCTGAGATGTTTCAGCAGCAGACACCAGGCTTGACTTGAAGCTGGTAGCCACGCTAGCGAAAGCCTGCAAATCGCTATTTTGAGTCGCAAAACTGATCCGGACATTCAGCAACATATTGACAGGCAGGATGTGGTAAAGCCAGTTTCGCAGGTTTTCGGCCTGGACTGCTGTAATGCTGCCAGTAGCAGTAGCGTAAACTGTGACCGTCTGCTGAGATGTGTCGATATCAAAGTCTACTTGCATCCCGAAAAGGTTTGTCGAGCTGGAGTGCAGATAGTTCTTGGTTAGCGGCTGAGGTGGTGCGCTTTCTACGATGATCTGCTGCTTGCGCTCATCAAGCGTTGCGGCTGGTTTGGCCACAATGCCTAACTGCTCTTCGAAAGCCTTGACCCCAGTTTCATCAGCAGTAACAACAAACTGATTGTCCATAATCTGCTCTTGTGTTTTGTCGTTAGCAGCCAGTGCTTGCCCTTGCGCTCTGAGTAGCTCTTCCATTTCATACACGCCGTCGTAAAACTCCGGCATATACTCAAGCAGCTCTTCACTATCCATTCAGCGTCACCGCCCCTCTTACAGGAAGCTGGCTAGTCTGGCTGTTGAAGACCAGCGCTATGTCCTCTTCCTTGCCGTTGAGTGTCGGCAGACTGGAGTTGGTTACCCCAGCCACGCCCAGAATTTTGGCCAAGATCTGAGACCGCATGACGGTCAACTTGTAGCTGCGCCCGGTGGCCGCATCAGGAGTACCCCAGCTTTTGACGAGCTGGGAAAAGTACTGATCAATTGCGCTCTCAATCGTTGACTGGACTGCTGACTTGGTATAACCCCCAGCAGTGTCTACTTCGATAGTGGCAGAGATGTTCACGGTCACTGGCATAGGCGCTACTACAGTGACTCTGTGGTCGATTGGCGCTAGACCATATCCCTGCCCTTGAGACGGATCAATCTGCTTGGTGACATCGCTGATAAGCTCAGCAGACGGAACCTTCATATCAGCCCCCAAAATCACCAGCTTGACCGTACCGCCACCATTCCAGGTTGGGTAGATCTGCACTGCTCCAACCTCTACTATATCAGCGATCATAGCCTGGTAGTCCGCCACGTTACCGCCGTAGGCGAGCCACGGAGTTGTCTGAAGGAGGCGACTTCTGAGAGTCTCGTCATCTTCATCGTCTCTTGCTGGCACCGTCACGGCCGTGATCTTGGCGTAGCTCAAAGCATCGTTAGGCGTGATTGGCAAGATCTGGCCAGTATATGAGTTGGCGCTGGTCCCTGCTGTATCGCTGACCATGATAAAGCTATGATCATCTTCAACGCTTTGCACAGTGTAGGTGATCGGCTCAGCTCCGATAGAACTGAACTGGTCGCCGACTCTCACAGTCGTCAGTGCTGCACCGGTTTCGTCTGTAGCAGTCGCTCTAACCTGTGCTTTGGTGGCCTTGATTCTGGCCGTGCCGTGTTCTGCCGCCCGGTAGTCCAGGAACTGGCCGTCTGCTGTAGAGATATAAGTTTCTCTCACAATTTCGGCCATGTTGAGCGCTTGCTCAGCCAGCACAGTGGCTGCTGGAGCTAAAGCATCATAGATTACGCTGCCTTCTCTGGTGTCGATGTCCTCTGGCACGCTGTCCAGCATCATCTCCAGATAGTAGTCGTAGTCCTGGCCTTCTAATTGGTTAATCAATTCGCTAATAGTTGTCGCCATCTGATCCGTCCACCTCCTGTGTTACTTCTAATTCGCCGTAGATCGTGCTCACTGTCGCCGTCACCAGCAGCGAAGTTGAATCAGTCTCTTCAATTGAATCAACACTAACTCCGGTTACCCGCTCATCTTCTTCGAGAGCTTCTTCCAGAACTCGTTCGATCTCTGTTTCGACGAAGTCAAAGTTCTTGCCGATCAACTCGTCCAGGTCGTTCCCGTAGTCTTCGCTATAAATCGGATAGACCGACCGTTCTGTTTCCATAATCTTCGAGATAGCCTGGATCATGGCTTCCTGGCCGTCAATTTTCCCGCCGATTCTGCCGTTATCCACTTTGAAAGTAAGTGAAGTTTCAGCATCTTCATCGTCATCTTCTGGATCATCTACCTGGTCGTCTTCATCTTCAGCGCCGTCAGTAGTGTCTTCCAGATCGTCATCGTAGTCGCTGTTAGTCAATTCATCGTCCATAGGCTACCCCCTTTCAAACAAATAAAATTCCTGACCACCGTCAGCCCGGATCAGCGTCACAGAGTCGCCTTCCCGCAAGCTATTGTCAAAATCGATTGAGATCTCCCCGGTCTTGTCGCCAAAAGTGGCAGTGCCGATAATTGTCTGTTGTCCGATGTTCTTGCCAAGCGTGATAAACTCCTGCCCAATCACCATTTCGTTAGATAGCTGTACTCTCAGCGGACTAACGCTGACTACAGTCCCAGTAACGACATCACAGTAATCGGAGTCTGATCCGCCACGCCGGCTTAATTGCTCTAAGAGCCATTCTCCAGCCATTTTTTCCCCGCTTTCAATGTCAAACTGCATGTGTAACTTGAGCCAGACCACGTATGGACCGCCTTCGTTATCGGAACGTTACTCTTATTCTGGCTGAGATAGCCAACTTTAAGGTTGACAGAGTTACCAGCAACAAAATTAAGGTTGCCGATGCAGTCAATAGTCAGCGTCTTGGTGATCTGGTTTGAGCTCTTCAGCTCTGCCTTGGCCTGTGCTTTGGCTTGGGCAGAGTTAGCCTTGTCCTTCTTCTGGACCACCTTCTGAAGCAAGCCCCAGCGGGCGATAGTGCTCCCCTTGGCAGTTGTGAAGGTGAAGGATGTGTTCTTGGGCGTTGATGTGGTAGCAGTGCTGCTCTTTGAGCTGGTTTTGCTAGATTTGCCACCCTTGACACTGGCGCCGTTCATCTCGTTGTAGATCTGGTGAGCATCGCGGTACCGATTTCCCATTGCTGGAATCCCGGCGCCTTCAACCTGCTGCTCGAAAATATCGACCGCTGCTTCAATTGATTTAGCATTCCGCAGCCCGCTCATAAGAGTGGCGTTGTTTTTGATCCCGTGAGACGTTCTGGCCGACGAGCTGGCGTTCCAGAGATAGTCAAGCTGGGCAGATAAACTGGTGTACTTCAGCCCGTGACTGTTACACCAGCTAATCAGCGCTGTCTTGGCTGAGCCGGTCCATTGGATGATCCCAATGTCATCGTTACCGCTAGTTGCTGTTGGGCTGTATTGCGATTCCTGGGCGATGTTGCCGCAAATACCAGCAATTGCGATACCGCTCAGACCCTTGGAAGCGAAGAAGTTCCAGCAGGTTTTAGCGTTGTTGCTTGACTTCTGATAGCTGGTCGTAGAATAGCCAGATTTCGCTGTAGAGGTCTTCTTGCCCTTAGTGTGTTTGGTGTAAACCTTAACAACGTTATAGGCGTCTGTAATGCTCTCCTGCAGACTGCCGCTGATCATCCCGGACTTGTCACCCAAGATCAAGTTCAGCTTCTTGTAGGGAGCTTTCCGCAGCTCTACCGTAGACCAGTTAGTAGTCACGAAGTAGTAACTGCCCGTACTGCTCTTAGTCTTGTTAACAGCACTCTTGATCATGTCGAAGTATGTCTTGCCTTCACAGATCTCCGCTTTGACCTTATGCGTCGGCTTGTTTACGATCTTGTGTGTCACCCCGGCCCGCTTGCAGACTTCAGTGAAGCGTGACCCAAGCGTCATCGTTGGCCAGACAATTGAGTCCTGGCTCTTGAGATAGTAGAGCTTGTCATAGGCCGTGACGGACACAGTGCGATCTGCTGACACTTTAACGTCAAAGACATAGCCGTAGAACACCTTCTTGCCGTTATACCAGTACTTAATGATCCCGCCTAAAGCGGGCTTTTTTGGCTTGCCGGCAAAGACAAGGTCGAAAGTCAATTCTCCAGCTGAGTAGTTGAGGTCGGTCGTCCACTTCACGTTATTGACGTTTTTGCTGAGGTCGTAACCAGTCTTCTTGTCTCTGGTCCAGTACTCTAACTTGATGCTCATGCTATGCCTTCTTTACGCTCTTCTTGGTTACCCAGCCTTCTTTGATGTGATACGGGTACTTCTTGCCCGCAGAGACCAGCGTTATTTTCCGCTTTGCCTTCTTCAAGCTCTTAGCCTTCCCGCCGCCAGTGGATTTGTGGTAAGCAGTCCCAGTGACGATTACGTTAGTCCCCCTGGTGATCTTGCCAGCTTTAGAGCTGCGCTTCTTTTTGGACTTCTTCGTTACACTCTTACCCTTCGGCTTCTTGCGTTTCTTGATCTTCGAATAAGAAAAAGGCACGTACTGCTTGAAGATGATTGTGTAAGTTGGATCGTCAGCATAGCCCTTTTCAAAGCCGTGTTTGAAGCTGGAGACGGTCATCAAGAAGGTGATCTTCGTGCTGGTCACAGTCACTCTGACCTTCTTCTTGCCCTTCTGCAGGCTGTTGAAGAAGTCGATGTAGTACTGAGGCTTATGCCATTTGCCAACGGTGTAAGGCGCCTTACGCTTGGGCAGGAAAGAATCGATCTGGATGCTGGTCAGTTTTCGCAGACCAAGCTGGTTGACTTCACCCAGCTTTATAATCTTCTGACTCGTGTCGTCGCTCTCCCTGGTGAAGGACAGCGATTCTGGGTTGACTGGGATCTGGACTGTTTTCCCGCTTTTCTGGTCAGTGATGTAGACACCAAACTTTTTGGATCTGATCCGATTTTTTCTGGTTTTGCCTTTTTGGGGTCTTTTCTTCTTGACCGTAGCCTTCTTCTTAGTAGACTTTTTTGGCTTTCTGGCCGTGCTTTTCTTCTTGGTTGTCTTTT
This sequence comes from Lactobacillus delbrueckii subsp. bulgaricus, assembly GCF_046938665.1. Taxonomy (GTDB): domain Bacteria; phylum Bacillota; class Bacilli; order Lactobacillales; family Lactobacillaceae; genus Lactobacillus; species Lactobacillus delbrueckii_C. The sequence goes on from NZ_JBKZCD010000002.1 coordinate 79,252, forward strand.
TAGCCGCCTTCTTAGTTGTCTTCTTTTTAGTCGACTTCTTGGCAGGCTTCTTCGTAGTCTTCTTTGCTACCATTTATGTCTCCTACAGTGCTTTAGCCGCTTGCCGTCCTAATATCTCTTCGATCTCTGCCAGAATCTGCTCAGCGCTCTTCTGTGGATCCTTAGCACCGTCCACCTGGATTGCACCAGACTGGACGTTGATCACGTAACTGGACGTTGGAGCGGTCGTGTTGGTCGTCTGGTTGCTTACAGTAGTACTGCTGATCGTGCTTGACGTTACACTGCCGCTGTCCACGTTGTAGACCGGCTGTTTTGGATAGTCCAGCGGCTGAACCGGTGTCAGCAGGCTAGCTAGTGACGGAATTGGCATTAATCCAGCGCTGATTGTTGGCATTGCCTGCGCCGGCTGTTCCTGCGTGATGACAGGTTGACTGATCGGCTGCACTACCTGGACTGGTGCGGCCTGGCTAGCTGGTGATTGCATGATTTGCACTGGCACTGGACTAGCCTGGACTGCCGGAGTCTGCAGGTTGTTGACGATTGCTGGCTGGCTCACATTAACAGCAGGCTGGCTAACCAGAGGCTGGGCCGACTGATTGATTACAGTTGGCTGAACCGGAGCTGGCATCACATTAACCGCCGGAGACTGCGCCATTGCTGGAGCAACACTGACATTAGGTGCTTGTACTGGAGTAGGCACAACGTTAACAGCAGGCACTTGCGCCATTGCTGGAGCAACGTTGATATTAGGCGCTTGTGCTGGTGTTGGTGCAACGTTAACGACAGGTGCTTGTGCCATTGCTGGAGCAACACTGACATTAGGTGCTTGTACTGGTGTTGGAAGCACACTGACGGCAGGTTGTGGCTGATTAATTACGGTAGGTTGTACTGGCCCAGTAGCAACTTTTACTGCCGGAGTTTCCGCCACAGACGGCAAAACGGTGATGTTAGGCGCTTGTGTCGTCTGTGGCGCAATGTTAACGGGAGCTGGTTGGACAGCAACTGGAGCACTACTAATCTCTGGCACTTGAGCCTGCGTTGGAAGAACATTCACATTAGGTGCTTGACTCACTGCCTGCGCAACTACTGGCACAACATTAATCGCTGGAGCTTGTACAGTTGCGGGAGATACGTTCACATTAGGTGCTACAGAAGACACTTGCACTGGTGCTGGCGATACATTGGCGATCGCTTGCTGAGTCAGATTAGTAGGTACTTGAGTGGCAATAGCTGATTGGTCAGCCACAGCCTGCACAGTGGCCGTCTGAGAGCTTTGAACACCAATTGAAGCCTTCGCACCATCAAGACCACCTAAAGCCTCTACAACCTGCATAATTGCCCCGTAGGCCGTCATGAATCCGCTGGCTAGTGCATCGCCAAAGCCTTCACCAGTGCTTGCGTTAACCGCCGCATAGGCTGAGTCAATCAAGCCTTCGCTGGAGTGAGCGATCAAGCTTTGAGTGCCATCGATACCCTTAGCAAGACCTTGTCCGATGAAGTCACCGATCTCTGCGAAAAGCCGTGATGGTGAGTGAATCTTGGCCTTGGCTCTAGCCGCTCTATCAGCCTGGGCTACAAGAGCATCAGCAGCCGCCGCCACAGCGCCAACTTGGCTTCTCATCCCATTAGCCAGACCAGCACCGATCATGACACCGACAGAGTGCATTGAAGCCGCCGCACTTCTACCAGCAGAGACAGCTGCAGCTATTGAGTTACGAACTGCCGCTACGATAGCCCCACGACCAGCATTAGCAGCGCTAGCCGCTGCCTGCATCCCTGCTCTGACTGATGAGACAGTAGCCGCAAAGTTGGCTTTAGGAGCCACGATCTTGATGTTTGAGCCGACTGCCTTCAGTCTAGCGATAGCACTGGCCGCCATGATTGCGCCAGTCGCAAGAGTTGACATCCCACGGCCAGCGTTAGACAGACCTGACCCTTGCGCCGCTACCTTACCAAGGCCACCTGCAAGAGATGCCAGCAGAGCTACTGTTTTGGCAATGCCAACTGAGGCAATCGCTCTCAAACCTGCCGCAATTTCCTGCATGCCAAGGCCCGCATTATGAATTGAGTTACCAACAGAGTTGATGACGTTGGCAATTGAGTTGAAGACCTTGCTGATCCCAGTGCTGATGCTGTTGATGATCTGAGTGATCGTGTCACCGACGCCCTGGAACACCGTCTTGATGCCGTTGGCGATCCCAGTAATCACTTCTGTGATCGTAGCTCCCGCAGTTGCAATCAAACCGCCAATAGTGCTGCCGATAGATGAGACTACGGCAATGATCGCCGCAGCGATTGAGGAGACCACAGCAATAATGCTTGCCCCTACAGTCACGACTGCCGCTGTAATAGCTGAGATCATAGCAATCATGGAAGTCACAATTCCTGTGATAGCCGCTGAAACGATTAGCATGGCCACGCCCAGCATAGCAACAGCCGCCGCAAGCAATAGGATGCCTGCCGCCGCTACAATGGCCCCGATGCCAAGAGCTGCCAAAGCGACAGCTACGACCAGGACAGCCACACCAAGCAAGAGCAGGCCTACAGCGCCGACAATTGAAGCTGCGCCAAGCAAGGCAATCCCGATCGCTAAGACCATCATTGCCAATCCAGCGCCAACGCCATAGGTCTGGATGTTGGCTAATGCCAATGACATAATGAGCAAGCCTGCACCAACCAACAGCACACTCAAGCCAATCAAGGCAAGAGCTGCACCGAACAGCAACAACCCTACTGCACTAGCTGCAAGAGCTGGGGCAAACACTGCCAGAGCTACGCCCAGGCCAATGATGACCGCCAGCAGGATGAAGAAGATTGCAATTGCCCCACCGCCAGAAGAAGCAAGGTTGATGCACGCTGCTGCCAGGATGTAGAAGCCGGCAGCGGTAAGCATAACTGCTGCGCCGACCAGCATCAGAGCCACGCCTAACTGCATGTAGGCCTTGGCGTTGGCAGCAATAGCCGAACCTGCACCCACTTCGTTTGTACCGGGCAGAGTGAAGCCACTGAACGCCTCTTTGATTGCTGAGATCGTCTTAACCACGCCCATCAGACCCTTGAAGAGTGCGAAAGCGACCGCAAGGCCTGTGATCGCATTGATCAAGTTATTCAGTGTGTCTGCTGGAATGTCCGCCAACTTCTGCAGGGCCTTGACTACTACTGCCAGGCCAATCCCTTTGATGCCGAATTTCAGCGCTACGAAGGCTTTGGCAAGGTTCTGGAGTGTTTCCGGCTTGATCTTGCTGATCGCAGTAGCCACGCTAGCTATGGCATTGGCTACTTGAACTACCGCCTGGCCAGAAACCCAGCCGAGCTTTTCAAAGAAATCTCCGCCACCAGCCGCCTTACTGCTGTTTTTGCTGAACTTGGTAATCGACTTGCCGATGGTGTCAAACATCGAATTAATCGCATCTAAGGCACCGCTTGACTTGAAGTTGTCAAATACCTTGCCAAGATTCGTCTTAGCCGTGTCAACAAATTTCTCGATAAACGTCTGTGCTTTGTTCAGAGCACTGGTGATCCCACTGGCCAGTTTGCTGTAGTCGATGCTGCCAAGAGCATCACTCAGCCCGTTAATAGCGTTGATCCCAAATTTAGAGACGGCTGCCCATGGTTTCCGGAGGTTATAAGTCAGGGTGTCCATCAGTCCGTCAACAGCATCGCCCATGGTCTTGAACTGCGTGGCCATGCCAGTGAAGTATTTGTTATTCCCAGCCTTGGTCATAGCATCGAAGAACTGCTGAGTCTTGATCTTGCCGTCCTGGACGCTTGATACAAGCTCCTTAGTAGACATCCCCATAGCTTTGGCTACGGCCGACATACCAGCCGGTGACTGTTCAAGCATGATCTTGAAGTCTTCCCACTGGACTTTAGGCTTGGCAGCCATTTGAGTTGCCTGTTGACTCAGCGACTTCATCGCCTGGGCTGGATTGTCAGCAGCAGCCGCCAGACCACCGAAGCCTTTAACCAGAGCAGTCGTGTTCTTGACACCGACGGCCTTCATCTGGGCATAGGTGCTGGCCATGTCGCTGGCGGAGTAGATGGTCTTGGATGCATAATTTTGCAGCTGGGACTCTGTGGCAGCAATCTGTTTGTTTGACTGCCCCAGGAACTTCATATTTCCTTCGAAGGTGCTCCAGGCGGTACTGGTTTCATCCAAACTGCCAACAACTTCGCTGGCCATGTTCTTGACTTGGCCAAGACCAGCAGCCATTAAGTTGCCGACCATAGCTCCGCCGGCGATTGAGCTGAAGAAGCCTTTTGCTTGCTTTTCCTGGCTTCCGAATGCGTCCCCAGATAAAGCGCCCTTTAGCTTATTAAAAGCCCCCTGCGACTTACCCAGGCCGTCACTCAGCTTGTCTAGTGCTTGACTAAAGGCGTCGTTGATTTTGATCGTTGTCGAGATTGTTCCGTCAAATGCCACTTTTTACCTCCTTTCTTTTGAAATAAAGAAAAAAGGGCTAAGCCTTTGATCGCCCCATTAGTGGTGTCTCTTAGACCTAGCCTTCCTTTCTGCTTCTTTCTGCTGCTTCTTTTCGTCCGCTTGGCGGACTTCGATACTAGCCACGACTATTGCTTGCTCTGCTCGGTTCATCTTGGCCCACTGCTTTGGTGTCCAATGGTACTCGTTCAGCACGTAGTGATAGACAGCCCAGTCACCCGCAGCAGACTTGATTAGTTTTTTGCTTCATCCACCAAGGCGTTCATATCGCCGTCAAGGTGAGACAGCTCGGTCACTTCGTTAGCCAGAACGCTGTATTCGCCTGCTGAAAGCATCGCACCAAGCAGCTTTTCCGGGTCACCGATAACCCCATAGGAGCGCTGTAGCTTTTCGTTAAGCAGGTCTGGAACAACTACGCTTTCAGCAACGACCTTAGAAATAAATTCATTTTGGTCAGTTTCGTTTTCGTACTGATGAGTCTTCCGATTGAGGACCCGCTTAGTGGATTCTCTACGTAAGCGATTCACGTCTTCACCCGTCAGTGACTTAACCTTGAAGGCTGATTTAAACCGCTTAAACTTAATTTCTTTAGTTTCTTGAGCTGGCGCTACGTTTTCTGCCAGAAAGTCTGAAATGCTAGTTGCTTCTACCATGCTTAATTCTCCTTATTTCTAGTGGATATCGTTGAATTCGTTGATGAGTTGTACGCCTTCGAAGGTCAAGTCTGATGACCAGTCGAGAACGGAGTCATCTGCTGAGATATTGGCAATCGGAATATCGTCAAGGGACACGTCCGTAAGCTGGATAGTCTGCTTGCCGGTTCGTGATGACTTGTCCTCGATATCAACGGTGATGTTAAAGTACAGCTCAGCCCCGCCGTTGATGTATGGCAGAGCATATTTCAGCCACATTGAGCTGATCAAGTAGCCTTCAAGAGTACCAGTGCCTTCGATGCTAGTCACCTTGTGATGCTTCCAGTGAGTGCCCAAAACTTGAACATCTTCTTTGTTCTTTTCAATTTTTGCTTCAAAATCGGTGCATTCAATCAAAGGAATGACACGACCATCGATAGTGGCGGTCACCGTTGCATCCTTGGAGTTAATTACGTCGCCTGCTTGTAATACCATCTAATGCCTCCTACTTAACAGTAATGGTCATGTAGAGCTTTTCCATTGAATCCGTTGGAGTAATGGTCAAGCCTACTACTACGCTGTCCTTGTCTGTGCCTTGGGCTACAGTGATGTCAGTTGCTGGGTCAAAGGTTTCAATAGCACCTTCTGATTCTTCGACGGCCAAGTAGCTGGCGATGTTAGCCTTAAACAGGTCACGACCAGCAGCGTTGTTGGTTTGAGTGCCGATGAATGAGTTTTCGAAGGTGTCTTCGCAGTATTGAGCCACAGTATCCATGACACGGACAACACGGTTTTTAGCCCATGAATTAGGCTTCTTGGAAGAGAAGCTAGTCAGTGAGTTGATGTCTTGTTCAATCACAACGCTCCCGCCACGACGAGTCGTGAAGACGATCTTCCCTGCGGTTAAAGCCTTCTTGGTGGCTTCGTCATCCAGCTTAGGGGATGCTGCAACAGCGTCATTGACGTTAGCATAGGTCAAGCTGGTTACTTCGTCAGCGTTGGCGCTCATCCCAGCAAAGCGAGCAGCGGCCAAAGTTGCGCTGATAACAGTACCATCGCCCAGAACATAGCCATTAGCGACCTGTGAGATGCCTTCGTAGTTGGCAGGTGAGTTAAACGGCACTACGCCACGCACCTTCAAGCCTTCGTTTTCACGCAGGCGCTTGATGCCTTGGGCCAGCAGAACGTGGGCGTTAGATTCAGCATTAATCCCACCAGTAGTAGCTACAGCGAACTCTTCGTTGTTCAGCGCATCGGTCATAGCTGATGCCAGGTCTGCCAAGGTAGTCTTACCGCCAGTCAGCTTCACGGAAACAGTAGTGAAGTTTGATGTAGATAACTCAGCTTTAGGCTTAACGTCAACGTAATCGTTGCCAGTGTATTCTGCCAACCCAGACCAAGTGATTGAGTCTTCAGCTACTACTTCAGTACCCAAGATAGTCTTGACAGTAGCCTTGCTGTTGTCACTTGGATCAGCTTCGATGCTGAAGGTGATGTCATTCCCACGAGCACCAGGATACTTGGCGGTCACTTCGAACGGATCGGCAGTAGCCTTGGCCTTATCACCACCGTTCAAGTTGACAAACTTAACAGTTTCCGCATCCTTCAAAGCTTCGTTGAGTGCTGCAAGCTTTGGGTCAGTCAAGCCAGTGCCCAAGAGCTTCTTGAAGTCGCTTGATGCAGTCAGAGTAATTGCACCAGTAGCACCCCAGTCAAGCTGTTGGTCGCTGAAAAGCAGCAAAGTGCCGACATTAGACACTTCTGAAACGACACCATCGCCAACGACGTTGACGTAAGCGCCTGGTCTTACTTTGTTTTGAGCAGTAAAAGTACCTGCCATTACATTCCCTCCTTGAACTTCTTGATTTCTGCCTTAGCTTGGGCTACCGTGTAGGCCTTGCCGTCTTCTAAGGCAATTTCCAAAATGTCACGCTCAGTGCGGTCAAACAGGCCAGAGCCAGTCAACCCGGCCTTTGCGTAAGTTGGCTCCTTAGCCGGGGAAACGGCATTCACAGGAGCTACTGCTGGCTTCACAGCAGTCTTATCTTCTGGTTTCATTAACAGTTAACCTCTTCATCTTTTCGCCTTCTTCTAGGTTGTAGACACGGCCTTTTAAATCAAACTGAAAATCAAGCGTCCGCTCAGTTGCGTTAGGCGTGAAGCTACGGTTGACAGCCAGATAATGGCCAACGTAGTCAAATTCGGCCACTAGCTGCTCTTCTACGTCAATCATCTTTTGATTCGGATTGTCATTCCCAGCAAAAAAGATAATCTGGTAGCTGTCAGTCTTAGCCTGGTAGCCAGCTAGCTCATGGACAGCGCTGGTCAGCACCTTGTGGACATAAAAAGACGGCTCCTGGAAGCCGTCTGGTTGATTTTCTGCGTAAATTACCGTGTCTTCGCCAAAGATTGAGGCGAGCTTATCTGCAATTTCGTTAATCATTCGAACATTGACCGGAAAACATAGAGAGCTGGATCGATGAGCTGCGGGAGCTGGCGCTGAATCGTTTCAGTGCTGCTCTTCATGAAGAACTGGCCTGGAACCCAGCCGTTTCCGCCCCGGGTTCTGTGGCCGTTTTCTACGAAGTAGGCGTACTCAACATGATTAGCCAGCTTAACCTGCCAGCCACCAGCACCATAGCTGCTGCCTTCCGACACCCACCCACGGCGAAGGTTGCCAGTGTCGACTGGAGTGTTTGTCTTGAGCTGTCTCAAGGCTTGCTCACCGACATTTTCTAAACTCTTCTCAATGAATGGCCTGACCTTGGAGGCAGTAGCCTTCTTTTTGACTCTGTCTGCCCAGGCCTGGAAGTTAGCATCATCAATTTTGAAACTTGCGCCCATTATGCTTTCTCCTCTCTGATCATGGCTATCTCTTGGTGTGTCGCATAGCCGCTGTACCCCTTTGAAGACCGCTTGTATTTGGTAACCACACCGTTCTGATCTGTCACAGTGATCACAGCGCCTGCTGGAATCTCCAGCCCGGTTCTAATCAGCAACTCAGCGTCATAGCTGTCAGTGCCGTAGAAGCCTTCCTGGCTGGCCGATTGGCTCTTTAAGATCACCTTGGCTGGCTCATCTTTAACCAGCGTCACGGGCTGATTACTCGTGATGTGGCCGACTTTGACGGCTTGTGTGGCCGTAATGGTTACCTTGTCAGTCCAAAGCGACTTCATCGCCCGGATAGCTTTCGCAAAGTCAGTCATAGCTCAACACCCGATAGCTGTTCAGCAGATTGAGATAGTTTTCCGTGATCGGATTGCTATCTTGCAATGCTTGGTAAAGCTCAGCTTGTGACTTGAAAGAAACGGAAACATCGCCTTCTGTGATCGATTGGACACCAGAATCAGCCCCATTGGCTGACCACAGGCAGGAATCAATCTCTTGGACAGTCATGCCGATAATCCCGTTATCCAGCTCAGCAGGGAGATCCGCAGCAGGGATGTTGCAGTAGGCGCTGACGCTGTCAGTCACCTTGTCCAGGGCAAAGCTAGCAAGCTCTTCCTGGCCTTCCTTGAGCGGATACAGGGCCTTAACCTTGGTCAACAAGGCCTCTTTGCGGGGATGCTCCATGATCAAGCCTCCGATCTATTACTTACCAGGGGTGGATGCCGGTTCGGCTGAGGCAACGTCTGAGATGTGGAAGTCAATCCCGGCAGTGCGTGATTTGATCAGCAGAACATCGTAGTAGGCATCTTCGTAGTACAGATAGTTCCCAGCGGTTGCGGCAGATGGTGCGTCAAACCCGACAAAGCTGTACTTTTGCGGTGCAATTTGCACGCCGTTGTTGATCAGCATCATGTCGATTTGCTTGGCGCCAGATTTAACCTTTGAACCGTCTTGGAAGTCAAAGTCAGTTTGCATCAAGTCAGCAGGAACGACCTTGATAGTCACATCATCCAAGCTGTAGACTGAGCGGTCCAGGCTCTTTGAGTTGCTCAAGACAACAGTCCGGTTAACAGCGTCCGCACGCTTCAAGATTGAGTTCATCTTTGGCGTTACGTAGAGGACACGGTTCTGCATTGCGACCCGCTTGTCGTCCATCTTGGCCATCATTTCGTCAAACAGCTTCAAGGCGTTCTTTTCGTCAATTGCGTCAGAGTTAGCCTTGTAAGCTGAGTCAAGCTTTACCTTGTCCTTGTACAGCTTGGAGAACATGTATCTGTCCATTTCTGGCATCTTCTGGTCCAAGTTGAACTGCTTGGTGATGTTGGCAATAGAGACAACATAGTTACTTTCGTCAATGTCCAGTGGGTCTACCAGCGTGTCCCAGTAACGTTCTTGCGTCAATTCGTAGCTAATCCAGTCGTTGGAGTAGTTAGCTTGTGGCGTAGTGATCGTACGGCGGGCACGGTCTTTCCGACCATGTTCAATAGTCAGCTTTGGCACCTTGATATGCTTGGCACCATCAAAGCTGTACAGGCCATTGCTTGGTGAGTTCCACAAGTCAGCACTGTACAGTGCAGTAGGGTAGTACGCTTCTTCAATTGACTTTTGATAAGCGTCTGCGTAGTTTACAGTAGGCATTATTAATTAGTCACTCCTTTAAACACATCAACCATGGCTTGCACTGGGTCTGCTTTAGCTGGTTGGCCATTTGCTGGATCATAACCAGGCCGGTTGCCTTCGTCAAACAGGTAGCCGTCACTTTCACGGATAGCAGCTAATTGGTCATCGAGACCAGTCAGATTGCCTTCCTTGTCAAAGTCGACCTTGTCCATGTCCAGCAGTCCCTTGACCGCTTTGGCGTTGCGAACGTGAGCACTAGCCAGAGCATCCTTGACAGCAGAGTTAAGCTTCAGCCCGTGCACAGTGGCTTCAAACTCATCTTTCTGCTTCTTGCTTTGGTTCTGCAGCTCTTCAATCTGGGCTGTCAGTTCTTCGTTATCCTTGGCAGACTTCTTGAAGCTCTTGAGGGATGCTTCATAGTCAGCGGTCTGTTTCTTCAAGGCTTCGTTCTCAGCCTGCAAGGTTTCAAAGCTCCCCTTGGCCTTCTCAATGTCATGGCCGTTCAGCTTCATGATCTGTTCGATTTGCTCATCGGTCAGCTGCAAGTCTTTTAGTTGATCTCTCTTCATTGTTTACAGTCTCCTAACGCTTGATATTACGAGGTGCGACCTCGACAGGATTACAGAGCCTTTTTACGCCATGCTGAGGGCAAACAAAAAGCGGTCAGCTTTCGCTAATCGCTTAGAATAATGACTTGATCAAAGTAGCCCATTCTGGCAGGCTCTTCAATACTTCTTTTGCCTTGTGCATCATAGAATTAGTTTCCAGATACTCGACACCTGCTGGTGTAATGTAGACCTCACTAGCCTTATATTTCTTCCCAGAGAGTAGGTTTACTGATATGACGCCAGTAATCCATCCCTGGTCTAGCATATCTAAAATAATGTGATTCCAGTAGCCTTCGTTATACTCAGTGCCCCACAAATCAAGGTCTTCTTGTGTGACGGGTTGGCCCTGCTTATTTGCTTGATAGACCTTAGTGAGCACCATGAATACAATAACGAAGAAGTCATCTTTTGCCATATTGATAGACTCCAAATTTAAATGTTGATCATTTCGTCAGAAAATACTTGCCTGTTCAATATTTTGTTAACTTCTTTCAAAGCCGCTTGATAGACGGATCTTGGACCGTTGCTCTTCCACGGATAAGATTCTGGCAACAATTCCTCATTAATATATTTTTCTGACATATCTTTCATCTTGGCCAGCTCCTCATCAGTAAATCTATCGGTTAGATTGCCAAAATCTACATGCCAGCGATCGGACTCATAGGCCCAGCGCATCATGCTGCCAACATCTTGCATTGCTGATAAGTCTCGAAGTCCTTTGAACAAAAAGTAGTTGTATGTCCATACAATCATAGGGCACTCATCAGTATGGTCTTCACACAGGACTGTTACCTGGTTCTTCATCCTTAATCACCTCATACTTGACGCCTTGTTCACTAAGGAATTCCGTCAAATTGTTAGTTGCCTCCGACTCTTTAATTCTAACATAAGCAATATCATCTTTGGAAAGATTGCCATGTATCTGTGCTTCAGTATAATCAGTCTGCGTATTCGTTACCTTATTTATATTTGAATACTTATGAGTATCAATAGCAAGGCTCGGATCTTTTTCTAAGTTTCTTTCTTGCAGTGATTTGCCATTTTCTCCCTTCATGTGACCAATCTTTCTTATATATGATGGATTTAGCTCACCCACTTTAGCGGCTCTCCAGCTATTGTCCCAGGAATTCTCGCCAGTTCCCATACTATCAGTACTAAAATATGTTGTCCGCTCTTTTACAGCATCTTTAAACACTACTGTAGCACTACCATATTTCTTCACAGCAGTGTATTTTGGCTCTTCGTCCTCGGAGTCCCAAAGATAGCCGTACTTTTCATAGTCTTCTGGCTTCATCGACTTTATTTCTTCATCAGTCAACGAGTATATGTGCTTTGCGAGCTTAATCCTTCCTTCACGATTGAACATCCCTTTGCTAGTCCCAGTCTCAAACTGGTTTTTTAATCCATCTTCGATAATATCTCTTAGTTTCTCAATTGGAACTCTAGCTCTAACTTGAACCGATGGACGTTTAGTCATATCGGCAATTGTTTGAACCTGCTTTTTGATATTTTCTCTGGCTTGATCTGAAGCATTTGGAAAAGATTGCTCTAGAATTTCTTCAAAAGGATGCCGCTTTAGTGCCCGAATTTCAGTATCATTTTCAGCAATTTGGCGCTGCTTATCATCGTATGAAACAAAGCCACTAGACGTAAATCCAGTAGAAATACCAGTGCTTGACTTCTTGGCGAAGGTAGATACTTTAGTTGGATTGAACGCCTTCGGAGCGCCCGTCTTTCCTGCCCACTGGTCATAGGTCTGGTAGTTGACAATTCTGCCCTTGCCTGTCTTTGGATCACGCTCCCAGCGTGTCTCTAAAGGTGGTAGATCCGGTCTGTAAGGTATTGTGGTGCACCGGCAATACGGATGAATCAGAGGGTAGTTGACGCCTGGTTTAGCTTCACTCACCTTGAAGTGTTTGCCATCAAGGCCGCCGCAGATACTGCAGGTCCTGGCCTCCAGAGTAGCAAGATATTCGTATTCTTCCAGCCCCTCGTCTTTGTAGAAGTCATAAGTTGCCTGCTCAGCAATGTGGCCCATCTCTGTGGACACCAGACGATGAACAGAGCTCTTTTTAACGTCTGCCATCCGGTCTTCCATGCGTTTGGACACCTTGGCATAGGACTCGCCTAGCAAGATACCACGCAGAATAGCATCGGACAGTTGACTAGGTAGCTCTCTGCGATACTCTCCCCAGACACGCTCGGAGAAATCAGAACCTTGCCATGGCTTTCCGGCAACTGCCCTAAGCTGATCTTCGTCGAAGTGGTTGAAGTCGATACTGAGGTCACCGTAGGCCTGCTGATTAAGCCAGGTCTCATGGTAGTATGTGTCAGCGTACTGGGCTTCTAGCGCTCGTCTAAGCTGGTCTGACTCAGTGCCAGCGAACTGACCACCTAGATGCTCTAACTGCTTCTTGATCTGCTCCGCTCTGGCTACTCTGCTTTTGTAGTACTCGCTGTTCAGCAGCTTGCCATTGCCGCCCTGCTTGGCCTTGCGCTCAAACTCTTCTAGGGTTAGTTCGAAGTGCTTGGTGTCGATGCCGTTTAGAATTCTTTCCGCTTCCTGCTGGCTGATCTCGTTGTTGTCAGCGTACTTGGTCATCCAGTACTTGACTTCCTTGTTGATCTCACGCTGGAGATCCTTCAGCCTGCTTTCAAGAGCGTACTCGTAGTTGCTGGTATTCTTGATCTGCCTCTTCTTTAGCTGCAGCTCACGCTTAGCCCAGTAACTAGCGGTATCCATTTAGACTACTCCTCGTCTTCTTTGTCTTCTTGATTGTCCTGGCCTTCCTGGAATGGATCAGCATCCCCTCCAGCGAATGGATCAGCCTGCTTCTCTTCTTCCTCGTCCTTGAGTTCCTGTTGCCAGTCAGTGACGATCGGATTAGCCTTAGCAAGTGCCTTCTTAGAGGTGAAATTGGCCACAGTGGCCACCACTTGTGCACGGCTCAGATCGTCTTCCACACGCGTTCTAGTCCATGTCTGAGTGATTGGACGTCTGTCAGCGCCTGAGATGCCCAGGTAGCGCATGATCGCTCTAGTCAAGTCGCTGATTGAGTGCCGGAAGTTGGCTTCTGTCACGCTCGCTTTAAGCTCAAGATGTGAGTAGAGCATTTTAATAGCCACGCCAGAAGCGTTGGAGCTTTCGAAGTTAGCTGGATCCACCCCTTGGCCGTACAAAAAGATGTTTGACTTCGTAGTCTGCAGAGCCGTTGTCCGGGCTTCAGTCGGAATGTCGATCTGCAACGTATCGACGCCAGACTGGTCGCCTGCTCCAGCAGTATTGAACTTGATAGCCTTGTGCTTCTTGAGATCCTCCATGAAAGTGTCCAGCTTCGTGCCGCCAAAATTCTTAAGCACTAGCACTACCTGCTGAACATCGTCCAGGTCATTGAGGAAGCCGTTGTAGATATCGTCGTAAGCATCAATCAGCCCCTTGCTCTTGTGCAGCTCTGAAAGGCGCTGCTTGTTCTTCGGGAACTCGATAAACGGAACTCTGCCCATTCCATGCTTGATAGTCGAAGTTAGGCCGGTCTCAAAGCCTGCTGTTGCGTCGTACATTGCGATGTGCTCATACGGCACCAGCTTGAGCGGATTAGTAGAAATCTGCTTGAAGAATTGAGCCTCCTGGTCGTTCCAGTACTCATGCACTACGTAGTACTTGCCCGTGTCTGGGTCAAGCTCCTTGTAGCTCCGCAGAACACCCAGCAGCTTGTTGTCCAAATTCGTAGCATAGAATGGCGTGATCTGGTCTGCTGGAACGAGTGCATAGCGGAAATTGCCGTCTCTATCTACCCAGTAATGCCACCAAGCACGACCAGCGTTAGATGACTCAACGACTGTGTTGCTCAGCGTCAACCCGAAATCATCACCCAGGACCTGGGCAATCAGCTTGTTATCTCTGTCCTTGCCAACGTCAATAGTCGGAGCAGTAGTGGCTAAATAACCTGCTTCCTGGTCGACCATTAGCTGGTAGAAGTTGGAGCTGACACGGTTATCTGCTCGTCTGAGCGGATCACCCTTGCCGTCTGGATTAAGCTGGCTCCTGCCGTTGTTTCTGCTGGCGATGTCGTTTCGGGCTGAGTAGTAGCGCAGTGCTTCGTCGTAGCGGTTCTGGAACTCTGCTCTGCTGGAAGCACTCTGCTTGACCAGCTCCTGCATCGTCTTTAAGTCCATGGAATATAACCCCCCTTGGCGTGTCTCGTGTAGATTGCATAGCGCATCATGTCCATTACGTCGTCATGCTCTTTGACAGGCTCTCCTGTCTTCTCGTTCCAGATGTACTGGTAAATCTCGTCGAAGAAGTGGTCTACTCCAGAGCCGTTGACGAAGAACTTTCCGCTCGTCATGTACTTGCTGACGCATTCAATGCCTGGCAAGACCTGCTTGTTTGCGTTGACGGCATTGATGCCAGCGCCCAAAAACTCGTTGACGTTGTCCGGCCGGGCTGAGTCGCAGGCGAAAACTATGTCACCATATCTGCTCTGGATGTCCTTGGCCACGTCAACCCAGTGGCTGATATACTTTCCCTTGCCTATGTGCTCTTCCAGGAAGTAGACGTTGCCGTCTGCGTCCTCCCCGAACACGCCGATCGAGTTAAGGTGCTCAAAGCCCCAGTCGACCCCGGCATAGACAGACAGATCGTCTGGAATCTGGTCCGGAGTGACAGTCATCCTGTCTTTGTCAAAGTCCTTGTAGACGATCCCGTCACCAGTGACCCAGAGACCACGAATCGCACGGTCGTAGAACATCCCTTTAGGCGTAGATGCCTTGAGAGCGGCCACGTACTGTGGATCCAAAAAAGTGTTGTCGTCAATGGTAAAGTTGAACGAGATAATCCCTGCTGCTGGGTTAGCGTTGTCGATAAACTCACGCTTGAGCCAGTGAGTTGGAATATCTGGGTTGGTGTCGACAATGATGTGACTGCCTGTCATTGAGCATCTGTTGCGGATTTCGTTGAAGACTTCCTCGTTGGCCAGTGTTGCTTCGTTAACGTATGCTCCATAGGCAGTAAAACCACGGGCACCAGCCAGCCCAGCAATCGACTTTGTGTATACAGGTACGATATCAACGCCAAAAAGGTGGTAGTGATTGTGCTTGTCCGGCTTGAGATCAATCCCAAACTGCCTGGACAGCTCAGCTATCACGT
Organism: Lactobacillus delbrueckii subsp. bulgaricus; assembly: GCF_046938665.1. Lineage (GTDB taxonomy): Bacteria > Bacillota > Bacilli > Lactobacillales > Lactobacillaceae > Lactobacillus > Lactobacillus delbrueckii_C. The sequence goes on from NZ_JBKZCD010000002.1 coordinate 94,591, forward strand.
TGTTGTAGATTGACCCAGAACTTGCACCAGCCAGGATATAGATTGGGTGTCTGTCTCCGCCTTCCTTAGCCTGTTTAGCTACTCGTTTCAGCTCATACAAGAAGATAAAGTTGTTAATCCGAGTCTTCCCCGCTCTGACTGCGCCATTGAGGATGATCATAGAGTGAGGGACCGTCAAATAGGTATGCAGCACCTTCCCCTGCTTAGGCGTCAGTACATCATTCAGCGCCATTCTTCAGATCTTCTTTCGCCAGAGTATCCAGCATCTTGTCCAGGAGCAGCTCAATGTCTTGGCCGTTGTCTTCCAGAGACTTGGCTTTAGCTTCAGAGATCCGTGCGTCTGCTGCCAGCTTCTTGAGCTTCTGCTTTTCTACTGGATCGTTGACTGGGTATCTCTTGAGGATTTCCTTGGACACAGCGATCTTGTCCTTGATTGCTGGCTTCTTGGTCACAGTAACGACGTCTTCTGCCGTAGCGATTGGGACTTCTTCTGTTTCTTCGCCTCTGAGGACCCGTGAGTAAAACTCCATGACCTCTCTGGCCGATGCTATCTTTGATGAGGCAATCTCGGCATTGCGCTTATCTATATATGCCTTAATGTCTGGTTTTGTTAGGTTTTCTTGGCCGATCTTCCTAGCCGTTTTCTTGGAGTATCCTGCCTTGATTGCGGACTGAGCCGCATTGCCGGAGATCAAGTACTCATCAACGAATCGCTTCTGCTTCTGCGTTAACTTGCCAGTAATGCCGCTCACTCCCCTTCAAAGCAAAAGAAAAACCGACCTAACTGGTCGGTATCTGCTGTTTAACTGTAAGGCTCTACAGCGGGCTCGAACCGCTGCTCTTGTGTCTCCATCGCTAGAGCCTGCTGGTGCTGTGTCACAGTCCAGCGTGTAAGAAGTGCTTGCAGAGCAGGAATTAATCGTCACACTTACGCAAAATAAACATGTCAACGGAGATCTATAATGACTTTCCGCACCCTGCAAGCTATGGCCTAGGAGAGGAATCGAACCGACCTAGGCTGATGTCTACGGACAAGCCAAGCTCTTACCTGCTTGCCCAGTGCCCTCGCTCGGTCAACCGTGACGTCATGACGTAGGGCTTATACCTGATGCAGGAGTTGAACCTACACCAGGCAGTGTTAATTTTGAATAGATAGTCAATATGCTAAAAACGTAGTTTGTGGAATACTTTTGTAACAACTTTCTACAACATAATGCCCTGTTTTCCGCCAGGGCAATGCTGAGCGACGGAGTCGAACCGTCATAAGAGACCGACCTCAGCTAATGGATCAATAATGACCATGAGTACGTTGTTGATTATTTCGAAAGGAGTTTTTCAATGTGCCTGGCAATGCGCAGCCAGGCTAGGCATGGCCGGAGTCTTGCACTCCGTGTCGCTCTACATGCTGCCATGCTCTGGAAAGGTGATATCAGTATATGGAGGAGTATTAATGTGCGCATCATCGATGTAAAAAAAGCTAGAAAAAAACACCGACTAGAAAAGAAAAAATAACATGAGTCACATACTATGAACGCATCGCAAGTCCGCCGTTCCTCGTTCTTGCGACAATATCATAATATACCGACCTGGAGGCCTTGTGGATACTGTAGTTATGCTGTTCAGAGCCTAGCTGACCGCTTCTGGATCAGACTTGTACACCACCATCGACGGCAGGAGTTTCTCATCTATCCCTCTCTTGTGCTTCACACTATCAAATAGCTCTGCGAACTCTACGCAAGCCGCTCTCTTATGCAGTCGGATAGGGGTGTCTGTCATCCCCAGCTTCACCATTTCGACCTTCTCATGAACTCTCTTGATGTAACAGTCAACCAGCAGCGTTCGGTGGAAATAGTAGGCTTCATCATCTCGCATCAAGCTGACAGTCTCAATCACTGCGTCAACTACCACATTGTAGACCTCTACAGCGTCTAAATGGTCGATCAGTTTCCGCTCCTGGCCGTTTCCGTATCCACTTCCGCCACCCCCAGTAGCGTCCAACTTCGGACTGGTCAGATCACTAATCGGCCTTCCCGCCCGGTTGAGTAGTCTTGGTATGTCCCGATCAAAAAACGCTCTGACTCTTGCAGCAGTCTCTTGATCATCTATCTCTGGGAACAGCGCTGTCTGCAGACTCATAGTCACTATTTGACTCCCCCTTTTTAAAAATCCCATGGTGGGTGATATAAATCGCACCTTCTGGCAGATCACCAAAGCGGATCTGGTGTAACTCTTCCAGCACGTAACCCTTCTTTTTCAGCAGATCATAAACACCTGCGACGCCGTTAGGGATGCCTAATTGCGCTCCGGCCGCTGTGGGTGAAGTGGTGTAGTACTCTCTCTTGCCCTTCTTAACCAAATAAGCGAACTCTTTTCGGCTCTCAATCCCTAGGTCTCTACGACGATTAACCAGAATGGCTTTTCCAATTCCTGTCCACCGATTAATCTCTGGATTGCTATAGCCGTACTCAAAAAGCCACTTCAACGTCGTCAAGTCGTTGATTGTGTCCAGCTTCATGCTGAGGCCTTCAGATTTCTTTTTGGCCAGGCGCACTGCTGGCGTGTCTGTCTCCTCGACTTCGATATCACCTACCAAGCCAACTCCCAGCCAGTCATGCAAGACAGTGAAAGCTTCGTCTGGTGCTGCTGACAGACTGCCATAGTCAGCTATGATCTGATTGATGATCTGGTAGCCTACGCATCCTTTAGTCAGTCGTCTCATCATCTTCTCCTTCCAGCAATCGCTCTGCCAGCACTAACTCACTCATCCATACGCCTCCTAATACTGGTTGACGATCATCACTGACCAGTAGGCGCACGCCATAAAGGCCAGGAAGGCGGAGAACGTCATCCATGTCGGCTTGATCATCAGTCCGCCGATCGACAGGATCAAGCATCCCCAGCTAAGATAAATCGCTATCGTTTCTAACATCTCTTACCTCCAATTCGAATCTGTACCGATCTGTTCCGCTTTTTTTCCCAGCAATGAACGTCATCGCCTTGATTATTGTGTTATTATCGTCTGTCCAAACACCAGCATCCGTCATACCGTCGATCAATGCCTTGACTGTCGGATACCAATTAGGAGCATCGTTTCTCCTGGCCGTTGGTGGCCTGACCGTAACTGCCACTGTGCAAGGCCTAGACGGGCTGTATGGCGTTTCTGGGACTAGCCCGGCACGTTTACACTCATAGCATGCTAACTCCCGTAGAAACTGTGTTATTTTGCCTTTAACTTGGAAGTGCATCCTGTCGTTGGCGCTGATCATCATGTTTCCTCTTCTCAGCGTGATGTTCTTGCCTGTTTTCCTGGCCAGATCAAAGCTGATCTTCATCACAGCTCCTCCAGCATCTCAATGTTTTGGGCCAGAATCGCCAGACGACTTCCTGTATCCTTCTCCGTCAGCGAAAGCACTGGCGGCTCACAATCGGACTTATTAAAAGCTGCATTCCAGCGAACATTGACCGTGTCGAAGTCTTCCTCCACCTCAATCTCTCTGCCGTCAACCAGAGTCACTTTAGTGCTTTCTGCATCTTCTTCGTCTTCTTCATCGGCAAATACCTTATCAGTAGTCACATTAATTTCACTAACGTCGTTCATAAAAAACGTAAATTTGTTACCAGTGCTTTTATCGGTCAAGGTAACTCCAGATTCAGCTCTAGGTCCTGTATATCCTGCTTGTCGCCCCAAAGCTATCCAATCTCTATAGAGACGGTTGCGGAACTCGGCATATTCAATTCTGTCTCGAACCACCGAATATTCTTCCTTCACTTCCCGTTGCATACCATTTGCAAAAGTGATTTCGACTGAAGCGTTCTGCTTGTTTTCCATGCCTACTCGTCTCCTTTCATTTCGGACCATCTTGCTTCGGCAAATGCTTGGCGCAAGGCTGCCATATCATCATCTGGCTTGTCACGGTAGATCGGCATAGTCGCTGCCAGGTCGGCCATCAATTTCAGCTCATCCCAGTTAAATGCGGCATTGTTAAACTGCCAGCCCATTGACTGACTACCTAAATTAGCGACTACCTCTGCATCATCTTTGATGGCCACGCCGCCCCCTGGAAACTTGACAGCCTTGTAGTCTGCAGAAATGCCGTTGAACATCTTAATAAACATCTTGTAGTTAATTGGATCTGCGCTGATTGACGGCAGATCTTGAGTTACGAATTCATCCATGGTTGTTCCCTCACTGTAAAACTTTGCACTTGTAGACATATCTACCGTTGTCCTTTGCTTCAGCGCGTCGGCAAATTTCCGCGCCGACTGCCTTGGCCTCGTCAGCCGACTTGGCGCTAACTGTTGAGATTCTGACCAGCAGAGGGGCGGTAGCACCCAGCTGACGTGTGATGAATAGACTGTAGATCTTCATTTCTTCGCTTTTCTTTGTCATTTTGTCGCCCCCTACGCATGACACAATGCGTGATAAATCTCTGTGCTGATGCGATTGGCCACTTTGACGCCTCGCTTGGTCAGGACAAACGTGTCGCTATCATCTGTGGTGACCAGGCGGTATCTGATCAAGTCGTCGAAAGCTGACCCATACTCGGATTTCGCCAAGTACGTGCCGTAGTACTCAGCTGTGGCCACCATCATCAGCCGCTTTGCGATATTTAGTGAGTCGTCGTTTAGCTCAAGTGCTTTTCTTCTAATTCTAAAAATCATGTTTCTTTCCTCTCTTCGCTCCATTTTTGCTTCCTAAAACGGCAAATTGTTTGAGATGTCAAAGCCACCGCCAAACGGGTCGCTAGCTTTCTGAGCTGGCGACGCCCCCTGGCTTGTCTCGGCGGCTGGTCGCTGATAGCTGTCTAGCGCACCAGCCGACGGTTGCTGGCCACGCTCATGGCGCGATTCAAGCAGTGAGAAGCTGTCAACAACGACTTCCGTCACATAGACTCTCTGCCCGTCTTTGTTGTCGTAGCTTCTGGTCTGGATCCAGCCCTGGATGCCTACCAAGCTGCCCTTGCTGGTGAAGTTGCAGAAGTTCTCCGCAGCCTTGCGCCAAATCACACAGTTGATGAAATCAGCGTTTCTTTGGCCTGACGCATTAGTAAACTGCCGGTCAACGGCTAAAGTGAGCGTAGCAACCGAGATGCCACTCCCGGTAGTACGCAATTCAGGGTCACGTGTTAAACGGCCAACAAGTACAACGTTGTTAATCATTTGCTGTCTCCTTTCGAAGGTCGTGCAGAATCAGCTCAAGTCTTCTTGCTTCGGCATAATCGGCCTGCTTTAGATAGTCGCGATTGATTCTAAGATCAAACCCTGGCTTGACTATGCGATATGTATAGCTTCCTTTGGAAACACAAAAGCCATACTGCTCATGGCTAGTTTTTTCCATTTTTTATCTCCTTTATTTAGTTAATTCCAAGTTCGTTGAAAAGGTCTGTGATGTCATTGTCATTCTGCTCATCAGTTGGGCTTGATGCTTTATCGCCCCTTTCCGATGACGGTGGCGTATCGACTCTTCTTGGCTTTGGCTTCTTGGCTTCAGACTTCGCCCAGTTCCGCTGCCGCTGAATCAGCTGCTCGATAGCCATCCGCGTTTGAGCATCGCCGTTTGTCAGCTCTGTGCGGAACCAATCGGCAGCGTCTTGATCTCCATTTTGTGCATCAGCCCATAGGTCCACCAAATATCCCGATTGACCGCGGAAGGTGATAACGTAGTTCTCCAACTCCGACTGACTCAGCTTATGGGCTGCTGGGCCAGCATCCACTTCTGAAGACTGCCGACCGTCACTGTCGCTCTCCGAGCTGACGCCAAAAATCGACGACAGCGCGTACCTTCTGGCATAGGTCAGCGCTGATCCTTTATCCTTGATGCCGTTGCCTGCTGGCAAGAGGAATTCGCCACAGTCCATCTTGTCATCTGAGCTGATCAGGTAAGTATGGACTCCGACCTGCCCGTTACTCGAAATTGGTATTTGGATCCATGACAAGTCGGCTGTGCCAATGGCTTGCTGGATCGTATCAATCAAATTGTCCAGTGTGGTGTAGCTGTAACTGTAGTCAGAGCCATATTTTGTTTTAACGTCAACTTTCTTATTCAGAGTCGGGTTCTTCAGGCGCCTCTTGACTTCAATCAGCGACTCAAGCAGCGTCTTCTTCGGCGCAGGCTTAACCGCCTCTACTTGGCTTTCTTTACTTTCTTTACTGTTTTCCATTTCAACCACCCTCACAGTCTCTTGATTTCCAGTCCCAAGTCCTTGGCAGACTGGAGCAGTTTTGCGAGTTGTTCTTTGCTACCACACAGCTCCAGGCGGACATGATAGACCTGTGCTACCACTTCACCTGTTTCCTTGACCACCCGCTTGTTGCCTTTGACAACTGTTTGGTCCAATTCTCTCTGTCGTCTCTCAGCGTCTCTCTGTTTCTGCTGTACTAGGTCTTCTTTGTAGTGCCCCATTTGGCTAAGAACATCGCTCAGCGGGCTGTAATTAAGCATTTCGACCCAGTGACTTTCGGGGAGATCAAGCTCAGCAGCACGGTTGGTAACTGCTTTGACTGACTCCGCGTACTGGCGATACTTGACCTGTAGCGCGGCGATTTGTGCCTTGACCTCGCGTTCGGTCTTGGGCCAGGTAGCGCTCTTGTTGGCCCAGGAAGGGTCCCATTCGATGTCATCAGCTGACACATGTGCTTCACTGCACAGATCAGCGATTCTGCGTTTAACTGCCTCAGTACGCTCTGCTTTGGCTTTTTCATCGCAGGCATTGATACCTGCTCTTATCTGCGAGACCACGTCATCGAGTTCGCTAGTCATTGCCTTAACTTCATCCGCAAACTGATCAACTTCTTTGGTAGCCTGCTTCTTGATCTCAATTTTGCGGTCATTCAAAGCCTTTTTAAGCTTGTTTAATTCGGCCGCAGTCTTCTTGTCCTGCTTATAGGAGTCAGCAGTGACCACCAGTCCGGAATAAGCCTTACATACTTGGTCGACCGCCTGCTTCAAGTTAGCTAGTCCGACCACATCAACTTTGGCCGGGGTGTAATTAACTTGAACTTTTTGCGCTATCTTCTCCATTGAGTTTTCTATAGTTTGCATGGTATAATCTCCTTGTAAATTTACTTTTTGGGCTCACTAGCGTCTGCTAGTGGGCTTTTTTATTGTTGATCTGGCATGCCGGGGATGCTGAGGCTGTCAATCTCTTCCCAGCTCTTGCCTTCAGCTAGTGCTTGATCGATTGCCCTCTTGCGTTCTTCATCCCAGCCATACCACCCGTAGACAGTGAAGATAGACTTCTTCCACTGGGCTTGATCAGTCTCTGATCCACCGTCTGGATGCTCTTGGAGAAACTGCTTATAAGACATGTAGATGGCATCGTGGTTTTCCCTGTTCCGAGATCTGATAGCCTTTATTTTTGGATCAGATAATAAATTATTTTCTTTTTTTCCCCCCTCTGGGGTTCCCAGGCTTCGCCTGGGTTCCCTTTCAGGGGAATTAATAAATTTCTTACTTTGTTTATGGGTATTTTGTTGATGGTTACTTTGTAGTTGCTCCTTTACCGCTGTCGGTCGACCGTTGTCGGTGGACCGTTGTCGGTCAACCGTTGACGGTAAAGGGTCAACGGTGGGGGCATCCTGTGGATAACTTTTGTCTGGAAGGCTGTCGCGCAGCACCCAGTCATAGCCACCAAATTTCCCACGAGTTTGGCGTTTGTTTTTAAGTGCCAAGTAGCCCAGAGCTTGTAGCTCATTGACATAAGAGTCGACTTTCTTTCGCCCCTCTGTCGACTGCTTGTACAGCACTCGCTTGTAAAACTGCCAATCATCCGGCATGGACCACATGTAGATGAACAGCCCTCGTGCTCCAAATGATAAACGGTCATCCTGGAGTACCGAGTTGTCAATCACCGTATATCGGGACTGATAGACTTTTTTCAAGCGCTCCATGGTATAATCCTTTCTAGGGGATGCACCCAATCTGCAAACTAAATGCATCCCCACTTTCCCTAGTTCTTCTTTGAAGAGCTAGGCTTTTTTTCTGCCCCGGTCGTGAAGGCATTTGATGCCTTGACCAGGCGCTTAATCGTCTCTGCGCTCATGATGGTCACCTCCTCTCAGATCATCTGCGGTTAACCTGCACCCACATTGTTCGCAATAATTGCCCTTGCTGGTGTATTGCAAGCAATTAGTGCATTTGATCATCCCTTGTCGTTTCAGAAACTCAGCATAAGAAGGCTGAGTTTCTTTTTTATGGTTCAGTTCCATCTTGATCACCTCTCAGATCGACTTCTTACTTGAAATACCGGCTCGGATCCGCACAGATCAGACCACCAACGAACCCAATTACGATCCAACACAGGACCTCCCAAGTTGCCATCGTTGTCCCTCCTCTCAATTTCTTATTGTTTTTTCTCTCTTTCTATTTCTTTATCGAAGTCCTGTTTGTCCCAGCGGACTGCTCCGCCGATCACTACAGGACTGATTTCTTTCTCAGCCACCCACTTCTTGAATGTGGGAAAGCTGACTCCCAGGTACTTGGCAGCGTTCTTCGTATTCACGTAGCGCTGTTCAACGATTTTAGGAACAAGCATCCGGACTATTTTTTCAACAAGCGGTTTCACCATAGCTTCTAGGGCCGCTTGATTGATTTCAAAGATGTTCATGGTTGCCTACCCTCCTCTCTGAAGAGGCGCTAAGTGCTCTTCGCTCTGCTCTCCTTATGCGATGTCGTCTCGTTCGATCAAAGGGAGCGTGTCGTTTTCTTTCAGCACATCGTAGATTAATTTCCGCCCCTTTTGCGTCCAATAAGTGTTTAGGCGGCTGTGATCTTTACCTGCTTTATCCTTGAATGTGAATGGCTTGCTCCCGACATAGCCCTTGCCCATGTATGCTTTGTACAAAATCCATTGGCCGTTTACTTTGTGCTGAATTCCAACTTCTTTAAGGAGCTGGTTGAACGCTCTTGCGCTATAGCCATAATCTGCCGCAATTTGAGTGGTCGCCAGCAGGTCTGTTGTCCCCAAAATAATGTCTAAGTAGTTTGCCTTCTTATTCGATTCTTCGAGTTGCAAGGTCAAGTTTTTGTTTTGTGCTTGCAGCTCTTTAACCCGTGCATTAGAGATTTCCAGCGCCCGTTGAATAATCATTTCTGGGCTATTCCAATTCTTTTCAACTTGAATGAAATATTGCCGAATCTCTTTGCCTTTAGCCGTCTTCGACATCATGCAGAGTTCCTTGGCCATGTCGATCGTGACAGCATAGTCCTGAATTTGTTTGGTACCGCCGTTTGGCATGTCCGTAACTCCAGTTACGGACGTAAAGTCTGTTCCTTCGCCAAAGTCTCTGAAATTTTGATCTACCCATTTGCTAAAACGGGTAGTTAAGTTTAGCGCCTTGTGCAGGTCTCGCGCCGATACAAGTTGCTGGTCATTTTCTACTCTGATTTCAAGTTCCATTTTCGCCTCCTAGTTCAACGCTTTGTTGAACTTTAACTCAAAAAAATTCTGTAGTCGATCCCGAGAACTCTCGAGATTGCAATTACTTTGTCTGCGGTCAGCTTTCGCTTTCCGCCCCGGATTAGACTCATATACTGCTCTGAAATGCCTAATTTCTCGGCAATATATTTGTTTTTAAGCCCAGATTTGTCCACTTCTCGATTGAGAAGCTCTAACGCGTCCGGCTTGAGGATTGAGCTCAAATTGTTTCTCTCCTTTCATTAGCTAAACGATTTGTTTAACTTGATGCTTCTATAGTACTATCCATTTTGTTTAGTGTCAACCCCTTTTCTAAACTTTTTGTTGTGATTTCTTTTCATGTTGTTTAGTTCGGCGTAAAATGTTCTTAAAAAGTATTAAAGAAGGAGGGACTCTAAATGTCTGAAATTAGCACTAGACTGACTTATCTAAGAGAACGCCAAGGTTGGACCAAAACGCGCGTAGCACAATCGCTAGGCATGAGCTTACAAAAATATGCTAACTATGAATATGGAAGCCGGGAACCGGATTTGGAAACGATCGCTAAAATCGCTTCCCTATATGATGTTTCTGCCGACTATTTGCTAGGCAGAAAAGCGCCTGAAAAGCATGAAATAGATTTGGCCAAAGATCCAGAAGTTCTTCTTTACAACGGACATAAGGTGTCTGCCGAGGACATGGAAGTCATCAAGGCAATACTGGAGAGACACGAAGATTAGAGCTGATAAGTATGAACGACGCAATCGATTTTGCGCTCAACACTGTGCTGGATCATGGAGTTGGCATCGAGATCACATACCAACGCCGCAGCTTCCAGTCCTGTGCTGTCGTGCAGCATAACCTAGTGATCATTAATCCTAACGCCAATGACAAGGCCAACCTGCCTTTTGTTATCCTGCATGAGCTGGGGCATATCGTGTTGGCTCATCAAGACCTGGGCTGTGTCTCTCCCGCTGCCAGGATCAAGCAAGAGCACGAAGCCGACCGTTTTGCCGCTGAGCTGATCTGGAACTACTCCCAGCAGCTAGGTGTCGACTATGACAATGCCTACAACTTCATGGCAGCTTTTGGCATCCCTTCCCGGATGTTTGGAGTGGTGATCAATTTGATGAAAGGAATAGCATAATATGGGACTTTTCGACTTCTTGAAAGCTACAGAGTTCAAGGAAACCATCAAAAAATTAGAAGATGAAAATGAACGACTAAAAAGAGAATCAGATTTAAAATTATCTGTTCAGCAAATGAAACCAGTTGAGCTGCAGAAAGAAATCGATGAGAGAGAAGAAACTATCAAGAGATTGAATCTCAGCATTGATAATCTCAACGCAACTATTGAAAACAAAGAAAATAAGGCTACTGAACTTGACAAAGAAATTAATGAATTAAGCGACCAACTAATCGATGTTAAAGATTCGATTATGTTTGAATCGTATGGCCTTTACAAGCCGAAATATGACTTCGCCAATTCCAGTACGTATAAGAAGAAGTTAGCGGAAGTTAGAGCTGATCAGAAGAATATGATCAAGGACGAAGCTGCTGCAAAAATCTTTAGAAAAATGCTGTTGGATAATTCTGCTGCTAAGGGAAGATCCATGCAGAAGAAAAATATCAAGCAACTGCTCCGTACATTTAATGGTGAATGTGAAGGTGCTATCAGCAAAGTAACTAAATCTAACTTTAGTTCGATTGAAAAGAGAATCAATCGCTCTTTTGAGCAATTAAACAAGCTCAACGAACCCAATGGCGTTAGATTAACAACCGAATATCTTTATAGTAAGATCGATGAAGCCAGAATTGCCTTAGAATATGCACTGAAAAAAGAAGAAGAGCGTGACATTCTGCGTGAGCAAAGACAACGAGAGCAAGAAGAACGGAAGCTTCTCCGTGAGCTTGCTAATGAACGGAAGAAGTACGAGAAGGAAGAAACTCACTATAAGCAAGCTAGCGCCCTGGTAGAAGAAAAGATCAAGAACACGACCAATGAAGATGAGCTGGCTTCTCTTAAGTCTGAATTGGAACACTTAAAGAGTCAATTAGCAGATATTCAAGAGAAAAAGGAAAAACTAGAGGACAAAGCAGATAATCCGACCGCTGGCTATGTCTATATCATTTCCAACATTGGAGCTTTCGGAGAAAATGTCTTCAAAATTGGTGTTACTCGCCGCTTAGATCCTATGGATAGAATAAACGAGCTAGGTAGCGCCTCTGTCCCCTTCAAGTTTGATGTTCATGCATTGATCTTCAGTGAGAATGCTTACCAGCTCGAAACGGAATTGCATAACTACTTTGACAAACAAAGAGTTAACAAAGTAAATCGCCGCAAAGAATATTTCAACATCACAATCGATGAGATTAAAAAGGTGCTCCAGCAACATGAAGAGTTAACATTTGATTTCCATGAAGTGCCTGACGCCAATGAATACAGAGATTCTCTACTTTTAGCAAAAGAACAATTACAGTAGCTAGGAGGATCACCAAGCCGAAGCATGGCAAGCACATCGAATCCTAGGCAAGAAGATCTAGATATGGCAGCACTTTAGTAATAGAAAAAAGCCCGCGCTTGCGGGCTTGGAAGGATATGTTATGGATATTAATAATCTCACATCAAGCGATGTTAAATACCTTATCGAGTCATTAAAACACCCATCTAAGCCATTTAGCATCAATGACATACGAAATAAGCTGATTTCTTTAAATCTAGAACGAATCAAAGAAAATTCGATTGTAGTTGGAGAATCAGACGGTATTGAATATATACTTCACGTATTTGTATCAAGCACTTACTATTTGCAGAAGCGCTACAGCATTCACTTACGGCTTAAAAGCAATAACGAACAAATAGTAAGAGTCGATGTTGGGCAAGGTCATCACAATCCTGATGGATATCCGGATACAAGGAATTCAGACCACATTCACATCTATAACCCAGATATTGTGCCACATGATAAAATTGCATTTCCATTATCGCAAATTAAGTTTCCTAACGTAAACAACATTGTTGAGGCGTTTGATAGCTTTTTGGAATATACTAATATAAAGAACAAAGGAGGCTCATAAAATGGATGCTACTACGTTAAAAGAAGCATATTTAAAGTGGCTCACTAACAACGAGACATATGTTGATTTGAGCCCTCAAATAGTTAGAATCAATACACCATTTCTGGACAATAGCTTTGACGAAATTGTTCTTTATGCCATTACTTACTCGGATAAAACCATCAAACTCACAGATGATGGGTGGACAATGGACTACCTTGAGTCTCATGGGTTTACTTTTCGAAAGGGATCACATCGCTACAATCTTCTTTATAACACCATCAAGACATATGGGCTGTCTATTGACAGTGAAGAGATTTTTGTAAAATGTGACATTTCAAAGTTCCCAATTGCAAAACAAAGAATGGTACAAGGGTTATTGAAAATTTATGATTTAATTCTGCTCAATGACACTAATGTAGTTAATACATTTAAGGAGGACCTTTTTAATGCATTAACTAAAAATGAGGTGGCTTATGACGCTCCTTATGTAGTAACTGGCAAAAACGGTTATTCCTACACTTTTGATTTCTCAATCCCGGTTATTGGTGGCACAAAAAAGTTGGTAAATGCCATAACCCAACCCAACAAGATTAGCAATGCAAAGCTTTACATGGTTGATGCACAGCTAAGCCATGCTATTGACTCGACAGCAACGTTTTATGCGATTTTAAATGACAAGGAAAAAATAAACAATTTGGACGAAATAAATGACTTATTTCTAAACCAATCTTCTGTTCCTATTACTCCAATTCTTGGATCAGATAACAAAACAATTTCCAAAGTTTTAACTAATAAAGCAGCATAGATAAAAGCACGTTTCTAGGTAAAGTTCCTAAAAACGTGCTTTTCTTTGATTTACCTCTTGTAATACATTTCCACATATGGTAATATATAAATGTAAGGTTTAGAAAGGAGGTAAATCCAATGTTGAAATTATTGTCTTATCTTGTTGCTAGCATTTTGATCTCAACCGAAATTGCTAAAGAAGTCGAAAGTGTAATTGGGCTGCACTTAGACAACGAGCTTAAGAAGATCAAAATAAAGCAAGAGCAAGATAGCAAAGACAAAGGAGACTCTGCATAGAGGCTTCTTGCCTTTGCATCCTCTATTATACCAACATTGGATACACAAAATGAAATATTTTCTTTTAGTAAGTGCTGTCGTTTATGGAATTTTGAAGTTAATCGAGCTTAAGTTAAAACGGGAAGGTAAAAAATTAGATGAACGTCTTGCAGAAGTATCTAGATCAAAACAAAATAACTCGGTATCAAGTAGCCAAAAAGACCGGAATTGCTAACACAACTCTGGCCAACGCAGTTAAAGATACTAAGCCACTTTCTGGCCAAACCGTAAAAGTTATCAGTGCCGTTGCACAAGCCTTAGACAAGACACCTGGACAAGTCTTGGACGACCTGATAGCTTTGGATAAAAAAGGCGTACACCCCTTGAACTAAAAAGTTCTTAGGACGGGCACCTTCTTGAAACTGGAAAAGGCTACTACGTAAAAAGAATACACTACTAGAATTGGCGTTGCCTTAATGGTGGCGTCTTTTTGATAGGAGGATCACCATGCCGAAGCGTGACAAGCACATCGAATCATATAAAAAGAAGGACGGCAAGACATACTACCGCTACAAGACCTATCTTGGCCTGGATCCGCTGACCGGCAAGCGTGTCTTTGCTGGAAAAGCCGGCTTTACATCCTACAACGACGCTAAAGTCAGCTATGACAAGGCTAGAGCCGCTGGAGTGACCGGATCTGTCAGCCAGAAGAAGACGTTCGGAGAAGTATACAAGCTCTGGCTGGAGGCACACAAGCTGCAGGTAAAGCCGTCGACTATTAAAAATCAAACAAATATGGCTAGAGTTCACATCTTGCCCTACTTCGGCGATGCCGACATTTCAAAAATAAAGCCAATCAAGTACCAGCAGTGGGTCGTTGAGATAGCCAAAAATTACGTAGCTTACAGGTCTGTAATTTCACTTTTTAATCGGATCTATGACTATGGTGTATCTCTAGGTGCTTGTGACAAGCTTAAAAATCCGTTTTTAGTGGCGTCAATTCCTTCTGTAAGGCGTGATAAGCGCATGGACAACTACTATAGCCGAGAAGAGCTAGAAGAGTTCCTGGAGGCCGCAGACAAGGCATCTCACAAGTACTATATCTACTTCCGCCTGCTGGCACTGACTGGACTAAGACGATCAGAAGCGCTAGCACTGAATTGGAGTGATGTGACGCCAGAAGCCATTTCCGTTAACAAAACGCTGACCTCTGTCGGAGTGCAGACGCCTAAAACCAGAAGATCAAACCGCATAGTTCCAATTGACAAGACCATGTATGATTTGCTTCAAGAGTTGAAGCGGCCCGACGTAGATGCTGTTTTCTCGACCAGGATTGGCACACATTACAGCATCACTGAACCACAGCACTGGATTGACAGGATCTACAGAAAGAATAGCCAGCTACGGAGAATTACAATCCATGGCTTTAGACATACTTTCGCTTCACTCATGTCTGGTGCTAGTCTTACCGATGTTCAGCTCATCATGGGACACTCTTCTGCCGATATGACCATCGGCACCTACACCCACCAGACTGACGGCAGCGTTAACCGAATACGTGAGCAAGTAAAAAAGCTCGAAACTGACCTTTAATTTGTCTGTTTCGGGCTTTTTTCGGGCTATTTCACTTTTCTAACGTCTATAATCGCTGTGATAAAGGCATTTCCGGATATACTAAACAATTATACCCGAAAACAAAGCATTTGTCTTTTCCCAGTCATCAAAAAAGGCAGTCCTTGCAGACTGCCTCCTTAGATTGCTTTAAAATTTTAGCTCAACTTCTCCTTCAAGCGTTCAAAGAAGCCTTTTTCCTGCGGGGCAATGGAGCCACCGCTGGCCTTGACGAATTCCAGCAGGGCCTTGCGCTGGGCCTCGTTGATGGACTTCGGAATCACGATCTCAACCGTGGTTACCTGGTCACCAGTGCTGCCGCCGCGCAGGCTCGGAACACCCTTTTCTTTTAAAGTAAACTTCTGGTTTGGCTGGGTGCCGGCCGGAATCTTCAGTTTCGTGTCGCCGTAAACTGTCTTGACGTTGATTTCGTCACCCAGGGTTGCCTGGGCAAAGGAAATCGGCACGGTCGTGTAGATGGTCTGGCCACGTCTGGTGAAGTCCTTGCTTGGCCGCACCCGGAAGACGATATACAGGTCCCCGTATGGGCCACCGTTCTTGCCAGCTTCGCCTTGACCGGCCAGGCGGATCTGCTGGCCGTTGTCGATGCCGGCTGGCACCTTAACCTGCAGGGTCTGCTTCTGGGTCTTGACCCCCTTGCCGTGGCAATTCTGGCATGGATGCTGGATGATGACCCCGCTGCCGGCACACTTGTCACAGGTCGTCTGCCGCTGGATCATGCCCAAAACGCTTCTTTGCGTAATGGTCATCATGCCGCTGCCCCCGCACTTGTCGCAGGTGATCGGGTGGGTGCCCTTTTCAGCCCCGGAACCCTTGCAGACTTCACAGGTAGTTGACCGGCTGTAGCTGATTTCACTGGTCTTGCCCTTGATGGCATCCATAAAGTCGATCGTCATGGTGTAGTCCAGGTCAGCCCCCCGCTGCGGAGCGGTCGGGTCTACCTGCTGGCGGGCGCCGCCGCCAAAGAAGCTGCTAAAGATGTCACCAAAGTCACCAAAATCAGCTCCGCCAAAGCCCTGGCCCCCGTACTGGCCGCCAAAGCCGCCCTGGCCGTTCATGCCAGCCTGGCCAAATTGGTCATACTGCTGCCGCTTTTGCGGGTCATGAAGCACTTCGTAAGCTTCGTTGACTTCCTTGTACTTTTCTTCTGCCCCTGCTTCGTGGTTTAAGTCCGGGTGATACTTCTTGGCCAACTTCCGGTAGGCCTTGCTGATTTCTGCGTCACTGGCATCCCGGCTCACGCCTAAGACGTCATAATAGTCACGGTTTGCTGCCATCTGTTTATTATTGCTCCTTTTACTAACAAAAGAAAAGAACTACATCAAGCAGTTCTTCTCCTTTTGTTTAATTATAGTCGCTTTACTTGTCTGGGTCTACCTTGGTGAAGTCGCCGTCAACCGTGTCGCCGTTTGCGCCATTTGAACCATCGTCAGTTGGGCCTGCTTGACCGCCTTGGCCTTGCTGGTTTTGGGCGTTTTGCTGGTAGAGCTTGACAGCCAGGTCTTGGGCAACCTTGCTCAAAGCGTCCTTCTTTTCCTTCATTTCGTCCAGGTTGTTGTCCTTTTGGGCCTTCTTCAGGTCTTCCAGGGCATCCTTAACTGGTTGAACGTCGCTGTCTGCGAGCTTGCCGTCAACTTCCTTCAAAGTCTTTTCGGTTTGGAAGATCAAGCTGTCAACTTCGTTTCTGAGGTCAACTTCTTCCTTCTTCTTGGCGTCTTCGTCAGCGTGTTCTTCAGCTTCCTTCTTCATTCTTTCGATTTCTTCGTCTGACAGGCCGGAAGCTGACTGGATGGTGATCTTTTGTTCCTTGCCAGTCCCCATGTCCTTGGCTGAAACGTTAACGATACCGTTCTTGTCGATGTCGAAGGTAACTTGGATTTGCGGCACGCCACGTGGAGCAGCTGGAATGTCAGTCAGTTCGAAGCGGCCCAAAGTCTTGTTGTCAGCTGCCATTGGCCGTTCACCTTGCAAAACGTGGATGTCAACAGCTGGTTGGTTGTCAGCGGCAGTTGAGAAGATTTGGCTCTTGGAAGTTGGGATGGTGGTGTTTCTGTCGATCAGCTTGGTGAAGACCCCGCCCATGGTTTCGATACCCAGGGAAAGCGGAGTAACGTCAAGCAAAACGATGTCCTTAACGTCACCGGAGATAACCCCGCCTTGGATTGCGGCACCCAAAGCAACGGCTTCGTCTGGGTTGATTGAGTGGTCTGGTTCCTTGCCGGCCCATTGCTTTACAGCTTCTTGAACTGCTGGAATCCGGGTTGAACCACCGTTCAAGATAACCTTGTCGATGTCGCCAACTGACAGGCCAGCGTCACGCAGGGCGTTGTCAAATGGGATCTTGGTTCTTTGCACTAAGTCGTCAGTCAGTTCGTTGAACTTAGCCCGGGTCAGGTCTGCTTCAAGGTGCAGAGGACCTGCTTCACCAGCAGAGATGAACGGAAGGGAGATATGGGTTGAAGATACGCCTGACAAGTCCTTCTTGGCCTTTTCAGCCGCGTCCTTCAAACGTTGCATTGCCATCTTGTCCTTGGATAAGTCAACGCCGTTTTCTTTCTTGAAGCCGTCAACCAGCCAGTCGATGATCTTGTTGTCAAAGTCGTCCCCACCCAGGTGAGTGTCACCGTTAGTTGACAGAACTTGGAAGACGCCGTCACCTAATTGCAGGACGGAAACGTCGAAAGTACCACCACCAAGGTCGTAAACCAGAACAGTTTCGTCGTCTTCATCCTTGTCCAAGCCGTAGGCCAGGGCTGAAGCAGTTGGTTCGTTGATGATCCGTTGCACATTGAGGCCCGCGATCTTGCCGGCGTCCTTAGTTGCTTGCCGCTGAGCGTCGTTGAAGTAGGCTGGAACAGTGATAACCGCGTCAGTAACTGGTTCACCAAGGTAGTCTTCTGAGAACTTCTTGATGTATTGCAGGATCATGGCTGAAATTTCCTGCGGGGTGTAAGCCTTGTCGCCAACCTTAACCTTGTAGTCACTTTCGCCCATGTGCCGCTTGATGGAAACAATGGTGTTCGGGTTGGTGATGGCTTGCCGCTTGGCAACTTCACCGACTTGAATTTCGCCATCCTTGAAGGCAACTACTGAAGGGGTAGTTCTAGCGCCTTCCGGGTTGGTAATAATCTTTGGTTCCTTGCCTTCCAAAACCGCAACTGCTGAGTTGGTGGTACCTAAGTCAATCCCAATAACTTTAGACATTGTCTTTTTATCTCCTTTGATTTATTTTTGCTTGTTTATTGCTTTGTTAAAAAATTGCCTTACTGGGCAACGACAACCATGGCTGGCCGCAGGGTCCGGTCCTTGTAGACGTAACCCTTTTGCAGGACCTGAACGACATGGTCTTTTTGATCATCATTTTCAGCCGGTACGCTTTGGACCGCCTGGTGCAATGTCGGATCAAACTTTTCGCCGTCTGCCTTGATTTCTTCAATACCGTTGTCCTTCAAGGCTCTGACCAGGCCTTCCAGGGTCATTTCGATCCCCTTCTTCAGCTGGCTGGAAGCCTCGTCGTCGGCCTTGACCTGCAGAGCTCTTTCCAAGTTGTCCACGCTGGCCAGGATATCCTTGCCCAGGCGCTGGGACTCGTACTTGACCAGGTTGGCTCTTTCCTTGCTGTAGCGGCGCTGGGCGTTTTGAATCTCAGCTTCGCTGCGTAAGTACTTGTCTTCCAGGTCCTTGTTCTTCTGGGTCAAAGCGGCAACTTCAGCCTTGAGCTGGTCCAGTTCTGTATCAGCTGGCTTGCCTGCTTCTTCTTTTTTGTCGTCTTTTGCCTTTTTGTCTTCTTTTACGCTGGCCTTGTCAGCTTCAGCTGCCTTGGCTTGCTTTTCCTGGTCTTCTTGCGGCAAATCCTTTTCACTTGGAAATTCTTCTTTGCTCACGACAAACCTCCTTATTTAAATCTGCCATAGTAATCTAATAACTTGCGGGCCAGTTCCTGGCGGAAGTATTCCATCAAGCCGATCATTTCCGAGTAAGGCATGTTTCTCGGCCCCAGCAGGGCGATCGTCCCCCGCCCGTAGCGGCCAACGCTGTATTCAGCCGTTACCAGGCTGAAATCCTTCAGCAGGTCGTTCTCTAGTTCCGCTCCTAAGCGGACATGAACAGGGTAATGGCTGGGACTGTCGCTCAAATCGATCAGTTCTCCAGCCAGAGAGCTGGAATTGATCAGTTCATATAGCGACTTGATGTCTTTTAAATCGCTGTTTTCAGTATTGTTGAGCAGGTTCAGCTGACCGTCAACATACATCTGCTCGCTTGCCGCGTCCTTGATGACGGCTTCCAGCAACTCCAGAAATTCCGGGGCATTCTTGCCCACGATCTGGCTGCTGGACAGCTGCTCAAAGGTCTGCTTGTTGATTTCGCTCAAATTCTTGCCAACCAGCTGGTCATTGATCAAACGGACGGCCTGTTCAATTTCATCCCCTGAGATGTGCCGCGGCAAGGTGTAGAGCTGGTTCTTGACGCCGCCATCGCTGGTTACCAGGATGGCCATGACCTGCCGGGGAGCCAGGGGCACGATTCTGAAGCCGGTGATGCTGACATTCTTGGCTTCCGGCCCTTCTGCAAAGGCCGTGTAGTCAGTCAAGTCTGACAGGATCTTGGCGGCTTCTTTGACGATTTCGTCCACTTGGTTGAACGGCTGGTCAAACTGGTAGCCAATTTGATTGTACATTTCTTCCGGCAGCTGCAGCGGCTGCACCAAATTGTCCAGGTAATAGCGATAGCCCTCAGTCGATGGCACCCGGCCGCTGGAGGAGTGGGTCTTTTCAATCAAGCCATGCTCTTCCAGAACCGCCATCTCGTTGCGGATCGTCGCGCTGGACACTTTAATCGGCAATTGATTCATGACTGTCTTTGAACCAACCGGCTCATGCGTCTTGGTAAAGTCTTGAATAATTGTCTTTAGAATAAGTTCTTGACGTTCGGTCAACATAACATCGCCCTCACTTTTAGCACTCACAACTTTCATGTGCTAACATGGTATAGATTAACAAGAAATTAGCAGTTAGTCAAGGAGAATGCTAAAAAAATCCCGCAAAAAAACGGTCTCGCTTAAAAGACCGTTCTTATTACTGCTCAATCAGTGAACTAAAATAGTTTTCACTAGTGACTTGGTCCAGCTTCAGCTGCTCGCTTAAAGCCGCCATATCGGCAAACTTTTCTTCCCCGCGCAAGTATTTGTACCAGGCGATGGTGATTTGCTGGCCGTAGATGTCCTGGTCAAAGTCAAAGATGTTGGATTCGATGTAAATCTTTTTCTCATCATTGAAAGTGACATTGTAGCCGACACTGGTCATTGACTGGTACCAGCTGTCCCCTACTTGGGTCATGGTCGCGTAGACCCCGATTTTCGGCAAAACTTTTGGCCAGGCCAGCTCTAAATTCGCGGTTGGAAAGCCCAGCTTGTGGCCGTTTCTGAAGCCGTGGACGACCTTGCCACTGGTCAAATACGGGTGGCCCAGAAGTTCCGTGGCCAAGCGGAGATTGCCGCTTTTAACAGCCTGGCGGATTTCAGTTGAACCGATTTTTTCCCCGGCAAAGATCTGCTTTGGAACCACCTTGATGTCAAAGCGGCCCTTGGCAAAGGCCGGCAGATTTTCCATATTAGCCACGTCCTTTGGGCCGTAGCTGTAGTCAAAGCCGGCTACCACCGTGTCTGCTTTCAGGCCCATGATGATCTCATCAACGAAGGCCTGGGGAGCCAGCTGGCTGAACTCCGGCGTAAACTTGAGAATCACCAGGTAGTCGACCCCGATCTTGGACATTTCGTAGGCCTTTTCCTCCGGTGTGTTCAAGTACTCAAAGTCCTTAACTCCGGCATAGACCTCCTTGGGGTGGCGGTCAAAGGTCAGCACCATCAATGGCAGATCCTTCTCATCTGCAATTATCCGGGCTTCCTTGATCAACTTCTGGTGGCCGATATGAACTCCGTCAAAAAAGCCCAGGGCCAGCACAACCTTGCCGGCCGTCAGTTCTTCCTTGAACGGATAGCTTAGATTTATTACTTTCAAACTTAATCCCTCAATTACTCATTACTTAAAAGCATTAAGTCCGGGCAGTAGAGACCTTGTCCCTTGGCCCGGTAAATCGCTTTAACTGTTTTATTATACCGCAAAGCGACCTTGTCTGCATCAAGAGGGAGTTTGATCCAGGCCCCGTTTTTAACCTGCTGCCATAAGGCGGCATCTAAATCAACTTGCTGGTAGTCAGCGAAAAAGCTGTCGATTGGCTGAATATAATCTTCAGCGTGATCCAAATTATCCGCCAGTTCTTCCAAAGTAACCGCGTCTTGGAGCTTGTAACCGGAACTGGCCGTCCGCCGCAATTTGGTCATCACTGCCGGCAGGCCCAGTTCTTCGCCTAAGTCATTAACCAGGCTGCGGACATAGGTTCCCTTGGAGCATTCAACTTCATAAGTAAAAGTCTGCCGGCCCTTTTCCGGGTCGAACTGACTTGGCTTCGTCAAGTCATAGCGGAAAACCTGGACAGTCCGCTTGGGCCGCTCAACCGGGATCCCTTCTCTGGCGTATTCGTAGAGCCGCTTGCCGTTTACTCTGACGGCAGAATAAATCGGCGGCTGCTGGACGATTTCCCCGGTCAACTTTTCCATTGCTGCTTTGATGGCCTGGTCACTGACTGGCTGAGACAAGGCTCTTTCCGCCAAAATCTTCCCCTCCAGGTCATAAGAGTCCGTGGCCAAGCCCAGCATCCCTTCACCAACATAAGCCTTTGGCCGCTCATGCATCAGCTCGATCAGCTTGGTTGCCTGACCCAAAGCAATTGGCAAAACTCCGGTGACTTCCGGGTCCAGGGTTCCGGCATGGCCGATCTTTTTTTGCTTTAAGAGCCGGCGCAGCTTATAAACCACATCCCCGCTAGTCATCCCTGCTGCCTTGTCGATTACGATAATTCCATTGAACATCTCTTTCTCCTCTTCTATAAACGCAAAAAAGCGCCCGAAGGCGCTTTTTACTAGTTTTGGCGATCTTGTTCCTGCTTCTTCAAGTCAGCAAGCAAACGGTCGATCTTGCTGCCGTAGATCACGGACTGGTCCCGCTTGAAAATCAGTTCCGGAACCTTGTACATGGTCAAGCTCTGGCCGAGCAAGTGCCGCATGGTTCCCTTAGCCTTTTCCAAGCCGGCTTCCGCTTCCTTTTGCGCCTGTTCATCTTCAGTCAGCAGACTGTAGTAGACAGTCGCGTATGAAAAATCATTGCTGCACTCCACGGCAGTAAAAGTCACGTCGCTGACCCGGGGATCGCGGATGTTCTTGCGGATGATCTTAGTCAGTTCCCGCAAGATTTCGCCTTCAACCCGTCCTTTTCTGTGCTTCATTTCAGCCTCCTGTTAACCTGGCTTAACTTCCTGCATTTCGTAGGCTTCCAGTTCGTCGCCTTCCTTGATGTCGTTGAAGTTTTCAATGGTCAAACCACAGTCAAAGCCTGCCTTGACTTCCTTGACGTCGTCCTTGAACCGGCGCAGTGAGGCAACCTTGCCGTCATACTTGACCACGCCGTCTCTGATAACCCGGATGCCTGATTCTCTGGTCACGTAACCGTTGTCGACAAAGGCACCGGCGATGGTCCCGATCTTGGAGACCTTCCAAGTTTCGCGGACAGTAAGGTTACCGATAACCTTTTCTTCGTAAGTTGGTTCCAGCATCCCTTGCATAGCGGCCTTAACGTCATCGATGGCCTTGTAGATGATGCTGTAAAGGCGGATGTCTACGCCTTCTTGGGCAGCCTGGCTCTTGGCCGTAGCCGTTGGCCGGACGTTGAAACCGATGATCAAGGCGTTTGAAGCGCTGGCCAGGGTAACGTCACTTTCATTGATAGCCCCGACACCAGAGTGAATAATGTTAACCCGGACGCCTTCAACGTCAATCTTTTGGAAGGATTGAGCCAAGGCTTCGGCAGACCCTTGCACGTCAGCCTTCAAAACGATGTCAACGGACTTCATGCTTTCCCGCTTCATCGTGTCAAAGAGGTTGTCCAGAGTAACGTGCTGTACGTTTTCCCGCTGCTTTTGCAGGGATTGCTGTGCCCGGGCTTCACCAACCGCGCGGGCAGTCTTTTCATCGGCAAAGACAACCAGCTTGTCGGCAGATTCCGGCACGTCGTTCAAACCAGTAATTTCAACGGGCATTGATGGCGTAGCCTTCTTGACCTGGTGGCCCTTGTCGTTGGTCATCGTCCGGACCCGTCCGAAGGTGTCACCGACAACGATTGGGTCACCGACCCGCAGGGTACCCTGCTGGATCAAGACGTCGGCAACTGGCCCCTTACCCCGGGACAGACGGGCTTCGACAACCGTACCGATCGCCTTTTGCTTCGGGTCAGCCTTCAGTTCCAGCATGTCGGCTTCAAGGATGATGTTTTCCAAAAGTTCATCAATCCCCATCCCGGTCTTGGCTGAGATGTTGACGAAGATAGTTGAGCCGCCATAGTTTTCCGGAATCAGTTCATACTGCATCAATTGTTCAGTAACGTGGGCAGGGTTGGCGCCTGGCCGGTCCATCTTGTTGATGGCTACAATGATTGGCACGCCTGCGCTCTTGGCGTGGTCGATGGCTTCAATAGTCTGCGGCATAACCCCGTCGTCAGCAGCAACGATCAAAACGACGATGTCGGTGATTTCCGCCCCGCGGGCCCGCATACTTGAGAAGGCTGCGTGGCCTGGAGTGTCCAGGAAGGTGATCAAACGGTCGTTGATCCGGACCTGGTAGGCCCCGATGTTCTGGGTGATCCCGCCGGCTTCGTGTTCAGAAACCCGGGTGTGACGCAGACGGTCCAGCAAGGTGGTCTTACCGTGGTCGACGTGACCCATGATAGTTACGACTGGCGGACGGACAACCTGGTTTTCAGAGTTCTTGGACTCTTCCATTTCCTGGGCAAAAATATTGTCGATGTCGGAAATGTCTTCATGGACCTTTTCAACAGCTTCGATGCCGTAGTCAGCAGCCAGCAGTTCAATGGTGTCCTTGTCCAAAGACTGGTTCTGGTTGGTCATGATCCCCAGCATGAAGAGCTTCTTCACGATTTCAGCTGGTTCCCGGTGGAGGATCTTGCCCAGGTCTTGGGCGTTCATGCCGACTTCGTATTCAAAGCTTTCTGGAAGCGGACGGTCCTTTCTTTGGGTAACCTGCTTCTTAACTTGCGGAGCACTTTGGTGCTTCTTGTTCTTGCGCTTGCGCCGTTCGCTGCGGTCGCTATTTGCCCCTCTGCCTTGGTCAGCGTAAGAGTTTTGCCCCTTGCGGCCAGGCTTGCCGTTGTTTCTGCGGCGGGTGTCCTTGTTTTCCGGCATTGGCGCTTCAGTGAAGCTTGGCCGGGAACTTGGCCGGCGAGAAGATGAAGGCTTGCTTGCAGGCTTTTCACTGCCAGCCTGGTTTTGCTTCAAGCGGGCTGGGGATGGCTTCAAGATCTTTGGCCCACGGACCTTTGGTGCTTCAGCTGCGGTTTCAGCTGGCTTTTCAGCACTTTCAACCTTCTTGACAACCGGCTTGCTTTCGCTGGCCGCAGCCTTGTTCAAGGACTTCTTATATTCCTGCTTAGCAGCCTTGCTTTCCTGGTCCAGACGGACTTCGTCAGCCCGCTGCTTTTGCTTGAGGTCCTTCAGCAAATCCTGGGCAGCTGGCCGGCGGCGCTTGCTGTGGTCGTTAGAGTGGTTGTTAGCCCGGCGGCGGGTGTTTGATCTCTTGCCCTCAGCCTTCTTTTCGCCCTTGCGAATAGCACTGACTGAAATCTTTAATTTACCAGACTTGCCGCTAGTTTTCTTGTTATCCATGCCCAATTCCTTTGAAGTTTCGTTTTCTTGTTTCTTGGTCATTAGATCACACTCCTTCTTTAATCTTATCCAGCAAGGCTTTCGCAAAACCACGATCTGTTAATGCCAAAACTTTGCGTTTCTTACCTACAGCCTGACTGAGTTCAGCTTCCGTAAAGACGTCGACCAATGGCGTTGGATGGGCCTTTAAAGCAGCTTCAATCTCGCCGCGGCTGTTTTCTGCTAAATCATTCGCGATGATAATGCACTTAAGCTTGCCCTTCTTCAATTTGGCCAAAACGATGTCCGTGCCCGAAACGGTCTTCCCCGCCCGGGTGGCCAAACCAAGCAAATTTAAGGCTTTCTCTCGGTTGTTAATTATTTTTGATCACCAAATAATTCTTTTCTTGCCTTCTGGTGGTCCACGTAAGCGAAGAGCTCGTCGTAAAATTCATCGGCTACCTTCACGCCCAAACTGCGTTCCAGCACCTTTGACTTCCTGGCGGCAGCGATCTTCTCCGGTTCTAAGGAAACATAAGCGCCGCGGCCCGGCTTCTTGCCGCTTGGATCAACAGAAACATTCTTTTCCTTGTCAACGACGATTCTGACCAAATCCTTCTTCGGCTGCATCGTATCGGTCAACAAGTCCTTCCGCATGGGGATTTTTCTCTTTTTCAAGGAAATCACCTATTCTTCATCGTCAAGATCCAGGTCTTCTGCATCTTCTGCTTCTGTATTTTCATCAGCTTCAGTCGCTTCAGCTTCTGCTTGGTCATCTGCTTCTTCAACTGCTGCTTGCTGGAGATCTTGATCTTCTGCTACTTCAGTTTCGTCTTCTACTTCGCTTTCGTCAACAAATTCGACTTCGGATTCTGGCCGGATGTCGATCTTGTAGCCAGTCAAGCGGGCGGCCAAGCGGACGTTTTGCCCCTTCTTGCCGATAGCCAGGGAAAGCTGGTAGTCCGGCACGATCACAAAGGCCTTCTTTTCATCGTCTTCGTCTTCAAACTGAACAGCGATGACTTCAGCTGGGTTCAAGGCATTGGCGATGTAGTCAGATGGGTCTTCTTCGTACTGCACGATGTCGATGTTTTCCCCGCCCAGTTCGTTGACCACGTTCTGCACCCGGCTGCCCCGCGGGCCGACACAGGTACCAACCGGGTCGATGTTCGGGTCGTTGGACTTAACGGCGATCTTGGTTCTTTCGCCGGCTTCCCGGGCGATGGACATGATTTCAACGGTCCCGTCAAAGATTTCCGGCACTTCTTGTTCAAAAAGCCGCTTGACTACGTCCGGAGCAGTCCGGGATACTCGGATCTGGGCCCCCTTGCCGTCAGCGCCAACCTTAGTTACCAGGACGCGGACCCGGTCTTGCGGGTTGTAGTGTTCACCTGGAATAGTGTCACGCTTGATGTCCATAACTGCCTCAACATTGCCGATGTTGACGTAAACGAAACGGTTGTCAGTTCTTTCTACTGTCCCGGTGACCAGTTCATCTTCGTATTGGGAGTATTCGTTGACGATGTGGGCATTTTCCGCTTCCCGCAGGCGCTGCATTACGACCTGCTTAGCCGTAGCTGCCGCGGTCCGGCCGAAGTTCTTTGGGGTAACTTCGAACTTGATCGTGTCGCCGACTTCGTATGCCCGGTTGATGGCCAGGGCATCCTTTAAGCTGACTTCCACCCGGTCGTCTTGCACTTCGTCAACCACCGTCTTCAAAGCCATAACCTTAAAATCGCCCTTCTTTTCATTAAAGTCGATTTCAACATTTTCCGCCTGGCCGTAGTTCTTCTTGTAGGCAGCGGCTAAAGCAGCCTTCATGGCTTCAACGATAACGTCTTGTTTGATACCCTTGGTCTTTTCCAAGACGTCAAAGGCTTCCAGCATTTCTTTTGACATAAGTTTTGGATCACTCTTTCTAAAATTCGATTGCAAAACGGGCGCTGGCGATCTGCTTGCGCGGAATAGTCAGCTGCTTGCGCCGGGTCTTGATCTTGATTTCCAGTTTAATCTCCTGGTCATCCAGGTCAAGCAAATGACCTTCATAGACCTTCTCGCCTTCCAATTTCTGGTAGAGGCCGACATGGATGTACTGGCCCTTGGCCTTCTCCCAGTCCTGCTCCTTCTTGATCGGTCTTTCCAGGCCCGGTGAGGATAGTTCCAAAATATACGGGTCTGGCAGCGGATCTGGCTGCATTGAGTCCAATTTTTCTCCAACCAACTCACTCAGCTCCGCAATCGTTTCGATGTCAATCCCGTTTGGCTGCTTGTCCACGTAGATTCGCAGATAGTCTTGACTCTTTTCCTTGACGTATTCCAAATCAACAAGCTCACAGTCATGACCGATAATGACCGGTTCGATTGCTTCTTGGATAGGTGTTAAGTTTTTTGGCAAAATTTTCCTCCGTAATAAAAAGAGTGAGCATCGCTGCTCACTCGAATTTACAATATTCGATCTGAAAAAGATTATAACAGATTTTTTCCCACTTGTAAATAAGAAGTGCTTAGAAGAGGGAAAGCTGGTTCTGGTCGGGCATCCCTTCCAGGACATTGTTGTTTTCAAAGAAGTCCATGATCTTCTGGGAAACCTTGCCCCGAACCTGCAAGTCTTCTTTTGACAAAAATGGGGCTTCACTGCGGGCAGCCACTATCTGCTTGGCCGCTGAGTCGCCTAAGCCGTCAACCGCGTTAAACGGCGCCAGAATGGTGTGCTTGTCCACGATCTTGTAAGTCGTAGCTTCAGACTCGTTGATGTCGACCATCTTGAAGTTGATCCCCCGCTCAATGGCTTCGTTGACCAGTTCCATGTAAGTCTGCAGGTCCTTTTCCAGCTTGGTCGCTGCCGTCCCCTTTTCCTTGATCCGGTTGATCAAGGCCACAACCGTGTTCTTGCCCCGGCTCATGGCTTCCAGGTCAACCTTGTCGGCTCTGACTGAGAAGTAGGCGGCATAGTAGATCTCTGGATAGTAAACCTTAAACCATGCTACCCGCAGAGCCATCAAGATGTAGGCGGCCGCGTGGGCCTTCGGGAACATGTACTTGATCTTTAAGCAAGACGGAATATACCAGTCAGGGATATTCTTGTTTTCCTTTAAGACGGCCATGTTCTCGTCAGAAATCCCCTTCCCCTTCCGGACAGTTTCCATGGTTGAAAAGGCGACTTCTTCCTTGACTCCCCAGTGGATCAAGTCAGTCATGATGTTGTCACGGCAGCCGATCACGCTCTTCAACTTGCAAGTGCCGTTGTTAATCAGTTCTTCGGCATTGCCCAGCCAGACGTCCGTCCCGTGGGACAGGCCGGAAATCTGCAGGAGTTCGGCAAAAGTAGACGGTTTGGTCTCTTCCAGCATCCCCCGGACAAAAGGCGTCCCGAATTCCGGCAGGCCCAGGGTCCCGGTCTTGGAATTAATCTGCTCTGGGGTAACCCCCAAGGCTTCCGGACTGGAGAAGAGGGACATGACCTTAGGGTCATCTGTTGGGATCGTCAAAGGATCGATCCCGGATAAGTCCTGCAGCATTCTGATCATGGTCGGGTCCTGGTGACCCAGGATGTCGAACTTCAAGAGGTTGTCGTGGATCTGGTGGAAGTCAAAGTGGGTCGTCTTCCATTCCTTGGAGATATCGTCTGATGGAAACTGCAGGGGGGTCAGTTCATAGATGTCCTTGTCATCCGGTAAAACGACGATCCCGGCCGGGTGCTGGCCGGTTGTGGCCTTGACCCCGGTAACCCCGATGGCCAGGCGGTCAACTTCCGCGTTGTTCATCTTGATTTCCGGGTGCTCGTCTTGATAGTGCTTGGCATAGCCAATCGCCTTTTTATCGGCCAGGGTACCTACGGTGCCGGCCTTAAAGGAGTGGTTTGGCCCAAACATAACTCTGATGAAATTATGGGCAACTGGCTGGTAGTCACCAGAGAAGTTCAAGTCGATGTCGGGCACCTTGTCGCCGTGGAAGCCCAGGAAGGTTTCAAATGGAATGTTCTGCCCGTCTTTAACCATCATGACCTGGCAGTTAGGACACTTTTTATCCGGCAGGTCAAAACCAGAGGCATATTCGCCATTTTCAAAAAATTCTGACTGCTTGCACTTCGGGCAGCGGTAGTGAGGCGGCATAGGGTTGATTTCAGTGATCCCCATCATGGTGGCAACCAGACTGGAACCGACGGAACCCCGGGAGCCAACCAAGTAGCCGTCCTTAACTGACTTGGCCACCAGCATCTGGGAAATCAGGTAAACGACCCCGTAGCCGTTACCGATAATGGCATCCAGCTCCCGGTCCAGACGAGCCTGGATATTGTCCGGCAAAGGATCACCATAAAGTTCGTGGGCTTTGTCATAAGTCAGCTTGCGTACCCGTTCAGCCGTATGCGGGATCTTTGGCGGGAAGCTTTCGTCTTGAACCGGCTGCACTCCCTCATCGATCATGGCATTGATCTTGTTCGGGTTGCTAATGACCACTTCTTTAGCAATGTCTTCGCCCATGAAGCTGAATTCATCCAGCATCTCCTGGGTGGTATAGAAGTGCAGGTCAGGGTGCTGCTTGTTGCGGTTTGGGTTACCCCTTTGGGCAGCCAGCAATACGTCCCGGTAGATGGCTTCATGCTTGTCGATGTAGTGGGCATCGCTAGTTGCCACGACCGGCTTGTTCAGCTCCTTACCCAGCTTGTAAATATTGGTCAGAATCTCTTCCAGCTGGGCTTCATCAGCAATCAAGCCATCGGCAATTAAGCTGGAGTAGTTTGACGGCGGCTGGATTTCCAAAAAGTCGTAGAATTCCGCCTTCTTTTTGGCTTCTTCATAGCCCTTCTGCATCATGGCAATAAAGACTTCCCCCTGGCTGCAGGCAGACCCGTACAAAAGGCCGGCGTGCAGGCGGCGGAGTTCTGACTTAGGGGTTCTCAGACCCTTGAAGTTGTATTTAATCCCGGCCAGGGAGACCAGTTCATACAAATTCCGCAGGCCTGGCTTCTGGTTCTGGGCTAAGACTGTAATATGGGTCGGCCGGGCCCGCTTGTAGCCTTCCCCGTTGCTGTAGTCGTTCATCTTGCCCAGGTCATCTTCCTGGTACTTGTCGTTAAAGGCATCCAAAAGCTTGAACATCAGGTAGCCGGTTGCTTCAGCGTCCTGGTTGGCCCGGTGGTGGTGCTCCAGGACCACATTGTACTTGCGGCAAAGCGAATCCAGGGTGTGACGGGACTGTTCCGGGTGCAGGAGGCGGGAAACTTCCAAAGTGTCGACGACCGGCTGGCTGATTTCCGGGTAGCCGCAGCGCTTCAAGGCCGCGTCAACAAAGCCCACGTCAAACTGGACATTGTGCCCGCAGAGCGGGTCATTGCCGTAGAAGTCCATGAACTGCTTGATTACGACAGCTTCGTCATCAGCCGCCTGGACCATCTCGTCCGTAATTGAAGTCAAGTTAATCGTAGTTTCAGACAATGGATGGTGGGGGTTGATGAACTTGTCAAAGCGGTCAATAACTTCACCGTTTTTCATCTTGACCGCCCCGATTTCGATAATCGTATCGTAAACCGAAGACAGACCGGTCGTTTCAACGTCGAAAATGACGAATTCCTGGTCTTCATACTTCATGCTGGCGGGGTTTAAAACCAGCAGGCCGTGGTCTTCAACCATGTTGGCCTCCAGTCCCATGATGACCTTCATCCCGGTCTTTTTGCCCGCTTCAAAAGCATTCGGCAGGGCCTGCAGGTCAGCATGGTCAGTGATGGCGATGGCCGGCTGACCAAACTTCTTAGCTGTCTTGATGATGTCTGCTACATCGCTAGTCGCATCCAGCTGACTCATGTTGGTGTGGACGTGCAATTCCACGTGCTTTTCTTCACCTTGGTAGGCTTCTTGCCGGCCCACGTGCTCGGTTAATTCCATGCTGTAGATGTTGAAGATCAAGTCATGGGCATACTGGTCATCCTTAAGGCTGCCCTGCATGCGGATCCAGACACCAGGCTTAATGCCTTTCAAATATTCGATTTCTTCCTTGTCGGAATCACGGACGAACTTCTTAAAAGAAATAGAACCGGTATAGTCAGTCATTTCCCCGTTAAAAATAAAGGAGCCCGACCGCAGTTCCTGCATTTCCGCCTTGAAGACATGGCCTTCGACAACCGCGCTGCGCTGGTCTTCTGACAAGTCTTTTAGCTGGGTAATCTCTGCCTTGTCGCTGATGGCGCCTGGGCCAAAGCTGGTCTTCTTCCCCCGCCGGCCCTGGTAGCTGGGGCGGGGGGCTGGCTTTGGCTTGGCCGGGGCCTGCTGGAAGGCCTCCTGCATGTTCTTCTCATGGGCTTCCACCAGCTGGGCCAGGCTTTCAAAATCACTTTGCCCGCCCTGGTCAGTAACTTCCGTCAAGAGCTTGACGTTAAAGAAGCCGTAATCGCGCAGCTCTAAAGAGAAGCTGTCCAGGAGCCGCTGCTCCAGCATCTTGTCAAAAAGCTGGCCATTGATTGGAATAACCCAGCGGCCGCTATCTTCATGGGGCGCCTGCCCGACCAGGAAGTTCTGGGCCGCCGGATTGGCGGACAAGACTTCTGAATTTTCAACCGCGTACTGCCAGTAGTCTGGCAGGTATTGCTGCTGGCCATCAGCCGTTTCGACTAACAAACGGGTGTCAACAAAGTCATTAAATTCATGCTTGATTGCCTGGTTCAAGGCATTGTAGCTTTCAAAACGCAGTGGAGTAGTAAAAAAAACGTGGATATCCCATCTACGTTCTTTTCTGTAGACATCCACGTTTTTTATCTCCCCTGCCTGTAAAACCGCTTCGTCAGCTGCCCCTGCCGGGAAGCCGACCTGTTTTAACAATTTGAGAAAAAGTTGGTTTTTATCAGTCACGAGAGTTCAATCCTAATCTAATTCGCTGGCAATAAAGTCTTCCAGGTCGGTAACGGCCAGCTTTTGTGCCTGGTCGTCGCCTGGGCGCTTGACTTCAACGACCCCGTCAGCCGCGTCGCGGCCAACAGTAATTCTGATTGGCGCGCCAACCAGGTCAGCATCGTTGAACTTGACGCCAGGCCGTTCGTTACGGTCATCGTAAAGGACGTCATACTTGGCAAACTTGGCTTCCAGGTCTTCGGCCAGCTTGCTTTGGATTTCATCCTTCATCTTCATCTGGATGATGTGAATCCCGAATGGCGCGATTTCCTTTGGCCAGGCAACCCCATTTTCAGTCGCGTGCTGTTCAACGACGGCTGAAAGCAGACGGGTAACCCCGATCCCGTATGAGCCCATGATGACTGGCTGGGACTTGCCGTTTTGGTCCAGGAACTTAGCCCCCATGGTTTCCGTGTAGTAGGTCCCCAGCTTGAAGATATGGCCAACTTCAATTGAGGTAGTAAACTGGAGCGGTTCATGGTCAACCGGGTCAGGTTCGCCTTCGTTGGCAACCCGGAGGTCAGCAAAGCGGTCAGCCTTGAAGTCCCGGTCCAGGTTAGCGTTGATGAATTGAGCATCGCTTTCGCCAGCACCAACGACCACGTTGTAGAGGCCTTTGACAGTTTCGTCAGCCACGATTTCGTCAGCCCAGTCAGCATTTACCGGGCCAACGCCGCCCTTGCCGGCCCCGGTCAGTTCTTCCAGGTCGCTAGTTTCAGCAACCCGCAGGCTGTCGCAGTCCAAGAGGTGAGTCAGCTTAACTTCGTTGACTTCCTTGTCAGCCCGGATCAAAACCAGAACCTTCTTCTTTTCGTCAACGATGTAGAGGACGCTCTTGACAATTCTAGTGGCTGGCACTTGCAAGAATTCTGCCAGCTTGTCAATAGAGTCGCAGCCTGGAGTAGCAACCTTTTCCATTGCCTTCAGTTCTTCAGGCTCTTGCTTGAAGGTATCAACGCTGACGGCCATTTCCAGGTTAGCGGCGTATGTGCCGGAAGCGTTGGTGGCAATAGTGTCTTCACCGACAGCGGCAGGTGCCTGGAACTCAGTGGAGTTCTTGCCCCCCATCGTCCCGGAGTCAGCGATAACTGGCCGGACTTCAACGCCTGTGCGCTTGAAGATCTTGAGGTAGGCTGCCTTTTCATCATCAAACTGCTTGTCCAGCTGTTCTTGGCTGGCCGCGAAGCTGTAGCCGTCCAGCATTACGAATTCTCTGCCCCGGAGAAGACCGAAACGTGGCCGGTTTTCATCCCGGAACTTGGTTTGAATCTGGTAAAGGTGCAGGGGCATTTGCTTGTAAGACTTGAGGCTCTTAGCCACCACGTCAGTGAAGGTTTCTTCGTGGGTTGGCCCCAGCAGCATTTCCCGGCCATGCCGGTCCTTCAAGCGGAACATTTCCGGACCGTACTTTGGCAGACGGCCTGATTCTTCCCACATTGAAGCTGGCAGCATGTGCGGCATGATCATTTCAACGACGCCGGCATTAGCCATTTCTTCTTCAATGATCTTTTCAGTCTTGCGCAAGACCTTGTAGCCCAGCGGCAGGTATGAGTAGACACCAGCCGTAACCTGCCGGATGTAGCCGCCCCGCAGCATTACTTGGTGGCTCTTTGCAACCGCGTCGGCTGGAGTTTCCTTCAGCGTCGGCATGAAAAAGATTGATTGACGCATAATTAATTAAATTCTCCTAAACATTTATTATTTCAAGGACTACTTGATAAAGTAGCGGTAGATGTCGTTACCAGTTACGGCGATGATCAAAATCAGCAAGAAGACCACCCCGATCAAGTCAACGACTGTCTCATGCTCCTCTGGAATCGGCTTGCCCCGCAGGAGCTCGATGAGTTCCAGCAAAAGCTTGCCCCCGTCCAGACCTGGAATTGGAATCAAGTTGACGATCCCCAGGTTGATGGACAGCATGCCGACGAAGGCCAGCATGTAGGTCAGACCCATGGAAGTTGCCTTTGAAGTTTCCGAGTAGATCCCGACTGGGCCAGACAATTTGTTTAAGCTGAAGTGCTTGAACAAGTTGCCCAGGGCCTGGAAGATCATTCCTGTTACCTGCCAGCTCAAGTCCCAGCCCCGCTTCAGCTTGGCGGAAAATGAGTTGTCGGCCTTAGCCACGATGCCCACCAGGTATGACTTGGTCTTCTTTGAGTACTTTGGCGTCAGCTGGACTGACTTTTCGCTTCCCCGCCGCTTGACCTTGACCGTCAGTGTCTTACCCTTAGAAGAGTCAATCGCCTGGCTGACCTGGTCAAAAGTACTGATCTTCCGACCGTTGATGGCCACGATCTGGTCGCCTTTTTGCAAAACGTGCTGGGCCGGGGAGTTTGCCGCTACCTGGCCTACGGTCGTTGTTGCCGGGCCAACTGAAGCAAAGCTGTAGATCATCAAGACCACAAAGCCCAAAACAACATTCATAAACGGTCCGGCAAAAGAGGTTGCCAGCTTCTTCCATGGTTTGGCTGCCGGCAGCTGCACGTCCCGGGGGGCAATCTGCAGCTCGGTGCCCGTGTCATCGATCATGGTCGCGTCATGGTCGACCTTGTAGGTCACCAGCTGGCTCTCATCGCCATTTTCATACCCGGCAATGGTCAAGTCATCAACCAGGTCGGCCTTGGTCACCCGCAAGGGGCGGCCTTCGATCGGCAGGTCTGATTCTGAAGCATCGATTCGCGTAACAATTCCAGCCTCATTCAGTTCCAAGACAACTGCCGTCCCCGGGTCGATTTCACTCTGCTCGTCAGGACCAGCCAAGCGAACATAGCCGCCCAGCGGCAGCCAGCGGATGGTATAAGTCGTTTGACCAGGCCGCCACTGAACCAATTTTGGCCCCATGCCGATTGAAAACTCGCGCACCAAAATACCGGCCTTTTTCGCCACGAAAAAGTGCCCGAATTCGTGGACAAAGACCACCAGGCCAAAAACTATAATGAAGGCTAGAATACTTTTCACAGCGACCTCCTAAATTCCAAAGATCAAGGCAACGATTGGCAAAACGAAAAGCGTGCTGTCAAACCGGTCCAGGATCCCGCCGTGACCCGGCAGGATCTTGCCGGAGTCCTTAACCCCGTAGAAGCGCTTGTAGGCTGATTCAACCAGGTCGCCCATCTGGCCGGCGACTGACAGGAAGAAGGAAGCAATGATCAAGCTGGTCTTGTCGCCGCCGACTGGAGCCAGGTTGACATAAATTGCCGTCACGATAACCGCGATGATCACGGCCCCGACTGACCCTTCCCAAGTCTTGTTCGGGCTGATTACTGGCCAAAGCTTGTGCTTGCCGAACTTGCGGCCAACCATGTAGGCAGCTGTGTCAGTCGTCCAGACAATCACGAAGGCAAAGAGCAAGCGCCACAAACCGTGGACTGGATCGCTGTTTCTGATCGCAGCCAGGTAGTGGAAACCAGTCCCGATGTACAAACTTGACAGGACGTAAACGCCGATATCGTCAAAAGTCGTCTTGTTCTTAGACAGAACCGTCCAGGTCAAAAGCATCATTACCAAGGCATAGAAGACGCCCCACTTGCTCCAGTGTTTTGGCAAAAAGCCAAAGAAGGAGTTGGGCACGGTCCAGGTCAAGGTGGCCAGGGCAGCCAGGGTAAAGTCAACTGAGACCAGGATCTGCTTCTTCATCAAGAAGACTTCACTGATGCCGACAGCAGCCAAAAAGGCAGCCAGCCAGTCAATCCACATGCCCCCGGCAACTAGGACCGGGATAAAAATCAATAAAGCAACAACTGCTGTAATTACTCTTTGTTTCATATTACCTAACTATCTGTTTCATCTAATTTACCAAAGCGCCGGTCCCGGTGCTGGTAGATCTTAACCATTTCGGCCAAGTCGTTTTCGTCGAAGTCCGGCCAGGCCTTGTCCGTAAAGGCAAGCTCTGAGTAAGCAATCTGCCAGAGCAGGAAGTTGCTGATTCTCTGCTCGCCAGATGTTCTGATCAAGAGGTCTGGATCAGAATAAGGGGCAAACTTGGCGGTCATCAGCTTGGCGGAGACCATGTCTTCAGTAATTTCTTCCGGCGCGATTTCCCCGCTGGCAGCCTCTTTTGCCAGAGCCTGCACGGCTGAAACGATTTCTTTTCTTGACCCGTAATTAAAGGCAAAGTTTAAAACCAGGCCGGTATTGGCCGCGGTTTCTGCCATGGCCCGCTCAACCACTTCCCTGGTTGATTCCGGCAAGGCATCCAGATAGCCCATGATGTTGACCTTGACATTGTGGGCCTGCAGGCGGGGCATGAACTTGTCAAAGAACTTGACCGGCAGGTTCATCAAATAATTGACCTCATCCTTGGGCCGGGCCCAGTTTTCCGTCGAAAAAGCATAAAGAGTCAGGACTTTAATTCCCAACTCATCTGCTGCGAGCGCAATCTTTTCAACGTTGTCCATCCCGGCCTTGTGGCCCATGAAGCGCGGCATATGCCGCTTCTTTGCCCAGCGGCCATTGC
This sequence comes from Lactobacillus delbrueckii subsp. bulgaricus, assembly GCF_046938665.1. Classification (GTDB taxonomy): domain Bacteria; phylum Bacillota; class Bacilli; order Lactobacillales; family Lactobacillaceae; genus Lactobacillus; species Lactobacillus delbrueckii_C. Next base: position 130,845 of record NZ_JBKZCD010000002.1, read on the forward strand.
CGTCCATGATGATCGCCAAATGATTCAGCTGCTTATTCTTATCCATAATTAACCCTGAGTGATTTCCTTGCGCTTGTTGTCAGCCATCTGGTCAATCTTCTTGGTTGATTCGTCAGTGACCTTCTGGACTTCCTTTTCCAGGCGCCGTTCTTCGTCTTCAGTGATTTCGCCGTCTTTTTCCTGCTTCTTCAAAGCCTTCATGGCTTCCTGGCGGACATTGCGGACAGCAATCTTGGCTTCTTCAGCCAGCTTGCCGACTTCCTTGGCAATTTCCTGCCGCCGTTCCCCGGTCAGTTGCGGGATAACCAGCCGGATGACGTTACCGTCGTTAGCCGGCGTAAGGCCCAGGTCGGAGGCCAAAATGGCGTGTTCAATGTCGTTCAAAGAAGTCTTGTCATATGGAGTGATCATCAAAACCCGTGGTTCTGGAATGGTGATCCCAGCCATTTGCACCAGCGGAGTTGGTACCCCGTAGTATTCAACCATCACCCGGTCCAAAAGGGAGGCGTTGGCTACCCCTGCCCGGACAGTTGCCAGATTGCTCTGGTAGACTTCGATGGACTTGCTCATGTTGCTCTTGGCTTTAGCAATCGTTTCGTTGTTCATTACTTGTCACCTCTGATAATCGTCCCGATGTTTTCGCCTTCAACTACCCGCTTGATGTTGCCTGGAGTGTTGACGTTGAAGACGATCAATGGAATATGAGTGTCCATGGACAAGGAGCTGGCAGTTCTGTCCATGACTTGCAGGCCCTTGGAGATCATGTCCAGCTGGGTCAGTTCAGCAAACTTCTTGGCACTTGGGTCCAGGTTCGGATCAGCAGTGTAAACCCCGTCAACCCCGTTCTTGGCCATCAAGATCACGTCAGCGTTAATTTCCGCTGCCCGCAAAGCAGCCGTGGTGTCAGTTGAGAAGTATGGGTTGCCAGTGCCGCCGCCGAAGATAACGACCCGGTTCTTTTCCATGTGGCTGATTGCGACCCGGCGGATGTAAGGTTCAGCTACCTGCCGCATGGAGATTGAGGTTTGCAGTCTGGTTGGCACGCCAGCAGTTTCCAGGCCATCTTGCAGGGCCAGGCCATTCATGATCGTGGCCAGCATGCCCATGTAGTCAGCTTGAGCTCTTTCCATGCCCAGCTTGGCCCCAGTTTCACCGCGCCACATGTTACCGCCGCCGCAGACGACGCCGATTTGCACGCCCATGTCATGAACCAGCTTGATTTCGTGCGCCAATTTCTTGATCACAGTTGGGTCAATGCCAGTTCCCTTTTCCCCGGCCAAAGCTTCGCCGGAAATTTTCAAAATGATACGATTATATTTAACTTGACTCATAATGCCCTCCTAATTAGCTCTAACTATTTTACCATAAAACAGAAAACTGTCTCTCCTATTTATCCTATTTCACCAGTTTAAATTCTTAAAAGCAAATTTGCCGACAAAAAAAGGATGGGTTTCCCCATCCTTTTTCTTGCTAGAAGAAATTAGTTCTTCATTTGTGCAGCAACTTCAGCAGCAAAGTCTTCTTGCTTCTTTTCGATGCCTTCGCCGACTTCGAAACGAACAAAGCTTACTACGGAAGCGTTGACTGATTCAAGGTATTGTTCAACAGTCTTGCTGTCGTCCATAACGTAAAGTTGAGCGAGCAAGGTGTTTTCTTGGTCAACCTTAGTGTTGTCCAGCATGAAGCGGGCCATCTTGCCTGGGATGATCTTGTCCCAGATCTTTTCTGGCTTGCCTTCAGCCTTCAGTTCTGCCTTGATGTCTTCTTCAGCTTGGGCAATGACTTCGTCAGTCAATTGCGCCTTTGAACCATACTTAAGGTGTGGCAAAGCTGGCTTGTTGACCATGGCACGTGATTCGTTGTCTTGGTCAATCTTGTGGTTAAGTTGAGCCAGTTCTTCGCGGACGAAAGCTGGGTCAAGTTCCTTGTAGGACAGAACCTTTGGGCTCATTGCGGCAATGTGCATTGCAATGTGCTTAGCCAAGGCTTCGTCGCCGCCTTCAACAACAGTCAAAACGCCGATGTGGCCGCCGTTGTGTTGGTAAGCGCCAAAGTGTTGGTCATCAGTCTTTTCAAGAACAGCGAAGCGGCGGAAGGAAATCTTTTCACCGATAGTCGCAGTAGCATTTACGTATGCTTCTTCAAGGCTTTCGCCTGAAGGCATGGTCAATGCCAAAGCTTCTTCGTTGTTAGCTGGCTTGCCCTTGGCAATAGTTTCAGCAGTTTCGTTGACCAAAGTCTTGAACTGTTCGTTTTGCGCAACGAAGTCAGTTTCAGCGTTGACTTCAACGATAGCAGCAACGTTGCCGTCTACGTAAACGCCAGTCAAACCTTCAGCAGCGATCCGATTAGCCTTCTTGGCAGCCTTTGCTTCACCCTTTTCGTGGATGATTTCGATAGCTCTTTGCATGTCGCCTTCGGCTTCAACCAGGGCCTTCTTGGCGTCCATGACGCCGGCACCAGTAGTTTCACGCAATTCCTTGACTTGCTTAGCAGTAATGTTTGCCATTTAAAAAAGTCCTCCAGGTCAAACTAAATAACAGAATTCTTCCAAAGATAGTTTACGACAAATTATTCAGCGTCGTCTACTTCTTCAGCAGAGTTTTCTTCAGCACTTTCAGACAATTCCTTTTCAACGTCGGCGTTATCTGCACCTTGCTTGCCTTCGATTACGGCGTCAGCCATAGCACCGGCGATCAAGCGGATAGCACGGATAGCGTCATCGTTTGAAGGGATGATTACGTCGATCGGAGTTGGGTCAGTGTTGGTGTCAACCATGGCTACAACTGGGATACCAAGCTTGTTAGCTTCGTGAACGGCGATCTTTTCCTTCTTAGGGTCAACGACGAACATTACGTCAGGAATCCGAGGCATGTCTTCGATACCGCCCAGGAACTTTTGCAGCTTGTCCATTTCCTTGGTCAGCAAAGCAACTTCCTTCTTTGGCAGTACGTCGAAGGTGCCGTCTTCAGCCATCTTCTTCAAGTCCTTCAGACGCTTAACCCGGCTTTGGATAGTAGTCCAGTTAGTCAAAGTACCACCCAACCAGCGTTGGTTGACGTAGTATTGACCTGCACGGGTAGCTTCTTCAGCGATTGCTTCTTGAGCTTGCTTCTTGGTACCAACGAACAGGAAAACACCGTCGTCTTGAGCAACAGCCTTAACGTAGTTGTAGGCGTCGTCAAGCATCTTGATGGTCTTTTGCAGGTCGATGATGTAGATCCCGTTTCTTTGAGTGAAGATGTATGGCTTCATCTTCGGGTCCCATCTTCTAGTTTGGTGACCAAAGTGTACACCAGCTTCAAGCAATTGCTTCATAGATACAACTGACATAAATAAATTCCTCCTAGGTTATTTCCTCTCAAGCGTTCATTTCAGCGTTCAACCGTTTGTCTTTAGGCACCTGAACGCCGATCGCTCTTGATGTGTTTTCTAGCGTGCAATCGCACGCTTGTCTATCATACTCGATTTTTCCTTTAAGCGCAAGCTTTTCCGCCTAAAAATTAACCCCTTGCTCGTGCAAAAATTTTTCCTTCCAGGCCCGGTCATGGTGCTTGAACCAATATTCCCGCTGCATGGCCGTCCGCTTGTCGGCATATTCTTCATGATAGATCATTTCAACCGGCCGCCGGCTCTTGGTGTACTTGGCGCCTTTCCCGGAATTGTGGGCTGCCAGGCGTTTTTTCAGATCGTTGGTATAGCCGCCGTAAAAGCTGCCGTCGCTGCATAAAAGGACATAAAAGTAATGCTTTTCCTCTGGCAATTTAGCCTCTAAAATTTCCTTGATGGCCGGGGTATTGCTGCCGTCTGCCTCATGGACTTCGATGGCGTCGCGCAGAACCAGCCCGTCGCCTTTCCCGCTTCTGACCGCTTCAACGATGACTAAATTGGCGTCTTGCCCTCTTCTGGAGACAAAGGGCTGGACAGTCTTAACGGCCAGGTCATGTTTAAAGCCGTAATTGATGATCTCACCCAGCCGCTCTGGCCGGTGGACCATGAACATCTTCCCCTTCATTTTCAAGAGGCCGGCGGAAACGGCGATGATTTCTTCCAGGTTGATCTCCAGTTCATGGCGGGCAATGGCTTTAGACCGGTCCGGGTTCAGCTTGTGGCCGGCCGGGGCCTTGAAATATGGCGGATTGACCACGACGACGTCATAGCTGTCTTTTCGCAAAAAGCTGCCCGCGTCTTTGACATTGCCCTGGTGGACCGTGATCCGGTCCTGCATGTCGTTTAATTCAACCGACCGCCGGGCCTTGGAAACGATGTCTTCTTGCAGTTCAACATCGTCATAATGGGCCTTGTTAAAAGCGGCCATGTAGAGGCTGGCTGCCGCATTGCCGCTGCAGAGTTCAACCACCTTGGACCGGTTTTTGATGGCTTCTTTGGCCCAGTAAGCCAGAAGCAGGGTATCCAGGGAAAAGGCAAAAGACTGCCCGTCCTGGATGATTTTCAGCTGCTCGCCCAGCATGTAATCGATACGTTCATTTTCCTTTAGTTCAATCATGTAATTCTGAAGCCCGTCCCTTATTCTTAGATGTGTTATAATTTATTCTACATCATTTGGAGGTTCTTTTATGCTTTATCGTATTTTCAGACCGATCGCCCGCTTCATCGTCTGGGTCTTAAACGGCCACCTGCATGTCCACCACAAGGAAAGACTGCCCGAAGGCACCTACATTTTGGTTGCCCCTCACCGGAACTGGTGGGAGCCGATTCTTTTCGCTTTGGCCGCCAGCCCTACGGAATTCATGTTCATGACCAAGCAGGAGCTCTTTAAAAATCCGGTCCTCCGCTGGATCTTAAACAATGCCCACGCCTTCCCGGTCAACCGGGAGCATCCAGGTCCTTCGGTTATCAAGATCCCGGTCAAGGGCTTAAAGTCAGAAGGCCTGTCTTTGATCATGTTCCCATCCGGCACCCGGCACTCAGCCTCCCTTAAGTCCGGCGCCCTGGTTATCGCCAGAATGTCCGGCCGGCCCCTGCTTCCGGCTGTCTACCAGGGCCCGCTTACTTTTAAAGGGGTCTTGCAAAGAAAAGGCATGGAAATCAACTTTGGCGACCCGATCGTCATTGACCGCAAGACCAAATTGACCCCGGAAACCGAAGCTGCCTACAACCAGCAGCTGGAAGACGCCTGGAAGCGGATCGACCAGGAACTGGATCCGGATTTCCACTATGAAGCCAAATAATTAAAGATGATAAAACAACAAGAAAAGGATTGAGTATGGCGCTCAATCCTTTTTCTTTATGCTTTTTACTGCTGCTGATTACTTGTTATTTTCCAGGTATTCCATGATCTGGACTGCGTTGGTTGCCGCCCCCTTTCTGATCTGGTCGCCGGTGCACCAGAGGTTTAGGCCGTTAGGGTTGGTCAAGTCCCGGCGCAAGCGGCCGACTTGCACGATATCCTTGTCGGAGTTTTCCAGGGGAGTTGGAGTGTGATCCGTAACCAAGAGGTCGCCGTCAAAAGCCGCGATGGCTTTTTCAGCAGCTTCAACTGAGACCGGTTCTTCAGTAACAACCGTCACCGCAATTGAGTGGGACCGGTAGACCGGGACCCGGACGCAGGTGCAGGTCACCAACAAGTCTGGCAAGTGCAAGATCTTTCTGCCTTCATTCTGCATCTTCATTTCTTCAGTCGTATAACCGTTTTCCAAAGGACTGCCAATGTCAGCGATGACGTTAAAGGCGATCTGGGCCGGGAAGACCTTGGCTTCCACGCTCTCTCCCTTGGTCAAAGCCGTTACTTCATCCTTCAGTTCGCTGATCCCGCCCATGCCGGCGCCGGAAACGGCCTGGTAAGTGCAGGCGTTGATAGCCTTAATCGGAGACAACTTGGCAATTGGAGCCAGAGCCATCAAGGTAATGGCGGTTGAACAGTTGGGATTGGCAATCACGCCGTGGTGGTCTAAAGCATCTTGGCCATTAATTTCAGGAACTACCAAAGGTACGCCGTCTTCTTGCCGGAAGGCTGAGCTGTTGTCGATGTAGACTGCCCCGCTCTTTTCAACCAGGGGCCGGTATTCCTTAGACAGACTGTTAGAAACTGCCCCCAAAACGTAGTCCAGGCCATTCAGTCTTTCCTGGCTGACCACTTCCAGGGTCAATTCCTGGCCAGCAAAGGGCAGCTTTTTGCCCTTGGAGCGCTCGGAAGCAAAAACACGCAGTTCTTCAACCGGCAATTGTCTTTCTTCAATACATTCCAGCATCTGCCGGCCAACGGCCCCTGTAGCTCCTAAAATACCAATTTTCATTTATCGTTCCACTCTTTCTTCACTAATAAACTGCTGATAAATCGTCTTGATTGCCGGCACCAGGTCCTGGTTGTTGACCCCAATGACGATGCTTTGTTCATCGCAAGCCTGGTTAATGGTGCGGATGTTGATCTGCTGGTCACCCAGTGTTGACAAAATTTTGCCCGACATCCCCGGCATTTGCCGCATGGCCCGGCCAACCACTGCCAGCATGGCCTGCTGGCTTTCGACCTGGATATCGTCCAGGTGCAGGTCCTGCTTTAATTCCGCCACGATCTCATAGAGATAGCGCTCGATCTTCTTGGTCTGGACCACAATGGAAAAAGTATCGACCGTGACCGGGACGCTTTCAATCGAGATCTGAAATTTTTCAAAAACGGCTAAGACCTTGCGCAAAAAGCCGGCCTCAGCTGAAACATGCGACTTGACCATGGTGATGACCGTAAAGTCCTGCTTGCCTGTAATCCCGGTGATGACATGAGGCGGCTCTTGCGCATCAAGTTCACTGCAATCATTCATAATCATGGTGCCGGGATTTTCCGGATGGTTGGTGTTGCGGACATTGATCGGGATGTTTTTCTGCCGGACGGGAAAAACCGCGTCGTCATGCAGGACATTGGCTCCCATATAGCTCATCTGCCGCAATTCCGAGTAGGTAATCCGGGGAATCTGGACAGGATCTTTGATAATGCGCGGATCGGCCACGTAAAAGCCCGAAACGTCAGTCCAGTTTTCATAGACGTCAACGTCGAAGGCATTGGCCACGATTGACCCGGTAATGTCTGACCCGCCCCGGCTCATGACCTTGATCACCCCATTAGGCAAAGAGCCGTAAAAGCCGGGAATCACTACCCGCCGGCCCGGGTCAACCTGGGCTTTTAACAGTTCCTGGCTTTTCTCGAGGTCAATTGAGCCGTCATAATGGAAACGGATCACCCGGCTGGCGTCAACAAAGTCCGCGTCCAGGTATTCAGCCAGGCAAAGGCCAGTCAAGTATTCGCCCCGGGAAACCAGGTAGTCCAGGTTCAAGTTCTGGGCCATGTTCTGCCGGATCTTGGCGAATTCTCCGGCCAAGTCGATTTTCAGGCCCAAGCTGCGCTTGATTTCCATGTACTTGTCCACGATAGACTGGAAAATCGACTCATAGCTGACGTCATAGGTAATGTGGGCCGCGCAGAGGTAGAGGAGGTCGGTGACCTTATGGTCCTCCTGCCCGCTCTTGCCGCAGGCGCTGGTCACCACGTACTTGCGGTCCGGATCAGCCAAAATGATTTGCTTGACTTTCTTAAACTGTTCGCTGTTGGCGACTGAAGAGCCACCGAATTTGACTGCTTTACTCATCTGCCACTCCCGCCAAAAAGGCTGCCGGGTCCCCGCTTTCCTTGACCAGGCTTGAAATTTCCGCCAAAGTCAGCTTTTTGGTCAAAAATGCCTCTTCGCTGATGCTTTCTGCTACTACATTCTGGAAAAAATCCGCCCGGTCAGTCCGCAGGTAGAAAGTCTGCTCTTCTTCATCAGTCAGCTGACCCGGTTCAGCACTTTGCACGATTTCCTTTTTCCCTTCAGCCAGATCCAAGAGGTCTTGGACAGCCGCATGGGCGGTGGGCAAGGACCCTGCCCCCTGGCCGACGAAGGTTGCCGGACCCAGGGAGGCGGAATCAGTTTCCAGGGCATTGAAGTTAAGGCCCACTCCGGCTAAAAGGCTGGTCTTTTTCAGCATGACCGGCAAAACCTGCAAGGACAGCTTCTCACCTGCCTGCCGGCCCCGGCCCAGCAACTTGATGGTCCGGCCATTTGCCTTGGCCCAGGCAAAGTCTTCCTTGGTCAAATGCCGGATCCCCCACTGGTCAACCTGGCTTGGATCAGCAATTTTGCCAAAAGCAGTCAAGGCTGACAAGCAGACCTTGTAGCAAACGTCCCCGCCGTCGATGTCATCGCTGGGATCCTTTTCCGCGTAGCCCAGCTCCTGGGCTTCTTTTAAGCATGCAGCAAAGTCCAGGTCCTTTTCTGCCATCTGGGAAAGGATGTAGTTGCTGGTCCCGTTAAAAATCCCCTGGAAGGCCGTGACCGGCTCCAGGCGCTGGATGTGCTTGATGTTGTCAATCCAGGGGATGCCGCCGCCAACGCTGGCCTCATAGGCCAATACCAGGCCCTTTTGCCTGGCTAAGGCAAAGAGCTCGCCGGCATGGACCGCCAGCATCTTCTTATTAGCCGTCACCACGTGCTTGCCGGCTTCCAGGGCCCGCTTAACATAGCTGTGGGCCGGTTCTAACCCTCCGATACACTCGCAAACCACTGAAATTTCCGGATCACTCACGATTTCCTCAAAGTCAGTCGTATGCTGGTCATCCAGGATCTGTTCATCTCTGTGCACCAGGATTTTTTTAATTTTAATCTTCCGCAAAAGCGGACTTTCACCTTCTTCAACCAGCTTGACAATGCCGCCGCCAACCACGCCGCGGCCTAAGATCGCAATTTGCATACCCGCCTCCATTGTTTCTAATCTAGGGACACTTGTTTTTGAATTAAAAACATAGTATCATTATCCGCAAGGCCTGACAAGGGAAAAGTCACTTATTATTAAACAAAAATTAAAGCAATATGTCAAAGGAGGATTTGCCATGGCCGACTATTTTTACGTTCATAAAAAGATCCTGCCCGACTATCTGGAGAAGGTCCTGGAGGCAAGAGAAATGCTGGACAGCCGGGAAGCAGCCACCGTCACCGAGGCGACTGAGCGGGTCGGCATCTCCCGCAACACTTATTACCGCTATAAAGACTATGTTTTTAGAGCCAAGGACCCTGCAAGGGGCCAGCAGGCGGTCTTGTCCCTGCTTTTAGCTGACCTGCCTGGAGCCCTGTCAGCCGTTTTGACCTGCGTGACCGACCACCGGGCCTCGGTTTTGACTATTTCCCAGGCCATCCCTTTGGCCAGCCACGCCAGCGTCTTGATGTCCCTGGACCTGGCCGGCCTTGAGGGGGATCTCAACACCCTTTTGGCTGATTTGAAAAGTCTCCCCTTTGTTAAAAATCTCCAGCTTGCCGGATTAGAATAAGAAAAGAGCGCGTCTTCTGGGCGCGCTCTTTATTTTGTCTTAATTCATTCTTAGTTTTCCCGGTTTTGCTGGAGGGTGTAAAGGTCATAGTAGTAGCCCTTTTGGGCCAGCAAATCCTCGTGCTTGCCGTGTTCGACGATTCTCCCCTTGTCTAAAACAATGATCTGGTCAGCATCAGCAATCGTTGACAGGCGGTGGGCAATAGCCAGGGTCGTGCGGCCCTGGCGGAGCTTTTTGAGTCCTGCTTGAATCAAACTTTCTGTTTCCGTGTCCACGTTGGCCGTTGCTTCGTCCAAAATCAAAATCTTAGGATTGGTTACCAGGGTCCGGGCAAAGGAAATCAGCTGTCTTTCCCCGCTGGAGAATTCCGACCCGCCTTCAATGACCTTGGCCTGGTATTTCCCAGGCAATTTTTCGATAAAGTGGTCAGCCTGGACAGTTTTGGCGGCTTCTTCAATCTGCTCATCAGTGATCTTGTCATTGTACAAGCGGATGTTGGAAGCCACGTCCCCATAGAACATGAAGGGTTCCTGGAGAACCAGGCCCATTTTTTTCCGTAATTCTGCCTTGGAAAAGTCCCGGATGTCGGTCCCGTCCAAAAGAATCTGGCCATCGTGGAACTCATAAAAACGCATCATGACATTAATGATCGAGCTCTTGCCTGAACCCGTGTGGCCAACGATCCCCAAGGTTTCACCGGGATTAAGGGTGAAAGAAATGTCATGAAGAACATCATGCTTGCCGTCATAAGAGAACGACACGTGCTTGAATTCGATTTTCCCTTGGGTAATCTTGGCATCCGCTTTTTCCCTTTGCTCAGGCTCGTATTCTTCCTGGTCCAAAATCTTGAAGATCCGCTTGCCAGCCACGATCCCGTCAGTAAAGAAGGTCAGCGAGTTCATCATGTCCGACAAGGGGTTAAAAAAGTTCTGCACGTAGTTGGCAAAAGCATAGATCATCCCGGCCGGGACAAAAGTTGCCCGGAGGGGGTAACCGAACCAAACTAACACGCAGGTCAAGGCCAAAGAATAGAGCAGGGTCGTAAACGGGGACAGGAGCAGGCCGTTGGTTCTGATCAGCTTGAAGCGGGTCTGCATCTGCTGGCGGTTGATTTTTTCAAAATCATCGTCTATCCGCTTTTCCTGGCGAAACTGCTGGATCACGTTTATGCCGGCAATGCTTTCTTCCAGCTTGGTGTTGATCAAAGAGTTACGGGCCCGGTATTCGTGGTAGATTTTGGAGTTGACCCGGTTGTAAAGCCAGATTGCCCCAACGATCAGTGGAATAAAGGCCGTCACGATCCCCCCGGCTACCGGGTCAGCCATATACATGGCAATTAAGGCGGTTACCATGGAGACGATCCCTAACAAAAAGGCAGAGAAAACCTGCATAAAGTTGCCCAGGGTCATCGTATCGTTGGTTACCCGGGACAAAATAGACCCGGCAGGAGTTTGGTCAAAATACCGCATCCCCAGGGTGTGAATTTTTGCATAAAGGACCCGGCGGACCTTTTCCAAGGCCTTTTCCCCGGCCAGGGCATAAAGGTATTCATAGGTAAATTGGCAGACCGCCTTAAATACCACGCCAATGCCGTAGATCAAGGCAACATAATAAACCGTGCTGAAGTCAACCCGGCCGCTTTTTAGATAATGGTCCATGTAATACTGCAGCCAGGTCGGCAGGAGCATGTTGATGGCGGAAACGGCCACCATCCCTAAGACGGCAGTCAATAGTTCCACCTTGTAGAGCCAGACAAAGGTCCAGAGCCGCTTTAAAATCTGCCCCTGCTCTTTGGTCGAAATCGGCTGCTGCCAGACTGACTGGAAGTCCTCATTATTCATTGTCATCTTCACCTACCTTCCGGGCTAATTCCTGCCGCTGCCACATCCGGGCATACCAGCCCCCCTTGGCCAGCAATTCTTCATGCGTCCCTCTTTCTGCCACCTGCCCGTCCTGCATGACCAGGATCAAGTCAGCATCCATTACGCTACTTAAGCGGTGGGCAGCGATGACGGTAATTTTCTTTTCCCGTTCTTGCCGAAGCTTAGTCAGGATCGCCTTTTCAGTTTTGGCGTCAACAGCTGACAAAGCATCGTCCAAAATCAAGATTTCACTGTCATGCAGAAGCGCTCTGGCAATCGACATCCGCTGCTTTTGCCCGCCGGACAGGGAAACCCCGTTTTCCCCGATCATGGTCTCATAGCCATTTGGAAAAGCCAGGATATCGTCATGAAGGGCGCTCTTTTTAGCCGCCGCTTCGACCTCTTCCTGGCTGGCCTCCGGCTTGGCAAAGGCGATATTGTCTCTGACCGACATGGAGAACAGGAAGTTGTTTTGCGGGACATAGGAAATTTCCTTCAAGTAGACGTCCAGGGGAATCTGCCGGATGTCGTGGCCGGCAAAAGTGATCCGGCCCTTGTAGTTATCAAACTCCCGCATCAAAAGCTGGATAATGGTCGTCTTGCCCGACCCGACCCGGCCAACCAGGCCGATAGTCTGCCCGTTTTTCAGGTCAAAGTCCACTGCCCCCAAGGCAGCCTTGTCTGGTTCATCCGGGTAGGCAAAACTGGTCACGTGATAGCGCAAATCCCCAGTCAGCTTCTGCTCCTTGTCCATGAAATCTGAGTCCACGATTAAGGATTTTTCATTGAGCAGACTCATGATCCGGTCGTAGCTGGCACTCCCCCGCTCAAGAACATTAAACAGGTAGCCAATGGCAAACATTGGCCAGACCATGGACCCAATGTAGGAAACAAAGGAAATCAGCTGGCCCAGGCTGATCGTCTTATTGAGAACCAGCCGGCCGCCGAAAATAATGGTGATAATGTAAGTGATCCCGATGATCACGGTAATCATTGGGTCGTAAAGTGAGTCGATCCGGAAGACTTTTTTATTGATGTCAACTGTTTCATAGGTCATCTTGTTAAAAGCTGCCGCATCTTCTTTTCCCTGGCCAAAAGTCTTCAAGACCTTGATCCCGGACAAGGATTCCTGAGTCTTGTTGTTCAAGCGGGAAAAGGCCGCCTGCGAATCCATATAGGCGTCATGCAAGCGATCACCCAGGTAGCGGGCACAGAAGGCCAAAAGGGGCAGCGGCAGCATGGCCGCCAGGGTCAAGCGCCAGTCAACCAGGATCATCATGGCCAGCAAGGTGGTCCCCCCGGTAAAAATCGAGTCGATCAAAGTCAAGATCCCGTCACCTGCTACGTTCTGCACAGCCTGGACGTCATTGGTTGCCCGGGCCATCAAGTCCCCGGTTCGGTAGCGCTGAAAGAAGGTCCGGTCCATCTGCAGAAAATGCCAGAAGAGCCGGCCGCGGAGTTCCTTCTCCAAAATTGCCGCCCCGCCGTAAATCTGCTTGCGCCAAAAATAACGGCAAAAATACAGGGCTAAAGCTGCGAGCAAAATTGCCAAAACATAGCTAAAAAATTGCTGCCAGCTGATTTTCCCCGTATCCAGCTGGTCAGCCATCATGCCCAGGATCCGCGGCGGGACCAGGTTGGCTGCCGAAGTCAGGATTAAGGCCGTGATCCCTAAGGCGTAGCGCTTGCGGTGGGCTTTAAAGAACCAGCCCAGCTTGCTGAAAGTATCCATTTTTTCCTCCCTCTTTTATTTCGATTTTATCTTTTTCTCCTTCTTTTCTAATCCCCCTAGCCCGAAAAAAAGAGCGCCAGGATTCCCCTAGCGCTCTATGGCTGACCAGACTAGTTCTTGGCTGCCTGGTGCTTGATCATGTTCATCACTTGGTTGACCTTCTTGGCTGAAGGCTTCTGGCCCATTTGTGACATCATGGTTTCAACCATTTCCCGGGTAATCGGGGGATTCTTCTTAAAGTAGTTCTTCATGTAAGTCCGGGCACCGTAAAAACCGGCAACCGCACCCAGAAGAGCTGCTAAAATAATCAAGAAAATCGCCAAACCTAAATTCATTATCGCTAAACCTCCATTGGTCTTAATTTGTTATCCGCCTCAGCGGAGATGCATTCGTTAATCACACAAATACTATCTTACAAAACTTCAGACCATTTTTAAAGGATAAATCTTATCTGAGACCTTTTTCCTTCTGAATTTGCTTGGCTTTCTCCGGCGTAACGTCCTTGCCTTGATCGTCAACAATTACCAGGCTGTCCAGCTGTTGCTTGAAACCTGCCCGGAAGTTAGCGATAAACTGCTTGTGCAGTTCTTTGCGTTCAGCCTCTTCAGCCTCCGTCAAGCCGCTTTCCTGCTTCTTCTTGTATAATTCATTGATTCTTTTTCTGACTTGATCTGCTTCTGTCATATATATAACCGCCTTTCTAGTGATAAGAATAGTGTACTCGCTTTGCAAAAATAAAAAAAGTTTTAAGCCTAGAACGCCTGTTTGCAAACTTCCCGAATATTTGCTAAAATAAATAATAACCGACAATAAGATTTTTGACGAAGGAAAAGTAACTATGGCAACTCACGACTCAAAACAATTAGAAATTCTGCAATACATCTACGATACCGTTGAAAACCGCGGCTTCCCGCCGACGGTCCGGGAAATCTGCGCGGCAGTTGGCCTGTCTTCAACCTCCACTGTCCATGGCCATTTGACCAGACTGGAGCGCAAGGGCTACCTCATCAAGGACGCCACCAAGCCCCGGGCTCTGGAAATCACCCACGCCGGCCTTGACGCCTTGGGCATCAAGCCTAAAGACATTCCGGTCATCGGGGTTGTTACCGCCGGCCAGCCGATCCTGGCTGTCCAGGACGTGGAAGACTACTTCCCGCTTCCGCCGAACCTGGCCAGTGATGCCGGTGAGCTCTTCATGCTCCGGGTACACGGCACCTCAATGATCAATGCCGGTATCTTGAACGGGGACTATGTCATCGTCCGCAAGCAGACCACGGCCCAGAACGGAGAAATCGTGGTCGCCATGACTGATGACGGGGAAGCAACGGTCAAGCGCTTCTTTAAAGAAGACCTCCACTACCGCCTGCAGCCGGAAAATGATACCATGGATCCAATTATCTTGGACCATGTACAAATTTTGGGCAAGGTCGTCGGTCTTTACAGAACAAATATTGATTAATATTTTTTGAAAAAGATGTTTTGTTTTATGCAAAGCATCTTTTTCTTTTTAACCGTTTTCTGAAAACGGTTGACATTTTCATAGCGTTTTCTATTGCTATTTTCCTAAAACTCCGTTAATCTAGTAACTATTCGACAAATTATTAGTTAAAGGAGTTTCAATTAATGAATATCATCATTGCATTACTGCCAGCCATCGGCTGGGGGGTTATGCCTTGGATCGTCAACAAGGTGCCAAACAGCAAGCCGGCCAACCAAATCTTCGGTGTTGGCATGGGGGCCACTATCGTCGGCATCATCGTGACTTTAATCCAGCATCCGGCCATGTCCATGCCAGTCTTTTTCCTGTCTCTTCTGTCCGGTGCTTTATGGACGATCGGTCAAATCGGCCAGTTCATCTCCTTCACCCGGATCGGGGTCAGCAAGACCATGCCGATCTCAACTGGCCTGCAGCTGGTCGGCAACACGATCATCGGGGCTTTGATCTTTGGTGAATGGAAGACCAGCAACGACTTTATCTTCGGGATCATTGCCCTGGTCATCATCATGGTCGGGGTCATCTTGACCGCCTACACTGAAAAGGGCGACGACTTCACTCAGAAGACCACCAACAAGGACATCCTCTTCCTGGTCTTGACCACGGTCGGCTACCTGGCCTACTCTGCCTTCCCGAAGACGATTACGGCAGACGCTGAATCCATGTTCCTGCCGCAAACCCTGGGGATCCTGCTTGGTTCAGTACTCTACCTGGCCTTCAGCGGCAACAAGGCTGCCTTCAAGGAAAAGGCCAGCTACCTTGACCTCTTCGCCGGGATCAGCTTTGGGGTTGCTGCTTACGCCTACATCATCTCCGCTCAAGTTAACGGGGTGACCAACGCCTTCATCTACGGCCAGCTGAGCGTAATCATCTCCACTATCGGCGGGATGACTCTGCTGGGCGAACGCAAGCAAGGCAAGGAACTGGTCGCAACGCTTGCCGGCCTTTGCCTGATCGTTGTCGGCGCCATCCTTTAAATCTAAATACAAAAAAATAAATAATTTACGTGCTAGCCAAAAAGCTAGGAGCAGATGCTCCTAGCTTTTTGCTTTTTGTATTAGTTTTTCCGTCTTATTGGATCTTAACCTTCTGGCTTTCTGCCTGCTTGACGTCAAAGCCGGAGACCTTGCCAAACCACTTCTTGACCAGCTGGTCGTATTTTCCGTTGGCCCGCAGCTGCTTCAAGGCCTTATTAATAGCCTGGCGCATTTCGGTCTGCCCTTTTTCAACGCCAATGCCATATGGTTCTTCGGCCAAACTCGCCTTGGTCAAAGTGAATTCTGGCGTGTCAGCAATCAAACCAGCCAAAATCCCGTTGTCGTCGATCATGACATCCCCTTGCCCGGCCTTTAAGGCGTTGAAGGCTGACCCGTAGTCGTCAAATTGCTTGACGCTGGCCTTTGGAGCCAGCTTAGCCACCTGGTTGGCCACGTCGGTCCCCTTGATGGCAATAACCACGACTCCCTTTTTATTCAAGTCAGCAATGCTTCTGATCTTGCTGGACTTCTTAACGATCATGGATTCGTTGGCGTTAAAGTAAACGTCAGAGAAGTCGATCACCTTCATCCGCTCCTTGGTAATGGTCATGGTTGAAATGACGGCATCCAGGGAGCCGTTGTGCAAAAGGGTGATCCGGGTCTTTTCCGTGATCGGCCGGAAGACAGCCTTGCCTTTAGGGCCAAGGATCTGCTTGGTGATGGCCGTAGCCAGATCGATTTCAAAACCTTCAATCTTGCCGGTCTTGATGTTGGTCAAGCCGAACAGCTTTGTGTCCGGCCGGACCCCCCAGGTTATCTGCTTAGACTGCTTGGCCCGGGCATAGCTGCTCTCCTGCTTACTGGAACAGGCAGTCAGGCTGGTCGCTAGCAAAAGCAGCAGACCGCAGGCCAAGGCCTGGATGATTCTCTTGATTGTTTGCGGCTGTCTTTTCATGTTTTTTCATCTTTCTATCATATCGGATCTATAAAATATTATACCCGATATTTTAGAAAGTTTCTTTTGTTTATAATGAAAGTCTCTTTTTCTTACTTTATTAAGTAAAACCAGTATTATTCTTTGTAAAATTAGATTTTCCCAAAAATAAAGCCTTTTCCCAGAACTTTTCTCCATGAAAAAATTTAGATTAAAATCAGCCGTAGTCGACATTTTTCATGTCTGACCACTGCTTGCCTAGGCTGCGGCCGGCAATTTCAAAGGCCAAAAGCTGCTTTAAGTCAGCAAATTTTTCCACCTTCATCTGCCCGCCCTTCTCTAAGCGCCAGGTCAATTGCCGGTAAACTTTTTGCTCGCTGGACTGGCCCAGGCTGTATTGGCGGCCAGCTAAAGAAAATTGAATGTCGCAGCCGTCTTTGATCGCCTGGACAAATTCCTCCAGGCTGTCAAACTGCACGCTCCAAACGGCCACCTCGCTCATCTGGGGCCAGCAGTCAGCCAGGGACTGCCCCGCAATCTGGCAGGTCAGGAATTCTTCTGTATTGGCAAAAAACTGCTGCTCTTCAGACAAATCACAGTTGATCAAGGTCTTGCTGGCCGGGGTCAAAGGATTGCCATCATCAACTAACAGCCACTGCTGGCCGTTTAACTTAAAATGTATCTCATCGCTGTCATCAGCGGCTGTTTCTAATTCTTGAAAACTGGAAATCGGACGCTTGTTTACTGACATAAATGCCCTTTCTAAAAAAATCTAGATTTGATTATTAGACATTATTGTACATCTTTTTTAAGCCTTTTGCCTCGTAATCTCTCCGATTGCCCGCCGCATTTCAGTCAAATCCAGGACACTATAGGCAAATTCTTTTCTGACCAGGTCGTCTGGCAGGTATTCATCATACTTGTCAAAAACCGGTACTTCCTTTGGGTAGAGCAAATCTAAAGGGTCAAAGTCTTTAGCGGCTTCTTCAGCCAGAATCTGGTAAAATTCCCCTTCACTGACATCCATGCTGAACTGGATGTAGTATGGCCGGACTGAGTCAAAATTCTTGAGGCCTAAACGGCTGGCACATTTCAGACGCAAGAAGCGCTCTAGGGCCAGAAAGGCGTAAGAACCCGTCCAAGGGAAAAGGCAGTAGGTCTTAGCCCCCAGGTTAATCAGCTGCTTATCTGGCAGACCAGCGGCTTGGGCCATTGCTCTCGTTTCGCTCAAGCGGGCAGCCGCGTTTTTCATTAAGTAAGGATACTGCCTCTTTTCTGCCAGAATCTTCCTCATCTGCTGGAGGACTTTGGGATGGATGTCGCCGGCTACATCCCCAAAATATGCCGGGATCCGGCCTTTAACCTGGTGGACGTAGACCTGCCGGCGGCGGCGGTCAATTTCTTCAACTACCCAGACATGGCCGGCAATGGCGATTTTTTCACCCAAAGGCGGGGGCTTGACGATCGTCCCCAGTTCTTCTGACTCAGCGTGGACGCTGTATTCCTCGTTTTCCTGGAAAACGGCGTAAAACTTGAAATTTTTGGTCACCCGCTCGCCGGCTAAACCAACGATCAAGCCGCCATTTTCTGTCAGCTGAATCTGGTCGG
The DNA here is from genome assembly GCF_046938665.1 of Lactobacillus delbrueckii subsp. bulgaricus. Classification (GTDB taxonomy): domain Bacteria; phylum Bacillota; class Bacilli; order Lactobacillales; family Lactobacillaceae; genus Lactobacillus; species Lactobacillus delbrueckii_C. The sequence continues at coordinate 148,766 of NZ_JBKZCD010000002.1, forward strand.
TCTTAATTAAATGGCGAAGCAAAACTTTATAGTCATCCTGGCTGACCCAGCGGAAATAGGAGAGGGTTAAAACCCGGGAGGCCAGTTCTGCCGGGCTCATCTCCCCGCCGGCCATCAAAGTGCTCATAGTCTGGTGGTAAAGGAGGCTGTAAGGTAATTGGTGGTCTCTTGGCGGTTCAACCCAGCGCTCTTGTAAATACAGCTCAACCAGGGCAATCCCCTGCAGAAGCGACCAGGGAATCAATACCGGCAGCATAGCCCGGCTTTCAGCCTGCTCTTCGCGCATGACAAACCACATCTCTGCTGGATTGCCCCGCCGGCCAGTCCGCCCCATCCGCTGCAAAAAGCCGGAAACGGTAAAGGGCGCTTCAATTTGAAAGGCCCGTTCCAGCTGGCCGACATCAATGCCCAGTTCTAAAGTAGCCGTCGCGCAGGTCGTAATATTGGCATCTTCGTCCTTCATGATGGCCTCCGCCCCCTGCCTCAGAGCCGCGGACAGGTTGCCATGGTGGATCATGAAGCGGTCTGGTTCATGCTTATATTCGCAATACTGCCTTAGAACCTGGCAGACAGCTTCACATTCTTCCCGGCTGTTAGTAAAGACCAGGCACTTTTTCCCCCTGGTATGGTCAAAAATATAGGCTAGGCCCGGGTCAGCTAATTCTGGTGCCTGGTCGCTGGCTTGGTCCAAAACGGCCTGGGCCGGCAAGGCAGAATGCTCGCCCGCTTGGTCACCGCTTTTATAGAAATGCTCCATGGACAAGCGCCAGCGCTGGGGCTGGCTTTTCACCTTAGGAATCCTGGTCTGACGGCCCGATCCGGCCCCTAAAAACTGCCCAGCTGCTTTCGGGTCCCCGATCGTAGCTGACAGGCCAATCCGGCGGGGCTTAACGCCAGCCAGCCGGTTTAAGCGCTCTAAGAGGCAAAAGGTCTGCCCGCCCCGGTCGCTTCTTAAAAAGGAGTGCAGCTCGTCGATGACGACATAGCGCAGATCGCCGAATAAGCGGGGAATATCCGCGTGCTTGTTGATCATTAGGCTCTCTAAGGATTCCGGCGTTATCTGCAGAACCCCCTGGGGCCTTTTGAACATTTTCCGCTTTTGAGCAGCCGAAACATCCCCATGATAGCGCCAAACCGGGACATCACTGCCTTCACAGATGTCTTTAAGCCGGTCATACTGGTCATTGATCAAGGCCTTTAAAGGGGCAATATAGAGGCAGGCAATAGAATCAGCCGGATTTTCCGCCAAATCTGTCAAGATGGGAAAAAAAGCTGCTTCGGTTTTCCCGGAAGCAGTCGAAGCCGACAAAAGCAAATTGTCGTCAGTAGCAAAAAGCACCTGGGCCGCAGCTGTCTGCAAAGGCCGCAGGGTCTCCCAGCCCCGGGAATAGATATAGTCCTGGATGAAGGGGGCATAGCGGGAAAAAGTATCCATAAAAAACTTCCCTAATTAAAACTTAAATCGTAAATTCCGCAAAGTCGCTGGTCTTTTCATCAGACACGGCCTCTGGCTCAGTGTAGGCAAAGTCCCCGTCTGTCAAAAGACTCTGCACGGTCTGGCCAGGATTTTGCAAGACAATGTCCAGCAGCTCGATAAAGTCCCTGATAATTTCTCTTGGGGTGATCATGCTGCTCGTGCCAACTCTGGCATATTCAATCTTGATAAAGTCAGCCAGGTCCTTTTCACTGATTGTCCGCTCATAGCCATAAAGGCTGGCATGCATGTCGGCCAGTTTCTCCGTTAAAACCAGCATTTCTTCTGTCGTCAAGGGCTCCAGACGGATCACGGGGGCATACAGGTCCCGCTGCCCTTCTTTGGCAAACTTGCCTTCAGCCAGACGGGACCTAAGGGCTTCGTAAGAGTAAACGCCCCGCCGCCGGTCTTCGACTGCCTGAGGCGTGGCCCCCATAATAATGCCCAGGTACTTGGCCTTGCCCTGCATGGCGTCATTGTACATGCTGAGCAGCTTTTCATAGTTGTACTGGCGGGAGATGGCGTTAGGAATCTTGTAGAGGTTGACTAATTCATCGACCATGATAAACATGCCGCTGTAGCCGGCCTGGCGGAAAAAGACGGCAAAAAGCTTCAAGTACTCGTACCAGTCTTCATCAGAAATAATGATGTTGACGCCCAGGTCCTGCTTAGCTTCTGTTTTCAGCCGGTATTCACCTCTAAACCACTTAACCACCTTGCCCTTGGTGTCTTCGTCGCCAGCCAGGTAGGCGTGGTAGTAGCGCTCTAACAGCTGGGCAAAGTCATAGCCGTGCACCATTTCGCTCAAAGAGGAAATCTGGCTGACGATCTTTTGGTCAACGGCTGTCTGAAAGCCGGGGTCATCAAAAGAAATTTCACTGGCTACTGCCGTCTGGACATTATTGATCCAGCGGTCCAGGACTAAAGTTAAGGCCCCGCCTTCCGGCCGGGTCTTGGTGGCCAGGTTCTGGATCAGTTCCCGGTAGCTGGCCAGGCCCTGCCCCTTGCTGCCTTGCAGGCGGCGTTCCGGGGACAGGTCAGCATCTAAGACAATAAAATTTCTGTCCATCACGTAGTTGCGGATGGTCTGCAGCAAAAAGCTCTTGCCTGACCCGTACCGGCCCACAACAAAGCGGAAGGAGGCCCCGCCTTCTTTGACTAAGTCAACGTCGTGTAAAAGGGCCGCGATTTCCGCCTTCCGGCCCACCGTGATATATGGCAGGCCGATCCGGGGCACAACCCCGCCTTTAAGTGAACTGATAACCGTTTGGGCAATCCGCTTGGGAATCCGTTTCTTTTGCTCCACTATTTCTCCTCAATTCCTAATAAGTCAGCGAGCTCGCTCCGGTAATCTTCCACGATTTCTGCCTTCTGGCCGTCGCAGTCGATTACGGCATCGCCGATTTCGTCAAAAATTTTCTCATTAATTTGGTCCACGACCACGCTTAAGAGCAGGTGCCGCTGGCGTAAAAAGTCCTGGTAGGGCTGGCCGGAAAAAAGAGCCAAAAGCAGCTGCTCTTCATTCTCATCTAAGCCCAGTCCGCTAGCCGCTGCTTCATCAATATCCTTCGTCATCTTTTCTTCGGCAGCAGAAGACTCAGATATTTGCTTTTTACTCTCGCTAGTAATTTTCTCTGCTTCTTCGGCCTCCAGCTGCCGCTCTTCTTCAGTCAGCAGGCTTTCCTTGGTTTCAGCCGCGTCGGCCCGGATCTGGTCCAGGCTGGCCAGGTTGATCTTAACCTTTGGCCGGGCCCTTTCTACCAGAATTTCCTGGTAATCGGCAATCCCTTGCACGATTGCCTGCTTAAAAGCGGGAGGCAGGTCTTTTTCTTTTAAGGCCCGTCCTTGTTTAAAGGCCTGCCGGCTCAAGCGGTCAAATTCATGCATGAAATTGGCCAAAAGCTGTCTTTGCCGGCTGGAAGGCCAGTAGATTTCACTACTCCACTGGCCGCCTTGGCAACGGTAGACAAGGCCTGGCCCTAAAATGAGCTCCGCGTCTTTGACCGGATCAAGGCTGAAGAAAACCGTATCAGCAAACATTTCTACCGGCAAGGTCGTTTTTTCCCCGACCAAAAGCTTAAGCAGCTGGAAAGGATTCAGGCGGACTTCCTGCCAGACCTGGGCTAAAAGCTCATAAAACTTCTCCGGCTCCTTTTTCAGCAAGGGATTGTTCTTGGGCAAATAAGAAGACAAGCAGCAGATGGCCTGGTAGAGTTCCTGCCCGCTCGCTTCACCAGACAGAAGATTATGATAAACTTCCCCCCGCATCAGCTCATCCTCAAAATCCGGCCGGATTTCGTCAAGAGAAAAACCGTAATAAACCAGGTAGTTCTGCAGGATGTGCTTTTCCTGCCAGCTAGTGGAAATATCCTTTTGCTCAACGCACTTGGCAAAAAGAAGGCGGAGCTGACGGAGGCCATCGGCTTTATCCTTAACCCCAATCTGGCAGACCAGTTCACTGGCCAGCAAATAGACATAGGCAGCCGGAGCTGGCTTGTACTTGCCCTGCCGGAACTTGGTCCGCCAGGAAAAATAGGACCGCAACTGGTCGACGGTCAGATCATGGTAGACTGGCCGCTGCTTCTTAATTGGGACCATTTGGGCAAAGTCATCTTCATAATTAGCCATCAGCATCCCCTGCCGGTAAAAATTGCTCTCCCGGCGGGGTACTGCCAAATAGTCGTAAGCCTCCTGCATCTGCTTGATCCCTTCCGGGATGACGGGCTGGCCCTTTTCAGCCAGCAGGCGGTCAAAATCGCTGTCTTTGAAAAAGGCTGGCCGCTTAGGAATTACTTCTTCTTGGAAGTCTTCTCCCTCATCGTCTAGCAGGTAGATTTCATGCTCCTGCCTATCTTCTGCCGTTTTCTTCGCTGTTTCCAAGGGCCGGGAGCTCTGGTAGGCAGAATCCAGGGTCTTGTAAAAGAAGCGGTCGTTTAATGCGGGATTTGCTAAATCAACCCTGATCCAGGCCGGGTCCTGCATGAAGGCAGCTGGTCCAAAAGCGGGCTGGGCAGCCAAAAACTTGGCCAAGGCCCCAGCTTTCAGTTCAACCGTTTCGCGGCCGTCCTGCTTAAGGAGCAGGGCGAAGCTTTCGTTTGCTCCCGGGACCGTAACGGCGGCCAGGGTTTGCCCGGCCAGGTCGACATAGCTGGCCTCAATACCATATTTACTTTGAATGTAGTCGGCTACTTCCGCCAAGCGCATGCCTGCCCCTCCTTGCTGTTTTTATCATAATTATAGCACGATTTTTCGAACGTTAGTTCCAAAACGCCGCAAAAATAAAATCTTCCCGCAGGGGAAGATTTCAAGAAAAAATTCACTTAAACGATTATTTCTATTTTTCCAGGGCAGCTGCCTGGTCAGCGGAAATTTCCACCTTCCGGTTCAAAGACGGGATGGCAATCTGCTTGCCGCTGGCCGTCTGCTGCTTAAGGTAGCTGATGAAGGTTTCCGTGTCAGTCCCGGTCAAGATACCCACCTTCTTGCCAGCAGTGAACTGAGTGAAGTGGTCACCGCCGCCAGCGATAAATTCGTTGGCGACAACCCGGTAAGTCTTGGTCAAGGAGAGTTCAGTCTTGTCGCCTTCGCCGACATAAACCTTGACGATCTTAACCTTACCGGCCGCGTCCTTGGTGTAGACATAGTGCAGACCGCTGATCAAGAGGTAGTAGTGGCCATCCAGCTGGTATTGCTGGTTAAGGGCAGCTAAAATTTGCTTCCCGGTCATGGTCAGAACCTGCAGGCTGTTGCCAAAAGGCTGAACGGCCATGGCCGCCCCGTAAGTAATTGACTTATCGCTGCCTACAGCCAGGCCGGACCGGCCCCCGCCTCCGTTAGTCATGGCAAAGTCAGCCTTGAAGCCCTGCCGGTTGGCTTCTGACAATTGCGCGTCAACGACCAAGTCGCCAACCGCGTTTTCATTGGAAGCATTGTTATTTTCCCGGCCAGTGATCGTTTCCGCCTTTTGGGCAGTAGCAATCTTTTGCTTGGTGATGGCTGAAACCCGCTTGTCAGCGTCAGCCACAATCTTGGCAACTGTCTTGTTGTCCTTGGTCTTCGGGTCATCAGCAGCTGACAGGACCGGGTAGACGTGGGAAACCAGGCTGCCCTTGACAAAGTCCTTGGTCTTCGGGCTGATGTAGCCGATAGAGTCAGTGTAGGCCTGGCCGTACTTCAAAGCTTGAACCAGCCGGGTCTTGCCGACCTTGGCGTTGGCATACTGGTGGGAGTGGCCGGCAATCATCAAGTCGACAGTGTTTTTCGGATCGATCTTGTTCAGCTTCTTCAAGATCTTCACGCTGTCGCCGCTGGTAGTCAGCTTGCCCTTACTGTCCGCCGCCGTTTCTACCCCCTTGTGGGCCAAAACGACGATTGCCTTAACGCCCTTCTTGCGCAGAACCTTTTCATACTTGGCAATGGTCTTGGCTTCATCCAGGTACTTGAAGGCAGAGTAGTTTTTCTTGGTCGTCAAAGTTGGCATTTCCGTGGTCAAAACGCCGATAAAGCCAACTTTGGCCTTCTTCTTGCCCGCCTTAACGGTCTTGATGGTATAAGGCTTCCAGCCATATGGTGCCTTGCCGGTGGACTTTCTGACAACGTTGGCCACGATCAGCTTGATGCCTGACTTTTGGTGAGGATAGGCCATTTCTGCGGAATTGTACTTCTTGGTTGGCTTTTTGCCTAAAAGAATCCGGTTGAATTCGCCCAGGCCCTCGTCAAATTCATGGTTGCCCAAGGTGCCGATGGAAAACTTCATGGCCTTTAAGGCATGCATGGTTGATTCATCTTGCAAAAGAGAGGAATTGGCCGGGGATGCCCCCACCATGTCCCCTGACTCGACTCTGAAGGTCGTGCCTTGCTTGTTTTTCTTCTTAAAATCCTTTTGGGCCTGGTTCAAGTAAGCGGCCAGCCGGGCTACCGTACCGGCGTTGCTATAGCTCTTTTGCCCCAAGCTTGCCGTACCAGTCGTTGACAGGTTGCCGTGCAAGTCGTTAATGCTCAAAAACTGCACTGGAATATCCTTGCAGTACTTCTTGGGATTCTTCCAGTCTTTGCTTTGGGCCGGCTTGCTGGCAGTATCAGCCTTGCTGGTAACCTTTAATTTGCTGGCGCTGGCCTGGCCCGGCGCTAAAACGGCCGCAGCCAAAAGCAGAGCCGCAAGTTCTTTCTTGATGGATCTAGCCATGTTTTCCTCCGTGAATTACTTAATATTAAACAACAGCATGCTGCTAGTATAGCGTAAAATGCAGCTGGTTAACAGAGAAAGTTCGGCTGTAAAAGACAAACAATTGCTTTTTTCCAATATACTAAGTATAAGTTTTGGTAAAACACGGATTATTTTTAAGACAAAAACTATAATTAGTCAGAAAAAGTATTTTGCTTTTTAGGATTTTTTAGCAAAAATAAAACTGCCTTGCAAAATGCAAAGCAGTTTCAGATTCGTTGTCAGAATTAACGACGACGTTCTGCGATACGAGCAGCCTTACCGCTACGAGTCCGCAGGTAGTAAAGCTTAGCACGACGTACGCGGCCGTGACGGGTAACTTCAACCTTGGCAACACGTGGAGTGTTAACTGGGAAAGTCCGTTCAACGCCAACGCCGGAAGCGATCTTACGAACAGTGTAAGTAGCACCGATGCCAGTACCCTTCTTCTTGATTACGACACCTTCGAAGATCTGGATACGTTCGTGAGTACCTTCAACAACACGTACGTGAACACGAACAGTGTCCCCGGCACGGAATTCAGGCATGTCGTCACGAAGTTGTTCTTTAGTCAATTCTTGAATTAATGGATCCATTATTGTTTCTCCTTCTACGGCATTCATCCACCTCTCTGGGCCAGCGGAACACCCCTAATCTTTATTGGCAAAATACCACGTCTAATAGAATACCATCTTTAGCCAGGCAAAGCAAGCTTCTTTAGTCCAAAATCTTGAGCAAGTCTTCCTTTTGCAGACTGGCGCTGGAAACAGACTCTGCCGTCAAGATGCCTTGGGCCAGCTGGCTCTTGGCTTCCTGCAAGTCCAAAATAGCTTCCTCAACCGTATCCTTGGCAATCAGCTTGTAGACCGTAACCTTCTTTTCCTGGCCAATCCGGTGGGCCCGGTCAGTTGCCTGGTTCTGGGCCGCCACGTTCCACCATGGGTCATAGTGAATGACGGTATCCGCCCCGGTCAAGTTGAGGCCCGTCCCTCCGGCCTTAAGGGAAATCAAGAAGACCTTAGCCGGACTGTCTGCTTTATTGAATCTGTTGACCAAATTCAGCCGGGCAGCCTTTGGCGTCTGCCCGTCAATCCGGCTATAGCCGATTTCTTCAGCTTCAAGACTTTCTTCCAGCAGGTCCAGCATGCTGGTAAACTGGGAGAAAAGCAGGACCTTGTGGCCCCCGTCAATCGCGCTCTTGATCAAATCCACGCAGGCCAGGCGTTTTTCAGATTCGCCCTTGTAGTCTTCATAAAGCAGGCCCGGGTCGCAGCAGATTTCCCTGATCCTGGTCAAAGCCGCCAGAATCTCAATCTGCTCGCGCTTGATGCCCTCATCGTCCTCAGCCATGACTTTCGTCTTTAAGCGGGCAATTTCAGCGTCATAGAGCCTTCTCTGCTCCTTGCCCATGCCGACATAGCGGACTTCCTCCAGCTTGTCTGGCAGGTCCTTGAGAACGTCTTTTTTCAAGCGGCGGAGGATAAAGGGACCGACCATCTGACTGAGCCGGGCCAGGCAGTCCTGGTCGTCTTCTTTAACAATCGGGCTTTCAAAATCCCTCTTAAATTCCCGGTAACTCTTTAAAAAGCCCGGCATGACGAAGTTAAAAATACTCCACAGCTCACTTAAGCGGTTTTCAATCGGCGTCCCGGTCAAGGCAAAGCGGTGCTTGGCCTTAACCACGGAAACCGCCTTAGCCGCGGCTGTCCGCGGATTTTTGATCATCTGCGCCTCATCGATTACTTCATAGGCAAAAGCATGCGGCTCATAGTTGGCAATATCGCGCTTAAGCAGGTCATAAGACGTGATCACAACGTCAATATCAGTTAAGTCTGCCAATTGCCCGCTTCGTTCTTTCTTAGAGCCGGACAAAACCAGGGTCTTCATTTCCGGGGCAAACTTTTTAAACTCAGCTTCCCAGTTAAGAACGAGAGAGGCCGGAGCCACGATCAAGCTCGGCTGCTCCTTTTGACTGGCCAGGAGGCTGATCACCTGCAAGGTCTTGCCCAGGCCCATTTCATCCGCCAGAATCCCGCCAAAGCCATGCTGGGCCAGCCGGTTCATCCAGGCAGTCCCGGTCTTTTGGTAAGGCCGGAGGATCTTTTCCAGCCCGGCTGGCAGTTTTAGCACTGCTTCTTTTTGGTCAAAGTCAGCAAGCAATTGCTGGAAGTGGTCGTCTCTTTCAATTTCGCCCATCTCCTGCTCTTTTAAGAGCTGGTCGACGTAAAGGGCCCGGTAGGCCGGCATTTCCAGCTGTTCTTTGCCAAAATCCTTAGCGGTTAAATCTAAGTTTTTAGCTAAAAGGACCAGCTTTTCCAAGTCCTGGCTGTCTGGATTAAGGAAGCTGCCGTTCTTCAAGCGGATATATTTCTTCCGGTCCTTGTACTGGCTGAGGACCTCTGCTAATTCTTCTGGCGTCAGCTCACTTTTCAGATCCAGGCGCAGAAGGCCGTCACTTAAGGAAAGGCCAAAAGCCAGATTCAGCTTGTCTTTAAGCTTGAGCTTTTTAAAGGCTGGAGTAACTTCAACTTCATCAAAGGCGGCAAGCAATTTCGGCATCCCTTCCAAAAGCTGGTATACCGCGTCATCATCGCCCTTGTCCAAGCGGCAGTCGCCGTCTTCCAGGTCAAAAAATTTCTCCAAAAGCCCAGCCAGCTTCTTTTCCTTGTACCAGTCCCGCTTAATTGCCCGCTCCCCGCTTGCGCCCAAGCGGACCGCCTTGCCTTGGTAAAAGACCCGGGCCTGGCCAACTACTTCCTCGCCCTCAACATCCAGGCGCAGCTGGCTCTTTTCCAGGCCGCCCGCTGCTTCTAACAGCTGCTGGGCAGCCGGACTAATGGTCAAGTTGCTGTATTTTTGCAAAAGGGGCAAGACAGCGTCCTTGAATTGGCTCAGCTGGTTTATGTCAAAAGACACGTCAATGTTTTCTTTATTGCCAAAAAGGGCATACAGCATATTGCCGAGCTTGCCAGCAACAAATGCTTCATCTGTCAGCTGGTAGCTGGCCCGGATCCCCCGGAGAACCGGCGGACAAATCCCGGTAATGTTGATCCCCCGGCCCCCGTATACATCGATCTCAAGCTCAGCTTTTTCCAGCTCACCCCGCTTGGCAGGAACGACCTGCTTATTGTCCAAGTTTTCGACTTCGCTGCCTTCAACTGCCGCGAAAAAGCCATCAATCCGGCCGGAAGCAATCTCGATGCTTCTTTTTGTCTCCCCGTAAATGTCTGCTCCATCGGCCGCGATCGTGGCCAAAAAGCTGAACAGACGCTGGCTGGCCGGATCAAAAGAATCCGGCGATAGCAAGACTTCTTCCTTGCCCAGGGACATTGGCCGCCAGCTTAAGACATCGTCGACAAAATTCTGGATATTCTTCACCACGTAGAGGCGCTTTTGGCCAACTTTAAACTTGACTAAAAAGGACCCGCCCGGCTCTTTCTCCAGCTGGGCCAAAAGCTTCACGTCCTGCAAGGCATCCTGGTCGAATTCTTCCAGCATCTCTGCCCTGGCCAAAGCGCGGCTTGCCTGGTAGTCAGTCACTTCACCCGGATTTTCCCGCATGATCATCAAAACCAGCTTCTGCAGGAGGGCAATTTCATGCCGGCAAGGGCCGGTAATTTCGTCTTGCTTGCATTCAGCAATATTGCATTTCAGCTGACTTACTTGCTTAAGGCCAACTTTAACGCTGACCCTGTTCCCGTTCCCGTGGTTGGCAAAATGGCTGAAGCCGGTAGCCGTTAACAGGGGCTGGTCAGCATTTGCCTGGCTGTCATCCAGGTTAACTCCCACCAAATGGGCCAGGGCTGGATTATCCCAGATCCGCTCCCAAAGGACCGGATCAAAGTCAACCGATGCAAGAATCTTGCCAGGGTCAAAAATATAGTTGACGTATTTCTGGCCCATTCCATAGACTTTTTCAATGATCTCTTCCTGCCGCTTCTTGCGCTCGCTTGCTGATAGTTCGCTGGTCAAGGGTTCCTGGATGGCCTGCATCCCTTCAATAAAAAGCTCCGTGGCGTATAAGCAAGCTGCCTCGTGCTTGCAGTTGTAGCCTTCAGCCGCGTAAGGGCAGTCACAGTCCATCCACTTGATCTCGCTCCAGTCGTCGGAGAAATCAATCGTTACGTCATAGCTTTGCCCGGGCTTGCCAACCCGGCAGTGGATGCCGGCCGGCAATTCGCTGTAGCTGGGCGCGTAGACCCAGTCCCTTTTCCAATAGTCCCTTCCCCGGTCCAGGATCCGGTTGGAAAAAAGCTTTCTCCATTGCAGGGTCATCTACTCCACCTTTTCTATAGCTTGTCTTCTTCAGCCTGCTCGTCTTCTCTGATCTGCCGCAGCATTCTGACCTCTTCCGGGGTCAAGTCCCGCTTCTCCAGCAGGTCCGGCCGGTGCAGCTTGGTGGCCTTTAAAGCCTGGTAGTGCCGCCATTCATCGATCTTGCCATGGTTGCCTGAAAGGAGGACTTCCGGTACCTTTTGCCCCTCAAAATCAGCTGGCCGGGTGTATTGCGGATATTCCAGAAGGCCGTCTGAGAAGGATTCTTCAACTGGAGACAGGGCATTGCCCAGAATCCCTGGCAAAAGGCGGACAGTGGCATCGATCATGCTCATGGTTGGCAGTTCCCCGCCAGTCAAAACGTAGTCGCCAATGGAAACCATTTCGTCAGCCAGATCGTAAACCCGCTGGTCAAAGCCTTCAAAGTGCCCGCAGATGAAGGTCAGGTTTTCTTCCTTGGACCATTCCTGGGCCATCTGTTCATTGAAGGTCTTCCCTTGGGGAGCAGTAATGATGACCTTGCCCTTCTTTTCCAGTGAATCAAGGGCATCCTTGATTGGCTTGACCTGGAGAACCATCCCGGCGCCTCCGCCATAAGGAGTATCGTCGACTGACTTATGCGGCCGGTCAGAAAAATCGCGGAAGTTGACCAGGTTCAGCTTCCACTTGCCGTCTTCCTGGCCCCGGCCCAGCAGGGATACCTGCAAGGGGGTAAACATTTCAGGAAACAGGGTCAATACGTTGATGTTCACTATCTCAAGCCCTCCATTAATTCAACCCGGACTTCTTTTTTAGCAATATCCACGCTCTTAACAACCTGCGGGATGTATGGGAGCCAGAAGCTCTTGCCGTTTCCGTCAGTTACTTCCCAGATGTCATTGGCGCCTGGCGCTTCGATATCAGTCAATTCGCCGATTTCTTCCCCGCTTTCATCATCCAGGACCTTGCAGCCCAAGAGGTCTCGGTAGTAGTAGACCCCGTCAGGCAGTTCTCCCTGGTCTTCTTCGCTGATCAAGATCTCCGTCCCCTTCAGCTTTTCCGCCTGGTCAATATCAGTGATTTCCGCAAAAGTTACCAGCCAGAACTGCTTAAAGGGCCGGCCAGCAGCTACCGTCACTTCCCGGCTATCGTCGCCCAGGTAAAGGCGGGAACCAGTTCTGAAGCGGTCTTCTGGAAAGTCGGTGGTCAAAGCGACCTTGACTTCACCCTTTAAGCCATGGGTCGCGATGATTTTGCCAACATTGTAGTAATTCATGGTGTATATTTTTCCTTTTCAACAAAAAAAGTTTGAAGCTAGTGCCCCAAACCTTTTCCAATTATTTGTTGTACTTTTCGTCGTGCAACTTAGCCATCAAGCCAGCGCCTGAAAGAAGTGAACGAACAGTGTCTGAAGGTTGTGCACCCTTCTTCAGCCATTCAAAGATCTTGTCTTCATCAAGCTTCAATTCCTTTGGTTGTGAAACTGGGTTGTAGTAACCAACTTCTTCGATGAAGCGGCCGTCACGAGGTGCACGTGAATCTGCTACAACAATCCGGTAAAATGGCTTTCTCTTGGCACCCATACGGCGCATACGAATCTTAACTGACATTAATTAGTCCTCCTAAATTTCAATAGTTATACTATAACACCCAAAGAGCAGCCTGTAAAGTATTTTTACTTAACAGCCTGCTCTTTTTTAAAAATTATGAGTGGAAGCGCTTGACCTTCTTCATTTTCTTGGCCTTCTTCTTCTTGAAGCTCTTCCCCATCCGCCGCATGGCCATCTTGGCCATCGGGCTGTTCATGCCGGGCAGTTTCTCCAAGTCCTTGAAGTTCCCCTTGGTCACCTTGGACATCATATCCTTGGCTGTCTTGAACTCCTTGATCATCCGGTTGACTTCCACAATCGGCACGCCTGACCCAGCCGCGATCCGCCGGCGCCGGCTCGGGTTAAGCAGGCTTTCGTCTTCTCTTTCGGCTGGCGTCATGGAGTAGACGATGGCCTTGGTATGGGCGATCTGCTTTTCGTCAATTGAGAAGTTCTTCAATTGCGGGTTATTGGCCATGCCCGGAATCATCTTCATGATTTCATCCAGCGGCCCCATCTTTTGCACCTGTTCCAGCTGGTCGATAAAGTCGTTGAAGTCAAAAGTGTTTTCCCGCATCTTCTGGGCGACTTTTTCCGCCTGCTTGGCATCGTAGTCCTGCTGAGCCTTTTCGATCAAGGTCAGCATGTCCCCCATGCCCAGGATTCTGGAAGCCATCCGGTCCGGGTGGAAGACTTCCAGGTCGGTCAGCTTTTCCCCTTGCCCAGTGAAGAGGATTGGCTTGCCGGTGATGGCTCTGATGGACAAGGCGGCCCCGCCCCGGGTGTCACCGTCCAGCTTGGTCAAGATGACCCCGGTCACGTCCAGGCGTTCATTGAAGGTCTTGGCCACGTCGGCAGCGGCTTGCCCAGTCATGGCGTCAACTACCAAGAGGATGTTGTCCGGTTGGCTGACCGCCTTGACTTCTTCCAGTTCCTTCATCAAAGGTTCGTCGATTTCCAGCCGGCCGGCCGTGTCGATGATTACGTAGTCGTTTCTGTGGACGGCGGCTTCGGCCAGACCGTCTTCCACGATCTTGGCCACGTTCTTTTCATCCGGCTCGCTGAAAACCGGGACCTTCAAGTCCGCCCCGATTTGCTTGAGCTGGTCAATGGCCGCTGGCCGGTAGATGTCGCCGGCAATCAAAAACGGCCGGGCCTTTTCTTCCTTCATCAAGCGGTAGGCCAATTTGCCGACTGTGGTAGTCTTACCAGTACCTTGCAGACCGACCATCATGATAACAGTTGGGATGTGCGGGGACTTGGTTAAGCCGACCGCTTCTTCCCCCATCATCTTGGTCAGTTCTTCGTTAACGATCTTGATGACCTGCTGGCCTGGAGTCAGTGATTCCTGCACTTCCTGGCCCAGGGCCCGCTTTTTGATGGTCTTGATAAAGTCCTTGACCACCTTGAAGTTGACGTCGGCTTCAAGCAGGGCCAGGCGGATTTCCCGGGAGGCGGCGTTGATGTCTTCTTCAGAGATCTTCCCCTTCCCGGTCAAGTTGCGCAGGGCCTTCTGCAAACGTTCGCTTAAATTTTCAAATGCCATCTTATTCTCCTCTAATTATCTGCAGCAAGTCTTCCAGCTGCAATTTGGCCGTTTCCTGGTCACCGGCGGCCAGGCAGGCTAAGGCCTGGCTGATGCCTTCTTCCAATTGGCCGTAACTGGCCAGCAGCTGCAGCTTGTCTTCGTATTTTTCCAAAGACTTGGCGCTGCGCCGCAAATTGTCATAGACCGCTTGTCTTGAAACATGCCGGTTGTCGGCAATTTCGCCTAAAGACAGGTCGTTGTAGTAATAATCTTCAAAATAATCCTGCTGGCCCTGGGTGAGCAAGGCGCCGTACATGGCGTACAGGTCACCCAGAGCTTCGTTTTTGCTCAATTCATCCATCTTTTTCACCTGGTTACCAGTATAGCAAAAAGCACTGCAAGTGCAGTACTTTTTAGAGATTTTTATCCATATTGAAAGTCAGCTTGGACAGCTTGATGGCTTCCTTAAAGAGCTGGCCCCAAAGCTTCTCGCTTTCCTGGCGGCAGTGGGCCACCGTTTCCTGGTTGGCCTTGGTCAAAAAGGCGGTCAGTTCTTCGCCGGTGAGGCCTTGGGCCTGGTCGGTCACTTCGGCCACCCGGGCGCGGAAGTAGCGGTTCAGCTCAGTCAAGTAGGTCGCGTCCATTTGGACGAAGTGGGAGTAGTGGCTCTCCACTAAAGCTGCCAAAGACTTATAGAACCACCAGGCGTCAGACTGCCGGTATTCCAGGGAAGTATCGTTATAAGAAGGGTCAGTGTCGTTCATATTGCTAAAGAAAGGCACGAACGGAGTGAAAGTCGGTCCGCCGATGCAGAGCCACATGATCCCGGCAACGCCAGCTGCTTGGTCACTTCTGATTTCCAGAATATGGGCGTTTTGCGTCCGGTTAAGGCCGATCGGCCGGTAGCGGTGGTGTTCTTCATCGCTGCCCTTGACGGCAAATGGATCGTAGACCGTGTCCTGGTAGTGAGAACCCAAGATGTATTCGATGTCTTCCTTGCTGATCTTCTTTTCTGCCCGGCGGATGAATGGCAGGTCAGGGTCTTCCGGGTCCTGGTCGATGCTTGGGTTCAAGATCTTTTGCCCATACCAGACACGGGAAGTGTTGTAGTGGCGGTCCTGTTCAGTGAAGGTGCCGAAGATATGGCGGAAGTTCCAGCCTGCCAGGTCAGGGTTGAGCTTGTTTTTGGCAACAAAGTCCTGGATCCCTGCACTCCACATGAAGTCATCACTAGTAAAGTCAACTTCCTGGATAGAGACCCGGTTGGCGGCGATGGCATATGCATCGTCGGGAATTCTTTGCGCGACCCAGTGGTGGCCGGTCACGATTTCCATGTACCAGATTTCATCCTTGTCAGAAAAAAGGACTGAGTTCCCGGCAGCTGACCCGTACTTGGCGATCAAGGCGCCCAGGCGTTTAACCCCGCCTCTGGCAGAGTCGATATAAGGCAAGACGACATTGACCATGCAATCCTCGTCTAAACCGTCAACCACTAAGGGGTCAAAGGCCAGAGTGCGTTCATTGCCGTAAGTTGACTCAGTAGCCGACATGGCCACGTTCTTTTCGTTGATGCCGCTTTCTTCATAGTAGCCGTACTTCTTGTAGTCGACATTAGGCACAGCCGGGTAGCAGTAGGCGTCTTCCGGCAAGTCCATTTCAAACTTGTTCAGCCAGGACTTGATCTTGCGCCCCTTTTCCCCGTGAACTGCCGGGTTAACGACAAACTTTTGCTGGTTTAAGGGAGAAAAGGTGTCGTCATTGCGGGCAATCAGGTTATTGCCATCCATGGCCGCTTTTTTGCCGACTAAAATCGAAGTACATGCATCATCTTTCATTTTTCTTTTTTAACCTTCTAATCTAACTTTACTCTTCTTTTTTAAAACTACAGCAGGTCGTGGAAGAGGCCAACGGCGTAGTTGGCCGCGTCAAAGTCGGCCAGGTCTTCCGCCTTTTCGCCCAGGCCAACCAATTTGACTGGCAGCTTCATTTCATGGCGGATGGACAGAACCACCCCACCCTTGGAGGACCCGTCCAGCTTGGTTAAGACTAAGCCAGACAGCTTGGTCGTCTTGTCAAAGTCCTTGGCCTGCAGGAGGGCGTTTTGCCCAGTTGACCCGTCCAGAACCAGGAGGGTTTCAGCCGGCTGATCTGGCAGGCGCTTCTTGATGGTTCGCTGGATTTTTTCTAACTCGTTCATCAAGTTGACCTTGTTTTGCAAACGGCCGGCCGTGTCAACCAAGAGGTAGTCTGCTTCTT
The DNA here is from genome assembly GCF_046938665.1 of Lactobacillus delbrueckii subsp. bulgaricus. GTDB lineage: Bacteria > Bacillota > Bacilli > Lactobacillales > Lactobacillaceae > Lactobacillus > Lactobacillus delbrueckii_C. The sequence continues at coordinate 165,070 of NZ_JBKZCD010000002.1, forward strand.
CCGCGATCGCCCGCTCTAGGCCGTCGTAGACCACGGCAGCCGGGTCAGCCTTGTCCGGGCCAGTTACAACTGGAACACCGGTCCGCTTGCCCCATTCAACCAGCTGCTCAACCGCGCCGGCTCTGAAAGTGTCGGCAGCGACTAACAGGACCTTCTTGCCCTGGTCGTGGAAACGCTTGGCCAATTTACCGACCGTAGTGGTCTTGCCGGCCCCGTTGACGCCGACGAAAAGGTAGACATTTGGCTTGGCATTAGGATCATAAGCCAGCTTTTCATTTTCGCTGTTGGCATTTTCATCATAGACTTCCACCAGCTTTTGCACGATGACCCGCTTTAAGTCATCCCGGCTCTTGGCCTTTTGCAGCTTGGCTTCTTCTCTGAGCTGGTCGGTCAGTTCTTCACTGGTTTCATAGCCAACGTCGGATTCAATCAGCAATTCTTCCAAGTCGTCAAAGAAGTCTTCGTCAACCGTTCTGAACTTGGCCAAAAAGGCGTTGAGGCGGGCACCAAAGCCCTTGTTGGACTTCTCCAGCCCCTTTTCATAGAGCTCAGTTGTCTTTTCTTCTGTACTTTCTTCTGTTGGTTCAGCGGTCTCTTCTTCAGCTTCTTCAGTAGCTTCAGTTTCTTCGGTAGTTTCTTCTGTAGATTCTTCTTCTGCTTCCTCAGTAGTTTCTGTTTTTTCTTCTTCTACAGTTTCTGTAGCTTCAGTAGATTCTTCTGTTTCTTCTGTAGCGACTTCTTCAACTACTTCAGTTTTTTCTTCATCAGCAGTTTCTTCTTGCTCTTCAGCCTTTTCTGCTACCGCTTCTTCAGAAGTTTCAGTAGTCTCTGCAACTGCCTCATTTTCTGTCTCAGTACTTTCTTCTGCGGCTTCTTCCTGGTCAGCCTTGACTTCTTCTGGCTTTTCTTCGTCTTTTTGGCCGAACAGGCTCTTTTTGATTCGATCAAATAATCCCACGGTTATACCTCATCTTTTAAATCTTTCAAGGAGACCGACAAAATCTGGGATACCCCGGATTCCTGCATGACCACCCCGTAGAGCTGGTCGGCTTGTTCCATGGTCCCCCGCCGGTGCGTAATCACGATAAACTGGGTCTGGCTGTCGTACTGGCGCAGGAAGCGGGCAAAGCGGACGACATTGGCATCGTCCAGGGCTGCTTCCACTTCATCCAGCACGCAGAATGGCACTGGGTTGACTTCCAGCATGGCAAAAAGCAAGGTGATCGCCGTCAGCGACCGCTCCCCGCCAGACAGAAGGCTCAAGCGCTGCAGCTTCTTGCCAGGCGGCTGGGCGATGATTTCCACCCCGCTCTCCAGCAAATCGTCCGGATCCGTCAAGGTCAAGCGGGCATTGCCCCCGCCAAAGACCACCGGGAAAAGGCGGCTGAAGGAAGCCGAAATTTGCTGGAAGGTCTGGCTGAAGCGGTCCTTAACTTCCTGGTCCAGTTCATCCATCGACTGCTGCAGGTTGCTTCTTGCTTCCAGCAGGTCGTTTTGCTGCCCGTTCAAAAAGTCATAGCGGTCCTTGACTTCTTTATATTCGTCAATCGCGCCCAAGTTCACTGGGCCGATGTCTTCCAAAGACATCCGGTGCAGCTTGACGCTGCGGCGCAGGTTCTGCTGGTTTTCTTCTGTATTTTCCAGCTTGGCCTGAGAAAGCGCGGCTTCATAAGTCAAGGAGTAGTCTTCTCTTAAACTGTCCAGGTGCTGCTTAAGCTGGCCTTTAACCGTGGCCAGCTTGACTGAGAACTCTTCTTGTTCACTAGCCGCGTCTTTTCGCAAGTCATAGTTTCTGGTCGCCACGGCTTCCAGCTGGTTGATCTGCCCGTTCAGCTGACCCAAAAGCTGGCTGGCTGCATCCAGGTCAGCCTGCTTGTCTTTTTGCTCAGCCAGGAGCCGGTCTTTCTCCAGGCCCAGCTCCTCTTTCTTGCTGGCTGACATTTGACTGGAATTGTCCAAAGCAGCAAGTTTTTCTTCCAGCTGCCCGATCTGCTTCTGGCTAGCCGCCTTTTGCCGGCCGCGCTCAGCCTTTCTGGTTTGCAGGTTCTCCTGCTTGTTGGCCAAAACCGCCAATTGCGGGTCAAGCTCAGCCAATTTTTCTTGCACGCCCTGGTTTAAATCAGTGTAGTTCTGAATGGTCTCTTGCAAGCTGGCCAGGTCGCGTTTTTGCTGGTCGGCCAAAGCCGCCAGCTCTTCTTTCTTGGTCTTTTGGGCCTTTTCTTTGTCAGTCAAATCTGCCAGGTAGGCAGCTTGTTCAGCCTGCTGGGCCTGGTAGAGCTGAACGGCGCTTTCCAGGCGCTTGACTTCTTTTTCCTGGCTTTGGAAGGTCAAGACTGCCGCGCTCAAGTCCTGCTGCAGGCTTTGCAGGTCCCGGCTGATTTGGTCCCGGGTCTCCTGCTTGTCTTTCACTTGCTTGTCTAAGCCGGCCAGCTTTTCTTCTTTAATATGGAACTGCCCTTCTAATTCCTCCAGCATGGCCGTCGTCTTGTTGATTTCAGCCGTTGTCTGCAAAGGGGAATTATTCCGCTGGTTGCGGGCCCCGCCAGTCATGGCCCCGCCAGGACTGATGACATCCCCGTCCAGGGTAACGACCCGGTAGTGGCCGATCTGCCTTGAAACAGCCAGGGCCGTGTCCATATTGTCAACGATAATGATGCTGCCCAGCAGGTACTGGATAGCTTCTGAAATGTCAGTATCGCCTTTAGCCTCAACCAATTCGCTGGCCAGGCCTTGGAAGCCGGCAAAGCGTTCCAGGGCCTGCCGGGTTGAAGCGGGAATTGCCCGGTATCTTAATGCATCCAGGGGCAAAAAAGTTGCCCGGCCCAGTCTTCTGACCTTCAACTGCTGGATGGCATCTTTAGCCGCCATCCGGTCTTTAGCTACCAGGCTTTGAACGCTGCCGCCAAGGGCAGTCGTCATGGCTGCTTCCAGGTCGGCCGGGAAGGTTAAAAGTTCCCCAATTGCCCCGATAATGCCCGGGAAGCGGTCTGGCTGGTTTAAAACCTGTTTGACCCCGGCATAGTAGCCGTCATGCCGCTTCTGGATATTGACCAGGGCATCCCGGCGGGCAGTCAGGCGCTGGAGGTTGGTCAAATCTGCCTGCAGCTGCTTTTGGGCAAGCTGCTGGTCGGCAGCTAATTTTCCTAATTGGTCGCTGGCTTCCTTTAATTCCGCCTGCAGCTGGTCATTTTCTGCCCGCAGCTTTTGCCCTTTCGACCGCAAGCCTTCCAGTTCTTCCTGGCTCTTGGCCAATTGGCTGGAGGTATCTTCATAGCGCTGGTCCTTGCTCTCTTTGGCCCGCTTGATTTCCCCTTCCAGGTAAACCAGCTGGTTGTTGGCGCTGGTTTGGTCCTGCAAGGTCTGAATGTATTGCGAGCGCAGGTCTTCAACTTTCAACTTGAGGCTGGCCGGATCTTCTTTCAGCTGGTCAGCCAGCTTTTGCCTTTTGCCTTTTAGCTGATCCAATTGCCCGGCATATTCAGCTTCCTGGTCAGCCAATTTGCTGATTTCCGCATCCGTAGCCGCCAGGTTTTCCTTTAAATCAGCCAGCTGTCTTTGGTATTCCAGCCTGGTTGCCTGGTCAAACTGCCGGGATTGCTGGGAAACCTGCAAGGAAGTGTTGATTTCTGAGAGCCGGTTGGTCAATTTAAGGACTTCCGCTTGCACCTGGTCCCGCTTTTGGCTTTCCAGCTGGAATTCCTGCCGCTTGGCTGCCAGCTTGGCCTGGGACTGCTTGACTTCCGCGTCCAGCCGGCTTAAAAGTTCCTGGCTCTTGGCCAGTTTCTGGGAAACTTCCTTTTCTTCCTGGTCCAAGTCGGCGATTTCAAAGGCCAGCAGGGTCTTTAAGTCCTCATCAAGGGCGGCTTTTTGGAATTGGTATTCCTGGGCCAAGGAGCTCTGTTCATGCAAAGGCTCCAGCCGCTTCTCCAGTTCATTGACCAGGTCGTTGATCCGGATCAGGTTGTCATTGGTCGTCTCCAGCTGCCCTTGCGCCTGCTGCTTTTGCTGCTTAAAATGGAGCACCCCGGCTGCTTCTTCGAAAATCCCCCGTCTTTCCCGGGCCTGGGAATTAAGAATCTGGTCCACCCGCCCCTGGGAAATAATGGCCAGGCTGTTTTGGGAAATGCCGGAGTCCAGAAAGAGAGCCCGAACATCCCGCAGACGGACAGGCTGCTGGTTGATCAAGTATTCATTGTCGCCGGACTTTAAGATCCGCCTGGTAATTGTGACTTGATCAGCTGGAAAATCCAGTTCCTTGTCCCGGTTGTCGAAGACCATGGTGACCTCGGCCCGGTTTAAGGGCTTGCGGAACTGGCTCCCGGCAAAAATCACATCTTTCATGTTGCGGCCACGCAGGGATTTGGCACTGCCTTCCCCCATGACCCAGCGAATGGCTTCAGTAATGTTGCTCTTGCCTGACCCGTTAGGGCCGACAATGCCGGTAATCCCTTTAGTAAAGTCAATCACCGTCTTGTCAGCAAAAGACTTGAAGCCTTCCAAAATCAAACTAGTTAAAGGCACTATTTTCCTCCATTCAAGTGCTCCAAGGCATGGCTGGCCGCGTCCTGCTCAGCCTTCTTCTTGTTGCGTCCTTCCCCACTGGCCAGCTTCTTGCCGTCAACCAGAACTTCAACTTCAAAGTGGGGCGGCTGCTGGCTCTCATTTAACACCCGGTATTCGATGGTCACGCTGCCGTTTTGCTGCAAAAGTTCCTGCAGGTCCGTCTTAAAGTCCCGCGACGGGGTAAAGTAACCAGCCGCGATTAAAGGATAAACGGTCTGGCTAAGGAACTTTTCGACAGCGTCAATCCCCTGGTCTAAGAACAAGGCACCGTTGAAGGCTTCGAAAACATCTTCCAAAAGGGCCTTGCGCTTCCGGCCGCCAGCTTTTTCCTCGCCGACGCCCAGGTTGATTTCTTCTTTAAAGCCGCAATCCAGGGCCACTTTCGAGAAGCCTTCGGTGCGGACGATATTTGATCTCAGTCTGGTCAGTTCCCCTTCATTTAAGTGCTGGAAGTGGCGGTAAAGGTAGTCAGAGACTGTGAATTCCAATACCGCGTCCCCCAGAAATTCCAACTTTTCATAATTCCCCAAAGTTTTGCCGGGATTTTCATTGACATAGGAGGAATGGGTAAAGGCTTCCTCCAGCAAGCGGGCATCCTTGAAGCGAATCCCGTATTTTTCATCCAGCATTTTAATAAATTTAGTTGAGACCATGAACTATTCATCCTTTCATAACACTAAAAATTATATCAAAAGCCCGCCATAAGGGCGGCTTTTTTACCTAAATCCAAGAAAAAACTCTGCCTTGTCCGGCAAATGGACAAAACAGAGTCGCAGATTATTTTTTATAGCCGATCTTATACCACAGTGGATGGCTGTTGTTCATTTCTGCCGGTTCATAAGAGAGGTTGACCAGCTGCTTGTTGATGGCTGTAATCTTGTAGGAACTGGTTAAAGGAATTACAAAGGCTTGCTCTTGCATGTATCTTTGCCACTCTTTGAAGACCTTGATCCGGTAGTTGATGTTAAAGGCGGCATCTGAGTCCATTGCTTCCAACAGCCGGGTATTGGTCTTGGTAGCGAAGCGTTCCAGGTTGTACTGGGTCCCCGCCCCGTAGATGCCATTTTGGGAAGGCTCATTGTTTAAAGTCCAGCCGGCGATGAACATGTCGACCTGGCCGTCATCTTGGAAGAGCAGGTTGTAAAAAGTATTGAATTCCAGCAGGTGGCCAGTGGTCAGCTTAACGTTTAAGCCAATTTCTTTCCACTTCTTAATGTAGTTGTTGATGATCTTGCTTTGGCTGGAATCACCGGTCATGGCGGCCAAGTGGATTACCAGCTTATGCCCCTGTGGGTCCCGCCGGTATTTTTCCCCCGACCGGAGCTTGTAGCCTGCCTTGTCCAAAAGCTTTTTCGCCTTAGCCGGATCATAAGGGTAGCCCTTGCTCTTGTCATCGTAGTAGTCACCAAATTGCGACGGGATTAGGCTCTTGATGCGGAAAGTCAAGCCGGACGTGTACTTGCGCTGGATCTGGGTGACGTTCATCGCGTAGCCAATGGCCTGTCTCAGAGACTTATTGGCCATCTTGGAATTCTTGTTCATCTTGACTGAGTTGGTCTTCTCGTCCCACTTGCCTAGCTTGAAGCCCAGATAGTTGTAGCTTAAAGGAATCGTGGCCACAAACCTGTAGTTTTTGGTAGTCTTGATCTGCTGCCATTGGGAGTTGACCACCTCAATAAAGTCGTAAGTTTTTTCTTTAATGGCCGTGGAGACCGACTTTGGCGAAATAATGGAGATGGTGATCTTGCTCAAGCTCGGCGTCCCCCGCCAGTAGTATTCATTGCGGGTCCAAACCACCTTCTGCCCCGCTTCAATGCTCTGGACCTTGTAAGGGCCAAAGTAGAGGGGCTTTTTACGGATTTCGATGCAGGTTCTCAGCTTACTGAAAGGCACATCTTTAAGGTAGTGATATGGCAGGGCTGATTCCCAGAAGTAGCCGTTGCCGGACTTCAGCATCCCCGGGTGCATTTCTTTAAAGTGAATCACGACCTTGCGGCCATTTTCCCCATCCGGCATTTCGATCCCGCTGATCGTCTTGGCTTTCCCGTCATGGTATTCCTTCAAACCCACCACGTCCTGCAGGGAAGAAGTATAGTGAGAACTGTTTGTAGCCTTGTTGGCAATTACTTCGTAAGCATATTCCACGTCCTTTGCCACGACCTGCTTGCCGTCAGACCACTTGACCCCTTTTTTAATATTAATGGTGATCTGCTTGGCCTGCCGGTCCAGGCTGAAGCTTGCTGCCCCGCTGTCTGTGATATTGTAGCTGTTGTCCGTGTCAAACAAGGATTCAGAGCCAAACTGAGCTAAAGTGGCATCAGTTGTTGAATCAGCCAGTTCATCAGAAAAAATCCCCGTGAAAGGAGTATCAGTTTCCAAGGCTACCTTGATACTGCCGCCCTTTTTCGTCTTGGCAAAGCTGGTAGCCACTGGGAACTGCATAGCATCTTCTGCCCCGCTGTTGCCATTTTGCTTGCTTTTCTCTGTCTTTTGCCCGCAGGCCGCCAGACTTAGGGCCGCCAGCAGGCAAAGCGCTATTTTCGTTAGTCTTTTCATCAATTAAGAGTCCTTTTGCTAAATTGCTACACAATTTAGTTTACCATAACAAAAGCGGCAAGACCGGGCCCTAAGCCGGGAGAACAGAAAAAAGAGGAGGGAAAACCTCCTCTTTTGAGAAATTATTTATTATCTTTTACTTCTTAAAGCCAACTTTGTACCATAATGGGAAACCATTATTCATCTGAGATGGCTTCAATGAGAGATTGATCAACTTACTGTCAACTGCCTTGATGCTGTAAGAGTTGTTCAAAGGAATTACAAAGGCTTCCTTTTGCATGTACTGTTGCCATTCGTGGAACTTTTGTACCCGGTAGCTGTGGTTGAAGGACTTTTCACTGCCCATTTCCTTCAGCAGCTTAGTGTTTTCACTAGTTGCGAAACGGGTAAAGTTGTAAGGAGCCTTAGCACTGTAGAGGTCATCTTGAGTAGGTTCACTGGACAGGGACCATGCGGCCATGAAGACGTCTACTGATGGGTCATCGTTTTGTACCTTGTCATAGAAGGAGTTGAATTCGATCAAACGGCCAGTGGTCAAAGTTACGTGCAGGCCGATCTTCTTCCATTGCTGGATGTAGTTTTGCACGATTGCTTCCTGGTTTGGAGACCCGCTCATGGCTGCCAGGTGGATGGTCAGCTTCTTGCCATTTGGATCCCGGCGGTAGGTTTCACCCTTCTTCTTCTTGTAGCCGGCCTTGTCCAGCAAAGCGTTGGCCTTCTTGATGTTCAGTGGGAAGCCCTTCACGCTCTTGTCATAAAAGTCACCGAAGGCTTCTGGCACCAAAGTCTTAACTCTGAAAGACAAGCCTTGGGTGTAGTGCTGGTTTACTTCATCAACGTTCATGGCATAACCCATGGCTTGACGGAGGTAGCGGTTGCTCATCTTAGAGTTCTTGTTCATCTTGACTGAGCCGGTCTTCTTGTCCCACTTGCCGACCTTGAAGCCCATGTATGAGTATGACAATGGAATTTGGGCAACGAAGTTATAGCCCTTGGTCCCCTTAACTTCCTTCCATTGGGAGTTAACAACGTCGATGATGTCAAACTTCTTGGACTTGATTGACTGGGAAGCAGAGTTTGGTGAGATTACTGAGATGGTGATCTTGTCCAGCTTGGCCTTGCCACGGTAGTAGTAAGGGTTTCTTACCCAAGTAGCTGATTGGCCCCGGACCAGCTTGGAGAGCTTATATGCACCAAAGAAGAGTGGATTCTTCCGGACCTTGTCACTGGATTGCAGCTTGCTGAACGGCACATCCTTCAAGTAGTGGTAAGGGGCGGCAGATTCCCAGAAGAAGCCGTTACCGGACTGGGTCATGCCTGGCTTCATTTCCTTAAAGTGCAGAACCACCTTGCGTCCGTTTTCACCATCAGGCATTTCGATCCCGGAGATCTTCTTGGACTTGCCTTCGTGGTATTCTGCCAAGCCGACGATGTCGGCAAGTGAGCTGGTGTAGCGGGATGACTGGCTGGCCTTGTTGGCGATGATTTCGTATGAGTATTCAACATCCTTGGCAGTTACCTGCTTGCCGTCAGACCACTTGACCCCCTTCTTAACTTCAATAGTGACCGTCTTGGCCTTCCGGTCCATATTGAAGGTAGCGGCACCCTTGTTAGTGATCTTATACTGGTCATCAGTTGCAAACAGTGTTTCGTTACCAAAGGACATAAAGTCTGAGTCGTATTGGCTGTCAGAAAGTTCGTTCAAGAAAACACCCTTGACAGGAGTGTCAGATTCTTCAGCGATAGTGAGGCTGCCGCCCTTCTTGGCTACACCAGTTGCCGTAGCTTCCGGGAATTTCTTGGCATCCTTAGCCCCGCTGTTGCTGTCGCTGGAGCTGCTCTTGCCGCAACCGGCCAGCAAAGCTGCCCCGGCCAGAAGCACTCCAAATGTTCCGAGCGTTCTTCTCTTCATGTGCTTTTACCTCCACATATTAATATTTAATTGATTAAACACACAGTTTGTGAATTGTTATAAACCAAGTGATTCATAACTCTTTTCATGCTTCTTACTTTATCATTTTGATTTTGAAAGTCAATAAAAAATTAATCTAAAATTAATTTTAATTTTCTCTTTGCCGTGCATCGCCAGCCTTTTGCAGGGCCTGGCCGACATAGTTGATGCTCAAGCAGATCACCAAAAGCAAGACAGTTGCCGGCAGCCAGAGCCACGGCCGGTCAATAATGTTAACCGGGTCATTGGCAAAACCGATCAAGGTCCCCAAAGACGGAATCTTGGTTGGCAAACCATAGCCGATGAAGGACAGGACAGTTTCAATCCCGATGTTGCCAGAAACGCTCAAAACGACATCGATGATGATCATTGATGCAATATTTGGCAGAATCTCCCGGAACATGATCTTGGTATTTGAAGACCCTGAAGTCTTAGACGCCAGAACATAGTCTCTTTCTCTTTGTGACAGAATGAAAGACCGGTAGTATCTAGCTTCAACCGTCCAACCAAACATCGAAATCAGCAGAACCAAAGTCATGGAATTATAGTTTGGCAGAACCGTTACCAAAACGATCAAAATTGGCATTTGCGGCAAAATCTGCACGAAGTCAACAATTCTCATGATGATGGAGTCAATAGTGCCGCCATAGTAGCCGGCTACAAGGCCGACTATTAAGCCAACCAGTTCACAGAAAAGAGTGACCAAGAGACCAATCATAATCGAGTTGCGCCCGCCCATGATCAACAGATTCAAAATATCCCGACCACCGTCATCAGTTCCCAGCAAGTGGCCGTTTTGTCCCCAGCCGGCATAGGATTCCAAAATGTGCATTTCAGTAACCTTGCTGCTGTCAAGGAATAAAGAACCGCCAAAGGTAAGCAGCAAAATAACGACGATGGTGCAAAAGGCCACAGTCGCAGCCTTGCTTTTAAAAATTTCTCTAAAAGCAATCTTTAAAGCGGATGGTGGAATTTGGGCCCGGTCATCCTGCTTCTTTTTACCAACAGTAAATAAAGCCATCATTTCACCTCTACTTCACGCGAATTCTCGGGTCAACCAGACTCATGATAATGTCAGACAGCAGGTTGCCCAGCAGGGTCAAGGTCCCGTAAATCATAATCAAAGCCGTCAAAGTGGTATAGTCACGCTGGCTGATTGAGTCAAGGAAAAGCTTCCCCATCCCCGGGAAGGAGAAGACCGTTTCAATGATCATTGACCCGCCAAGCAGACCGGTGATGGTGTTCCCCATAAAGGCAGCGATCGGGAGGAAAGAATTCCGCAAGATGTGCTTGTTGAAGACGACTTTTTCCGGCACGCCCTTGCTGCGGGCGGTCTTAACATAGTCTTCCACCTTGTTGTCAATGATCCCGGTCCGCAGGTATTGCACTGTCCCAGTCGTCGCGATGATCGCATAGAGAATTGCCGGCAAAATCATGTGCTGCAGGCGGCTGAAGAATACCCCCCAGAAGCCGCTGGCATTGGCGGAAACCGTCCCGCTGATCGGGAACCAGCCCAGAGTAAAGCCGAAAAGCCAAAGGCCCAGCAGGTAGAAGACAAAGCCTGGGATAGCATAAGTCACGTAGTTAAAAACTGAGATTGCCCGGTCCTGCCATTCACCTTCATGCTTGCCGGCGCTGATCCCCATCGGGATAGCAATGCCGTAAAGCAAGATGGTTGACAAAAGCGAGAGCCAGAAAGTGTTCTGGGCCCGGTCGGCAATCAAAGATGCTACTGGGACGTGCTGGATGTAGCTTTGCCCCAAATCACCATGCAAGAGGTTCTTAATCCAGCGTACGTATTGCACCGGTACCGGGTCATTCAAACCATATGCCTGCTTTAAGCGGGCAATTTCCTTAGGACTTGAGTTAGGGTTGATCAAGCCGGTAAAGGGATCCCCAGGCATCATTTTCGCCAGCATGAAGACAATAATGCTAAGCAGGATCAATTGCGGGATCATGATCAAAACCCGTCTTAAGACTGTTTTCCACATTTGCTATTCTCCTCCCTTGATCTGCTCTTTAGGCAGGGCTACCTGGTGGTTGGGACCAACCTCAGTCAATGGGTAGACCCGGCCATCTGCATCATACCAGTTTGCCTGGTCCTGCAAAAATTCCCGTTCGATTTCCCGCCGTCTGGCCGCGTGTTCTGCCCGGTGTTCAACATCAACCTTCGGAATCGCGGACAAGAGGCGCTTGGTGTAAATGTGCACCGGATTCTTGTAAATTTCTTCCTGGCTGCCCACTTCCACCAACCGGCCCCGGTGCATGATTGCCAGGTTTTCTGACATGTGCTTGACCACGCCCAGGTCATGGGAAATGAATAAGAAGGCAATATTGTACTGCTGCTGGATGTGCTTCATGAAGTTCAAAACCTGGGCTTGAACTGACAAGTCCAAAGCACTCGTTGGCTCATCGGCCACGATTAATTTCGGATTAGTGGCAACTGCCCGGGCAATCCCGATTCTCTGCCGCTGACCACCGGAAAATTCATGAGGAAACTTGTAAATCGCGTCACTTGGCATCCCGACGATGTCCAGCAGTTCCTGGACCCGGTCACGTTCCTGGTCAGTAGTCAAGTTTTCAAAGTTCCGGATCGGTTCTGCGATAATGTCTTCAATCCGCTTGCGGGGGTTAAGACTGGACATGGAGTCCTGGAAGATCATCTGCACGTCCTTGTTGTAGTTCATCTTCCGGCGGACGGATTCCTTGGTAATGTCTTCACCCTTGTAGAGAATCTGCCCGCTGGTCACCTTCTCCACGCCAACGATTGCCTTGCCAGTCGTGGACTTGCCGGAGCCTGATTCACCGATCAAGCCATAAGTTTCCCCTTCCTTGATTGAAAAAGAAACCCCGTCAACTGCCCGGACATAATCAGTAATTCTGTTCCAAAAGCCCGACCGGATTGGGTAGTGGACTTTCAGATCTTTAACTTGGATAATTTCTTCTGCCATACTTGCTACCTATCCTTCATCTTGAAAGTGGAAAGTCTTCCAGCAGGTGCAGCGGACAAAGTGATTTGGCTCAACTTCGTGTAGCTGCGGGTCTGCTTCATGCGCTTCAGCTGGAATCCAAGGAATTCTAGCCGCGAAGCGGTCGCCGGTCCGCGGCATGTTTTTCAGTGAAGGAACAGTTCCCTGGATTACATGCAGGTCATCCTTGTCATCATCTGACTGCGGCATGGAATTTAACAGTGACCGGGTGTACGGGTGCAAAGGATGAGTAAACAAAGTTTTCACATCAGCTTTTTCTACAATTTGCCCCGCATACATTACGGCAACTTCGTCAGCCGTTTCTGCCACAACGCCTAAGTCGTGGGTGATCAAAATGATGCCAGAATTTGATTCTTTCTGGATCTTCTTGAGCAGGTCCAGGATCTGGGCTTGAATGGTCACGTCCAAAGCAGTCGTTGGTTCGTCAGCAATGATAATTTCCGGCTTGCAGGCCACCGCCATTGCGATGACGACTCTTTGCCGCAAACCACCGGAAAGTTCATGTGGGTACATGTCATACATGGCTTCCGGCTTTGGCATCCCTACTTGATTGAAGAGTTCAATCACCCGGTCGCGGCGCTGCTGCTTGTTCATATCCGTGTGGTAAAGCAGGGCTTCCGCTACCTGGTCCCCAACCTTCATCAAGGGGTTTAAACTGGCCATCGGGTCTTGGAAAATCATGCCAATATTGTTGCCGCGAACTTGGTTAAACAAATCCTCACTCAAATTGACCAAGTTTAGGTTCTTGTACTTAATTTCTCCTTCGACCCGGGTGTTTTTCCGGTCATACAGGCCAACGATGCTGGAGGCAATCGTACTCTTGCCGCAGCCGCTTTCGCCGACAATAGCCAAAACTTCGTTGCGCTTGAGAGTAAAATCGATGCCATCAGCCGCGTCATAGAACTCGCCCTGCAGGCGGTAGCCGGTATGAAGCTTTTCGACGTCTAGTAAAACGTTTTGCTGATTATCCAACTTTTTTCTCCTTCAAAATAATTATTAGTTAGTAAATAAATATCACACTAGTAAATTTTAACTTTTCTCAAATCTTTTGCAACAGTTTCTTAATTATTTTCTAGTGTTTTTTGCTTATTTCTTCATCATTTTTGCCAATCCATATCATAATCATTAAATTATCGTTCGCTTTTTGCCATATTTACCGGCATTTCCTGGAAAAAGACCACAAAAAAAGCATTTGCCGCAGATCTTTCTTTGGCAAATGCTAATTAAATATTAGTTGTTTTCATTTCGCTTTCAATGCACTTTAGCCTTGGTGGCTCTTGATGTAAGCTACCGCGTCAGCGACTGTGATAATCTTAGCAGCGTCTTCATCAGGAATTTCAGCGCCAAATTCGTCTTCCAACTGCATGATGAATTCTACCAAGTCGATGGAGTCAGCGTCCAGATCCTTGGTAAAGTTAGTGTCCATGGTGATCTTGTCCTTGTCCAGCTGGAAGTTGTCAGCGATCAAAGTGGCAATCTTATCAAAAATTTCTGCTTCAGTCATTATTCTTTCTCCTATAATTTCTAACTGCCCGCTTGCTTGGGGTATTTTCTTTTTCTTATCCTTACTTGCTGAATTCTTGCTTAAAGGTATTTGTTAAGTCTTCAGCCAAAATCTTGTCGATCTGCTTAACCGCGTAGTAGACGGCCCGGGCGTCTGACCGGCCATGCTGCTTAACGACTGGTGAGTTTAAGCCGAGCAAAACCGCCCCGCCATACTTGGCCGTGTCAAAGCGGCTGGCTACCGACTTCAAGGCATCTTTAGCCAGCAGGGCTCCCAGCTTGGCCTTAACGCCATTGTTCAAAAGGCCATCTTTCAGCATGTGGATGATGACGCTGGCCGTTCCTTCGATGCTCTTTAAGACCGCGTTGCCGGTAAAACCGTCTGTGACCACAACGTCGGCCTTCCCTTGCAAGAGTTCGTGCCCTTCAATGTTGCCGGTGAAGTTTAAAGAACTGTCCTGCAAGAGCTGGTAGACTTCCTTGTGCAGGTCGTCGCCCTTGTCAAATTCAGCCCCATTGTTTAAAAGAGCTACTCTTGGCTTGGAAACGCCGCGGACCTTTTCCGCATAGTAGGAAGCCATTTCCGCCCATTGCAGCAGGTATTCCGGCTTGCTAGTAGCGTTAGCGCCAACGTCAATGATGTTGAAGCCGTCATCTGAAGATTCAACTGGCATGGTCGGCATGAGGCCTGGCCGGGCCACGCCCTTGATCCGGCCGACAATGAAGATCCCGCAGGTTAATAGGGCCCCGGTATTGCCTAGTGACAGCAAAGCGTCTGCCTTACCCTCCTTGACCCAATTAGCTGCCACGACCATGGACGAGTCCTTCTTGGTCCGCATGGCCTTGACTGGCTCATCTTCATCAAGAATAACCTCCGTGGTGGCCACGATTTCGATCTGGTCATCGCCTGCTGGCAGCAGCTCTTTCAGCTTGCCTTCATCGCCGAAGAAGATAAACTTGTCTTCCGGCAGTTCTGGCTTGGCCTTTAAAACTGCTTCTACAATCGCCTCAGGAGCGTTTTCCCCGCCCATGGCGTCAATCGCGATTTTTCTCATCAATAATCTCTTTTTCTATTTGGACTAAGCTCTCGCTTGTACGATTTTCTTATATTTTATCACAGCTTGCAGGTCTGCCAACTTTTCTGCTTTCAGGTCCGGATCAGCCTGGACGATCCGCTTGGCCTCATCCCTGGCTACCACCATGACCTGGTAGTCGCTGACAACGCTGCCTGTCCTGAATTCCGGCAGGCCTGACTGAGCCTTGCCAAAGAGGTCACCCTCGCCCCGCATCTTGAGGTCTTCCTCGGCGAGCTTAAAGCCGTCGTTAGTTTCAGCCACGATCTTCATCCGCTGCTTGCCGGCTTCTGTCTTCGGGTCAGCTAAAAAGACGCAGTAGCTTTGTGTCTGCCCCCGGCCGATCCGGCCACGCAGCTGGTGGAGCTGGCTTAAGCCAAAGCGGTCTGCGTCAAAGATGACCATCAAGTTGGCATTGGCGACGTCAACGCCGACTTCAATCACGCTAGTTGTAACCAGGATATCGACCTCCCCTGCCGCAAAGCGGTCCATGATCTCCTCTTTGTCAGCTGCGGCCATTTTCCCATGCAAAAGGACAACTTCCTGGTCTGGAAATTCGCCGGCCAGCCTGTCGTGCAGGGCTTCAGCATTTTCCAGGTCAATCGTTTCCGACTCACTGATCAAGGGCGTAACCGCATAAATCTGGAAGCCTTCCGCCAATTGCTGGCGCATCAATGAATACACCTCATCTAGCTGGCTGCTGGTCTTCCAGTAGGATTTAATCGGCTTGCGGCCGGCTGGCAGGTGTCTGATTTCTGACAAGGCGGTGTCGCCATAAACAGTCAAGGCCAATGACCGGGGAATCGGGGTCGCCGTCATGGCCAGGATATCCGGCCGGTCCCCCTTGTTGATCAAGGCCAGGCGCTGGGCAACGCCAAAACGGTGCTGCTCGTCGATAATCACCAGGCCCAGTTTCTTAAAGGCCACTTGCTCTTGGATTAAAGCGTGGGTGCCGATCACCACATTGATGCTGCCATCAGCCAGCTCCTTGTAGATTTCCCGCCGCTCCATTGTTTTAGTTGATCCCGTTAAGAGGGCCACCCGGACGCCGAAATCTTCCAGCATAGCGGAAATTTTGTGATAGTGCTGATTGGCCAGAATTTCAGTTGGCACCATCAAGGCGGCCTGGTAGCCAGCTGTCACTGCCCCGTAAATGGCAAACACGGCCACTACGGTTTTCCCGGACCCAACATCCCCTTGAAGAAGGCGCTGTATCTGCCGGTCAACAAACATATCGGCAAAAATCTCATTAATTACCTTTTTCTGGTCAGGAGACAGGTCAAAAGGCAGGGACTTGGTCAGCTTGCCGATTTCTTCCAGGTCGTAATGCTTGGCATAACCACTGTGGCTCTTATTCTGGCTGGACATCAAGGCCAGCTGCATTTGAAAGAGGAAGAATTCCCGGAAAACAGCGCTTCGGCGGGCCTCCTTGGCCTCAGCTAGGTCTTTAGGGTGGTGCATGGCGATGACCAGGTCCTGATCGGCCATGAGCCGGTAGTGCTTGCGCAAGTCCTCTGGCACGGCATTGCCCATCTCATCCATGCTTTCGGCAATCGCCAGGTCGATCATGGTCTGCAGCTTCTTTTGCTTGATCTGCCGGTTGACCGAATAAATCGGCGCCATCCCGTCATCACTGTTTTTATTGGCTAAAAGCTTATAAGCCGACAGGCTCTGCTTTCTCAAGTCATATTTGCCATAGACGGCGATTTCCTGGCCCACGCTCAGCTGCTTGGTCAGCCATGGCTGGTTAAAAAAATTGACCATGATAATATCATGATCAATTCGCAGTTTGAAGCTGACCCGGCTCTTGTGGTAGCCAAAATAATTCTGGTAGGGGTTGGTAGCCACGATCCCCTTCAGCATGACCTTCTGTCCGTCCTCCAGCTGGTCCAGCGGCAGGTTCTCCAGTTCGTCATAGCGGTAGGGAAAGTAGAAGAGCAAGTCGTAGATGCTGTAAATGCCCAGCGACTGCAAAGCTTCTGCCGTCTTAGCCCCCACGCCCTTCAAGGCCGTCACCGGTCTGAAAATAGCTTCGTTTAAAGTCATTATTCTACAGAAATCAAGAAGTTGTAAACTGGCTGGCCACCGTCGTGAATTTCGAATTCGCAGTCATCATCTTCATGAGCTGCTTCCAGGCGGTCAACAACTGCCTGGGCTTCTTCTTCAGTAGCGTCGCTGCCGTACATCACGGTCACGATTTCAGAGTCTTCATCCAGCATCTTCTCCGTCATAGCGACAGTTGCGGCAATTGGGTCAACATCGTCAACCACGATGGTGCCGTCAACGATACCAATGAAGTTGCCCTTGTGGATTTCAACGCCGTTGATTTCAGTGTCACGGGTTGCCCGGGTTACTTCACCGGACTTGACAGAGCCAAGTTCATCAGTCATGGCTTCAACGTTCGCGTCAACACTGGCTTCCGGGTTGAAGGCCAGCATAGCAGTCAAACCTTGCTGGATCGTCTTGGAAGGCACGATGCCGACCGGGATTTCAGCAACTTCAGCAGCCTGCTTGGCGGACATGATGATGTTGCCGTTGTTTGGCAGGATGATCGCCTGCTTGGCGCCAGACTTGGTGATGGCGTCCATGATGTCTTGCGTTGAAGGGTTCATGGTTTGCCCGCCGGAGATGATCCGGTTAACCCCTTCGCTTTCAAAGAGCTTGCGGACACCGTTGCCGGAAGCAACCGCGATCACTGCAAAGTCAACGCTTTCTTGTTGTTCTTGTTCATTGTCAACGATCGTTTCGTGCTGAATCCGCATGTTGTCGATCTTGATCTTGCCTAATTGGCCGAATTGTGACCCGTAAAGGAAGACCTTGCCTGGGTATTCAGTGTGTACGTGAACCTTGGCGATTTCGCCGTCAGAAACTGCTAAGAGGGAGTCACCCAGTTCTGACAGGTAGCTTCTGAATTCTTCCAAGTCGAATGGCTTCTTGTTTGGCACGTCAGCCTTGAGGTCAACCATGATTTCAGTACAGTAGCCGTTGGCAATGTCGGAAGTTGCCAGTTGCCCTTGCACTGCCTGGTGGTGGGTAGCGTTGATCAAGGAATTCATGTCGTCAGCATCTGGCACGTACTTGTCATCGAAGTTTTCACCCAAAAGGCCTTCCAGGAAGCCTTCGTAGATGAAGACCAGACCTTGGCCGCCGGAGTCAACCACGCCGACTTGCTTAAGAACTGGCAGCAGGTCAGGAGTGCTCTTCAAAGCTTCCTTGGCGCCTTCAACGATCGCCTGCATTACTTCTTCTACATCATCGCTTTCATTTGCCTTGTTAGCACCTGCTTGAGCGCCGACCCGGGCCACAGTCAAGATGGTCCCTTCAACCGGCTTCATCACAGCCTTGTAGGCAGTAGCTACACCATTGCTAAAGGCATTTGCCAATTCCTGGGCGTTCAAAGTGGTCTTGCCTTGAGTTGCCTTGTAGAAGCCGCGGAAGAGCTGGGAGGTGATAACCCCACTGTTGCCGCGCGCGCCCATCAGCATCCCCTTGGCCAGGCTTTCAGTCAAGTCGCCGACACTGCTGCTTGCGTTTTCGGAAACGGCCTTAGCCCCGCTTTCCATCGTGAGATTCATATTCGTGCCAGTGTCGCCGTCAGGAACTGGGAAAACATTTAGATCATTGACGAATTGCACGTTCTTGCTCATCCGGTGAGAGGCAATCCGCACCATGTCTCTAAATTCTTTACTGCTAATTTCACTTAAAACCAATATTGAATCCTCCACTTATCTAGTCGTCGAGAACCTTTACACCTTGAACAACGACGTTGACCGCCTTGGTGTCGATCCCCAGCTGGCTTCTTAAGTTATATTTGACACTGTCTTGTACATTACGACTTACTTCAGAAATTTTCAAGCCGTAGCCAACAATAATATAGACATCAACAGTTACTTGATTTTCGTCAGACTTAACAACGACGCCGCGCTTGTAGTTTGCCCGGCTCAAAATGCTGTCGACTCCGTCTCTGATGGCATTCTTGGATGCCATACCGACAACGCCATAGTTAGACGTAGCTGCACCACCAACAACAGTTGCAATTACACCGTTTGAAATATCAATCAAACCATACTTTGTCTTGATTTTAACAGCCATGTTTATCCTCCGTCTTATTTCCAATATACACCCTTATTTTATCATAACGAGATCAAAAGCTAACAGTTCCGACTTTATTTTCTGGAAAATACTTTTCAAAATAATAATTGAAAAAGGTCAAACTTTATGGTAAAGTCTAATAGTATGACATGACATGTAAAGGGGGTTTAGCAGCATGGCAAAAGATTTCGTAACCGGTAAGAAGACCACTTTTGGTAACACGCGTTCACACGCTTTGAACTCATCACGTCGTTCTTGGAAGCCAAACCTTCAAAAAGTTCGCATTCTTGTAAACGGCAAGCCTAAGCGCGTTTGGGTTTCAACCAAGACTTTGAAGTCTGGTAAAGTTACCCGTGTCTAGTGACGAAACGAGCCCGTCAGATCAATGATCTGACGGGTTTTATTTTTGGCAAAAAATCAGCAGCAGCAAAAACAGGCGGCTCATTGAGCTGCCTGTTTTGTTACTTCTCGGCCAAATTGATCACCCGGTCAAACATGGCTATTTCTTCATCTGAAATCTTGTGGGCGACTTCGATCACAGTGCCAGGTAAATTCTGCAGAATTGTCTGGTGAATCTGCTTAGAAAGTTGCGGATCCAAAGCGGATGTTGCTTCATCGGCCAATAATACTGGCCGCTTGGCCAAGAGGGCTCTGGCAATTTCCAGCCGCTGGCCCTGGCCGCCGGAGAGATTTTTGCCTTCTTTGCCGACTTGGTAGTCCAGGCCCTTTTCTTCAACTAGACCGCTTAAGCCAGCTTTTTGGCAAACTGCCAGCAGGTCTTCGTTTCTAACCTTTCTGCCCAAAGTAATATTATACTCGATAGTATCGTCAAGAATATATGGTTTCTGCTGGACAAAGGAAAAGTACTCGTGATCCTTTCTCCAGTCACCATTCGCGTCATCACCGTTGATTTTATAATTCCCATCTGCCAGACGGATCTGGCCAACCAAGACGTTAAGCAAGGTTGACTTGCCCCAGCCAGACGGTGCTTCCAGCAAGACTTTTTCACCATTTTTAACAGTTAAATCAAGATCGTTCAAAAGCTTCCGGTCCCCTCTTTGCACACTTGCATCGTCTAAAGAAAGTTCCTTAAACTCTTCCCGGTCAGCAGCATTTACTTTTGCTGCAAAATCTGCCACGGCAGCAAACTTTTCCCAGATCGGGTTGCTGGTTTTAATGTCATTAACGGATGAAAAGATACCGACAATCGGATTGATGAAGTTGGTGGCCAGCTGGGAAATCATCACGAAGGTCCCCAAAGTAATCTGCCCCTGAGTCACAAAGTAGATCCCCAGGCTAAAAGGAATGATCATGCTGCAGACGTAGGCAAAGGAAGTGATGACTTCAGTTGTCACCATTTCAGCCTTCTTCATCTTAGCCAGGGCCGTTTCCATTCTCTGGCTGTAGTGGAGCATTCTGGAAAAAATGCTGTCTTCCGCGTCATAGAGTCTGGCGAAGGCCGCAAAATTGATGGTGTCGGTCATGGCTTCAGTATATTGGCTGTTCTCCTCTTCCCAAGCAGAAGAGGCAGCTTCAATTTTTGGCCCGAAAATATTCTGCAAAAGACCTGGTGCCAGGGAGGCGACCAGGAAAATCAAGGACAGAGCCCAGGAAGATAGCATGGCTGCCGCAAAAGCCGCAATAAACTGCAAACCATTAAAAATTATATCCAGCTCAGCTTCTACCCGGTGGCTTTCGACCTGCTTCAAGTCATTAGTCATAAAGGATAGGTCAAATTTGGGATCAGAATTATCTGAATACAAAAGATACTTCGTTGACTGCTCCTTGATCTTCAGGTTAACGTCCTTGATGATATTTGCCTGCATAATTTGGTAAATTAAGGCCAGGCAGGCAAAAAGGACAATCCCCACAACTGCTTTAATGGTTAATTGTAATAAACTCCCCTTAGGATTTCCGGCAAAATTAATGAATTCTTGGAAGACATAAGCGATAAAAACCGCCTGCAGTGCCTTGGCGGCCGCGAAGACCGCAAAGACCAGCAGCTTCCACTTGCTGGCATATTTTAACGTCATTTCTCTCCTCCTCGTAAATAATAAAGTATTTCCAAATCTGCTTAAAATAATACTACTGAAAAATTAAAATGTAAATATGCGGTTCTAATTTTTTAAAAAAGTTGTATACAAAAAGCGGCTCTGAAATAGAGTCGCTTTTCCAATACTTTTATTGTTTATACAATTACTTTTCGTTCTTCTTGCGCTTGCCAAAGGCGAAGAGACTTACACTAGCCAGCAGTGCCACAATCCCTGCCAGGAAGGCGGACTTATTCTGGCTTTCGCCGGTTTGCGGCAAAGTAGCACTTGATCCTGCCGGAGCCTTAGCAACAGAAGTTGCTGGTGCAGTCTTTTGAACAGGGCTGGCTGGAGCGGCTTGCTTTTTGCCAGTTGCCTTGGTGTCAGTCTTGCCTGCCGGAATTACGATAGTTTCGGTTTCCCCGGAGTCAGCTGGACTTTCACTTGGTTCGTCTTCTGCTGGAGTTTCAGCTGGTTCGTCTTCGCTTGGAGTCGTTGGAGTTTCACTCGGCTTATTGTCGCTTGGAGTAGTCGGTGTTTCGCTCGGCTTGTTATCACTTGGAGTAGTCGGTGTTTCGCTCGGCTTGTTATCACTTGGAGTGCTTGGAGTTTCACTCGGTTTGTTATCGCTTGGAGTAGCTGGAGTTTCACTCGGCTTGTTATCACTTGGAGTAGCTGGAGTTTCACTCGGCTTGTTCTCACTCGGAGTAGCTGGAGTTTCGCTCGGCTTGTTCTCACTTGGAGTAGTTGGAGTTTCGCTCGGTTTGTTGTCACTTGGAGTAGTTGGAGTTTCGCTCGGCTTGTTATCACTTGGAGTGCTTGGAGTTTCACTCGGCTTGTTATCGCTTGGAGTGCTTGGAGTTTCGCTCGGCTTGTTGTCGCTTGGAGTAGTTGGAGTTTCACTCGGCTTGTTGTCGCTTGGAGTAGTCGGTGTTTCGCTCGGCTTGTTGTCGCTTGGAGTAGTCGGTGTTTCACTTGGCTTGTTGTCGCTTGGAGTAGTCGGTGTTTCGCTCGGCTTGTTGTCGCTTGGAGTAGTTGGAGTTTCACTCGGCTTGTTATCGCTTGGAGTAGTTGGAGTTTCACTCGGCTTATTATCGCTTGGAGTAGTCGGTGTTTCACTCGGCTTGTTGTCACTTGGAGTGCTTGGAGTTTCGCTCGGCTTGTTTGCTTCTTCCAAGGCTTCCAAAATAGCCAGGTGCTTCTTAGCCTCAGTAAGTGCCAAATCCGCTGCTGCCTTGGCCTTAGCCGCGGCAGCTGAATCAGCCTGCTTGCTTGCCAAGTTGGCTTGCGCTTCAGCCAAAGCCTTCTTAGCTGCTTCAACTGCATCATTAGCGGCTTGCAGCTCAGCTTGAACAGCCTGCAAGTCAGCAAGCTTCTTTTCTGCAGCAGCTTGCTTGTCTTGTGCGGTTTGTACGGCAGCACGGGCCTTCTCTGCGGCTTGAGCAGCTTCACCTGCGACAGCTTCAAGTTCTGCCAACTTGGTCTTTTCGCTGGCAGTATTCTTTTCTGCTTCAGCCAAAACAGCAGCCTTTTCCGCGGCTTCCTTGTTTACGCTAGCCAGCTTGCTTTGTGCTGCCTTGTCTGCGGCAGAAGCTTCTTCTGCGGCTTTTTGGGCATCAGCAGAAGCTTCTTTATCAGCTTCCAATGCCTTTTGGGCATCAGCAGTCTTTTCCTTAGCTGACAAAAGCTTTGCCTTAGCAGCCGCGAGATCAGTTTGAGCTTGGCTAAGAGCTTTATTTGCTTCGTCAAGGGTTGCTTGCTTAGCTTGAGCATCAGTTGCCAAAGGAGTCAATTTTTCTTTTTCTGCGGCCAGAGCAGCTTGCGCGGCAGTCAATTCAGCTTGCTTAGTTTGGTAAACCGCGGCAGTTTGGTCGTATGCAGTCTGAGCACTAGTCAAGGCCTCAGCAGCCTTAGTTACCGCTGCTTCAGCCGCAGTCAGCTTGTCGCTGCTTTCAGCCTTTGCCTGCTTAGCTGCAACAAGAGTTTCATTTGCTGTAGTCAAAGCTGCTTGCTTAGCAGCCAGGTTACTTTCAGCGTTTGCGAGTTCTTGCTTTGCTTGAGCAAGCTTAGCGTCAGCTGCCTTGAGAGCGTCAGCCTTTTCATCAGCTGTCTTTTGCGCGGCAGAAGTTGCTTCTTGCGCCTTAGTCAATTTTTCCTTAACGGATGCTTCGTCATATGGATTTGCCAGAGTAGCCGTACCACTAGCCTTTTCCCAAGTAGTTGCATCACTGATTCTACCTGGCAAAATTGTCACAGTTGTGGACGTACCGTTGTCATCGGTTGTGGTAGTCGTCGTTACTTGATCAGTAAGGTTTGGCACTACAATAAAGTGATACTGTTGAAGGTGATAGCCTTCGGCAACATCTGTACCATCGGACGAAACACCAATATAAGTGGTCAAATTCGAATTGGTTTTATCGTAGTTCAATACATTTAAGCCCAATAAGCTGACAGCATGCCCCATTTTATTACCATTCTTGTAGTCGTCGAAAAGCATGCCGATGACGCCCTCATATACACTCTTTTTAGCATCATACATATTAATATGATCTTGGTCTGCAAACTTTTCCGTCGCCAAAGTATGTAAATTTTCAATTAGCTGTCCACTAGAATTCTCAGGTACCGCCAAGCCATATTTCTTAGCAACGCTGTTGACTGCCACATTGTCGTGGTGATTTACAAAACTGTTCCAGCGGTCATTGCGGTAGCCTACCGCGATTTCGCTAGCAGCTGCATTTGCCCCAACTGATCCAACCACATTCCCGGCAAGATCAGCAGTACCCAAAGCAGTCCGGGCAGAGTTAAGCAACTGTACCAGATATGCGTTTAATTCCTCTTGCTGGTCTTGAGTCAAGTTGTTTAAGTCAACGTTGACATTCTTATCATTGTCTAAGCCGTAGTAGGTGTTCAAGTTCATGCCGGCAGCCATGGCATCTGCCCAAGTTTTAATCGCTTGCTGGTAGGTGGCTTCATCAATTTCTTCATTGTTATACTGCTTTTTGACGTTCGCAAATGCCAGCGTTGCCTGCTTCAAAGTGTCATTGGCCACTACCTTAGGCAAAGCCTGGTATTCCTGCTCAGCTTCGCTTTCGGCTGCCTTCTTGGCAGCTAACTCTTTATTTGCATCGTCGCTGGCAGCCTTAGCCTCATCATCCGCGTCAGTCAGTTCCTTAACCTGGCCGTTTACCTGGTCGACTGCATTTTGGGCTTCAGCTACTTCTTTAGCCTTAGCCGCCTGGTCACTGTTTGCCTTTTCCAAGTTTTCTGCTGCAGCTTGATCTGCTGACTTGGCATCAGTCAAATTCTTTTGCGCGCTGGAGTTTGCGGCCTTGGCATTTTCCAAATCTTCGGCCAGTTTTGGCAAGCCCAAATCATCTACTGCCTTTTGCGCTTCATCAACCTTACCTTGAGCTTGGCTTACCTTGCCTTCTTGCTCAGCCTTAGCCGCCTGTGCTTCATCATTAGCCGTTTTGGCTGCTTGCGCCTTTTGACTGGCTGAGTCTGCCGTCGTTTCAGCCGCGCTTGCTTCATCTTCAGCGGCCTTTTCTGCTTCTTGCGC
Organism: Lactobacillus delbrueckii subsp. bulgaricus; assembly: GCF_046938665.1. Taxonomy (GTDB): domain Bacteria; phylum Bacillota; class Bacilli; order Lactobacillales; family Lactobacillaceae; genus Lactobacillus; species Lactobacillus delbrueckii_C. The sequence goes on from NZ_JBKZCD010000002.1 coordinate 189,387, forward strand.
GCTTGCCAAGTCTTCCTCGCTCTTTTGGGCTTGGTCTGCCGCGCTCTTAGCTGCTTCATCAGCTTGGGCCTTCTTGTCAGCGGCTGCCTTAGCAGCAGCTTCCGCGTCACTTACGCCAAGCTTGCTTAAATCATCTTGCGCCTTTTTCTGCGCTTCTTCAGCTTGCGCGGCCTTGCCTGCCTGGTCAGCTGCCGCGGCCTTTGCGCTTTCAGCTTGCTGGCTGGCAGCATCTGCCCGGTTGTTAGCTTGCACATAGTCCAGCTTGGCTTGACTCACTTCTTCTTCTGCAGCTGGCTGCTCTGCTTTAGCTTGATCAGCTGCTTTTTGGGCAGCGGCTTGCTGCTTGCTTGCCTGGTCATAAGCCGTTTGGGCTTGGCCAACCGCGCTCTTAGCTGCCTCTTCTGCCTTTTGGGTGGCACCCGCTTGATCGGCCGCGCTTTGCTGGCTCTTTTCTGCCTCACTGACCGCGGTCTTGGCGCTTTCAACCGTATCCGCTTGAGCCGCCTGGGTTGTCACTTCAGCCTTGACGCTGCCTTGACTAACCGCGCCTACACCGACCACGCCGATCCCGGCAGTCGCGACAACAGCAATTTTCCGTAAATCTTTCTTTGCTTTATTTTCCATATGATTTGCCTCTATAAACACACAATAGTTCGAGATAACATCCCTTAACTTTTATTATACAAATAAGTCATTCATTGACAAGCGCTTTCACGGGGGGATATTTGCATTTCTTTGTAAAATCACGTCAAAGGCGCAAAAAAGTCCCGCTTTTCAGCGAGACTTTTTTCTAATATTAATTATACTATCTTTTGTAAATCAAGCCTTTTGGTAGCGGTCTAAATCTTTAGAATAAACAACCGCTACTAAGCCTTTCTTTAAGGATAACCGGCAGCTATCCTTATCTGGCAAAAACTCATTGGAAGTAAAAGACCGCAAGTAGTCACCGCTATACGGAGGCAGGTCATATAGAGCTCCCTCGATCGTCAAGTCTTCTACTGGCATCAGGCAGGTTACCCCAAAATAAGTATAGTCCTGCTGCTTAATCTCGTAGCTGCCAGCTTGCCGGTAAAAAATCAGATTCTGCTTGTCAATCAAGGTCAGCTGGTTGGCATACTTGCGCAGGTCCGGGTTCAAAATGCCAAAAGCATTGATCGCCGCGTGGTCAAGCCGGCCGCCAGTAGCCCCATAAACCTTTAGCTGGTCAATCTTATAATCGCCAAAAGCAATCCCCAGCATCAATTCAGAATCGGTCCAGTCCTTCTTGGGCACCGAATAGCGGATATCCGCGACCGTCCCTTCTACCCAGGCCAGTTCATCAGCCTTCAGCGAGTCAAAATCCCCGATTGCCAAATCCGGCCTAAAGCCTAATTCCAGCAAAAGCAGGGCTCCCCGGTCGACCCCGATTAAAAGGTCTCCCTTTTCTTGAGCCTGCTTCAGCTGGTCTTTCAAATCGGCCGGCCATTCTTCCTTTGGCCCGCCAAGCAACACTGCCGCGTCCATCACAAAACACCCTACCCTAACTTATTTCATCACTTCAAATATTCCGGCATCCGGCCTTCCTCGATTTCCGTTCGCATGGCCAAATAGTCATCATAGCGGAAAGCCGCGATTTCACCCAAAGCCAGCTGGTCCTTGACCGCGCACTTCGGTTCATGCAGGTGCTGGCAGCCCCGGAACTTGCAGCCCGTACTCAAGGCCTTAAATTCTTTAAAATACGTACACAGTTCATTCAGCTTGATCGGCGTCAGATCAATTGCCGAAAAGCCTGGCGTGTCTGCTAAAAAACCTTCCCCTAATTTGAAAAGGGTAACCGTCCGGGTTGTATGTTTTCCCCGGTTCAAGCTGGTTGAGATCGCGCCCGTCGCCTGGCCCGCGTCTTCCTTGATAAAGTTCAGCAGGGTTGACTTCCCCGCCCCTGACTGGCCAGCCAGAGTCCAGATCTCGCTTTCCCCGATCTGCTTAGGAAGTTCTGCTGCCAGGCTTTCCCTGTCCAGGTAAACCCGGTAGCCGATCTTTTGGTAGTAAGCCAGCTGGCTTTCAATTACTGCCAATTTTTCCTTTTCCAGCAGGTCGCTCTTTGACAGGTAGATTGTTACCTCTACTCCCTGCCAGGCAAAAAAGACCAGGAAGCGGTCCAGGAGAGCGGTGGAGAAATCTGGTTCAACTGCCGAAATGACCAAAAGCACGTGATCGACATTAGCCACCGCCGGCCGGCCGATCCGGTTCTTCCGGGGCAGAATCTTCACCAAATAAGCCAAGCCCTGTTCATCCAGCTTGACCTGCACGCTGTCACCGACCTGGGGCTTCTCCCGGTTCTTGCGGAAAACGCCCCGGGCCCTGGTCCGCACGACTCCTGCCGGCGTTTGCACGTCGTAGTAGCCGGCAATCAAAGAAACTACCGTTCCTTGTACTATTTCTGCCATTTAATTCCCGCTTTCACTATCATCTGCCGAAATCGTCTCATCAACTACAGTTTGGCCATCACGGACAATCTTGATCTTACCGTCACCCTTAGTAACAGAAAAAGTGATCGTAAAGTCCGTGTCCTTGGTGATGTAAAGGTCCCGGTAAATATTGCCGAGACTGTGGTCGTCGTCCTGGATATAAATCCGGACATGGTTGCCCTGGCTGGAGGAAGAGCTGGAGCTTGACTCACTGGATTCATCACTTGACTCGCTTGAGCTTGATGAGCTCTCTGCAGCCTGGTAGTCAACCGTGAAGGTCTTCTTGACCTCTTTCTTCTCAGCCCCCTTGGAGACCGTAATCGTCAAAGTGTCACCCTCAGAGACCTCGCTGCCGGCGGCAGGATCCGTGGAAATCACGTCTCCGCTGTCCACGCTGTCAGAGTAGTCCTTCTCAACCTTGACGTTCAGCTTCTTGCTTTTCGCGTAAGACTGGGCATCTTCCAGGCTCTTGCCCTTCAGATCGGCCAGTTTAAAAGTTGCCTTCTTGCTGCTGGAGGAGCTTGAAGGCTTAGGCTGGTCTTCTAAAGCAACGGCCACCACCAAAGTGATCGTCGTCTTAGAGGCATCCACCTTCCGGCCGGCCTTGACGCTCTGGGAAATGATCAAGCCAGGCAGGTACTCATTTGATGGTGCCTCCCGGCTCCTAACCTTGAAGCCCAGCTTGTTCAGCTTCTTTTTGGCGGTCGACAAATAAAGGCCCTCAACATCGGGAACCTTGGTCAAATTTGGCCCCTTGGACACCAGCAGGCTGACCTTCCGCCCCTTGTCAACGGGGCTGTTGGCCTTCGGCGTGGTCGAAATCACCTTGCCCTTTTTAACATCGCTGGAGTAAGTCCGCTTCACAGCCCCTACTGCCAGGCCCGAGCTCTTTAAAGAAGTCTTGGCAGCCTTCTCCGTCATGTTCACGACGTCCGGCACCCGGACATTGTTGTGGCCAACTGCCAAAAACATGAAGAGCAAGATGGCGAAAACCGGGAATAATGACCCGATCCACCACCACTTGTATTTCTTGATACTTGCCCAGAAAGACCGCTTCTTTGGCTCTTCAGCCTTGCCTTCCTTGGCCTTTTCAGCCTGCATGACCTTGCCGTTCAAGGCTGGCAGGATCTTAGTTTCATCATTATTGCCGTGGCTTGGCCGGTAAACTGCTTCACCAGCCCGGCTGGGATCCAGACTGGTGTCCAGGTCAGCCTTCATTTCAGCCACGGAAGCATACCGGTCCCGTGGGTCCTTGGCCGTCGCCTTTAAAACGACGTTTTCCATGGCCTGGGGAATAGCCTTGTTTTGCTTTCTAAGGGACGGAATATCGTCTTCCGCATGCTTAAGGGCAATTGCCACCGGTGTTTCCCCGTTAAAAGGCACATGGCCGGTCAAGGCCTCATACAGGATGATCCCCAAAGAATAGATGTCAGACTGCTTGGTGACCATCCCGCCCCGGGTCTGCTCAGGAGACATGTAGTGCACCGAACCCAGGACCGAATTGGTCTGGGTGATCGCGCTTTGGTTCAAGGCAACCGCGATGCCAAAGTCGGCAATTTTGATGTTGCCTTTTTCGTCCATCAAAATATTCTGCGGCTTCAAATCGCGGTGAATCACGTTATGCTTGTGGGCCAGTTCCATCGCTGACAAAATCTGGTCCATGATCTTGACGACTTGCGGGAGGGGAATCGGGCTGTTTTCCCGGATATAGTCCTTTAGGTCGGGCCCCTTTACGTACTCCATGACCATATATGGCAGGCCATGGTCGGTCCCCACGTCAAAAACGGAGACAATATTAGGGTGGCTCAGTTCACTGGTGGCCAGGGCCTCTCTTTGAAAGCGGGCCAGAACCTGGGAGTCCTTCTGCAAGTCAAGGCGAATAATTTTAACGGCGACCTGTCTCTTCAAAATTATGTCATCAGCCAGGTAGACGTTGGCCATCCCGCCTTCACCCAGGGTGTCGACGATCCGGTAACGGTCTCCAAGCAAATAACCTTTATTGATCACTCGCGCCATCCTCCTCATTTACGGCCAGGCAGACGGTAATATTGTCACCGCCGCCCAGACGATTGGCTTCATTGACCAACTTGTTGCACCTCTCCTGCAGGTTCAGGCCCTTGGTCGCCAAAACCTGTTGAATCAAAGGATCCGATAGGGAATTGGTCAAGCCGTCAGTGCAGAGAAGGAACACGTCGTCAGTCTTCATTTCAAGTTCATTATATTCCGGATCAATAGTGCTTGAAACGCCTAAGGCTTGCGTAATGATATTTTTCTGCGGGTGGGTCTTCGCCTGTTCTTTGGTGATCTGCCCCATCTTGACCAGTTCATTGACTAAAGAGTGGTCTTCAGTGATCTGGCGGAAATTCCCTTCAGAGTAGCTGTAGGCCCGGGAGTCACCCAGGTGGGCAAGCAAGACTTCTTGGTCAAAGAACATGGCCAGGACAATCGTCGTGCCCATCCCGTTCAAGTCCGGGAAGCGGTCTGCGGCCTTCAGAATCGTTTCGTTTTCTGAGCGCAGCTGGACGTCCAGCCATTTTCTGGCCAGATTCTTGTCGTGCAGGTCGGTGCTTGCGAAATTGTGGCCCAGGTGGCTGACTGCCATCGTGGAAGCAACGTCGCCGCCCTGGTGGCCACCCATCCCATCGCAGACGATGGCCATGGTTACCCCAACGCGATTTTGAAAAATCTGCACGAAGTCTTGATTGCTCTCTCTAACTCTACCAATGCTTGAAGCAAATGCCGTTTTAATCACAAGTACTAACCTCTTGTCGTAAACTTGGCAATGAAAAATCCATCACTGTTGTAGCTGTCGGGCAGGATCTTCAGCATCCCCTTGGGCGCGGAGATCTTGGCCGTTTCAAATGGTTTCAATGCAAAATCTGGATGCGCGGCTAAAAATTTCCGCACGTTTTCTTCGTTTTCTTCTACAGAGATTGAGCAGGTGGAGTAGACTAACTCCCCGCCCTTTTTCAGCAAGCCGGATACTTCGTTCAAAATGTCCAGTTGGATTTCAGCCAAATGGCTGATGTCTTCCGCTGTTTTCGTGTAGCGGATTTCCGGCTTGCGGCGCAGCAGTCCCAGACCGGAACATGGTGCGTCTATCAATATCTTATCAAATTCTTGCCCGGAAAAATACTCCCTTGCCTTCCGCGCGTCCAAAGCTTTGACCTTGACCCGGTCAGCAACCCGCATTCTGGCGGCATTTTCCTTGACCAGACGCAATTTCTTTTCATGGATATCCAGAGCAGTCACTTGCCCGTCAGGCAATTGCTCAGCTATTTGGATGGTCTTGCCGCCTGGGGCGCTGCAGGCATCAAGGGCCTGCTCATTTCCCTTAAAGTCAAAGGCTTCCGCCACCAGGCTGGCTGCTTCGTCTTGCACCGTCACTTCACCATCTTTGAAAAAGTCGGTCATCACGATCCCGCCCCGGCTTAAGGCATAGCTGCGGCTGGCCAAAGGCGACTCCTGAGGGGCAAAATGGGCCCGGTCCAGGTCCCGGACGACCCGCTTTTCATCAGCCAAAGCCGAAATCCGGATTTCGTTTTTCGCCTTGCTGTTGAAGCTGGCCATGATTTTTTCTGCCCGGCTCTTGCCCCAGTTGGCTACGAAATAGTCGCTCAGCCAAAGGGGCATGCTGCACTTGACGCTGAGATAGTCTGGCGCGTCTTTTTCCGGCAGGACCTCTCCCCGCCGCAGAAGCGAGCGCAAAATCCCGTTAACCAGGCGGTAGCCGCTGGATTTTGGCCGGCCATAGGCCTTAGCCAGCTTGTTGGCCTCGTCTAAAACTGCCCGGTTTGGCACCTTGTCTAAAAAGAAGATCTGGTAGGCCGACAGCAATAAAAGAGGCTTAATATATGGCTCTCTCAGCCGGGCCTTGACCAGGTCCTTGAGCTGGTATTCCAGGTAAAGCTGGTATTGGATGGTCCCATAGACTAGGTTGGTGGCCAGCCGGCTCTCTTCACCTGGCAGCTTAGCCGCCTTTAACGCGTGGTTTAAGCTGATATTTGAATATGAGCCCTGGTTGATCACCTTCATCAAGGTGTCCAGGGCCACGGTGCGGGCGTTAGTCTTCATCTACGATCTTTTCTCCTGCTGCAAACTTCTTCCCCTGCCCGTTCAAAAAGTCCTTGATGGCCATGGCCTTCTTGCCATTTGGCTGGACTTCAAGCAGGTTCAAGACCGTGTTGCCGGCAAAGCTGATAGCAAAGCGGCCCTGGTTGGTCAAAAGGTGGCCTGCTGGCAGACTGGTATTGTCATCAGCCACTTCTGCCTTCCAGACCTTCAGGCGCTGGCCCTTGATGACCAGGTAGGCGCCTGGGTCCGGATTGAGGGCCCGGATCAGGTCCTTGGCTTCCTTAGCCGTCAATTTCAGGGAAATTCTTTCTTCAGCCTTGCTGATGGTTGGGGAAAAGACTACCTGGCTTGGATCCTGCGGCTTTTTGACAATTTCGCCACTGGCAATCTTTGGCAGAGTTTCCAAAAGCAGGTCCCGGCCAAGCGGAGCCAGTTCTTCAAAGACTTCCCCGCTGGTCTCATCTGGTCTGATCGGCAGGCTGGCCTGGGCATACATGTCGCCGGCGTCCATTTCCTTGACCATTTCCATGATTGTGACCCCGGTTTCCGCATCCCCGTTTCTGACCGCATACTGGATCGGTGCCCCGCCCCGGTATTTCGGCAAAAGGGACCCGTGCACGTTAACAGCCGCGATCTTAGCGGACTTCAAGAATTTAGTCGGCAAAAACTGGCCAAAGGCCGCGGTGATGATGAAATCGGCGTCAAGCTGCAGCAATTCGTCAAGTTCAGCTGACTTGGACAGGCGGACTGGCTGGTATAAAGGCAAGTCGTTGGCCAAAGCCACTTCCTTGACCGGGGAGTAAACGACCTTTTGCTTGCGGCCAACCTTTTTGTCCGGCTGGGTAACCACGGCCAAAATATGATAACCGGCCTTGATCAGGCCTTCCAAAACTGTAGCGCCGAATTGCGGCGTTCCTAAAAAGATTACTGAATTCACGTTTTTGTTCCTTTACATAATTCTCTCTGGCTCTGAATCGATCTCGACAGTCAGGCCGTACTTTTTCACTTCCTGGGCCTGGTCCTGGATCTGGTGCAGGAGCTCATTTAAGTGTTTTTCTCTTTTATATTTTACCAGTATTTGGTAATAATACTGGCTCTTTAAGCGGCTGATCGTTGCCGGAGCCGGCCCTAAGATAATAGTCGGCGCCCGCAATTCCCTCTGCAATTGCCGTTTGATTTTAAAAGCCTCCCGGGCCGCGTTTTGCTCATTTTTGGCTGAAACGGAGACCAGGACCGTGTAAAAGTAAGGCGGGTAGTCGCCGGCATGGCGGACCTGCATTTCTTTAGCGTAAAAAAGCTCATAGTCCTGCTTTTGCGCCAGGCGGATAGCGTAGTGGTCCGGATTATAAGTCTGGATCATGACCTGCCCTTCCTTGTCGGCCCGCCCTGCCCGGCCAGCTACTTGCGTGAGCAGCTCAAAAGTCCGCTCAGAAGCGTTGTAGTCGGGCAGCCATAAACCAGTGTCGGCATTGATTACCCCAACCAAAGTTACATTAGGGAAGTCCAGGCCCTTGGCGATCATCTGCGTGCCCAGCAAGATGTTGGCTTCTCCTTGGCCAAAACTGGTCAAAATCTTGTCATAGCTGCCCTTCCTCCGGGTCGTGTCCACGTCCATGCGGAGGATTTTAGCTTGCGGAAAAAGCTCAGCCAGCTCTTCTTGCACCTTCTGCGTCCCCGTCCCCATAAAGCGGATCTGCCGGTCCCGGCAGTTGGGACAAATTTCTGGGACAGCTTCTTGGTAGCCACAATAGTGGCACTGCATCGTCCAGGTGTCCTTATGCATGGTCAAGGACAAGTCGCAGTTAGGGCACTTTAAGACAAAGCCGCAATTGCGGCAGAGCATGAAGTTGGCAAAACCCCGCCGGTTTAAAAGCAGGATTACCTGCTCTTTTTTCTCAAGCCGCTTTTGAATCGCCTCAGCCAATGGACAGGAGATGTCAAACTGGCTGCCGGCAAACTGGACATGTTTTAAGTCAAGCAAGTCGACTCGCGGCAAAGGCTGGCTCTTGGCCCGCTTTTTTAAGCGCAAAAGCTGGTAGACCCCCTTTTGGGCCCGAGCCCGGCTGGCCAAAGACGGCGTCGCGCTGCCCAAAATCAAGGGGCAGTGGTGGTAGCGGGACCGCCAAATTGCCACGTCCCGGGCATGGTAGCGGGGATTGTTGTCCTGCTTGTAGGAGCCTTCATGCTCTTCATCGATAATGATGAGGCCTAAATTGTCCAAGGGGGCAAAAACCGCGCTTCTGGCACCTACGACCACCTGGGCCTGACCCCGGCGGATCCTGCGCCATTCGTCATAGCGCTCCCCTTCCGACAAGGCCGAGTGTAAAACCGCCACCTGCTGGCCAAAGCGGGCCTGGACCTGCTTAACCATCTGGGGGGTTAGGGAAATTTCCGGCACCAGCATCAAGGCTGTCCGGCCCAAGGCCAGGGCCTGGCTGATCGCTTGCAGGTAAACTTCGGTTTTCCCGGACCCTGTCACTCCTTCTAAAAGAAAGGTCTGGCTGACCCGGCCCTTGATGTCCTGGCTGACCCGGCTCAAGGCCGCGGCCTGCTCGTCATTCAGGTCTAGTGGCCGGCTGGGAGCAACCGGCTTGGTTGGCCGCCGGTATTTTTCCTGGTCTTTTTCCTGCAGCCATTTCTTGCTGACCGCCGTTTTTAAAGTTGCTGAACTGATGCCCAGGCTGGTCAATTCTTCCCGGCTTTTAGGATAAGCCGCAAAATCCCCGGCTAAATCTGCCAGCAATTTTCTTTGCTGGCTGGCCGTTTTTCTAGTTTCTGCAAAAATCTTCTGGTAATCATGGGCTGACAGAAGCGGATAGTAGACTGAAACCAGCTTCTTTTTCGCCTTATTTTCAACCAGGTATTCTATCCTGGCCTCCCCCTTATTCAGGAGCTGCTTGACCAGCTTGATCATGCGCGGCTCTTCTAAGTTGGCCAAATCCACCGGGTCTCCGGCAAAAAGAGGCATTTGCTCTGCCCGCGGGCTGTTTGGCAGGAGAATTTTCCGGTAGTTGGCCCGCATTACACCCGGCAGCATGGTCTTAAGGATACTGATCCGGTAGGCAAAAATCTGCCGGGCCAGGTCGCTGGACAGGGCGACCAGCTCCGGTGTTAAAGGCGGCATTTCATCGACCACTAAGAGCAGGTCCTTTAACTGGCCGGTAAAGTCGCTGCTTTTTTTCACGGCGACGACAAAGCCCTGAACCTTGCGGCGGCCAAAAGGCACCACTACCCGGCTGCCAATTTCAACTTCCAGGTCATCAGGGATCTGGTATTCAAAAACGCGGTCAGTCTGGTGGGCGGCCACATCGACAATAACTTCTGCGATCAAGTCCTTCTCCCTTCCTTTACGCTAAAAGAGGAGCGGGCTTCTGGTCCGCTCCTCTTCAAGGATTATTCGTCGGCTTCACCGTGAGGGTCAGCGTCAATCGTTACCTTGCCGGCAGCAATTTCTTCCAATGCCTGGCCGACCGGCTTCAAGTTGTGGTAGTTGTCCAAAGCGCCCGGCTTGCCGGCTTCCAGTTCATGAGCCCGCTTGGCAGCCAGAACTGACAGTGAGTATCTTGAATCAACTTCGTCTAGCAGCTTGTCAATTGATGGGTAGGTAATTCTCATCTTAGTCCTCCTTAACCATTTTCCGATAATCGTCGATCACGCGCTTGACGCTGACGTGTTCAGCGTCAACGATTGCTTTAATGTGGTTGACGGCGTTGGCGACAGTGTCGTTGACTACCGCGTAGTCATAGTCCTGCATCACCAGAATTTCCTTGCGCGCTTGGGCAATTCTGCCCCGGATCACGTCTTCGGATTCCGTGCCCCGGTGTTCCAGCCGGTCTCTTAAAGTGTGCAGGTCAGGCGGCGTCAAGAAAATAAAGACGCCATCTGGCATTTGTTGGCGAACCGTTCTGGCCCCGTTGACATCGATTTCCAGCAAGACGTCCTTGCCGGCAGCCAGCATTTCCTTGACCGGGCCCAAAGGTGTCCCGTAAAGGTTGCCGACGTATTCGTTGTATTCCAGCAGCTGATTATCAGCAATCGCCTGCTTGAATTCTTCCCTGGTCACGAAGTAGTAGTCTTTCCCGTTCACTTCACCTTCACGGGGCTTGCGGGTAGTCATTGAGACTGAGTATTCGAAGGGGAAGACCTTGTGTTCAACAATTGCGCTTTTGACGGTTCCCTTGCCCACCCCGGACGGGCCGGACAAAACCAACAGTAATCCTTTATCTGCCATGATAGCTCCTTTTTTTGACTAGTAATTCTATTTTGGACCATAAGCGCCTTCTGATCAAGTCTTAAGGCCGAAAAAAGCTTTTTTAAAAAAGGGGCTTGCTTTTTCGAATATTCGTTCGTATAATTAGTTTACAAACAGGCGTTCGAAAATGATTTACTTAAAGGAGTCTTCACCATGTCCAAATTTCAAAACCTTGCCAACCAAGCCGCACAGCCCCTTAAGAAGGCCTTTCACTATCTCTTTGCTTATGACGAAGACCGGCTCACCCTCCGCGGCGACAGCCTGGCGGTTAACTTAGCTAAATTGCAGCTGGCCTTCTTGAAGAGGCAGTATCTCCTGGTCACCTTGAATGACGGCAGCTGGCGGGTCGGCAAGATCACCAAGCGGATTTCACCCAGCCGCTTCGTTTTCCGGGATGCCGACAACAAGATTTTTTACCTGCTTGACATTAATGACATTTTAACAGTTGAACTGCCTTAAAGCAAAAAAGAGCCTGGCTTTTCCAGACTCTTTTTGCACTTATGTTCTCTTACGCTTTTCGTTATTTCACGCTGGCGTACTTGAACTGCCAGCCGCCGAGGTTGTCGTTGTAGACATTCTTGATTTCCGGTCTGATCAAGTAAGCAGTTGAGATGTAGTAGATTGGGGTGATCCCTTCATCTTCCAGCAGAATGGCTTCGGCCTTTTGCAGGTCGCTTACCCGCTGGCTGCTAGAAGCAGTCACCTTGGAGTCCGCGATCAAGCGGTCGTATTCACTATTGCTCCACTTACCGTAGTTTCTGCTGTTGTTGCTGGTCAGAAGGTCCAGGAAAGAAATAGCGTCATTGAAGTCAGCGATCCAGGTGGAAACCATGACATCGAACTTTCCTTCCTCCCGGCGGGCCATCCGGGTCTTAAACGGCACGGTCGTGGTTTCGACCTTGATCTTGCCCAGGGTCTGGGTCAATTCGCTCTGCAGGGCTTCTACTGTCTTCTTGCCAGAGTCAGTGTCATCAGCCATGATGGAAATCGTGATGGATGACTTGCCTAATTCCGCCAGGCCTTCATTAAAGAGCTTCTTGGCTTCAGTCTTGCTGTACTTGTTATAAGCTTCTGAAGTCTTGGCAACACCGCTGGTGTATTCACTGTCACCGGCATACATGACGCCCTTGGCCGTGAAGGTCTTGGCTGGCTGGTTGTTGCCGCCCAAAGTGCTGCAGAGGCCAGACCGGTCAATAGCCATGGAGATGGCCCGGCGGATGTTGACGTTGGCCAGGTTCTGGTCCTTTTGCAAGTTGTATTGCAGGTAGGCCGTCCCACCATTGTTGATCAGCTGGAAACCTGGCTTTTTAGCCAATTGCTTGGTCTGGGAAGAGTCCAGGCTGAGGGCGTCCAGCTTGTTTGACTGGTAGAGGTTGTAGGCAGTTGACGGCGTCTTCTGCACGCTCCAGTCAATCTGCTGGATCTTGACATTCTTCTTGTCCCAGTAGTACTTGTTCTTGACCATCTTCCAAGACAGGTTGGACCCCGTCCAGCCCTTTTGCACATACGGCCCGTTATAAAGCATGTACTTAGAAGCTGTCCCGTAGTTGGACCCGTACTTCTTAACCGCCTTTTCCGCCTGCGGGAAGAAGAGGGCGAAAGCCATCAAGTTCTTGAAGTAAGGAATCCGCCGGTCCAAAGTCACGACCAGCTTGTAGTCGCCTTCTGCTTTCACGCCCAGGCTGGATAAAGGCTTCTTGCCAGCAGTAATTGCCGTGGTATTCTTGATGCCTTCAAACAAGTAGGCATATTCTGAAGCCGTCTTGGGGTTGACCGTTCTTCGCCAGGAATAGACAAAGTCCTTGGCCGTGACCGGACTGCCGTCACTCCACTTGGACTTGCGCAAAGTAAAGGTATAGGTCTTGCCGTCCTTGGAAACCGTGCTGCTGGTGGCCAGGGCCGGCATCAACTTGCCGTTTTTCCCGGTCCGGTACAAGCCTTCCATTGTGTTCCGCAATTGGTCGAAGCTGACAGTATCGCTGGCCTTGGACATGTCAATGGTCGAAATTTCAGCTGAAGTCGACCAGGAAAATTCCTGCTTCTTGCTGGCCTGGCTATCGGATTTGCCGCAAGCCGTCAGCATAATCATTGACAAGGCCGCCAGAGCCAGCGGCGCTTTATTCTTAATGGGTCTCATTTTTTCGTCCTCTCTTTCTTGCAGATTTTTACACTGGTCCAGAAATACATTATATTTTCTGGGAGTATGTTTAAATTTATATTAAAATACCAATTATCCATTGTCAACGTTTTTTACTTGTAATTGCCTATAAAAATCAGCTTTTCTCTTGATTAGCATGCAAAAAACTCTCCTGCCTTTTGGCAAGAGAGTTATTTTTTGATAATTATTTTCTAATCTTGTTTCCGCTGACTGGCAATCAGGTCGGCCGCGTTTTGCTCAGCAGCTTCGCTGACATTAGCTCCGGCCATCATCTGGGCGATCATCTTGATGCTGCTGTCTTCATCAAGTTCCTTGACCTGGGTAAAGGTCTCACCGGCTGCAACCTGCTTGGCGATGGCAAAGCGGTGGTCGGCGCTGGCCGCTACCTGCGGGGAGTGGGTGATGGCGATAACCTGCTTTTGGCCAGCAATCGCGTGCATCTTCTTACCGATGGCTGCCGCCACCCGGCCGGAAACCCCGGTGTCAATTTCGTCAAAGACCATGGTGCCAACCGGCTCAACCCGGGAGAAGATAGCCTTTAGGGCCAGGATCAGCCGGGATTGTTCCCCGCCGGAAACGATCTTGACCATCGGCATCAGCTCTTCGCCTGGGTTTGGCGCGATGTAGAAGGCCAGGTCATCAGTCCCCTTGACCGTGAAATTATCAGTCTTGGCAAAGCGGATGGAGAAGCGGGCCTTGTCCATGTACAGGTCAGCCAGTTCATGCTTGATCGCTTCTTCCAGCTTCAAGGCGGTGGATTCTCTGGCCTGGTGGAGGTCAGCCGCCATGACTGACATTTTTTCCTCAACTGCCGCGATCTGCTTGACCAGTTCTTCTTCGTCAAGGCCACCAGTTTCAAACTGGCTGAGTTCCTTGGAAACTTTTGCATAGAAGTCAAAAACGTCTGCCAGGCTTGGGCCGTACTTCTTCTTCAAGTTGTTCAAGAGGTCCAGGCGGTTTTGCACATACTGGTAGCGTTCTTCATCAAATTCCAGGCTGTCCATGATGTCGCCCAGTTCTGAACGGGCATCGCTCAGCGAATACACCCCGTCAGTAATGGACTGGGCCACATTCTTGAAGTCCTTGTCCAGGTCGGCCAAATCTTCTGCCGTTCCTTGGGCATCCCCCAGCAGGCTGGTTAAGCCATGCTCATCGTCGTCAAAAAGCTGGATCATGAAGTTGGCGGATTCAGCAATCTTCTGGTAATTGTTCAGCTTGTTGAACTCGTCTTCCAAGTTCTGGTCTTCCTGCTCATCCGTCAAATCCGCTTGGGTCAACTCTTCGACCTGGAACTGGAGGATGTCCTGGCGCTGGGCCAGTTCCCGGCTGTCCCGGCGCAGGTGCTCCAGGCGCTGGTTAAGGCTCTGCCAGGTCTGGTATTCAGCCTGGTACTTGGCTAAAAGGGGCTTAAAATCCTTGCCCGCGTATTCATCGACCAGGTCAATCTGCCGGCTTTGGTCCATCAGCATCTGCTGGTCGTTTTGGCCATGGATGTCGACCAGGTACTCACCAATTTTTGCCAAAGCAGTGATGGTGGTCAGTTGCCCGTTGATCCGGATGACGTTCCGGCCCTTGCTGGAAATCTCCCGGCTGATGATCAGGTCATCGCCGTCCATCGGCAGGCCGTAGTCAGCCGCGATTTGTTCAACTTCCCGCATTTCATCATCTTGCAGGGTAAAAAGGCCCGTCACCACTGCCTTGCTCTGGCCAGACCGGACCATTTCTTTTTGGGCCCGGTGGCCCAGCAAAAGTGACAAAGCATCGATCAAGATGGACTTGCCAGCCCCGGTTTCCCCGATCAGGACCGTCATTTGCGGCTGAAACTTGATTTTCAGACTCTTAATGATAGCAAAATTCTGGATATCCAATTCCACAAGCATAAGCGTCCCACAGCATCCTTTCTACAGACCCTGGGCAGCCCGGTCAACCAGCTCGCTGACTGAGCCGGACCAGAGATTCTGCCCTGGATTTGCCTGGTCCTTCTTCAAGTGAAGCAAAAATTCAATATTCCCCTTGCCGCCCTTAATTGGCGAATAGTCAACGCCCAAAATGGAAAAGCCAATTTCCAGGGCCTTGGCCATGGTGTGCTCGATCACGGCCTGGTGGACGGCGTGGTCCCGGACGATCCCGTGCTTGCCGACATTTTCCGGACCAGCCTCAAACTGGGGCTTGATCAAGCAGACGGCATCCCCCTGGTCTTTCAAGATTTCATACATCGGCGGCATGATCAAGTCCAGGGAAATAAAAGACACGTCGGTCATGGCGAAGTCCGGCAGGCCTTCGGTAAAGTCGGCGGGAACCGAGTAGCGGAAGTTCTGCCGCTCCATCACCACCACCCGGGGGTCATCCCGCAGCTGCCAGGCCAGTTGGTTATAGCCCACGTCCAAGGCATAGACCAGCTTGGCCCCGTTTTGCAGGGCCACGTCGGTAAAGCCGCCAGTTGAAGCTCCGATATCCAAGCAGACCTTGTCTTTTAAGTCAATGTTCCAGACCTTGACCGCCTTTTCCAATTTGAAACCGCCCCGGGAAACATACTTGAGCTTGTCTTTTTTTATGAAAAACTCCTCGTCAACGGGAAACTTCTCCCCGGCCTTATCGATCCGCTGGTGGTTGTGGTCAGTTACAAGACCCGCCATGATGGCTCTTTGGGCCTGAGTTCTGGAGTTAAAAATTCCCTTGGCGGCCAATAATACGTCCGCGCGTTCTTTACTTGCCATTACAGTACCTTCTGATACAAATCCAAAAAGCCCAGCAAAACTTCCGCCTTTTCCCCGGCCAGGTCAGCCTTGCCCTTTTCAATCAGCTGCTTGAGTTCATTTCTGGTTGCCTCTGCTCCCAGCATGGTCAAGCTGTTGTTCTTGCCCACTTCCTGGTCCTTGTGGGTCGCCTTGCCCGCTTCTTCCTGGCTTTCAACGATGTCTACCAGGTCGTCATAGAGCTGGTAAGAGCGGCCAAAGTGCTTGGCAAAGGCCAGGTACTTTTGGGCCTGCTGGTCAGGGCAAGCAGCTAATGCCGTGGCCATCTGAACGCTGGCCAAAATCAAGCAGCCGGTCTTCAGCCATTCCATGTGGTCAATCACTTCTTCACTGCTGTCTTCATTGTTGGTGGTGTCGATGTCTAAGTATTGGCCAGCTACCATCCCCTTTGGACCCACAGCTTCAGTAATGATCTCGACCAGTTTCCAGTTGTGTTCAGCCTGGGCAATCCACTGGATACCTAAAGGCTGGAGGGCATCCCCGGCCAAAATAGCTTCAGCTTCGCCCCATTTCTTGTGGCTGGTCAATTCCCCCCGCCGGTAATCGTCATTGTCCATGGCCGGCAGGTCATCGTGGATCAAAGAATAGGTATGGATCAATTCAATCCCGCAGGCGGCCTGGACTTCTTTTTCGGTGATCTCAATGCCCAAGGCGTCTAAAGTTGCCAAAAAGAGCAAAGGCCGCAGGCGCTTACCCCCAGCCATGACTGAATAAGCCATGATTTCAGCAAAACGGGGGTCATCGCTTTCTTTTGCCAGTTGCCCTGCTAAAAAATCATTGATGATTGGCGTGTACTTAGCTTGAAATTCTTTAAAAGTTGTCATGGCTTTATTCCTTTGGTGCTGAGGCATCGGTTGGATCAAGTTCCTTCTCGCTGCCATCAGACTCGATCAACTTGGCCACGGTGTTTTCCGCCTTGGTCAATTCCTGCTTCAATTCCCGGCTCAGCTTGACCCCGGTCTGGAACTGGGCCAATGATTCTTCCAGTGACAACTGGCCATTTTCCAGCTGGCCAACGATTTCCTGCAGCTCCTTGAGCTGGCTTTCAAAATTATTCTTCTCAGTCATTTTTTTCTTCCTTAATCTCTTCAATCCGGCCGATGGCCTGGCCATCCTTTAAGTGCAGGCGAACCTGGTCGCCTGGAGCCAATTGCTGAACTGACTTGACCACGTTGCCGCTCGCGTCAGTCGTGTAGCTGTAGCCCCGGGCCAGGGTCTTTAAAGGACTGTAGTCGTCCAGCTGCTGGACGGCCTGCCGGCAGGCAGCCTGCTTTTGTTCCAGAATCCGCTTGATCCCCATTTCCAGGCTCTTGGCCAGGTAGCTGTTTTCCTGCTTAAGCTGCTTGATTCTCCGGTCTGGGGCCTGGTGCTGGAGACGCTGGGTCAAAAGGCTGAGCTTTTGTCCCTGGTCTTTGACAATTACTTCCATCATCCGGCTCAGCTGCTGGGACAATTGGTCGACCTGCTGCATCTTCTGCTCATAGAGGCGCTGGGGCTCTTTCATGATAAAAGAATTCTCCAGCTGGGCCAGGGCCTGGGCCCGGACCTGGATCACGGCCCGGATGTCGGTCAAAAGCCGGGTCTGCAGCTGGCCAATTTCAGCCAGGACCTGGGTCAGGGCCGGCGTCGCCATTTCAGCGGCTGCCGTTGGCGTAGCCGCCCGGCAGTCAGCTGCCAGGTCACAGAGGGTGGTGTCTGTTTCGTGACCAACTGATGAAATCACCGGCATCTTCATGGCATAAACCTGCCGGACCACTTCTTCTTCGTTAAAAGGCCACAGGTCTTCTAAAGACCCGCCCCCCCGGCCGATAATGAGCACGTCATATTCATCTGCCCGGGCTTGGATCTGCTGCATAGCAGAAACCAAGCTGCCAGCCGCGCTTTCCCCTTGCACCTGGGCCGGGAAAAGGTCAATTTCAGCGTGCGGGAAGCGGCGGTTAGCCGTTACCATGATGTCGTGGATGACCGCCCCGGAGGCTGAAGTCACAACCGCGATCTTATCTGGAAAAAGGGGCAGAGGGCGCTTGTGCTCTTGGGCAAAGAGGCCTTCTTTAGCCAGCTTCTCCTGCAGCTGCCTAAAGCGTTCATACAAGGCACCAAGGCCGGCCGGTTCCATGCTTTTGGCATAAAATTGGTAGCTGCCCTGGGCTTCATAAGTTGACAGGCGGCCGGTCACGTAGACCTTCATTCCTTCTTCCGGCTCGAACTTGACCTTGTCAAAGTCTCCGCGGAACATCACCACATTGATTTTAGACTTGTCGTCTTTTAAAGAAAAGTACTGGTGACCACCTCTCCGGAAGCGGAAATTCGACAATTCCCCTTGGAGAAAAATTTGCCGCAGGTAGGGATCCCGGTCAAATTTCTGCTTAACGTACCAATTTAATTCACTGACAGTCAGGTACTTTTCGTCCGTCCCCTTAATCGAGTCCATGCTGTCTCCTCGTCAATTTAATGACTTCTTCCATTAAAAACTCTACCGTCAAAGGACCAACCCCGCCGGGCACAGGCGTGATCCAGCTGGCCTTTTCTTTAACGGGGGCAAAATCAACGTCACCGACCAAGCAGCCGTCCACCCGGTTGATGCCTACATCGATCACGACCGCCCCTTCTTTAACCATGTCTGCCTTGATCATTTCCGCCTTGCCGACCGCGCAGACCAGGATGTCGGCCCGCTTGGTCAAGTCAGCCAAGTTCCGGCTGCGGGAGTGCAGGATTGAGACAGAAGCGTTTCTTTCCAGCATCAAGGCGGCCAGGGGCTTGCCAACAATGTTTGACCGGCCGACGATCACGGCATTCTTGCCAGTCAAGTCGATTTGGTAGTGGTCCAAAAGGGCAATGATGCCGGCAGCCGTGGCTGGTTCGACGAAGTGCTTGCCCTGCCAGAGGCGGCCGATATTGGCCGGAGTCAGGCAGTCAACGTCCTTCTCCGGATCGATTCTTTCAATAATCCGGTCAGCATTGATCTGCGGGGGAACCGGCAACTGGACCATCAGGCTGGAAACTTCCGGGTCCGCGTTCAAGCTGTCGATCAACTTTAAGACATCCTCTTCGCTTTCATCAGCCGGCAATTGATAAACTACCTGCTTGATGCCCAGCTTCTCAGCCTTCCGCTTCTTGGAGGCGACATAGACCTTGCTGGCCGGATCATCGCCAATATTGATGACGCAGAGCTTGGGACTGACCCCATGCTCTTTTAAGGAAGCCACTTCACTGCCTAACTTTTCCCCTAATTCCCGGGCCAGCTTCTTCCCGTCTAAAATTTCTCCCAAAACTGCCTCCTTAAGAAAAAAAGCCGGCGAAACGCCGGCTTAAAGATTATTCTTGCACAAAGTTTGCCAATATGCCATTGATGAAGGCCTTTGACTTCGGATCATCAAACTCGTCACACAAGTTCAAAGCCTCGTTGATGGCTGACCGGTCTTCAATAACCGGGCTGTACAGCATTTCATACAGGGCTACTTCCAAAATCGCCAAGCTGGTCTTGCTCAGCCGCTCCAAGCGCCAGCCTTGCTTCAAGTTGGCGGAAAGCTTGTCACGCAGTTCAGCCTGCTTGTCGATCACGCCGCTGACCAGTTCCTGGCTGTAGGCCGGCAAAGTATCCAAGTCCAAAGCGGACTTGACATTGTTTTCCAATTCACTGGCCGTCAAGCTGGGATCCTGGTTGTACAGATAAATGGCTTGCAGTGCAATTCTTCGACTATCGTGTTGATTCATTACTTATCTTCTTCTTGATCGGGGAATAATGGTTGATCAGCATCTTCAAAGTTCTTTTCATCTTCAGGGAAGACGAGACCAACGACATGAACATCAATGGACTTCAAATTCATATCCGTCATCTGAGTCAGTTGCTGCTTCAGAGCTTCTTGAATCTTGCCCGCAACAGCTGGCACGTTGACGCCGTACTTGAGATATACGTAAACGTCAGCCGTCAGTTCGCCGTCTTCATCAACTGAGACGGCAACTCCCTTGCCCCGATCCTCGCGGCCAAAGACACGGCTCAAGCCTGACTTCAAGCCACCGCGCATCCCGGCAACGCCGTCAACCTTCTGAGCTGAAATGCCCAGAATGACTTCGAGTACCTGCAGGTCGATCTTGATTTGATCGCCCTCATCATTGCCGCTTAAAACGATTGTTGAATTATCAGCCATTTTTCCACCTCGAAAATTACTACTTAGAACGTGATACGTATGAACCGTCACTAGTATTGATCGTCAGCACGTCACCAACATTGATAAAGAATGGCACAGTGACAACCAAACCGGTTTCCATCGTAGCTGGCTTACCACCACCTGATGAGGTATCGCCGCGGATGCCTGGTTCGGTTTCAACGACTTCCAGGTCAACCGTGTTTGGCAGGTCCAGACCCAAGGTTTCACCATTGTGGGAAATAATGTTCACAATCATGTTTTCCTTCAGGTACTTGGCTTCCTGGTCGATCTGAGCGTTCGGCACTTCCAATTGCTCGTAAGTTGCCGTGTCCATGAAGACATAGCTTGAACCGTCGTTGTAAAGGTATTGCATTTGCCGGGTTTGAATGTCAGCCGTTTCAACCTTGGCAGTTGAACGGAAAGTGTATTCTTGAACGGCGCCAGTCCGCAAGCTCTTCAGCTTTGAACGAACGAAGGCACTGCCCTTACCTGGCTTAACGTGCTGGAATTCAACGATACGCCACAGGTCGTTGTTGTATTCGATCGTGAGGCCGTTCTTGAATTCATTAACAGAAATCATTGTCATCTGGTAAATCCCCCATTTCTACATCTTAAATTGTACCAATAAACACTAAATTTTACCATAAAAATAATCTTACAGGTGAATGAGTTCGTCCTTTGGCAAAGTGGACAAAACTTCCGGAGTGTCGCCATTAACCAGAATGTCATCTTCGATCCGGACCCCGCCTTGCGGCAGGTAGATGCCTGGTTCAACCGTGTGCACGATCCCGTTTTCCAGGGTCGTCTGGCTGAACAAAAATTCCGGCTGGCACATTTCATGGATTTCTAGGCCGATCCCGTGGCCAATCCCATGGCCGAAGTATTGCCCGTAGCCGGCGTCATTGATGTAGCCCCGGGCTGCCTGGTCAACGTCCTTGCCAGTTGCCCCGGCAACAGCGGCGGCAATCCCCCGCTTTTGCGCTTCCAGAACGATCTTGTAGATCTTCTCCAGTTCGTCTTCCACGCTGCCCAAAGCGTAGGTTCTGGTAATGTCGGCGGTGTAGCCGTTATATGAAGCGGCCGCGTCAATTACGACCAGTTCGTGCTCTTGCATCAAGCGGTCGCTGGCCACCCCGTGGGCCCAGGAAGAACGGGGACCAGAAGCGATAATTGAGTCATAGCCCGGGCCGTCGCCGCCGTAGAGCTTGAAGAGGTAGTCGAGCTTGGCGCCCACGTCTCTTTCCTTGGCACCTGGCTTAAGCATTGGCAGAACTTCTTCAAAGGCTCTTTCTGAGATTTCAACAGCCTTTTTAAGAGTGGCCAGTTCCAGGTCATCCTTGACATTGCGGACCCGTTCAACGATTTCAGCGGCCATCACCAGGTCAACATCTGGCAACTGGGATTTGATCGCGTCATATTCATAAGCAGAAACAAATTCTGCTTCGACTAAGAGTTTCCTGACCCCCAGCTTCTTGACTTCTGCCGCGATTTCGGCTGCTTCGTGGCCATGCTTCATGACTACCTTCAGTTCACCCAATGCCTGGGCTTCGATTTGCGGGGCAAAGCGGGAGTCTGACAGGAGCACCCGGTCCCCGTTTTTAGTAATGATCAGCTGGGCTTCTTCACCAGTAAAATTGGTCAAGTAGCGGTAATTTGCCCGGTTGAAAACCAAGAGGGCATCCGCGTCCTTGTCCTTGATCAAGTCAGCAGTTTCCTTGATCCGTCTGGTCAACAGACTTAACAATTCATTGTTCTTGCTCATAAGCACCATCCTTTTCTGCAGCTTTTAAGCTTTTGTTCATGATGCTTTTATTATACAAAAGATCAAGGATTTAAACATGCTTTCCCTGGAAAAAGGGCAAGAAAAAAGCAGGCAGCTGGGCTGTCTGCTCCTTTGCCGGCTTGATTATTCAGCGTCTTCTACTGGCAAAACAGAAACTTGCTTCTTGTACTTGCCAAGACGTTCGAACTTAACAACACCGTTAGTCAATGCGAACAAAGTGTCGTCGCCACCGCGGCCAACGTTCTTGCCTGGGTGGATCTTAGTACCACGTTGACGGTAGATGATTGAGCCAGCGTGTACTTCTTGACCGTCGGCACGCTTTGCGCCCAAACGACGACCAGCTGAGTTACGACCGTTGGCAGTTGAACCACCACCCTTGTGGTGGGCGAGTAACTTTGCGTTTGAAAGAATGTTCATCATCATAGTGTTCACCTCTTACTAAGCTTCGATGCTCTTAACAGTAACCTTGGTGTAAGGTTGACGGTGACCGTACTTAGAATGTGAGTGCTTCTTTGGCTTGTACTTGAAAGTTACAACCTTCTTTTCCTTGCCTTGCTTGTCAACACTAGCAACTACCTTAGCACCTTCAACTAATGGAGTACCAACCTTAACGTCGTCACCATTAGCTACCAGGATAACTTGGTCAAAAACAACTTCTTCGCCAGCTTGTACGTCAAGCTTTTCAACGAAGATACTTTCGCCTTCGGCAACCTTGTATTGCTTGCCACCGGTCTTAATAACTGCGTACATTAGTACACCTCCGTATAAAATTACTTAGACTCGCCATCAAAGGTGCTGCCCAAAGCAGGCTTGTCAACCTTATCTGCGCGGTTGCAGAATCGAGGTATCACTCAAATTGCAACTCTGTTAGTATAGCACGCTTTGCCCGCCTTGCTCAAGTCTTTTGCCAGGCAAATTCCTGTTTTTGCCAGATTTTTTGCGTTAAACTCAAAAGAGATAATTTAGTAAGGAAGAAATCGAGGGAAAAACATGCCAAAATTCTATGGATACAAACGCTGCTCCACTTCCCGGAAGGCCCAGAAGTGGTTTGACGACCAAGGAATCAGCTATGATTTCCAGGACCTGGTGGAAACTCCGCCGGAAAAAGACCTGCTCTTGTCCTGGCTGACCAAGTACCAGGACCGCGGCCTGCGCTACTTTTTCAACACCAGCGGCCAGCACTACCGGCAAATGGGCCTGAAAGACAAGTTGCCAGACATGACTATAGAAGAAGCCGCTGATCTCTTGTCTAAAGACGGCAAGCTGATCAAGCGCCCCCTGGTCGTTGATGACCAGCACTTAACCTGCGGCTTTAAAGAAGAGGTCTACGAGCAGACCTGGAAATAAGCAAAAACAAGTTCCGACTTCTGGAACTTGTTTTTATTTATCTTATTCCCCCAAGGCCTGGGCCAGGTCGGCAATCAAGTCGTCCGCGTTTTCCAGGCCCACTGAGAGCCGCAAAAGCCGCGGCGTAATTCCCAGCCTGAGGCGCTGGTCTTCTGCAACATCGTCATGGGTCTGGTAGTAAGGAATGGTCAAGAGGCTTTCTGCCCCGCCCAAGCTTTCCGCGAAAGTAATCAGCTTGACGCTCTTGAGAACCCGGTCGACTTCTTCGTCGCTGTCTAAATAAAAGGAGATCATCCCCGCCTTGCCCGGATAGAGGACTTTTTCCACGTGCGGTGCCTGCTCCAGGAAGGAAACGATCTTTTTCGCGCTAGCCGTGTGCTGCTGCATTCTTAAAGGAAGAGTCTTCAAGCTTCTGGTCAAAAGCCAGCTGTCAAAGGCGGACATAGTGTCGCCAACAGTAATGGTGTACTGGAAGTAAAAGTCGGCCAAAACCGGATCCTTGACCACCACGATCCCGCCTAAAATGTCGTTGTGCCCGCCCAGGTACTTGGTGGCTGAGTGAATGACCACGTCTGCCCCTTGGGTCAGCGGCTTTTGGTAATATGGCGTGTAAAAAGTATTGTCAACGGCCACCAGGATCTCAGGATTGTAGTCATGAACGGCATCAGCCACGGCCTGGATGTCCACGCTCTTCATCATCGGGTTGGACGGGGTTTCCAGCCAAACCAGCTTGGTCTTT
This sequence comes from Lactobacillus delbrueckii subsp. bulgaricus, assembly GCF_046938665.1. GTDB lineage: Bacteria > Bacillota > Bacilli > Lactobacillales > Lactobacillaceae > Lactobacillus > Lactobacillus delbrueckii_C. Next base: position 213,091 of record NZ_JBKZCD010000002.1, read on the forward strand.
GGCGTCAAAAGTCCCTGCAAATTATCCAAACTTTCCCCGTTCCAGAGCTTGAACTTGATCTGGAAGTGGTCTTCCAGGTGGCGGAAGTAGCGGAAGTCGCCACCGTAAAGGTCGTCTAAGCTGACCACTTCATCCCCGGTCTTCAAAACGCTCAAGACCAGCTGGACAGCAGCCATCCCGCTGGCTACAGCAAAGCCTTGATAGCCTTCTTCCAGCTTGGCCAGGGTCTCTTCCACGGTTTTCCGGTTGGGGGTTTCCACCCGGGAATAGGTGAAGCCCTGCAAGCGGTCAAAGTTGACCGCCTGGTCTAAGTCCGGGTGGCGGTAACAGGCCGACAAGTACAGGGGCTGGGCAACCGGATTGGCTCCGTCTTTAATGCTGCCGGCTTCCGCCACGATGGTCTCAAAAGACCGGGTATCTTTTTCTGTCATCTTTTTCTCCATTTCCTCAAATCCATTATCTTTTAGCTTTGGCCAGGGCCTGGTCAATGTCAGTGATTAAGTCCGCCGCGTCTTCAATGCCCACGGCAAAGCGGATAAGGCCCGGCTTGATGCCGGCGGCCAGCTGTTCTTCTTCTGACAGTTCGGCATGGCTCATCTTGCTTGGCAGTTCGACCAGGCTTTCAACCGCCCCTAAGCTTACTGCCAGGCTGAACAGATTCAGACTGTTGACAAAAACTACCGGGTCATAAATATCGTTGTCCAGTTCACAGGAGAAGACCCCGCCCGCCCCCTTGGCCTCTTTGCGCAGGTCATCATAGCCGGCTAGGTCCGGATCACCTGGATAGTAAATCTTGGTGATCCCAGCCTGTTTTTTCAAAAATCCGATAATCGCTTCAACATTTTCCATCTGCCGGTCTAAGCGCAGCGACAAGGTCTTGATCCCCCGGGCCAGCTCATTGGAATCTTCCGGCGACAAAATCCCTCCAATGGCATTTTGCACAAAGTAGACCCGGTCAGCCAGCTCCTCTCCCTTGGCAATGACGGCCCCGGCACTGACATCCGAATGGCCGGCCAGGTACTTGGTGGCGCTGTGAACGACCAGGTCTGCCCCGTATTCAAGCGGCCGCAAAAGATAGGGGCTGAGGAAGGTGTTGTCGGTAATAGCCAAGATGCCGTGCTCATGGGCTAATTGGGCAATCCCGGAAACTGGGGTCACCTGCAAGAGCGGATTAGTCACCGGCTCAAAATAGATTGCCTTGGTATTAGCCTGGATGGCTTTTTCTACTGCCGCCAAATCCCGGGTGTCAACTGCCGTAAATTCCAGGCCCCGGTCTTTGAAGTACTGGTAGACGATTCGGAAGGTGCCCCCATAAATTTGGTCACCGATGACAATATGGTCCCCAGCTGTAAAAATTGCCAAAGCCGCGTGAATCGCCGCCATCCCGCTGGCAAAAACAAAGGCCCGGTCGCCGCCCTCTAAGCTGGCCAGCTGTTCTTCAACGGCATTTCTGGTCGGGTTGCCTGACCGAGAGTAGTCATACTTTACTTGCGCCCCGATTTTTGGGTAGGCAAAAGTGGTCGCCTTGTAAACCGGCACGGCAACAGCCCCGGTTTGATTGTCGTCTTGCCGGGGCTGGTGGACCAGCCGAGTGTTGAATCCCGCCATCTTTTTCCTCCTATTTGTATTAAATCTCATTTCATTATTAACGATTTTCTTAATCTAAAACTAATTATACCCGAAGGATCAGCCTTTTCCTAGCAGGGAAAAAATGAAGAAAAATAACCTTCGAAATTAGTTTCCCAATTTCGAAGGTTATTCTTTTTAACCACCAAGGTAGGCCTTTTGCACGGCCGGGTCGCTGAGCAGGTCCTGCCCGCTGCCTGTCATCTTGACTTCGCCAGAGGCCAAAACATAGCCCCGGTTGGCAATGCTGAGGGCCTGCCGGGCGTTTTGTTCAATCAAGAGGACAGTCATGCCTTCCTTATTGATGCTTTTAATAATGTCAAAAATTTCCTGGATGTAGATCGGCGCCAAACCCATAGATGGTTCATCCAGCAAGAGCAGCTTCGGCCGCGCCATCAAGGCCCGGGCCATGGCCAGCATCTGCTGTTCCCCGCCGGAAAGAGTGGCGGCGTCTTGCTTTTGCCGTTCCTTCAAGATCGGGAAGCGTTTGAACATGGCTTCCATGTCCTTTTCCACCCCGTCCTTGTCTCTTCTGAGGTAGGCACCCAGCTGCAGGTTTTCCTTAACCGTCATCCCGGCAAAAATCCGCCGGCCTTCTGGTACCTGGGAAACCCCGGCAGCCACGATCTTAGGCGCGGTCAACTTAGCCAGGGATTGGCCCAGAAAGACGATTTCGCCATTAGCCGGCTTCAAAAGACCGGAGATAGTCTTCAAAATAGTCGATTTGCCGGCCCCGTTGGCCCCGATCAAGGTGACGATTTCGCCCTCTTTAATGTTGAAGCTGACATCGCGGACCGCCTTGATTGCCCCGTAATTGACTGAGAGCTGGTCGACTTTCAAAATTTCTTTAGACATCTGCTCCACCTCCGAGGTAAGCGTTGATAACGGCTTCGTCATTTTGGATTTCACTTGGCGTCCCCTTAGCCAGCAGCTTGCCTTCGGCTAACACATAGATTCTTTCCGCCAGGTTCATGACCAGGGACATGTCGTGTTCAATCAAGAGAACGGCAATCCCGTATTCAGTCTGCAGGCGCTTGATCAATCTGGTCAAGTCAGCCGTTTCTTCCGGGTTCATCCCCGCGGCTGGTTCATCCAAGCAGATGATCTTGGGCTCCGTAGCCAGGGCCCGGACGATTTCCACCCGCCGCTGGGTCCCGTATGGGAGACTGCCGGCCGGGAAGTACATGACATCTTCCAGGTCAAAGTCCTTCAAAAGTTCCTTGGCCCGCTCTTCCATGGCTTCTTCCGTCTTATAGTAAGCAGGAAGGCGGAGAACTGCCGTCAGGAAGTTTTCCTTATAATGATTGGTCAAGGCGATCAAGACATTTTCCAAAACGGACAACTGGCCGAAGAGGCGGATGTTCTGGAAGGTTCTGGAAATCCCCATCTGGGCCACCTTGTAGGCCTTGGTATTTTTCTTGACTTCCTGGCCGCCGATCTTCACCGTCCCGGTGGTAGCTGGTGCCACCCCGGTAAGGCAGTTGAAGAAGGTGGTCTTCCCGGCCCCGTTAGGACCGATCAAGGCAACCAGTTCTTTTTCGCCCACGTGCAGAGAAACATCGTCGACCGCGGTCAAACCGCCAAAGACTTTGGTGATGTGGTCCGCGTTTAAAGCATCTGTCATTTCAGTTCCTCCTCACTACTTGCTTTCTTTTCCGGCTTCTTTCATGTCGCCGTCTTGCTTTTTCGTCAACAGGCGCTTGAAAGAGAATTCCCACTTGCCAAACAGACCGCCTGGCTTGAAGATCATGATGATGATCAAGGCAACCGCGTAGAAGACCATCCGCAAAACGCCCAGGCTTTGCAGGGCCGCGTCCAAAACGCCCAAGAGGGTCGTGGCCACGAAGGTCCCGGTAATGCTGCCCAAGCCGCCAAGAACCACGAAGATCAAGATATTGATTGATTCCATGATCCCGAAGCTGGATGGCACGATCGTCTGTAGGTAAGAAGCGTACAGGGAGCCGGCGATGGCTGCCGTTGCCGCGCCTAAAACGAAGGCTGACAACTTCCACTTAGTCGTGTTGACCCCCATGGCTTCAGCCGCGATTTCGTTTTCCCGGATGGAGATAACCGCCCGGCCGTCCCGGCTGTGAATGAAGTTGACAGTCACGATCGTGGTCAAGCAAACAAAGATGTAAACCACATCCCAGGTCGCGAACTGGGGAATGTTGAACAAACCAGCTGCCCCGTTGGTGATCTTCATGTTGTTGATCACGATTCTGATGATTTCCGCTGCCCCCATCGTCGCGATGGCGAAGTAGTCACCATGCAGGCGCAGGGTTGGAATACCGACTAGCAAGGCTACGATAATTGAAATGACCACCCCGACCAATATTGACAGGTAAAAGCCCCCTGCCGTGTTCATCGTCTGGGTCATAATCCCGGTAGCGTATGCCCCCAGGGCCATGAAGCCGGCGTGGCCCAAAGAGAATTGTCCTGAAAAGCCGATGACCAGGTTCAGCCCGACAGCCAAAATGATGTTGATCCCAATCGTTACCAGCATGTTTTCAATGAAGGTATTGATCACGCCAGTCAGCATCAAGGTGTTGATCAGGTAAAAGCCTGCCACCATGAGGAGCAGCCAGCAAAGATTGTATTTCCAGTTTTTCTTCATCTGACTTCTTCCTCCTAAACCTTTTCAACTTGCTTCTTGCCAAACAGACCGCCCGGCAGAACAAGCAAGATAACAATCAAAACGATGTAGACGGCCGCGTCTCTGAAGGCTGAGAAGCCCATGGCCTGGACGGCCGTTTCCAGAAGACCGATCAAGAAGCCGCCGACAGCCGCGCCTGGGATGGACCCGATCCCGCCGAGCACGGCGGCAACGAAGGCCTTGATCCCTGGCGTCATCCCCATCAATGGGTCGATTGAGTTGTAGTACAAGCCAATCAAAACGCCGGCTGCCCCAGCCAGGGCACTGCCCAGGGCGAAAGTAATTGAAACCGTGTGGTTGATGTTGATCCCCATCAAGCTGGCTGCGTCGTAGTCAGTTGAAACTGACCGCATGGCCCGCCCGGTCTTGGTGTAGTTGATGATGTACATCAAGCCCAGCATCAAGATCAAGGTCGTAACCAGGATGATCAGCTGGATGTTGGAAATCGTCACCCCGCCCAGGTCAAAAGTCTTCCGCTTGATAACCTGCGGGAAGTTCCGCGTGTCTGAAGTAACCAGGTAGGACATCCCGTTTTCAAGGAAAAAGGACACGCCGATGGCCGTAATCAAGGCTGCCACCCGGGGTGCGTTTCTCAAAGGCCGGTAGGCAACTGCTTCAATAATCACGCCGGCCAGGCCACAGACAATCATAGCCGTGATCAAGGCGGTGATAAAGCCAAAGTGCAGGTAGTTGATCGTATAGTAACCCCAGTAAGCACCTAGCATGTAGACGTCCCCGTGGGCGAAGTTAAGCAGCTTTGAGATCCCGTAAACGATCATGTATCCCAAAGCCAGCAAAGCATAAATGCTGCCGAGGGAGAGCCCATTTATCAATTGCTGGAAAAATGTTTGCAAGTTTAAAACCTCCTTGACTTGCCTGTGGCATTACCGGCTGAATTAATTACTTAACCGTGTAAGCCTTGTTGATCTTGCCGTTAGTCATTTGTTCAACAACGACTGACTTTTGTGGGTTGTGCTTGGAGTCCATGGTGATGTTCCCAGTTACGCCCTTGAAGTTCTTCAGGTTTGCCAGACCCTTTTGGATAGCGCTTGAAGATACTTCGCCTTCGTTCTTGGCTGCGTCGACAATCATGTAAACTGAGTCGTATGCCAGGGAGCTGAAGGTTGCTGGTTCTTCACCGTACTTAGCCTTGTAGGCCTTCAGGAACTTGACAACTTCTGGTTCCTTGGACTTGGTTGAGAAGTGGGTAGTGTAGTAAACGTTGGTTGCGTTCTTGTTGCCAGCGATTTGAGCAAGCTTTGGTGAGCCCATCCCGTCAGCCCCAACAACTGGAACGTTTAAGCCCATTTCCCGGGCCTGCTTGAGGACCAGACCGATTTCAGTGTAGTAGCCTGGCAGGTAGAGGGCGTCTGGCTTCTTGCCCTTGATCGTGGTCAGGGTTGAGTTGAAGTCCTTGTCACCTGACTGGAAGTATTGAGTAGTAACGACCTTACCGCCCAGCTTCTTGAATTCCTTGGTGAAGGACTTGGTCAGACCAGTACCGTAGTCAGTTGAGTTGTCAGCCATGATGGCCACGCTCTTCTTCTTTAAAGTGTTGTACATAAAGTCCGCTGCCTTCTTACCTTGGAATGGGTCGATGAAGCAAGCACGGAAAGCGTACTTTTGCGTTTGTCCGCTCTTGGTTTGGGTGAATTCAGCAGCGGTTGCTGATGGACCAACCATTGGCACGCCCGCCTTGGTCAGGTTGGCGATTGAAGCAGTCGCGTAAGCCGTAGCTGCCGGGCCGACTTGGGCAACGATCTTGTCGCTGTTGGCCATTTGAGCGGCTACTGAAGCTGCGGTTGAAGTGGATGACTTGTTGTCGCTGATATACAGCTTAACCTTATAAGTCTTGCCGCCGATCTTCACGCCCTTCTTGTTGATTTCCTGGGCGGCTAATACGACACCCTTCTTTTCTTGCTGACCGTAGCTGGCAACTGCACCGGAAAGTTCCAGGTTAACCCCGATTCTGATCGTATTGTCGCTGGACTTGTTGCCAGCAGTTGAGCTGGTCTTGGCGGTTGCACAGCCAGTCAGGGCTGCGGCGGACATCATAGTTGCGGCGGCTACGCCGAAAGCTTTCTTAAAATTCATGATGGTTTTCCCCATTTCAATTAAATACATTAGACTTCAACTTCTGTTTTTAACGCTTAAACCTAAATTAAAAAGCCTTCACTCATCCAGTGAGTGAAGACTCTTAATCCGGATCATTGAGCTCACTCACAAATGCAGACGAAGAAGAGCTCACTCAGAGCTCTACATAATTTGCAAGAGAGTAATGACGGCAGCTGAGAACAGCATGGCATTATTCATTTGTTGACACATTTGGCATTTCATAATTCTCAGCTCCTTTTAATTTTAAGTTGCTTTTATTTTATTTAACTTTCTCCTTAATGTCAAGCTCATTTATCATTTTTGTTTAATTTTTATTTTGGGCAAAAGAAAAAGGAGCGATTGGCTCCTTTTTTCCAGTTTAAAAGCGCTTGCCGGTTGCCCGGTAGCCGATATCGCGCCGGTAGAAAGTCTGCGGGATATCCCGCTTGGCCAGGTAGGCATAAACGTGTTCTTGGGCTTCTTTTAAGTCAGCTGCCTCAGCCCGGACCATCAAGATCCGGCCGCCGCTGCCGGCTAAATCATCAGCCGGGCCGGTTACGTTGGCATAGTCAACGAAAATACCGTCTTCAGCTGGCAATTGGCCCAGTTTTTGCCCCTTAAGCGGCTTCTTCGGATAGCCTTCAGCGGCCAAAATGACGCCGAGGACTGCCTCATCCTTTTCTTCAACGGCTGGCATTTCCTCATCGTTTACGCAGGCAGCAACCAGTTCCGCAAAGTCGCTCTTCAAGCGCGGCAAAACAACTTCCGTTTCCGGGTCACCCAGGCGGACATTGTATTCGATCATTTTCGGCCCCTGCTTAGTCATCATGAGTCCCAGGTACAAAACGCCGTGGTAGTCATAGCCGCCAGCGAGAAGCCCCTTGGCCGTCGGTTCAACCAACTGGTCAACGATTTCCTGGTATTCAGCCTGGCTCAATTGCGGAACCGGGCTGTATGACCCCATCCCGCCGGTGTTCGGCCCCTTGTCACCGTCATAGGCCCGCTTGTGGTCCTGAGCCAGAGGCAGGAGGCGGTAATTGCCCCCCTGCATAACGGCAAAGACGGAGTATTCCGGGCCAGTCAGGAATTCTTCAAGAACTACCTGCTTTTGCCCCTTGGCAAACATTTCCGTCAAAGTACTTTCCGCCGTTTCCTGGTCTTCAGCGATGACCACGCCTTTCCCGCCGGCCAGGCCGTCTTCTTTCAAAACGACTGGCAGGCCAAAGTCTGACAAGGCAGTAATGGCAGTTTCTGCACTCTGGAAGGTTTCATAACGCGGGTGCGGCACCTGGTATTTTTCCATGAACTGCAGAGCATAGTCTTTTGACCCTTCCAATTGGGCTGCTCTGGCATTTGGCCCGAAGATCTTCAAGTCAAAAGCGTGGAAGTAGTCAACAATCCCGGCTACCAAGGCATCTTCTGGACCCACAAAGGTCCAGGCAATATCTTCTTTAATAGCAAAGTCCTTCAAGGCCTTGAAGTCGTCTTCCGCAATGCCGGTAGCTTTAACGCCGATCGCGGCCATGCCGGAGTTGCCCGGCGCGCAGAAGACTTCAGCAACGTGCGGGCTCTTCTTCAAAGCGCGGGCGACGGCGAATTCCCGGCCGCCAGACCCAACTACTAAAATTTTCAGCTTGTTTTTCATTTTTTATCAGCCCTTTTAGTGTCTAAAGTGACGGACGCCAGTGAAGACCATGGCAATGCCGTACTTGTTGGCCATGTCGATGGATTCCTGGTCACGGACAGACCCGCCTGGCTGCACAATAGCCTTGATGCCGTGCTTGCCGGCGTATTCAACGCAGTCGCTGAACGGGAAGAAGGCATCGCTGGCGATAACTGCCCGGTCGTCCAGGGCTTCTGCCGCGTGGTCGATGGCAATCTTTTCAGAGTCGATCCGGTTTGGCTGGCCGGCCCCAACGCCCAGGGTGCGTTCATTGTTAGCGACAACAATCGCGTTGGACTTGGTGTGCTTGACTGCCTTCCAGGCAAAGAGGAGAGTTTCCAGCTGCTCTTGCGTTGGCTTGGCTTCAGTTACGCATTCCCAGTCAGCGAAGTCTTCGTCCAGAACATCCTGGTCTTGCACCAGCAAGCCGCCCATGACGGATACAGTTTCCTTGCTGCTTGCTTCGTCCTTCTTGCTGAAGTCCAGCTTGAGGATCCGGAGGTTCTTCTTCTTGGTCTTCAAGGCAGCCAAAGCATCTTCATCGTAGTCTGGCGCGATGATAATTTCCAGGAAGATCTTGTGCATCTTTTCAGCAGTTGCCAGGTCAACCTTCCGGTTCAAGGCAATTACCCCGCCAAAAATTGATACAGGGTCAGCTGCGTAAGCCCGGTCCCAGGCTTCTTCCAAAGTATCCCCTTGGCCGATCCCGCATGGGTTCATGTGCTTCATGGCCACGACAGTTGGCTTGCTGAATTCGCGGACGCATCTCAAGGCTTCGTCAGCATCCTTGATATTGTTGTAGGACAGCTGCTTGCCGTTTAATTGTTCAGCCTGCAAAACTGAGAAGGCCTTTGGCAGGGCGTCTTCGTAGAGCCAGGCCTTTTGGTGGCTGTTTTCCCCGTAGCGCATGGCTTCCTTTAAGTCGTAAGTCAAAGTCAGCTTTTCCGGAGCAGTTTCGCCGGCCTTTTCAGTTAGGTATTGGGAAATCAAGGCATCGTATGAAGCCGTCAGGCGGAAGGCCTTAGCCGCTAACTTAGCACGGGTTTCCAGGCTGGTCGAGCCGTCTTTTTCAATTTCAGCCAAAACCTGGTCGTAGTCAGCCTGGTCAACCACGATCGTTACATCGCGGTAGTTCTTGGAAGCTGACCGTACCATGCTTGGGCCGCCGATGTCAATGTTTTCGATGGCTTCAGCCAGGGTCACGTCAGGCTTTTCAATAGTCTGCTTGAATGGGTAGAGGTTAACGCAAACCAGGTCGATTGGCGTAATCTTGTGTTCCTTCAAGGTTGCCACGTGTTCCGGCAATTCCCGCCGGGCCAGGAGGCCGCCATGGATGTAGGGGTTCAAGGTTTTGACCCGGCCGTCAAGGATTTCCGGGAAGCCAGTCACATCTTCAACTGAAATAGTTGGGATGCCGGCTTCGTCCAAAACGCGCTTGGTACCGCCAGTTGACACGATTTCGTAATCATTGGCCACCAGGCCCTTGACGAAAGGAACCAAGTTGGTCTTGTCTGAAACACTTACAAGTGCACGCTTCATTTATTTGTTCTCCTCTTCAAATTTCAGCAAAGCTTTTCTCAAGGCTTCCGGATACAGGTGGTGTTCACATTCGTGAATTCTTGCTTCCAGAGTATCAACCGTGTCGTCGTCATAGATCGGCACGTGCTTTTGGGCAATGGCCGGACCAGAGTCCAGGCCAGAGTCAATATAGTGAACCGTTACCCCGGTTTCAGCCGGGTGGTCGGCAAAGGCCCGTTCAATTGAGTGCAGGCCTGGGTAAGCCGGCAAATAAGCCGGGTGAAGGTTGACGATTCTGCCTTCATATTCATTCAAAATCGTTGGCCCGATCACCCGCATGTAGCCAGCCAGGGCAATAAAGTCGATTTGGTAGTCCTTTAAGACCTGAAGGATCTTTTCTTCGTACTTTTGCTTGCCGCCGCAGGACTTAACCGTAAAAGTCACTACCGGTGTGTGAAATTTTTCTGCCCGCTTGATCACCGGAGCGTCCGGGTGATCACAAAAAAGCAGGGCAAGGTCGCCGGGCAGGTCGCCCTTTTGAAAATGTTCGGCCAGAACTTCATAGTTAGTTCCGTTGCCGGATGCAAAAATTGCTACTTTCATTATTCTACCTATTTGATAATGATCTTCTCGCCGTCAGTTCTCTCATTCAAGTGGCCAACCTCAAAGACCTTTTCACCACTCGCCAAAAGCAGCTGCTTGGCTTCTTCCTTCTTGTCAGCTGGTACTGCCAGGATCATCCCCAGACCCATGTTGAAGGTCCGCCAGCAGTCATCATCTGACAAATTGCCGACTTGCTTGAGGTAGTTGAAGATGTCCGGGACTTCCCAGCTGCCAGCGGCAATTTCTGCCCGCAGGCCGTCATTGAACATCCGCGGCACGTTTTCGATAAGGCCACCCCCGGTAATGTGGGCCACGCCGTGAATCAGCCCTTGCTTGATCAAAGGCAGAACAGACTTGATGTAGATTCTGGTTGGAGCCAGCAGGCTTTCGCTCACGCTCTTGCCCTTCAGTTCAGCTGGCTTGTCAGTCAGCTTGACATCATGGTCCTTAAAGAGGATCTTGCGGACCAATGAAAAGCCATTGGAGTGGACCCCGCTTGAAGCCAGGCCCAAGAGAACGTCACCAGCTTGCGGAGTGTCAACTGACAAAAGGCGGTCTTTTTCCGCTACCCCAACTGTAAAGCCGGCCAAGTCGTATTCGTCTGGGGCGTACATGTCTGGCATTTCCGCGGTTTCCCCGCCGATCAAGCTGGCCCCGGCCTGCTTGCAGCCTTCAGCCACGCCTTGGACAACTGAAGCCAGGAGGGCTGGATCGTTGTGCCCGCAGGCAATGTAGTCCAGGAAAAAGAGCGGTTCAGCCCCTTGAGCCAGGACGTCGTTAACGCACATGGCCACTACATCGATCCCAACGGTGTCATTCTTGTCCATCTTTTGGGCGATCATCAGCTTGGTGCCGACCCCGTCAGTCCCGGAAACCAGGACCGGGTGGTCATAGCCCAGGGAATCAAGGTCAAACAGGCCGCCAAAGCCGCCAATATTGCCCACGTAGCCTGGCCGCTTGGTTGAGGCTACCGCCCCCTTGATCCGGCGCACCAGTTCATAGCCGGCATTAACATCAACGCCTGCATCCTTATAGCGATTCACGATCATTCACCTCTGTTTTGCTTCTTTAAAATTTCTTCAACCGGTTCCACATTCAGCGGTTCCTTGATTTGTTCTTCGTAGTCGTACAAAGGAGTCGGATACTTGCCGTCAAAGTAAGCAACCGTAAGGCCCCCGTTTGGCGCGTCACCGGCGTCTGGCATGTCGACTGCCTTGATCAGGCTTGGAATGCTCAAAAAGGCCAGGCTGTCGGCCCCGATCAGCTTGCACATGTCGCTGACGCTGTACTTGGCCGCCATCAAGTCTTTTCTTTCAGAAATATCAATCCCGTAGAAGTGCGGGTATTTGAAAGGCGGAGAAGCAATCCGCATGTGAACGGACTTGGCCCCGGCTTCTTTCAGCATCTGCACGATCTGCCGGGAAGTCGTCCCGCGGACGATTGAATCGTCAACGACCACGATATTTTTGCCGCTGACCACCCCGCGGACAGGAGCCAGCTTCATTTTAACCCCCTGCTCACGCAGAGCCTGGGTCGGCTCGATGAAGGTCCGGGCAATATATTGGTTCTTGATCAAGCCCATTTCGTAAGGCAGGCCAGCTGCTTCAGCATAACCAGTCGCGGCTGACAGTGAGGAGTTCGGCACCCCGATGACCATATCCGCATCTTCTGGAGCTGGCTGTTCCTTAGCCAGCAGCATCCCCATCCGCTTTCTGGCGGTGTGGATGTTAACCCCGTGGATAATGGAGTCTGGCCGGGCAAAGTAGATGTATTCCATTGAGCAGACGGCCAGCTGGGTTTCAGTCGTGTAGTGGTCAATCTTGATCCCGTCTTTGTTGATGATGATGAGTTCACCTGGCTGCACATCCCGGACCAGCTTGGCGTGTACCGCGTCAAGGGCGCAGGATTCACTGGCCACGACATAGCTGCCGTTGTCCATTTGCCCTAAAACCAGGGGTCGGAAGCCATTAGGATCAAGGGCGGCATAGAGGGTGTCATTGGTCATCAAGAGGAAGGCAAAGCCCCCTTTGACTTCGTTCAAGCTGGCTTTTAAAGCTTCGATAAAAGGCATGCGGACCTTGCGGCGGATCAAGTGGATCAAGACTTCCGTGTCTGAGCTTGACTGAAAGACTGACCCGGAATCTTCCAGGCGCTTTTTCAGCGTCTTGGCATTGGTCAAATTCCCGTTGTGGCAAAGGGCGATTTCCCCGTCCTGGAAGTGGAAGAGGAAGGGCTGGACATTGGCCAGGGAGTCTGAACCGGCAGTACCGTAGCGAACGTGGCCGATAGCCATGTTCCCTTTTAAAAAGTCCAGGTCAGCCGGGTTGGAGAAGACTTCTGACAAGAGACCCCGGTCACGGAACTGGCGGAGCTTCTGGCCATCGCTAGCCACGATCCCGGCCCCCTGCTGGCCCCGGTGCTGGAGGGCATGGAGACCAAAGTAGGTCACGTTGGCCGCGTCAGGGACATTGTAGATCCCGAAAACGCCGCATTCTTCATTTAATCCTTTGATTTCATAAGGCATGGCAGGGCTTCCTCCCAAATTTGCTTCAATTCCGCTACCGGCAAGTCGGCTGCTTGGTCCTTCAAGGTCAGCTTCAGGCTATCGCCAGCCGTTTGGCCGATCTTGACCGCGTCGCCGGCTAAAGCTGCAGCAAATTCAGCTGAGTATTCGCTTGGCACGCTGACCAGGAAGCGGCCTGGAGTTTCGCTGAAGAGTTCGGCACTGGTCAAGTCGCAGGCAACTTCTGCCCCGATCCCGTGGCCAAAGCTGCTTTCAGCCAGACTTACAGCCAGGCCGCCCTCGCTTAAGTCGTGGGCGCTGGCCACGTGGCCGGCTTCCATTTGGGCCAAGAGGCGCTTCTGGTAGTCCTTAATGTGGTCTAAGTCCAAATCGTTCAAGGACCCGGAGATTTCCCCGGTCAGCATCTTTTGCAGTTCTGAGCCGGCGTAGTCTGCCCCGGTTTGGCCGACCAAGTAAAGGTCGTCACCTGCTTCTTGGAAGCTGTCTCTGATCAGGTGGTCCAGGTTCTTGACCAGACCAACCATGCCGACCATTGGGGTTGGGTAAATGGACTTGTCGTCAGTTTCGTTGTAAAGGGAAACGTTACCGGAAACAACTGGGGTTTCCAAGACTTCACAGGCCTTGGCGATCCCCATGACTGAGTGGTGGAGTTCCCAGAAGACTTCTGGTTCATTCGGGTTACCGAAGTTCAAGCAGTCAGTGATGGCCAGAGGTTCTGCCCCGCTGGCGATGATGTTGCCAGCTGCTTCAACAACGGCCCGCTTGCCCCCGATTTCCGGGTCCAGGTAGATAAAGCGGCCGTTACCGTCAGTGGTCATGGCAATCCCCTTGTGGGTGCCGCGAACCCGCAAAACGCCGCTGTCTTCACCAGGCCCGACAACCGTGCTGGTTCTGACCATGGAGTCGTAGGTCTGGGTGAACATTTCCTTAGAAGCGATGGTTGGCTGGGCCAGCATCTGCTTGTAGGTCTTTGCCAAATCAGCAATCTCAGGTTCCCAGGCCGGCTTAGCCGCGTCATCGATCATGTGCTGCGGCTGCTTTTCTTCGCTTGGCTCTTCTAAGACGTCTTCCGTCAGGCTGGTTACCGGGATGTCGCAGACAACTTCGCCGTGGTGGCGCAAAACGTAGTTGTGGCCGCTAGTAATCCGGCCGATAACAACGGCGTCAAGGTCGTAGAAGTCGAAAATCTTCTTGACGTCTTCTTCGTGGCCCTTCTTAACGCAGAGCAGCATTCTTTCCTGGGATTCGCTCAGCATGATTTCGTAGGCTGACATCCCGCTTTCTCTTTGCGGTACCAGGTCCAGGTTCAGTTCCATGCCGGACTTGCCTTCTGAAGCCATTTCTGAACTTGAGGAAACGATCCCGGCTGCCCCCATGTCCTGGATGCCGACCAGCCAGTCAGCGTGCTTTTGGGTCAATTCCAGGCAGGCTTCAAGCAGCAGCTTTTCCATGAAGGGGTCACCAACTTGGACAGCTGAGCGTTGGCTTTCGTGTTCTGAGTCAAAGGAGTGAGAAGCAAAGGTTGCCCCGTGGATCCCGTCACGGCCAGTCTTGGCCCCGACGTACATTACGGCATTGCCTTCACCTTGGGCCAGGCCCTTTTGCATATCCTTGACGTCCAGCAGGCCGACGCTCATGGCGTTCATGACTGGGTTACCCTTGTAGATGTCGTCAAAAGTGAGTTCACCGCCAACAGTTGGGATCCCCATACAGTTGCCGTAGCCGCCGATGCCGGCGACAGTTTCATTTAAAAGCCAGCGGGTGTGGGCGTCATCTAATTCACCAAAGTGCAGAGAGTCCAAAGTGGCAACTGGCCGGGCCCCCATGCTGAAGACGTCACGCAGGATCCCGCCGACACCAGTAGCTGCCCCTTGGTAAGGTTCAACAGCAGTTGGGTGGTTGTGGCTTTCCGCCTTGAAAACGACAGCTTGGCCGTCACCGATGTCAACAACCCCTGCCCCTTCACCAGGCCCTTGCAAAATGCGGGGACCCTTGGTTGGGAAGAGACGGAGAACTGGCTTAGACTTCTTGTATGAGCAGTGTTCGCTCCACATGGCTGAGAAAAGGCCGGTTTCAGTGTAGTTTGGCAAGCGGTGCAAAAGCTTGTCACAGATGTAGTCGTATTCTTCTTCAGACAAGCTCCAATCGAGATAAGGCTTCTTTTCTTTGATTTCTTCTGGAGTCATTTCCTGCATCATTACGCTTTTACCTCCGCGTGGTCCAAAATTGACTTAAACAAGCGCAAGCCATCGGTGTTGCCCAAGAGGGCTTCGACCGCCCGTTCCGGGTGAGGCATCATCCCTAAGACATTGCCTCTTTCGTTGGTGATCCCGGCAATATTGTTCAAAGAGCCGTTCGGGTTTTCCTTTGAGTAGCGGAAAACGACCTGGCCATTGTCTTCGATCTTCTGCAAGGTTTCCGGGTCGGCGTAGAAGGAGCCGTCAGCGTGCGCGATCGGCAGGTTAATCTTCTCGCCCTTTTGGTATTCAGAAGTAAAGATGGTGTCGTTGTTGGCTACTTCCAGTTCAACCGTCTTGCAGACAAACTTCAAAGAGTCATTTCTCTTCAAAGCGCCTGGCAAAAGGCCAGCTTCGGTCAAGATCTGAAAACCGTTGCAGGTCCCGAAGACCGGCTTGCCGGCCTTGGCCATTTCGACAATGGCGGGCATGATATTGGTAAAGCGGGCGATAGCGCCGGCTCTCAGGTAGTCCCCGTATGAAAAGCCCCCTGGCAGCATGACAGCGTCAAAGCCGTCCAGGCTGCTTTCCTTGGAAGGAACGTAGGCTACGTCAGCACCACAGACCGTGTGCAGGGCTTCGTAGAGGTCGATGTCGCAGTTGGAGCCCGGGAATTGGATTACCGCAAACTTCATTATTTTTCCTCCAAGATCTTGTAGCTGTAGGTTTCCATGTTGAAGTTGACCAGCAGCTCTTCAGAAATTTCCTTGACAGTTTCTGCTACCGGTTTGTCTCCTTCTGCAATAGTTACATCGAAGAACTTGCCGACCTTGACGCCCTTGACTTCATCGTGGCCCAAAGAGTGAATTGAGTTGGTGATGGCTTCACCTTGCGGGTCGAAAACTGATTGCTTGTAAGTAACGTAAATCCGTACAGTAGTCATTTGCTTAATCCTCCTTGGCCAAAGCATCCTTCAAACGGGCCAAAACTCTTTCGTAAACATCGATCAGGTTGCCGATTTGCCGGCGGTAAACGTCCTTGTCCATGTGATCCTTGGTTTCCATGTCCCACAGGCGGCAGTTGTCTGGTGAGAATTCGTCAGCCAGGACGACTTCACCGTTTGGCAGGGTCCCGAATTCAACCTTGAAGTCAACCAACAGCATACCGGCGTCGGCGAAGAGCTTGGTCAAAAGCTGGTTGACCTGGCGGGAGATTTCCCAGATCTGTTCATGTTCTTCATGAGTCAGCAAATGGAAGGCAATGGCGTCTGATTCATTCATCAGCGGGTCGTGCAGGGCGTCGCTCTTCATGAAGAGTTCTTCAACTGGAGTGTCCAGCTTCTCGCCTTCTTCTTTCAAACCATAACGCTTGCAGAATGATCCAGCCGCGATGTTCCGGGTAACGACTTCCAGGTCGATCATCTTGACCTTCTTGACCAATTGTTCGTTTTTAGACAAACGCTTGATAAAGTGCGTCTTCACCCCATGCTTCATCAAATATTCGAAAACCAGGCTGGAAATTTCCGCGTCAAGTTCCCCCTTGTTTTGGAAGACATCGTGCTTCAAGCCGTCCAAAGCGGTAGCATCGTCCTTGTAAACAGCGCGGAGCACTTCTGGATCGTCAGTGGTCCACATTTCCTTAGTCTTACCCTGATAAAGCAATTCTGCCATTTTTTACCCTCCGATTAACACGAACTATAATAATGTAAACAGGAATTACTATTCGTAATTTCTTTCTCGAACTAAGGATAACAACTTAAAAAAGTTTGGTCAAGAGATTGGCGAACATTTTTATCTATTGTTCCGCTTACAAACGGAAACCATCTTATTCTTTTTGGACATAATCTTAAACTGTCAGAAATATCAACTAAAATCCGAACAAAAAAGCAACTCATTTTATGAGTCGCTTTTGATTATCTAAATTTCTCTATCCTTTTTATATTAGCAATCGTATTGAAAATTATTACCTTTTTACACTTATTCCAAACCCAGGCGCTTGTAGATGTCGTCAACGTGGCGCAGGTGCCAGTGGTAGTCGAAGGCATCGTCAAGATCAGCCTTAGTCAGTTGCTTTTGAATGGTTGGGTCTGCTTCCAGCAGAGGCCGGAATGGAACTTGTTCAGCCCAGCACTTGGCCGTGTATGGCTGGATCAAGTCGTAGGCAGCTTCCCGGCTCATGCCGCTTTCAACCAGCTTAAGCAGAACGCGGCCGGAGTAGATCAAGCCCAAAGTCTTGTCCATGTTCTTCTTCATGGTTTCCGGGAAGACATCCAGGTTGGCCAGGATCTTGCCCATCCGGTTGAGCATGTAGTCAAGACCGATGGTGCTGTCTGGCAGGATTACCCGTTCAGCACCTGAGTGGGAGATGTCTCTTTCGTGCCACAGGGTTACATCTTCGTAGGCAGTTACGACATTGCCGCGGAGAACTCTGGCCATCCCGCAGATGTTTTCTGAACCGATCGGGTTACGCTTGTGCGGCATAGCGGAAGAACCCTTTTGCCCCTTGGCGAAGTGTTCTTCAACTTCGTGGATTTCAGTTCTTTGCAAAGAACGGATTTCCGTAGCGATGTTTTCCAAAGAAGTTGCAACCAGGGCGATGGCAGCAATGTATTCAGCGTGCAGGTCACGTGGCAGGACCTGGGTTGAAATTTCCTGGGCGTGCAGACCCAGCTTCTTGCAGACATATGCTTCTACTTCCGGGTCAACTTCAGCGAAAGTCCCGACGGCCCCGGAAATCTTGCCGGCTTCCACCCCGCGGGCAGCATGTTCAAAGCGTTCCTGGTTCCGCTTCATTTCTGAGTACCAGCGGGCGAACTTCAAGCCGAAAGTAGTTGGTTCAGCGTGAATGCCGTGAGTGCGGCCCATGCAGACCGTATCCTTGAATTCAAGGGCCCGCTTGGCCAGGATGTCGATAAAGTCCTGGATGTCCTTGCGGAGGATGTCGTTAGCCTGCTTCAATTGGTAGCCCTGGGCAGTGTCAACCACGTCAGTACTGGTCAAGCCGTAGTGCACCCACTTCTTTTCCGGCCCCAATGATTCAGAAACGGTCCGGGTGAAGGCAATAACGTCGTGGTGAGTCACGGCTTCGATTTCGTTGATGCGGTCAACGCTGAACTTGGCGTTCTGCTTAATCTTTTCCACGTCTTCTGCCGGAATGTGGCCAAGCTTGGACCAGGCTTCATCAGCAGCGATTTCTACTGCCAGCCAGCATTCATACTTCTTTTCATCAGTCCAAATGGCACCCATTTCTGGTCGGGTATAGCGTTCAATCATTTATTTTCCACCTTTAAAAAATCAACAATAATCTGCTTTTTAATTATACATCCCAAACTTTGGTTGCGGCAATCTCGGCCAAAGTCTTGTCGACATCATCAGTCAGGATCGTCACATGCCCCATCTTCCGGTCCCTGCGGACCTCGCCCTTGCCATAGTCATGGAAGGACCACTGCGGCTTTTCGGCGATCAGCTTTTCCGTGCCAGCCACGTGCTGGCCTAAAACATTGACCATGACGACCGGGCTGAGCAGCTTGATCTTTGGCAAAGGCCAGTTGCAAATTGCCCGGTTGTGGACAGCGAATTGAGAGAAGTTGCAGGCTTCAATTGAGTAGTGGCCGGAATTGTGAGGCCGGGGAGCCAGTTCGTTGATGACAATTTTGTCGTCTTTAGTAACGAACATTTCTACGCCTAAGATCCCCTTAAGGTCAATGGCTTCAGCAATCTTAACGGCAGCCTCCTGGGCCTTTTGGGCCAAATCCGGAGAAATCCGGGCCGGAACGATGCTTTCATGCAGGATTTCGCCTTGGTTGATGTTTTCACTGACCGGGAAGACCGTGACTTGGCCATCAGAGTTGCGGCCAACCATGACGGAGGCTTCCATACGGAAGTCGACAAATTTTTCCAAAATGCAGTCACCGCAAGCTAAGACATCAGCAGTCTTGTCCAAATCGGGAGCTGCTTTTAAAACAACCTGGCCCTTGCCGTCATAGCCGCCTTCACAGGTCTTTAAAACTGCTGGCAGGCCCAAGTCACTGACGGCTTCTTCCAGGTCAGCCCGGTTCTTGACCGCTCTGAACTTGGCCACTTCACAGCCGGCACTTTGGATAAAAGTCTTTTCCCGGATCCGGTTGTTGGTCGTGTATAAAAGCTTGGTCCCTTGCGGAATAAAGACCTGGTCCTTGACGCTTTCCAGGGCATCCAGGTCCACGTTTTCAAATTCGTAGGTCAAGACGTCGCTTCTAGCGGCCAGTTCATGGATGGCGTCGATATCACTGTATTCAGCGACGATCTGGTCATCTGCGGCTTGGCCGGCCGGGCATGCCGGAGTTGGGTCCAGGATTATGACCTTCATTCCGCTGGCCTTGGCATCAAAAGCCAGCATTTGCCCTAATTGCCCCCCGCCAATGATGCCGATCGTTTGGCCGGGCTTGATTTTAATAGACAAGGTCTGCACTGCTTTCTTTGGCTTGGTCGTGCATTTCCTTGCGGTAGTCCACGATCTTTTGCTGGAGTTCTTTATCTTCGATGCCTAAGATCTGCATGGCTAAAAGAGCCGCGTTCTTGGCGCCGGCCGGGCCGATGGCAGTTGTCGCTACAGGGATGCCAGCTGGCATTTGCACGATGGAAAGAAGGGAGTCCATCCCGCCTAAAGCGCTGGTCTTGGCTGGGCAGCCAATTACCGGCAAGGGAGTGTTGGCAGCGATCATGCCTGGCAGGTGGGCAGCCCCACCAGCGCCGGCAATGATCACCTTAGTACCGTTTTCGGCTGCCTTTTGGGCAAAGGCGAACATTTCCTCCGGCATTCTGTGCGCTGAAATAACCTGCTTGTCGTAGTCAACCCCGAACTTGTCGAGCAGCTTGCAAGCTTCCTGCATATAGCCCCAGTCTGACTTGGAGCCCATTACAACACTGATTCTACTAGTCACGATTATTCCTCCTGTCTGCTTTCCCTTAGGATAACAGAAAACGGGACTTTTTTAAAGAGAAAGATGAACTATTGCCCGTGAATGCGATTATATCATTCGCTTTTAATCAAAAAATCGTAAGAAAAAGACCACCATCTGGTGGTCTTAAATGCCATAAAATCAATCTTTCTTTTCTGCCCGCCAGTAATGCTGGCCATAAGGGTCCCGCTCCAAGCGGCCAGTGTCAACCAAGTAGCGGCGCAAAATCGCGTAGTCGTCATAGACTGCCGCCAAGATTTCATTGACTTCCTTTTCAGTATAGTCCCGGCCATATTCAAAGCGGTCAATTAGTGCGTCAAACAAGGCTTCTTTCGCCTTTTGCTTGCGGGGAATGACCTGCAGGCGGCCATCCTTGAAAAATCCTGTAATCTCCATTTAAATTTCCTCAACTTCCAACTTCTTACTCTGCATTCCTAAAATTGCCAGCAAAAAGATCAGCAAACCCAAGGCAGCCATACTTACCCAGGCAAAGCCGATGCCAAAGCGGTCTGACAAAAAGCCGTTAATTGCCAAAATCACGACTTCCGCGCCCGCGTCCAAGGCATTGGCAACCGACATAATAGTTGCCCGGCGGGTCTCTGTTTGAATCGTCGTTTGCAAAACGATCCCGCCCAGCATGTTTTCCAAACTGCCAAACATGGTATGGAGCATAAACAAGCTCAAAGACCCATAATACCAGTTTTTCAGACCAACCACGCCGAGCAAAGTAGCAGCCATCATCACCGTGCTGAGAACAATCAAGCGGGTCTGGCCCCTATTAGACAGCGGCTTTTTAGACACATAGCGGTTGTAAAGGGAAATCGCCAGCATCCCGGACAGACTCATCAAGACAGAAATCGTCCCGGAATTGACGGTCTTCCCCCTTTGAAAGTACATCTGCCACTGGTCAAGCGGGCCGGCTGAAATAATTGCCACGGGAAGCAGAAGCAAGATCCAGGCAAAAGTTTTCTGCTCTTGCTTGACCGTGTATTTTACATCGTTGACCAAGTTCAGCTTCGGCATCCCTTCTTCCGCCTCAGCTAAGTTTTGGCTGTCATATTTCAAGAGTGGGATGATGGTCAAACTGGTCGCGAGCAAAAAGGCCGCGCCGATCAGCAAAGGCAAATCCAGGCGGATATTGCCCAAAATATTAGCCCCAACGAAGGTGGCTGCCATGGTCAAGGGCGTGCCGATAATACTGTAGCCAGAGAAAATCGCGCCAAGCTGGTCTTTTTCACCGTGCTCAACGGCCTTGTTGGCAATCCAGGAAGTCATGGTGCCCGATTGTAGGGAATCCCCCAGCGCGGTCAAGACCCCGCTGACTGTCATCCATAATAAATTCATGGGACTGAGTGCCAAAATTATCAAACCTAAAGCTCTGATAATCCCACTGGCCATGATCGTTTTTAGATAACCAAATTTGTCAGCAATGTAGCCGGATGGTATTTCGGCAAAAAAGGTGACCAGCCAGAAAATCTCCAAAAAAAGATTGATCAAGCTGTAGCTGTAGCCACTATGCCGCATAAACAGGTAGATCGTTCCGCTCCATAGCGAGGTCCCCACCGTATACAAGATACTGATGTAATAAAAAATATATTTGTACTTCTTCATTGCTCCTCCCCCATTTTTTATCTTCCCCAAAATCCACTCTTACCGCGACTAAGTATACCTCCTTAATTTACCATCTTTCTAAAAAAAATCCATCTTTTTCTTCATATTTCATTAACAATAATCCGCTTTTTCATCCTTAATCAGTATAGAATAAGCCTTCGCTTATTATTTTTAGATTAAAAATGCACCAGGCGGTTATCCACCTAGTGCATTTCAGTAAGAATATTTATTTTTTAAGAGCCTGTTCTTGAGGCTATTTCGCCATATTCGAGTCAAAAACTTCTGCCCGCTTGTTCATGGCTATATAGATCTTTGACTTGTAAGAAGCCAAGCCTTCTACTTCCCGCTTGGCATTGAAGTGGTAGTAGTTGACCAGGTTGCCCTTAGCATCAATTTTAAACAGGTAATCGTTAAAGGCAATATAGTAGCACTTGTGGGCAACATTATAAGTAAAGCCTTGCACTTGGCTGGAGTTGGAAATCAAGTCACCGTCAGTAGCGGCTGCTTCTTTAACCTTGAAGCTGTTGCCCGTCCGGGTGATCTTCCAGATTTCAAAGCGGTGCTTGGACTTGCTGTGGAACAAGGCCAGCATGGTGTTGTCGTCAATCACGTCCGCGTTTAAGAAGTAGCGGTTATTTTCCCGCTTGCCGTTGCTGACGGCAAAAGTCCAGATCCGCTTGACCTGCATATCCTTCTTATCAATCTGCAAAAGTTCATTTGACCGCAACTTTTTGGTATGGTTCCAGTTGGCCAGCTCATAGATATAGCGGGAAGTTGACCCGACAGACTGACCATGGCCCAGCTTGATATACGGACTGATCTTGATGCTCTTGACGTAATTCTTCCAAAGCTGGAAATTCAAAGTATTAGTTGGAATATACTGCAAGGCATACTTTGGCACTTGATTCAATTGATAAAGCACCATGTGCCCCCGGGCTCCGTCCATAGAAGATTCTGGCCCGCCATAAAAGTTGGTCGTGACCATATCCTGGCCGTACACGTCTAAGCCCTGAACATTGCCCCGGACATTGGTTTCCTGGCTGCCTTCCAGCAGGCTCAAAGAATTCGGCTCATAAAACTTGGTGGTCAATTTAGCCGTCTTCTTGCCATGCTTGTCGGTCCCCACGTAAGTGTGCGGGGTAACCTGGGCATTGTAATTGCCTCTAAAGGCCAGTTCATGCGGGAACCAGGTCTTGCCAACATTGCCGCCCTTGCCCAGCTTGGCATCGTCCTTGGAAATTCCTTCATTGGCATCGCTTCTGACCGTCACTGTGACCTTCCCGCTGGCCTTGCCGTAGCGGTAAGTCACCACATACCGGCCAGGCGTCTTTTCAGAAATCCGGTCGGCCGACCGCTTCACCGAATTAACGTCAACCACGCTGCCGTGCTTGTCTGTCACATAGTTGATGGCATCAGTCGTCACAAAGCCGTTGGTATCCAGCTCGTTGTTAACCAAGCTGACGCTCCTAACCAAGGACATCTTGCTTCTGGCAAAAGCCCGCTCGCTGACATAGCCGACCCCCCGGCCGTCAACATAGACATAGTAATACCGTCTGCCCCGGGCGAGTTTGTAGGATCGGGACTGGACATGGGCCAGCTTGAATTCTTTCGTAGTGGCCAGCTTCTTGCCAAACTTCCAGACCAGCTTGGTCTTTTTCTTCTTGCCCTTGCCAGTCTTGACCTTCACTTGCTTCAAGCTGGAATAGACCCCATAGTTCTTCTTTCCGTCGATCACCTTGGTCGACAACTTCTCACTCGCCGCTCTAACTGGCTGACCAGCTTTAAACAAACAGGCAATGGCCATAAATGCGGCTGAAAATACCAGCCCCTTCTTTAATTTCATTCTTCCTATACTCACAATCATTAGACTCAACTATTTGGTAATATGATCCACTTTCAAGGTTTCCGTCGGATGGTTCAAGTTGACGTAGAGCTCACCCTTGTAGCTGCCCAGGCCTTCAAATTCCCGGCCAGTATCAAACTTGTAGTAGTTCAAAAGCTTGCCAGCTTCCGTACTGCCGTCTAAGCCTGCCCCGATCTTAAAGAGGTAGTCGTTGAAGGCAATGTAGTAAACGTCATAGGCGCTGTCCCAGACAAAGCCCTGGACTTCAGCGGAATTGCTGATGAGGTCACTGCCCGTAGCCCCAACTTCCTTAGCTTTGAAGCTGTCACCGTTTCTACTGATCTTCCAGTATTCATAGCGGTGCTTAGCAGCATTGTGGAAGAGGGCAAGCAAGGTGTTGTCGTCAATTACGTCCGCGTTGAGGAAAATCCGCGGATACTTGGCTGACCCGTTCCAAACCTTGAAGGTCCAGATCTTGTCAATTTCCATGGTGGACTTCTTGACCCGGAGCAGTTCCTGGGAGTTAGACCAGTTGTTGGACCGGTTCCAGTTGGCCAAAACGTAAACATACTTCTTGGTGCTGCCGACTGACTGGCCATGGCCCAGCTTCATGTATGGGCTGACCTTGATGTTCTTGATATAGCTCAGCCAGGTGTTGAAGCTTAGCATCTTGCTTGGAATCAGCTGCCAGTTGTACTTCTTGACCCCCCGCATGTTGTAATAGACCATGTGCCCCCGGGCTTCCCGGTTGTCGGCCTGGCCTAAGTCAAGGTTGCTGGTCACCAGGTCATTGTCATAAAAATCAATCCCTTGCACAGCACTAGATACCTTGGCCTCCAGGTTGCTTGAACCTGGCGCGCTCAAAACTGCCGGATGATAGAAGATAGTTTCAATATCCGCGCCCTTAGCGTTGCCGGACATGTTGGTCGCCCAGTACTTGTGAGAGCTGGAAACCGCGTCTTCTGAAGTAATAGTTGCAGACGAGGACAGGCTGGCCCCGTCGCTGGCTGACCAGGTCTTGATCTCTGGCAGGTCAGTTTTCACTGGCGTTATATTGGCTGAGCTGATCCCTTCTTTGGCATCCCCCCGCACCGTCAGCTTGCTGGTCGCCTTGGCCTTGCCATACTTGAAGGTCAAAACCGCCGTCCCGGCCTTCTTGCTGGACACATAGCCAGTATCAGAAATATTCAATTTAGCAGACTTGCAGCTGATCTCAACTGAATCATTGTCAACCAAACTGCCGTGCTGGTCAGTCACGTAGTTAATCGCGTCTTCGGCGTTAAAGCCAACTGAATCAGACGGGTTGTTGACCAGGCTGACCTGAGAAACCACATTAGCTTTTGAAAGGGCAAAAGCCTTCTCATTCACGTAGCCGACTGGCCGGCCGTCAACATAGATGTAGTAGTAGCGCTTGCCATCTTTAACCTTGTAAGACTTGGACTGAACGTGAGCATATCTGAAGTCAGCAGAAGCCGTCAATTTCTTGCCGAACTTCCACTCCTTCTTCTTCACGTTCTTGTAGGCCGTCTTGGTCACCCACTTGTACTTGACCTGCTTGACCGTCTTGTACTTGGTCTTGCCCTTCTTGCTCTTCTTGACGGCGACCTTCTTCTTGACCGTGTACTTCTTCTTTTCCTTGGTCTTTGTCTTGACCTTCTTCGTTACCTCTTCCAGCTTGAGCGAGGAATAGACCTGGTAGCTCTTGTCACCCATGATCTTGGTCACAAGATCGGTCTTCGTGCTCTTACTGTAGTCTTTGCTGCTTGCTTGCACCTGACTGGCCAGGCCGGCCATCAGTGCCGCGCTGGTCATCATGCCCAGGGCAAAACGTCTCATCAAACTCTTCCCTTCACTTCTAAAAATACAAAACTCATAAATCTACGGTTATTAACAAAAAGCACCCAGATAATTTACACTTTTATCACGAAATGCCTTTTCATACTTTACCACAGTTTTCGGGCACTATTTCATTTGTAACAGATTTGTTAACTCATTTTAAAAAATATTGTTTTTGCAAAAATCAGTCAAAAGCCAAAGAAAGCTTGTCCCCTTCCAGCTGCAGCTTGGCTGAATACCGCTGCCCGCTCTTTTTAGAGACAAAACCGTCCAGCTTGTCAGTCTTGCCCTTGCTGATCAAGGTCTTCACAATCCGCTTGCCCATATTCTTGCCGGCAAACTTCTTGGGCAAGGTAAAATGGCAGCCGCCCCGGTAATTAGTGCAGCCGTAAAACTTGCCCTTGTCAGTAATTTCCCCTTGCTTGCAGACTGGGCAGGGGCCGATTGCCGCGGCTTTAGCCTGCCGACTCTGGGCTTCTTCCTGCAAGCCTTGGTCAACCTGGATCTTGCCTGGCACTTCCGTGATCATCTTTGCAATGAATTTCTTGATCTGCCCTAAAAAGTTATCCTGGCTCCGCTCTTTGGCCCCGACTTGCTTTAAGGCCTTTTCCCATTGGGCCGTCATCTGCGCGCTGACTAAGAGCGGCTCAGCTTCCGCCGCCTTACAGAGAATAGCCCCTTCCGGGGTAACCGACAATTTGTTTTGCCGGCTTTGCATGTAGCCCCGCTTCTTCAAAATTTCGATGGTGCTGGCCCGGGTAGCTTCCGTCCCGATCCCTTCAACGTCCTTTAAAATAGCCTGGGCCTCTTCATCGTCCAGGGTCTTGCCCGCCGTCTTCATGGCCGTGATCAAGCTCCCTTCCGTAAACTTGGCCGGGGGCTTGGTCTCTTCTTCTTGCTCTTTCAATTTCGCCGTCAGTTCCTGGCCGACTTCCAGGGGCGGCAGCTGGGCATCTTTAACCGGCCCTTCCAGGATCTTCCAGCCCAGGTTCACGCTGACATTGCCGCTGGCTTTAAAAGTCAATTGGCCGGCATTAATCAAAACCGTGGTCTTCTCATAGACATAGGCCTTTAAAAACATCTCCAGAGTCCGCCGCAAGATCAGGTCATAGACCTGCCCTTCCAGCTTGGACATTTTGCCCAGCTGGGCCTGGCTGGGCACGGTCTTGGTCATGATGATGGCGTGGTGCTCCTGGACCTTGCTGGAGTCAACATAGCGCTTCTCGGCCTTTAAGGGCTTCATTTGCTCTTTGACT
Organism: Lactobacillus delbrueckii subsp. bulgaricus; assembly: GCF_046938665.1. Classification (GTDB taxonomy): domain Bacteria; phylum Bacillota; class Bacilli; order Lactobacillales; family Lactobacillaceae; genus Lactobacillus; species Lactobacillus delbrueckii_C. Next base: position 239,434 of record NZ_JBKZCD010000002.1, read on the forward strand.
TCTGCAGAATTTGGCAAAAGCCCCTGGTAGCGGTCTAAGTTCTGGGCCAGGTAGGCATACTCATTGTCCGTGATATAGTTGCAGTCTGTCCGCGGATAGCTCAAAAACTTATTTTCATACAGATTCTGCACGGCCTGCAAAACCTGGCTGGCTGAAGCATGGTAGCGGCGGTTGGCTTCCGTCTGCAGGCTGGACAAGGAGAAGAGACGGGGGCTGGCCTGGCTCTTTTGCTCCTTGTCTACCTTGGCTACCCGGCCGGTCTGCTTGCCCAGGCTCCCGCCCTTAGCCAGCAAAAACTGCTCCAGTTCTGCCGGGCTCTTGAATTTCGTTTCCGGCTGCATGCGGCCGGTAAATTTCTTTCTTCCCTGCCAAAAATCGGCCATAAGCAGCCAGTACTTCTCCGGCTTAAAATTGGCAATTTCCTGGTCACGCTTATAGACCATGTACAAAGTCGGCGTCTGCACCCGGCCGATTGAATAGGTCCCCTTGATCCCCTGCTTTCTTAGCAGCAAGGTAAATAAGGGACTGCCATTCATCCCGACCAGCCAGTCGCTGATCTGCCGGGTCTGGGCTTCCTTATAGCGGTAGTAGTAGTCCCAGCCCGGCCGCAAGTTCTGGAAACCTTCCCTGATCGCGGCTTTTTCCAGTGAATTGATCCAGAGGCGGAAAAGACGCTTCTGTTTCAAATCAATTCCTGCCTGCCGCATGATGGACCAGGCGATATTTTCCCCTTCCCGGTCACTGTCCGTGGCAATCACGATCGTATCTGCCCGCTTGAGCAAATTAGCGACAATATTGAACTGCTTCTTCTTGTCCCGGGGAACCAGGTACTTGTACTGGTCCGGAAAAATCGGCAGCTTCTTTAATGACCAGTGCTTGTAGCTGGCATCATAGGCCTCGGGCAGGGCCATTTCCACCAGGTGGCCAAAACCATAGGTGATCACCGTGTCTGCCGGCAAAATCGGGTCCGCGACCTTGATCTGCCCCTCCCCCTTCTGGCTCTGGGCAAAAGCGGCCGCGTATGCCCGGGCCTGGCTGGGCTTCTCTGCTAAAATTACCGTCGTCATTACATTTCCTGCCTTGTGTCAAAAATCCCGAGCAAATAAAAAGGCCCCGGCCAAGTGACCAGGATTGCTCGAACAAACGTTTAATATTTATTCCATTATAGTTTACTTTTGCCGGCTTGGCAAATTTTCTGCGGACATAACAAAAAAATCACCGAGGCAAGCCTCAGTGATTTCTCTGGTTGCAATCATGATTCGGGTGAGATTCGAACTCACGACCCACGGTTTAGAAGACCGTTGCTCTATCCAGCTGAGCTACCGAACCGTTATGCTCCGACGCAACAAATTAAGTATATTAGACCAAGGATAAATTGTCAAACATATTTCGGAAAAAAAGTTGCTTTTTTTCTTATCTATTTTTTCCTTGACAAAAATGAAGCGGTTTGCTTGCATTAACTTGAGAACTTGCTTAAAAAACAGCTAAAAAAACTGGATAAAGCAAAAAGACACACTATCCCATAGATGTAAAGATATAAAGATGAGGTAAAGCATGAAATACAATCAATATGCCTACGTTGAAACCAGTCCGGACAAGGCAACCGAGGAGTTGCTGGCAATCAACTTCTTGCCGGAAAACTACTCTTCCCTTTCCTTTAGTGAGCTCCTGGCCGTCTTGACCGGCAATGTCCTGGCGGAAGCCACGACCCGCCAGGCTAAAGACGCCAAATTGCCTGAATTTGCCGTAGATGACCAAACTGACCTGGCCGCCTTTCTTTTGGACACGCCGGCTGCCATCACCGCCAGCCAGTTTGCCAATGTTGCCCTGCAGCTTTTAGGCTACCACCCAAACTACGACTACAGTCTGACTGATCCGTTGACCTGCGGAAAAAAGCATGCCCTGCCAGCCTTTAAGGACTTGACCAGCAAGGAAGAATTGATTTTTGCCTTCTACCGCCTGCTCAACACCCGGAGCAAAAATGGGCAGATCCTTTTAGACATCATGGCCGGCAAGGGCTACTTCACCCAGTTCTGGGGGGAAGGCAAGTTTATGTTCTTCAACGGCAAGTCCCTGCCGGTTTTTGACACAAGCCAAGTCATCCGCGAGGTCGTTTACGTACAAAGCGACCTGGACACTGACGGCGATGGCAAGGGCGACCTCTTGCCGGTCACGGTCTTCCGGCCAGTCGAAAGCCAAGGCCAGCTGAAAGTCCCAGCCCTTTACACGGCTTCACCATACTTTGGCGGGATCATTGAAAATGAAAAAACCAACCACAATGTCGATGAGAACTTGACTGACGCGACCTGCTGGACTAATCCTAAATATGTGGCCAAGCCTTTGGTCAAGAGCCCGGCTCCAAGTGACCAGGACGTGCCAGCTACTGAACTGGCCACCGGCAAGTCTTCTTACGGCTTAAACGAATACCTCCTGGCCCGGGGCTTTGCCTCCGTCTTCTCCGGGGCCATCGGCAACCGGCACGGGGACGGGATCCGGATCACCGGGTCACCCGAAGAAACCATCTCCCAAAAAGAAGTCATTGAATGGCTGACTGGCGACCGGGTGGCCTACACCGACCGGACCCGCCGCTTTGAAACCAAGGCCAGCTGGTGCAGCGGCAATATCGGCATGACCGGCCGTTCTTACCTGGGCACTTTGCAGATTGCTATTGCGACAACCGGGGTCAAGGGACTGAAGACAGTGGTTTCTGAAGCCGCTATTTCCTCCTGGTACGACTACTACCGGGAACACGGTCTGGTAATCGCGCCTGGTGAATGCCAGGGTGAAGACCTGGACAAATTGGCTGAAGTCTGCCAGTCCAACCTCTGGGATGGGGGCAATTTCACAGCTAAAAAGGCTTACGAACAAGAGCAGGCTGACCTGTTTGAAAAACAAGACCGGGCGAGCGGCCAGTATTCTGACTTCTGGGAGGCTAGAAACTACCGCCACCATGCCGATGGCATCAAGTGCTCCTGGATCTCCGTTCACGGTTTAAACGACTGGAATGTCAAGCCAAAGAACGTCTACAAGATCTGGCAAAAGGTCAAGCAGCTGCCGGTGGAATCCCGCCTCTTCCTTCACCAGGGTCCGCACTACAACATGAACAACCTGGTTTCCATCGACTTCACCGACCTCATGAACCTCTGGTTCGTCCATGAGCTTTTGGAAGTGGAAAACGGGGCTTATGAGCAATGGCCAAAGGTCATGATCCAGGACAACCTGGAAGCTGACAAGTGGCACGCAGAAAGTGACTGGGTAAGCGACCTGGGCCAGGCCAGCCTCTATTCACCAACGGCTGACGGGGACCTGTCAACGGTTGAAAACGGGTCAGGCCAGCTGACCTTCACCGACTTGGGCGGGACAGAATTCAAGAAGGCCGGCATCAGTGAAACTGACTGGGAATACCAGTTTATCAGCGGGGAGGAAAAGTGGGCCAAGGCCAGCCTCCGCTTTGAAAGCGAGGAATTCCTCCACCCGACTACCCTGGTCGGCCGGCCAAAGGTCCGGGTCCGGGTAGCAGCTAATAAAACTGTCGGCCAGCTGTCTGTTGCCCTGGTTGACCTGGGAACCCGGCAGCGGCTGACGGCTACGCCGAAGATTTTTGCCAGAGGAAACCAGCCCTTTGGCTTCCGCTTCGGGGCAGACTCCTTGCAGGAATTCGTCCCAGACAAGGCCACTAAGGCCAAGCTGATTACCAAGGCCCACATGAACCTGCAGAACTACCAGGACATGAAACAGCCAAGCAAGCTGGAAGCCGGCCAGTTCGTCGACCTGGAATTTGAACTGCAGCCGACCTACTACACCCTGCCAGCTGGGGCAAAACTGGGCCTGATCATCTACTCAACCGACCAGGGGATGACCAAGCGGCCGCTGGAGAGCGAAGACTACACGGTTGACTTAGCCGGAACTGCTCTTTTGCTCTACCGGAAATAATGCCTGGGCAAAAATTGGCGGTTTATGCTAAAATAACTTTAACGAAAACAAAGCAAAAGGCTGTCGCGGAGCTACCGCTGACAGCCTTTTTGTGTTCTTAGAAAGGTTCTTATGAAAAAATCAAGCAAAGTCAACCTCGCCATTTTCAGCGCGGGCCTGATGACCTTCATCGGTATTCTGAATGAAACCTCCATGAACGTTACCTACCCGCTTTTAGTCAAAGAGTTCCACCAGCCCCTGGCAACCGTCCAGTGGATTACCACGGCTTATCTTCTGACAGTGACCATCGTCATGGGGACTACCGCCTACCTGCTTAAGCAGGTCCCGGCCCGCTGGCTGCATTTAGGAGCCGCCCTGGCCTTTATTTGCGGCTGCATCATCTGCGCCTTAACTTCTAGCTTTCCTTTGATGCTGGCCGGCCGGATCATTCAAGGGATCGCCACCGGCTTTTCCACCCCGATCATGTTCCAGCTGATCTTCACCCAGGTCCCTAAGCAAAAACTCGGCCTCATGACCGGTTTTGCCGGGATGATCATCTCCTTTGCCCCGGCCCTGGGGCCAACTTACGGGGGCCTGGTGGTCTCAATGGCCAGCTGGCGGATGATCTTCTGGCTCCTTTTGCCCCTGGCTTTAGTCAGCTTAATCGGCGGCCAGGTCTACATCCGCAACCAGGTTTCCGGGCAAAAGGAAAAATTCGATGCCCCCTCCCTGCTCTTGCTGGGTCTGGCCCTTTTTGCCATCATCTACGCCCTGTCTTTAATCGGGACCAGCAGTTTGTCCTGGCTTCTGCTTTTAGGCGGAGCGGTCCTCTTTGTCCTCTTTGTTTTTGTCAACAAGCGGGGAGACAGCCACTTGCTCAAGCTGGCAATTTTTAAAGAAAAAACTGTCTGCCTGGCGGCTTTAACCTACTTCTGCCTGCAGCTGGTCAACATCGGCCTGTCTGTCGCCGTTCCGGTCTATGCCCAATATGCTTTAGCAGCCAGCAGCTTGATCAGCGGCCTGGTCCTTTTGCCAGGCTCCTGCGTGGGCGCCGTCATCTCGCCTTTTGCCGGGAAAATGGCCGACAAGCGGGGCTTCAAGTTCCCGCTGACCCTGGGCGGCTGCCTCTTTCTTTTGGGCAACTGCCTGCTTTTGGTCCTGCAGCCCTTGCTGACCCCGGTCTTGATCGTTGTCTGCCACATCGTGATCCGGTCCGGCTTCAACTTGAGTTTTGCCAACACCATCTCCAACGCCTCAACTTTGGTTGACCGGAAAAACGTGGCTGACGTTAACTCCTCTTTCAACATGCTTCAGCAGTTTGCCGGTTCAGTCGGCGTCAGCCTGGCCACGGCCTTGATCTCCCTGGCCCAGAAAAGGGGGCAAGGGACTTTGGCCCAAAGAAGCTACCAGGGCGGGAGATACGACTTTATCATGTTCAGCTGCCTGGCTTTGGTAACCCTTTTGGCCATCTGGCAGAACTTCCGCCTGCAGGAGCAGAAAAATAAAGAAAATTAGTTTTCTGTAACTTTTTTCTAATTTTCCCTTGTCAAAGCCGAAAATAGCGGTTATACTTCAAGTAACTAATTTAGGAGGTAAGCCAAATGTTCAACAAGAACCTGTTCAACGTAAACATGACTGCTTGTTGTTGTGGATTGTGTCTTAAGCAATCCACTATTTGGCTTGGACTGGAAAGCTAGGAGCAGACCAGAATTCCAAAATATCCAAATAACTTTGATTGTTTAAGACGCGTAGAGCTTGGCTCGCGCGTCTTTTTGTTTTCCCAGATTTACCTGCTATTTTTTAAAAAAGGACTGACAAACAAGATGAGCAAGAAAATCGGCATTCTCAATTTAATGCATGACAAGATCGACACCCAGAAACGGTTCAGCCATGTGATCAAAGAAGCCAGCCCGGAAACTGAAATCACTTATTTTTACCCCCAAAGCCACTATCTAAACCGGCCCCGGCCCCAAAACTGGCCGGCTGAGCCGCTAAATCTCAAGACAGTCGATACGCTAGACGGTTTCATCATCACCGGCGCCCCCATCGAGCTCCTGCCCTTTAACGCAGTCGACTACTGGGAGGAATTGACCAAGTTCTTTGACCTCTTAAAGGCAAAAAACATCCCCCAGCTCTATGTCTGTTGGGGCGCCATGGCGGCTCTCTACTATTTCTACGGGATCGGCAAGCATCCCCTGCCGGAGAAGATTTTCGGCATCTACCCCCAGGAGATCCTGGCTCCCGCCCCCCTCTTATCCGGCCTGGTCACGGGCTTCCGGGCCCCGCACGCCCGCTACGCCGAGATGAACAGGAGCGAGATTGAGCAAGAAAAAGCCTTGACCATCAACGCGGCCACACCAGATGGCCACCTAACCCTGGTCACCGGGCCTGGCCAGCAGGTCTTTCTCTTCAGCCACCTGGAATACGGCCCCCAGGCTTTTAGCAAAGAATACCAGCGGGAATTATCCGCTAGAGGAGGTGATGACCGGAAGCTAGCGAAACCGCAGCGGTATTTCGCCGATGAAGCCGCCATGTCCCTGCCCCAGTTCACCTGGGAAAGCAGCCAGCAGCACTTTTTTAAAAACTGGCTGCAAACTATCAAATAAGATTTAGAATTTTTTTAGCGCATAATTTCAGGAGGAAAAACTATGTCAACTGACCGCATTTACGGCAACATTTTGGAAACTATCGGCCACACCCCAATCGTTAAGTTAAACCGGGTCGTCCCGGAAGGAGCAGCCGACGTCTACGTCAAATTGGAATTCTTCAACCCCGGCGGCTCAGTCAAGGACCGGATTGCCCTGGCCATGATTGAAAAGGCAGAAAAGGAAGGCAAGCTTAAGCCTGGCGACACCATCGTGGAACCAACTTCCGGCAACACCGGGATCGGCCTGGCCGCTGTCGCCAGCGCCAAGGGCTACCACTTGATCATCGCCATGCCGGAAACCATGAGCGAGGAAAGAAAGAAGATCATGCGGGCCTACGGGGCTGAACTGCTTTTAACCCCGGGCAAGGACGGGATGCCGGGTTCTATCGCTTTGGCGGAAAAGCTGGTTAAGGAAAAGGGCTACTTCATGCCAATGCAGTTTGCAAACCCAGCCAACCCGGAAATCCACGAACTGACCACAGGCCAGGAAATCGTCACCGCCTTTGCCGGCGATTTGCCAGACGCTTTTGTGGCCGGGGTTGGTACTGGCGGCACTTTGACCGGGATTGGCCGGGCCTTGAAGAAGGCCGGCGACGTCAAGGTCTACGCCCTAGAACCGGCGGAATCCCCGCTTTTAAAGGAAGGCAAGAAGGGCCCGCACAAGATCCAGGGGATCTCAGCTGGCTTCATTCCAAAGACTTTAGACCAGTCCATCTACGACGGGATTGTCGAAGTTTCCAGCGAGGAAGCCTTTGCGACGGCCAGAGAAGTGGCCCGCCTGGAAGGCTTTTTGCCAGGGATCTCAGCTGGGGCCAACATCCACGGGGCCATCGAACTGGCCAAGAAACTGGGTGCCGGCAAGAAGGTGGTCACTGTAGCCCCGGACAACGGGGAACGCTACCTGTCAACGGCCCTGTACCAATAAGATAGATACAAAAATAAACAAAATAACTGAATCAATCTAATTTAGTACTTAACACTTTACAGCTTAACATCAACAACTAATCAAAAAACTGCATCCCCAGGGATGCAGTTTTCGTTTGCCATCTATTTACATTTATCGGTATCAGCTTATTTTTCCAGCAAGGCCAAAAGGCGGTCCTTTTCCTCCTGGCTGGCAAAAGCGGCTCTAACCGAGTTTAAGTAGAGCTGCTTCTCTTCGGATTTAGTCAAGCCCTGCTCTTCCATGAGCTGGTATTCGCGGGGCAGGTTGGTCGCTGAAACAGTCATATTGTCGGTATTTAAGGTCACCCGCAGTTTTTGCCCCAGCATGGAGCGGAGGGGGTATTCGGCGATCTGGTCAAAAACCTTGGTGTTCAGGTTTGAGCTGGCGCAGCATTCAAGAGTAATCCCGTCTTCAGCCAATTCTTTAACCAGGCTTGGGTCTTCCTGGCAGCGGATGCCGTGGCCGATCCGCTGGGTCCCTAAGGCCAGGGCCTCTCTCATCGACTCTGGCCCCGTGGCTTCACCGGCATGGATGGTGTAAGGAATCCCCCATTCTCTTGCCTGCTGGAAAAAGGGCGCGTACTTGCGGTTGGCCACTTCTTCGTTTTCCGGGCCCGCCAGGTCTAGGCCAGCTACCCCCTGGTCTTTAAATTCTTTAGCCACTCTTACAGTTTCCCAGTTGGCTTCATCCTGGCCAACTAGCCGCATCAAGCAAAGGAGGAAGTTGGCGTGCAGGTCGTCTCCTTCCTGCCCTTTTTGCCAGGCGTAAAAGTCGTCCCTGCCAGCGAGAACTGCCTGGACAGCTTCTGCCTGGGTCAAAGTTTCCGTGTGCTTCTGCGGGGCAAAGCGGATTTCAGCATAAACCAGGCCCTGGCTCTTTAGCTCTGCTAAGAGCTCCCTGACAATCAAGCGGAGGTTTTCTGCTGTCTGCATCAAGGACAAGGGGAAGTCGAACTTGTCCAGGTATTCGTCCAGGTTCCGGCAGTCCGGGCTGACTGAAAGTCTTTTTCGCAAGTCAGCTTCTGGCAGGCTTTTTCCATCTTTAGCCAGCAGTTCACGGACGGTTTGGTAAGGCACGGAGCCATCTAAGTGCAGGTGGAGGTCAATCAGTTTTTTCATAGTGTCTTTTACCCCTGTAAGAAAATAATTGTTACTATTCTAGCACCATTTTCACTTTTTTAAAGGGGGATTTTTGCTAAAAGCTTTAATGCTATTAACACAAACCAAGCAGAGTTAATCTATCGTTCGGGATTTACCGGTATATATTTTCTTTAAAAAAGCAAAATCCTGCTTGAAAGCAACATTGCTGTCGCAAGCAGGATTTTTCACGGCAAATTAATAATGCCTGTGTTTTTTATAAATCTTTTTAACTTTTTCAAAACCAGTCTCTTCCAGCTCGCAGACCAGGCCTTGTGGCAGGACATAGAGCACCCGGCCTGTCGCCCCGTCGTCGATCAAGTCGTACAGGCGGCCGGCGCTGCGGCTTTCGCCCAAGACCGTGTACGGGCTGTTGGCCACGTAGCCGATCTTGCCTAAAGCCCGGGCTTCCACCCTAATGGCTTCCTTGTCATACTTGTTGTCAGGTTCCTTGTACAAGGTAACCTTCATTCTCGGCTTGAAAGCTTCCGTGCCAAAGTAGTGGTTGCAGCCTGTTACCGTAAAGAAAATGTCTTCCATACCGTCCGCCTCCATTCGCGCATGTGGTCAGTAGTTTATTTTTGGCAATAAATCCTTCTACCTTAACTATAATCCTGCTTTTATCCGGCGGCAAGCATTTTCTCCCCATCTTGCCCATTTATCCATTTTTCACTAAAATATGCTTAGGATAAAAGTTTTTAGAATAATAATGCTCGGAGGAAAAAATATGAAAATTGCTGTTTTAACCGACAGTTCTGCTTACCTGAGCAAGGAGCAACAAGAGAAGTACCATATCGACGTGGTGCCGATTCCCTTGATTTGGGACGGGAAGACCTACTACGACTTAGTCGACATCAGCTATGAAGAATTTTATGAAAAAATCTCCAGCAGCCAGACCCTGCCGACCACTTCCCAGCCATCTTTGGGTCAGATTATGGAATTCGTCGACCGCTACGTGGAAGACGGCTACACCGACGTGATCATCCTGCCTTTGTCCAGCGGGATCTCCAGCTCCTACACCAACCTGGTCAACTACGCGGCTGAAGAAGACCGGATCAAGATCCATCCTTTTGACTGCCGTACGACCTGTGCCGGCCTGGCTGACTGCGCTATTTTGGCTGCCCGCCTGGTTAATGCCGGAGCCAGCGTCGACCTCATCATGCAGGACCTGGAAGACCTGCGCAAAACGATCGGCGTCCGTTTCCTGGTCGACAACCTGGGCCACCTCAAGCGGACCGGCCGCCTGTCAAACGCGGCCAGCTTTATCGGCACCCTGCTCCACATTACACCAATCCTGGCCATGGACGTGCAAAAGACTGGCCACATCTCCGCCATTGCCAAGGAGCGGCAATACAAGCGGGCCTACAAGCATGTCCAAAACGACTTCCGCGAATTGACGGAAAACAAGGACTACCCAATCCAGGCCACGATTTTTGACGCGGCCAATCCGGACCGGGGCGACGAATGGCTTAAAGATTACCAGGCTGCTTTCCCAAAGGACAAGTTTGACCGGTCCATCATTGGCCCCGTTGTCGGCGTTCACTGCGGAAAAAACACCATCGCCATCATTTGGTGCCGGGACATCGACAGCTACTTTGACCAAGACGGCCAGCCTCTGCTGGATGTTGCATCAGCGGAAGTCGGCGAAAAGTTTTAGTTAAGCAATAATAGAATAAGCAGCAAATAAACTCCTGTGCTACTAGCTTGCACAGGAGTTTTTCTGTAATCCTTAATCAGTTTAGTTTTTATTCGCCCCAAACTTCGTCAGCGACTTCTTTGATGAACTTCAGCTTGTTCCATTCTTCTTCTTCAGTCAAGGTATTCCCTTCTTCAGTTGACGCAAAGCCGCATTGCGGGCTGAGGCAGAGGTTCTCTAAAGGCACGTAGCCGCTGGCTTCCTTCAAG